>JALORN010000055.1 GCA_025458905.1 Steroidobacteraceae bacterium
CCGCGTCCTGATCTTCGACACCACCCTGCGCGACGGCGAGCAGGCCCCCGGCTGCAGCATGACGCGGCCCGAGAAGCTGCGGGTCGCTCGCGCCCTCGCCGACCTCGGCGTCGACGTGATCGAGGCCGGCTTCCCGGCGGCCTCGCGCGGCGACTGGGAAGCGGTGGAGGCGGTCGCGCGCGAGGTGCAGGGCCCGGTGATCTGCGGCCTCGCACGCTGCAACCGGGACGACATCGCGCTCGCCGCCAAGGCCTTGCGGCCCGCCGCGAGCCACCGCATCCACGTGTTCCTCGCCACCAGCGCGATCCATCGCGAGCACAAGCTCAACATGGCCAAGGGCGAGATCCTGCGCAGCGCGGTCGAGGGCGTGAGGATCGCGCGCGAGTACACCGACGACGTCGAGTTCTCGCCCGAGGACGCCTCGCGCACCGAGCTCGACTTCCTCGCGCAGGTGGTAGAGGCGGTGATCGAGGCCGGTGCCACCACGGTCAACATCCCGGACACCGTCGGCTACACCGTGCCGCACGAGTTCGCGGAGCTGTTCCGCTACCTGCGCAAGAACGTCCGTGGCATCGAGCGCGTCACGCTGTCGGTGCACTGCCACGACGACCTCGGCATGGCGGTCGCCAACAGCCTGATGGCGGTCGTCACCGGCGCGCGCCAGGTGGAGTGCACGCTCAACGGCATCGGCGAGCGGGCCGGCAACTGCTCGCTCGAGGAAGTCGTGATGGCGCTGAAGACCCGCGAGGCGTTCTTCAACATGCGCACCCGGATCGACACGCGGCGCCTCTATCCGGCGGCGCGCCTCGTCTCGAGCATCACCGGCATGGTGATCCCGCGCAACAAGGCGGTGGTCGGCGAGAACGCGTTCGCGCACGAGTCGGGCATCCACCAGCACGGGATGCTCAAGCATCCGGGAACCTACGAGATCATGCGGCCCGAGGACGTCGGCCTCGCGCGCTCGAGCCTGGTGCTCGGCAAGCACAGCGGCCGCCACGCGCTGCGCGACCGCGTCCGCGAACTCGGCTTCGAGCTCGACGACGCCGAGTTCGACCGCGTGTTCGCCGAGTTCAAGGCGCTCGCCGACCGCAAGAAGGAACTGTTCGACGGCGACATCGAGTCGCTGGTGCTGCGCACCGAGGGTGCCGGCGACGGCCCCTGGGGCCTCGCGCGCCTCGCCACCGCCTCCACCACCGGCGAGCCCGCCCGCGCCACCGTCGCGCTCGTGCACGCCGACGGCCGGGTGATCGAGCGCAGCGCGAGCGGCGACGGGCCGGTGGATGCGGCCTTCCAGGCGATCGAGGCCGCCACCGGCGTCCGCTCCACGCTGCGCAAGTTCGAGCTGCGCAGCCTCTCCGAGGGCGAGGATGCCCAGGGCGAGGCCCTGGTGTCGGTCGAGTGCAACGGCCGCAGCTACCGCGGCGCGAGCGTCAGCACCGACATCGTGGAGTCGGCGGTGCGCGCCTTCCTCGACGTCGTCAACCGCATCGAGCTGGCCAGCCGCGCGCTCGCGGCGGGCCGCGACCAGGGAGGCGCCGGCGCCGCCGCCGAGGCGATGCGCCGCCCGCCTGCCGAAGCCACGCCGCTCCGCGCGGCCCCAGCAAAGGAAACGACGCCATGAGTGCCCCGAAGACGATGTTCGAGAAGGTCTGGGCCGCCCACGAGGTGGTGCCCCAGACGGCCGACACGCCAGCCGTGATCTTCATCGACCTGCACCTCACCCACGAGGTCACCTCGCCCCAGGCCTTCGCGGTGCTGCGCGAGCGCGGCCTGAAGGTCCGGCGGCCCGACCTGACGCTCGCCACGATGGACCATGCGACGCCGACCCGCACGGAGCAGATCTTCGGCGGCGCACCGATCACCATCGACGCGGCCGCGAAGCAGATCCGCACCCTCGAGAAGAACTGCGCCGACTTCGGCATCGAGCTGCTCGGCCTGCAGGACCCGCTGCGCGGGATCGTGCACATCATCGGCCCCGAGCTCGGCGTCACCCAGCCGGGCAAGACCATCGTCTGCGGCGACAGCCACACCTCGACCCACGGCGCGTTCGGCGCCCTCGCCTTCGGCATCGGCACCACCGAGGTCGGCCACGTGTTCGCGACGCAGTGCCTGCTGCAGAACAAGCCGAAGACCTTCGCCGTGAACGTCAACGGCCGGCTCAAGCCCGGCGTCACCGCCAAGGACCTGATCCTCGCGATCATCGGCAAGGTCGGCGTCGCGGGCGGCACCGGCCACGTCATCGAGTACCGCGGCGAGGCGATCCGCGCGATGTCGATGGAAGAGCGGATGACGGTCTGCAACATGACCATCGAGGCCGGCGCGCGCGCCGGCATGATCGCGCCGGACGAGACCACCTTCGCCTACCTGAGGGACACGCCGCGCGCGCCGAAGGGGGCCGACTGGGACGCGGCCGTGGCGCGCTGGAAGCAGCTCGTGACCGACGAGGGCGCGGTGTTCGACAAGTCGGTCGAGATCGACGCGGCGGCGCTCGAGCCGATGATCACCTACGGGACCAACCCGGGCATGGTCGTGCCGATCACGGGCCGCATCCCGGACCGCAAGGGCGAGCCGGCCTTCGACGCCGCGATGAAGTACATGGGCCTCACGCCCGGCCAGGCGATCCAGGACGCCAAGGTCAACGTGGTGTTCGTCGGCAGCTGCACCAACGGCCGCCTCAGCGACCTGCGCGCGGCGGCGCGCGTGCTGAAGGGCCGCAAGGTCGCCGCCGGCGTGCACATGCTGGTGGTGCCCGGCTCGCAGGAGGTCAAGCGCCAGGCCGAGGCCGAGGGCCTCGACAAGGTGTTCAAGGACGCCGGCGCCGACTGGCGCGAGTCCGGCTGCTCGATGTGCCTCGGCATGAACGGCGACACCGTGCCCAAGGGCGAGTATTCGGTCAGCACCAGCAACCGCAACTTCGAGGGTCGCCAGGGGGTCGGCGCACGCACGCTGCTGGCGAGCCCCGAGACCGCCGCGGCCTCCGCGGTGCGCGGCAAGGTCACCGATCCGCGCCAGCTGGCATCGGCCTGACCGACCGCCACCCGCAGCAGCCGCGGCCGGGCACGCGTCCGGCGCGGCCCAACGAGAGACAGACACCATGCAGGCCATCAAGAAGATCCGCTCGCGCACCGTCGTGATGCCGTCGGTCAACATCGACACCGACCAGATCATCCCGGGGCGCTTCCTCACTGCCGTCACCAAGGACGGCCTCGGCAAGCAGCTGTTCGCCGACTGGCGCTACGACGCCGCCGGCAACCCGAAGCCAGACTTCATCCTGAACCGCCCCGAGTCCAAGGGCTGCGACGTCCTGGTCGCCGGCCGCAACCTCGGCTGCGGCTCGTCGCGCGAGCATGCGCCCTGGGCCCTGCAGGACTATGGCTTCAAGGCCGTGATCAGCACCGAGATCGCCGACATCTTCCGCAACAACTCGCTGAAGAACGGCCTCGTCCCGGTGATCGTCGACGAAGCGACCCACCAGTGGCTGCTCGCCAATCCGGGCGCCGAGGTCGAGGTCGACGTCGAGAACGCGACGCTGAACCTGCCCGGCGGCAAGGCCGTGAAGTTCCCGATCGAGCCGTTCCCGAGGTACTGCATCGTCAACGGGGTCGACGAGCTCGGGTTCATCCTGTCCAAGGAAGCGCAGATCGCCGCCTACGAGGCCCGCCGGCCGCGCGCATGAAGGCGAGCATCGCGGTCCTGGCCGGCGACGGGATCGGCCCCGAGATCGTCACCGAGGCGGTGCGGGTCCTGGAAGCGACGGCACGACTGTTCGGCCACGAGTTCGCGATGACGCCAGTCGACTTCGGCGGCATCGCGATCGACCGGCACGGCGACGGCCTGCCGCCGCGCACCCTGGAGGCCTGCCTGCGGTCCGACGGCGTACTGCTAGGCGCGATCGGCGGCCCGAAGTGGGGGCCGACCGCGCCGGTGCGCCCGGAGCCGGCGCTGCTGCGGCTGCGCAGCGAGCTCGGCGTCTACGCCAACGTGCGCCCCATCAAGGTGCTGGCCGCGTTGCGCGATGCGTCGGTGATCAAGCCCGAGATCCTGGACGGCGTCGACCTGGTGTTCGTCCGCGAGCTCACCGGCGGGATCTACTTCGGCCGCAAGAGCCGGGTCGGCGACCGCGCCACCGACGAGTGCGCCTACACCGTCGGCGAGGTCGAGCGGATCACCCGCGTCGCCGCCCGCCTCGCCGCGGCGCGGCGCGGGCGCATCGCGCAGATCGACAAGTCGAACGTGCTCGAGACCTCGCGGTTGTGGCGCGAGGTCAGCGAGCGCGTGGTGCGCGAGGAATTCCCCGGGGTCTCGATCGAGCACATGTTCGTCGACGCGGCGGCGATGCACCTGATCCGCCGGCCGCGCGACTTCGACGTGCTGCTGACCGAGAACCTGTTCGGCGACATACTGACCGACGAGGCGGCGATGCTCGCGAGCTCGCTCGGCGTGCTGCCGTCGGCGTCGCTCGGCGAGGGCCGCCGCGGCCTCTACGAGCCGATCCACGGTTCCGCGCCCGACATCGCCGGCCGCGGCATCGCCAACCCTTGCGGCACGATCCTCAGCGCCGCGCTGCTGCTGCGGCACTCGCTGGGCCTCGAGGCCGAGGCCCGGGCCATCGAGTCGGCGGTCGAGGCCGCGATCGCCGGGGGTGCGCGCACCGCCGACATCGCGGGGCACGGCGGCCCGTCGATCGGCACGGTGGCGATGGGCGATGCGGTGCTGGCGCGCCTGAAGCGCTGAGCGCGGCCGCCTGCCGCCGGCCGGGCGGCGTCCCGAGCGGCGCGGCCCGCCAGACGTCAGCTCTTGCGGGCGGCGCGGGCGAGGCCGGCCGCGAGGTCGCGCTGCAGGTCCTCGAGCGCCTCGATGCCGATCGAGAGACGCAGCAGGCCGTCGACCAGGCCGGCGCGCGCCCGCGCCTCCGGCTCCATCGCGGCGTGCGTCATCGTCGCCGGGTGCGCCACCAGGCTCTCGACGCCGCCGAGTGACTCGGCGAGCGAGAACAGCTCCAGCCCCTCGACGAACGCCGCGACCGCCGGGATGCCGCCGGCGAGCTCCAGCGTGACGATCGCGCCGAACCCCGACTGCTGGCGCCGGGCCACGTCGTGCCCGGGATGCCCCGGCAGGCCCGGGTACCAGACGCGGGCCACGCCGGGCTGCGCGGCCAGCCAGGGCGCCAGCGCGTTGGCGTTGCGCTCGTGCACCGCGAGCCGTGCATGCAGGGTGCGCAGGCCGCGCAGCGTCAGGAAGCTGTCGAACGCCGAGCCCGTGAGCCCGAGCGCGTTCGCCCACCAGGCGAGCTGCTCGGCCAGCTCGGGCGTGGACGCCGCGACCGCGCCGCCGACCACGTCGCTGTGGCCGTTGATGTACTTGGTGGTCGAGTGCACGACCACGTCGGCGCCGAGCGCCAGCGGGCGCTGCAGGCCGGGCGACAGGAAGGTGTTGTCGACCGCCACCTTCGCGCCGTGCGCGTGCGCGAGCCGCGCCACGGCCTCGATGTCGGTGATGCGCAGCAGCGGGTTGCTCGGTGTCTCCACCCAGACCAGGGCGGCCGGGGTGGCGAGCGCCGCCTCGAGCGCACCTGGCGCGCCGAAGTCGACGAAATCCACCCGCAGTTCGCCGCGCCGGTTCCAGGCGCTGAACAGCCGGAACGACCCGCCGTAGCAGTCGTGCGGCGCGACGATGCGGGCCCCGGCCGGCAGCAGGTGGCCGACCAGCGTGATCGCGCCCATGCCGGTGCCGGTGACCACGGCGGGCCCGTGGCCGCCCTCGAGGTCGGCGATTGCCTCCCCGAGCAGGTCGCGGGTGGGGTTGCCCGAGCGCGAGTAGTCGTACTTGCGCTTGTCGCCGAAGCCGCGGAACGCGAACGTCGAGCTGAGATGGATCGGCGGCACCACTGCGCCCGTGACCGTGTCGGTCTCGAGGCCGGCGCGCACCGCGCGGGTGGAAGCGTCGAAGGGCGTCGTCGTCATCCTCAGGCTCCGGGCAGTTTCGCGAAGATCGGCTTCAGGGCCTCGGCTTCCTTGAGGAAGGCGTCGTGGCCATAGACCGACGAGATCTCCTGCAGCTTGGCATGCGGCAGGCGCGCGGCCATCGCGCGCATGTCGGCGACCGGCACGAGCTGGTCCTCGCGCACCGCGACCGCGGTCACCGGCACGAAGATCCGGCCGGCGTCGACGCGGTGCAGGTCGATCGATTCCGACAGGCAGAGGAAGCCGTCCGGCTGGTAGCGCGTGGCGTAGTCGGCGCCCCGCGCCATCAGGTAGTCCTCGACCGGGAAGACGAAGCCCCGCTCGCCGGCGCGCGGCGAGCCGGCGAAGCGCGCCGCGAACTCCTCTGGGCTGCGATAGGTCGACATCGCGAGCGCGCGCGCGAGCTGCAACCCGTCCTTCGGGCGGCCACAGTCGATCGCGAAGCGCACGTTCCGCCGCTGCACGCTGCGCCAGGCAGTGGACATCGGGTGCGTGCGGTCCGACGCGCTGACGACCACCAGGTGCGCGACGCGGTCGGGATAGCGCTCGCCGAAGGCCAGTGCGACCATGCCGCCGTAGGAAGCCCCGACGATGGCCTTCAGCGACTTGATGCCCAGGTGGTTCAGCAGGCGCAGCAGCAGGTCCGCCTGGTCGTAGCTCGAGACGCTCGGGAACGGCGCACCGTCGCGCGGGCCGGTGGTGTCGCCGCTGCCGCCGAGGTAGTCGAACGACAGCACGCGCAGCTGCTCGACCGGGAATGCGAGCCCGGGCCCGGCGACCTCGTGCCACCAGCCGCTCTGGGGCTCGTCCGTGGAGTACACGCGACGGTGCGCGGAGATGCCGCCGAGGGCCGCGACCACCGGGGCGGCCGCGGGACCGACCAGCCGCCAGGCGACGCGAGCCGCCGGCAACCTCCCGCCGTGGTGCAGGACGAGGTCCCCTGGCACCTCCAGCACGCCCTCGCGGACCTGTGCGGACGCCGACGCCGCGGCATTCGGTGGGAAACCGGTGTTCATCGGGCGCTCGTTCATGGTCTCCAGTGCCTCGGGTGCCGACTGCATGCCGGCGCGGCGCCGGCCCTTGCACTCGTCGAGACTCCGGGAGCACCCGCGGGGGCGGGCTGCCTGGGCCCTCCGCCGCGCGCGCGTCCTCGACGGACGCCGTGCGGGGCTGCGCAGGCGGCTCATCTGTCGCGGGGCCGCGCGGGCCGCCGCTGCAGGAGTTGGCACCTTCCCGAAAGGGTGAGTTTCGGCGGTTGCCCCGGCGTCAAAGGGCCTTTCCCTCAGCCGGTCTCGATGAGTGGGCGCGAAGTCTAGGCAGGCCTGCGCCGACCGTCAACTGAGGCCCGCAGGCCAGCTTGCGGGACGCGCCGCGCTCTGGTAATGTATTAACACGCTAGTACATTGGAACACATGAAGCAGCACCGCAGCCTCTCGCCCCGCCAGGAAGCCCTGTCCGAGCGCGGCCTCTACCAGGCCATCCTGACGCTGAAGTCGGTGGACGAGTGCCGCGCGTTCTTCCGCGACCTGTGCACCCCGGCCGAGCTCGAGGCGATGGCCGACCGCTGGGCCGTCGTCGAGTGGCTGGAGCGCGGCACCCCGTACCGCGAGATCCACAAGGCGACCGGTGTCAGCGTCACGACCATCGGGCGCGTCGCCCGCTACGTGTCGGATGGCAACGGCGGCTACGACCTCGCGCTGCGACGCATCGAGGCGCAGCGCCATCCGGGCCCGGCGCCGCGCTGAGCGCGCGCCGGGACTGCCGCTCCCCGGCCCCACCCGCGCGAGCCGCTCGCGCCATCGCAGGACCCGCTCCCCGACCATGGACAAAGACCTTCGCCTAAAGCTCGCCGTGCAGAAGTCCGGCCGACTCACCGACCCCTCGGTGGACCTGCTGGTCCGCTGCGGCCTGAAGCTCTCGCGCGGCAAGGACCAGCTGGTCGGCTACGGCGAGAACATGCCGCTCGACCTGCTTTTCGTCCGCGACGACGACATCCCCGACCTGGTGCAGGAGGACGTCAGCGACCTCGGCCTCGTGGGGCTCAACGTCATCGAGGAGAAGCGCCTGGAGCTCGCCGCGCGCGGCACGGCGGCGCGTTTCCAGGTGCTGCGTTCGCTCGACTTCGGCCGCTGCCGCTTGAGCATCGCGGTGCCGGACGGCACGGAGTTCGCCGGCCCGCAGTGGCTGCAGGGCAGGCGCATCGCCACCACGTATCCCTACATGCTCGGCCGCTACCTCGCGGAACGCGGGATCGACGCCGAGATCGTGACGCTCTCGGGCGCGGTCGAGATCGCGCCGCGACTCGGCCGCGCCGACGCGATCTGCGACCTGGTCTCGACCGGCTCGACGCTGGTCGCGAACCGGCTGCACGAGGTCGAGACCGTGCTGGAGAGCCACGCGGTGCTGATCCGCACGCCGGTCGCGCTGCCTCCGGTCAAGGACGAATGGGTGGAACGGCTGCTGATGCGCATCGACGGCGTGCAGCAGGTCAAGGAGAGCAAGTACATCATGCTGCACGCACCGCGCGCGGCGCTCGCCGAGATCCGCAAGCTCCTGCCGGGCAGCGAGTCGCCGACCATCATCCCGCTCGAGGGGCACCCGGACAGGGTCGCGATCCACGCGGTGTGCCGCGAGAACGTGTTCTGGGAGACGCTCGAGAGCCTGAAGAAGGCCGGGGCGAGCGCGCTGCTGGTGCTGCCGGTGGAGAAGATGCTCGCGTGACGCTCCCCCTCCTCCAGTGGTCCGGGCTCGACCCGGCGGCGCGCCGTGCGGCGCTCGGCCGGCCCTCGCCCGAGGCGCGCGCCGACCTCGCCGCCGCGGTCGCGCGGATCGTCGACGACGTGCGGGAACGCGGCGATGCGGCGCTGCGCGAGTACTCGGCGCGCTTCGACGGCGTCGAGCTCGCCGGGCTGCGGGTCGCGTCCGCGGAGTTCGATGCCGCGCTGCGCCGCCTGGCCGGTCCCGGCCTCGAGGCGATCGAGCGCGCCGTCGGCAACGTGCGCCGCTTCCACGAGGCGCAGCGCCTCGCACCGCTGTCGGTGGAGACCTCCCCGGGCGTGCGCTGCGAGCGCATCGTGCGGCCGATCCAGGCGGTCGGGCTCTACGTGCCGGCCGGCTCGGCGCCGCTGCCCTCGGCGCTGGTGATGTCCGCGGTGCCGGCACGCATCGCCGGCTGCCCGCGGGTCGCGCTCTGCACCCCGCCCGGCCGCGACGGACGGGTCGACGACGCGATCCTCGCCGCCGCCCGGGTCTGCGGCGTCGACGAGGTGTACCGGGTCGGCGGTGCACAGGCGATCGCCGCCCTCGCCTACGGCACCGCCTCGATCCCCAAGGTCGACAAGATCTTCGGGCCCGGCTCGGCCTGGGTCACGGCGGCGAAGCAGCGCGTCGCCGGCGACCCGGCGGGCGCCGCGCTCGACCTGCCGGCCGGCCCCTCCGAGGTGCTGGTGGTCGCCGACGACAGTGCCCGCGCCGAGTTCGTCGCCGCGGACCTGCTGGCGCAGGCCGAGCACGACACGCTCGCGCAGGCGATCCTCGTCACCACCTCGCGCGCGCTCGCACTCGCGGTGCAGCGCGAGGTCGCCGCCCAGCGCGCCACGCTGTCGCGCGCCGCGGTGCTGGACGCCTCGGTGGCGCAGAGCCGCATCCTGCTGGTCGACGACCTCGCGACCGCGCTCGAGGTGTCGAACGCCTACGCGCCCGAGCACCTGCTGCTGCAGGTGCGCGAGCCGCGCCGCTGGCTCGGGCAGGTCACGAATGCCGGATCGGTGTTCCTGGGCGACTGGACGCCGGAGCCGATGGGCGACTACTGCTCCGGCACCAACCACGTGCTGCCGACCTACGGGCACGCGCGCGCCTACAGCGGCCTGTCGCTGCTCGACTTCGTCAAGCGCATCACCGTGCAGGAGATCACGCCGGCGGGCCTGCTCGACCTCGGCCCCACGGCGGCGACGCTCGCAGGGCTCGAGGGCCTCGACGCGCATGCCGCGGCGGTGACGCGGCGGCTCGCGGCGCTGCGCGGAGGCGCGGCATGAGCGCCGATCCGCTGGCACTGGCGCGTCCCGACATCGTCGCGCTGAAGCCCTATGCGCACGCGGCCTGGGATCCGCGCCTGGAGCGGCTGCATGCCAACGAGTCGCCGTGGCGCGTGCCGGGCGACGCCTCCGCCGCGGGCCTCAACCGCTATCCCGAGCCGCAGCCGCAGGCGCTGGTCGAGGCGCTCGCTGCGCTCTATGGCGTGCAGCCCGCGCAGCTCCTGGTCGGACGAGGCAGCGACGAAGGCATCGACCTGCTGACGCGCGCGTTCTGCACCGCCGGGCGCGACGCCGTGATCGTCTGCCCGCCCACCTTCGGCATGTACGCCGTCGCGGCGCGCATCCAGGGCGCGGCGGTCAGCAGCGTGCCGCTGCGCCGCGACGCGGGCTACGCGCTCGACCTGCCGGCGATCCGCGCGGCGCTGGTGCCGCAGGTCAAGCTCGTCTACCTCTGCACGCCGAACAACCCGACCGGGAACGAGATCGCCGAGGCCGACGTGCTGGCGGTGCTCGAGGCCTGCGCCGGTCGTGCGCTGGTGGTGGTCGACGAGGCCTACGGCGAGTTCTGCGGGCATGCGGGCCATGCGCGCCGGCTCGCAGGCTTCCCCCACCTGGTCGTGTTGCGCACGCTGTCGAAGGCGCACGGGCTCGCCGGCGCACGGGTCGGCAGCCTGCTCGCGCAGCCGGCGATCGTCGCCCTGTTGCGCAAGATCATCCCGCCCTACGCGATGGCCCAGCCGACGGTCGAGGCTGCGCTGCAGGCCCTGCAGCCGCCGGCACAGGCGGTGGCGCGCGAGCGCATCGTGGCGACGATCGCCGAGCGTGCGCGGCTGGCCGCGGCGCTCGCGCCGCTGCCGGCCGTGGAGCGCGTCTGGCCGAGCGCGGCGAACTTCCTGCTGGTCGAGTTCCGCGACGCCGGCGCGGCGCTGCGGGCGATCATGGACGCGGGGCTGATCGTGCGCGACTTTCGCGGTACCGCGGGCCTCGGGGAGGCGCTGCGGCTGACGATCGGCACGCCCGAACAGAACGACCGCCTGCTCCGGAGCCTCGCATGAAGGTGCTGTTCGTCGACCGCGACGGGACGCTGATCGAGGAACCGACCGACGAGCAGGTCGATGCCCTCGACAAGATCCGCTTCATGCCCGACGTGTTCGCGAGCCTGCGCGAGCTCGCCGCGGCGGGCTGGAAGCTCGCGATCGTCACCAACCAGGACGGCCTCGGCACCGCGAGCTTCCCGCAGCAGGCCTTCGAGGGCCCGCAGCGCTTCATGATGGATGCCTTCGCGAGCCAGGGCATCGCGTTCGAGGCGGTGTTCGTCTGCCCGCATCGCCCGGCCGACGCCTGTGCCTGCCGCAAGCCGAAGACCGCGCTGCTCGACGCCTGGATCCGCGAGCGTGGCGTCGACCTTGCCGGCAGTGCGGTCGTCGGCGACCGCGACACCGACCTGCAGCTCGCCGCGAACCTGGGCATTCGCGGCCTGCGCGTGCGCCGCCACGGCAGTGAGGCCGAGACCTGGCCGGCGGTCGTCCGCGAGCTGCTCGCGCGCCGCGCCACCGTCGCGCGCAGGACTCGCGAGACCGAGATCGTCGTCAAGGTCGACCTCGACGCCACCGGCCCGGTGCGCGCCGCCACCGGCATCGGCTTCTTCGATCACATGCTGGAGCAGCTCGGCAAGCACGGCGGGTTCGCGCTGGAGCTCGACTGCCGGGGCGACCTGCACGTCGACGAGCACCACACCATCGAGGACTGTGCGCTGGCGCTCGGCGAGGCGCTGCGCCGCGCGCTCGGCGACAAGCGCGGGATCGCGCGCTACGGCTTCCTGCTGGCGATGGACGAGGCACGGGCCCAGGTCGCGATCGACCTCTCGGGCCGCGCCTATGCGGTCTGGGAGGGGCGCTTCGGGCGCGAGCAGGTCGGTGGCATGCCGAGCGAGCTCGTGCCGCACTTCTTCCGTTCGCTGGCCGATTCGCTCGGCGCCGCGGTGCACGTCTCGGTGACCGGTGAGAACACGCACCACATGATCGAGGCCTGCTTCAAGGGTGTCGGCCGGGCGCTGCGCCAGGCGCTGCGTCGCGAGAGCGACGACCTGCCGACCACCAAGGGCGTGCTGTGATGGGTTGCCCACGAGCGGCGCGGCCATGAGCGCCGACGTCGTCATCATCGACTCGGGCGGCGCCAACCTCGCGTCGCTGCAGTTCGCCCTCGGGCGCCTCGGCGCGCGCGCGGTGGTCAGCGCCGAGCCGGCGACGATCGCGGCGGCGCCGCGGGTGCTGCTGCCGGGCGTCGGGTCGGCGGGCGATGCGATGCACCGGCTGCGCGCCGCGGGGGTCGATCGCGTGCTGCCGGGCTTGCGCCAGCCGCTGCTCGGCATCTGCCTCGGCATGCAGCTGCTGTTCGAGCGCTCGGCGGAGGGCGACACCGCCGGGCTCGGCATCCTGCCGGGCAGCGTCGACCGCCTGGTCGCCGCCCCGGGCCGCCCGGTGCCGCACATGGGCTGGAACACGGTCGAGGCGTCGTGCGCGGACCCGCTGCTCGAGGGCATCCAGTCCGGCGAGCACTTCTACTTCGTGCACAGCTACGCCGCGCGACCCGGCGCGGGCACGCTGGCGACCGCCGACTACGGCGGCCCCGTGGTGGCCGTCGCCGGCCGCGACAACTTCCGCGGCGTGCAGTTCCACCCGGAGCGCTCCGGCGTCGCGGGCGCGAGGCTGCTCGCGAACTTCCTGAGGCTTCCCTGATGCTGCTGATTCCCTCGATCGACCTGCGCGGCGGCCATTGCGTGCGCCTGCTGCGCGGCGACTTCGCCGCGGAGACCCGCTACGACCTGGAGCCGCACGAGCTGCTCGGGCGCTACCGTGCGCTCGGCGCGACCTGGCTGCACATCGTCGACCTGGACGGCGCGCGCGACGGCCAACTCGCCAACCGCAGCCTGCTGCTGACGCTCGCCAGCCAGCGGGCCGTCAACCTGCAGGTCGGCGGTGGCGTGCGCTCGCTCGCCGTCGTCGACGACCTGCTGCGCAACGGCGTCGACCGGGTGGTCGTCGGCAGCGCTGCGGTCGAGGAACCCGCCGCGGTGGCGCAGTGGCTGTCCCAGTTCGGACCCGAGCGCGTCTGCCTGGCCTTCGACGTGCGGCTGGACGAGGCCGGCATCCCGCGCGTGCAGACGCGTGGCTGGACGCAGGGCACCGCGCTGTCGCTGTGGGACGCCGTCGAGGGCTTCCAGGCCGCCGGCCTGCGCCACGTGCTGTGCACCGACGTGCAGCGCGACGGTGCGCTCGAGGGGCCCGCGCTCGGCCTCTACACCGAGGCAGTGCGCCGCTACCCGGCGCTGCGCTGGCAGGCCTCGGGCGGCGTGCGCGACGCGGGCGACCTCGCCGCGCTGCGCGCAGTCGGGGTCGCTGCGGCCATCAGCGGCAAGGCGCTGCTCGAGGAGCGCATCTCGGCCGAGGCCCTGCGTCCCTTCCTGCCGGGCTGACCGCCACGATGCTCGCGCGCCGCATCATCCCCTGCCTCGACGTCCGTGACGGCCAGGTCGTCAAGGGCGTGCGCTTCCGCGACCACCGCGTCGTCGGCGACATCCTCGAGCTCGCCCGCCGCTACCGCGACGAGGGCGCCGACGAGCTCGTGTTCTACGACATCACCGCGAGCCCGGAGGGCCGCTCGGTCGACCGTGGCTGGGTGTCGCGGGTCGCGAGCGTGCTCGACATCCCGTTCTGCGTCGCCGGCGGCATCCGCTCCGTCGCCGATGCCGAGGCGGTGCTGAACGCCGGCGCGGAGAAGATCTCGGTCAACTCGCCGGCGCTCGCGGACCCGGCGCTGATCGACCGGCTGAGCGCCCGCTTCGGTGCGCAGTGCGTGGTCGCCGGCATCGACAGCGAGACCACGCCGCAGGGCTTCCGCGTCTACCAGTTCACCGGCGACCCGGACCGCGCGCGCGACTCGGGCCGCGCGACGCTCGACTGGGTGCGCGAGGTGCAGGACCGCGGCGCGGGAGAGGTCGTGCTGAACTGCATGTCGAGCGACGGCGTGCGCCGCGGCTACGACCTCGGGCACCTGGCCGCCGTGCGCGACGCCTGCCAGGTGCCGCTGGTCGCCTCCGGCGGCGCCGGCGAGCCGGCGCACTTCGAGCAGGTGTTCCGCGTGGCGGGGGTCGACGCGGCGCTGGCCGCGAGCGTGTTCCACGGCGGCACGATCGCGATACCCGACCTCAAGCGCAGCCTGCGCGCCGCCGGAATCGAGGTGCGTCCATGGAGGAGCCAGTCGTGACGCTGCTCGACCGCGAGGCCGTCGAGGGGCTCGACTTCGCCAAGGGTGCGGGCCTGTTGCCTGCGATCGTCCAGCACGTCGACACCGGTGCCGTGCTGATGCTCGGCTGGATGAACGCCGACGCCGTGCGCGAGACGCTGCGCCGCGGCCGGGTGGTGTTCTGGAGCCGGAGCAAGCAGCGCCTCTGGGAGAAGGGCGAGAGCTCGGGGCACGTGCTCGAGGTGGCCGGCGCCGCGGTGGACTGCGACCGCGACACCCTGCTGTGGCTGGCGCGACCGCGAGGACCGGTCTGCCACCTGCAGACCCTCACCTGCTTCGGCGACGAGCGGCGCAGCGGCGCCGAGTCGCTGGCCTTCCTGGGCGAGCTCGAGCGCGTGATCGAGGCGCGGATCGCCGCCGGCGAGGATCGCAGCTACACCGCGCGGCTGTACGCCGCCGGCACGCGCCGCATCGCCCAGAAGGTGGGCGAGGAAGGCGTCGAGACGGCGCTGGCGGCCGTGGCCGAGGACGACGCCAAGCTGGTCGGCGAGTCGGCCGACCTGTTGTTCCACCTGGCCGTGCTGCTGAAGGCGCGCGGCCTCTCGCTGCAGGCGGTGGTCGCCGAGCTCGAGTCGCGGCACGCGGCGCGCGGCGCGCCGCCAGGCTGAGCGGCGCGCCGTGCGCGGTCGACAGGGGTTACCCGACTCCGCCGCGCGGCTTCAGACCAGCAGTTCGGGTGCAGGCTCGCGCAGGTTGTAGCGCGACCCCATCACGGCGCCGTAGGCGCCCGCGGTCGCCACCAGCAGCACGTCGCCCTCGCGGGTCGGCGGCAGCAGCCGGTCGTGCCCGAGGAAATCCCCCGTCTCGCAGATCGGGCCGACGACGTCCGCGACCTCGGTCGCGGGCTCGTCCAGCCGCGTCAGGTTGACGATGTCGTGGTGCGCCCCGTAGAGCGCCGGCCGGATCAGTGAGTTCATGCCGGTGGCGACCCCGACGTAGCCCGAGGCCCCCTTGCGCTTGGTCTGCGTGACGCGCGCCAGCAGCACGCCGGCCTCGGCGACGACGTAGCGGCCCGGCTCGAGCCACAAGGCGACCTCGCCGAGCTCGCGGCGGATCTCCGCGAGGCGTGCGTCGAGCCGCTCGAGGTCGAGCGCCGGCTTGCCGACGCGGTCCGGCACGCCGAGGCCGCCACCGACGTCGATCGCGCGTACGTGCGGCAGCCGAGGCAGCAGCGCGGCGAGCTGGCGGCCGGTGTCGACCCAGCTGTCGAGGTCGAACACGCCGCTGCCGACGTGCGCGTGCAGCCCGACGATGCGCACGCCCGCCGCATCCGCCAGCCGCAGCATCTCGTCGATGTCCTGGATCGGCACGCCGAACTTCGAGTACTTGCCGCCGGTGCGGACGTGCCGGTGGTGACCGCGCCCCGTGCCCGGGTCCACGCGCACGAACACCTCGCGGCCGCGGAACGTCTCCGGCCACTGACGCAGCAGGAACGGGTTGTCGACCGTGACGGTCAGGCCCGCATCGAGCGCCCAGGCGTACTCGGCGCGCGGCGCGAAGTTCGGCGTGAAGAGGATGCTGCGTGGGGCCAGCCCCGCCACCGCCCGCAGCGCGTGCTCGGCCTCGCCGCGCGACACGCATTCGAGCCCGAGCCCCTCGCCGTGGACCAGGCGCAGCAGCTCGGCGTTGGAGTTGGCCTTGATCGCGTACAGCACGCGCGACACCGACTGCAGGCCGCGCAGCCGCGCGCAGCGCTCGCGCACCGTCGCCGAGTCGTAGACATAGGCGGCGTCGCGATCCTGCATCAGCGCGAGCAGCTTGCCGCGATGCCGTGCCCACCACGGCGGCGTCGGCACCGGCGCGGGCTCGGCAGCGGCGAACAGCTGCTGCCAGGTCCGCCCGAGCACCGCGTCGGCGCGCACCGGACGCACCAGCATGTCGTGCAGCTCGTCGACCAGTCGATCCCCCTGGTCTTCGTCGACCACGAAGGTGAAGTTCAGGTCGTTGGCGGCCTGGCTGACCAGGTAGATCTTCTGTTCCTCGAACAGCTCGAACGCGCCCCCGAGCTGGTGGAGGATGCCGCGGATGTTGCGGCCCACGAGGCTCACCGAGGCACAGGGCCCGACGAGCTGCACGCGGCACAGCTGGCCGAGGTCGCGCTGCAGCGCCGCCAGCGACTGTGCGTCGAGCGTGTTGGCCTGCGGATCGAGCGTGACGGTGACGTTGGTCTCGGAGGTGGAGACGAGGTCGACCGACATGCCGTGGTCCTTGAAGACCTGGAACGCATCGGCGAGGAAGCCCACCTGGTGCCACATTCCGGGGCTGTCCATCGACACCAGCGTCACGCCCTTCTTGACGCAGACGGCCTTGACCTGGGCCGCCTCGCTGGCCGGCAGCGTCGTCAGCAGCGTGCCGCCGAGACCGGGCGCCTGGGTGGCGAACACGTAGAGCGGGATCTGGTACTGGCGGGCCGGCAGGATGCAGCGCGGATGCAGCACCTTGGCGCCGGCGGTCGCGATCTCCTGCGCCTCGTCGTAGGTCAGGCTGAGCAGCTGGCGCGCCGTCGGGGTCGAGCGCGGGTTGGCGCTGAACATGCCCGGCACGTCGGTCCAGATCTCGAGGCGGCTCGCCTGCAGCTTCGCCGCGAGGTAGGCCGCGGACGTGTCGGAGCCACCGCGCCCGAGCAGCACGGTCTGGCCGTCGGCGTCGCTGGCGATGAAGCCCTGCGTGACGACCACCGCGGTCGCGGCCGCGAGTCGTTGCTGCAGGCCGGGGTCGGGCGCGAACCCGCAGGTGGCCGAGAGGAAGCCGGCCCTCTCGGTCGCGCTGCGCCGCTGCTCGGCGGACAGCATCTGGCGCGCGTCGGCCCAGGAGGCGTCGAGGCCGGCCTTCCGGAGGTAGCGCGCGCCGATCTCGGTGGCGAGCAGCTCGCCCATCGCCATGACGCGGGCGCGCGTGCGGTCGGTGCACTCGCGCATCAGCGCCACGCCGTCGACGAGCTGCGCGAGCTCCGCGAACCAGCGCGCCGTGCCGTCGTCCTCGCCGAGCCCGAGCTGGTCGGAGAGCTCGCGGTGCCGCGTGCGCAGCGCCGCGAGCGGCTCGGCGTGCCCGCCCACGAGCGCAGCCGCCAGCAGCTTCTCCAGGCGGTCGGTGACGCCGGTGACGGCGGAGTGCACCACCAGCACGCGGGCCCCGGTGGCGAGCCGCTCGCGGCAGGTCGAGGCGATGCTGCGCCAGTTCGGTTCGTTCGACACGCTGGTGCCGCCGAACTTCAGCACGACCCAGGACGGGCCGCCTTGCGTGGTCATGGGATCCTCGGGACGGGAACGGCCACGCGGGCGCGTGGCAAACGGGACGCGACGGCGTCAGAGGTCGTCGTCGTAGACTTCGCGCAGGTCCTTCTCGAGCTTCTTGTCCGCGAGCACTTCCTCGAGCTTGCTCCAGGCCGCCTTGCCGCGCTTGCCGGGAACCGGGCGCGCCCGCCGATCGACGCGATCGAGGAAGCGGTCGTAGTCGGTGCCCTCTTCCTGCGCGGTGGACTCGCCGAGGAAGTCGTCGTCCAGGTCGAAGCTCTCGGTGTCTCGTTCAGACATCACTTTCGCTCTAAGTCCTTTTTAATCAGGCACTTAAGTGAGTGCCGAGCTCTGGGGAGGCCCGAACTATAACGAAATCGCGGCCCTTGGCAAGCTCAGCTTCGCCGCACCGCATCGCGCACCACGACCGGGGCGCCCCGCGAAAGGCCGAGGCCATCGGCCGCGCTGCCCTCGGCGCAGGCGATCTCCAGCACGTCGAAGGAGTTGACCAGCGCCAGGAACTCGCCCGGCCGCGCCTCGCCGTAGGTGCGCCGCACCGGCAGGATGCGGTTGCCTGCGTACACGTGCGGCTCCACCAGGCCGGCGATCCAGCGGCTCTCTATGTTGCTGATCAGGTTGCCGAAATGATCCACGGTGATCACCACGCCGTTGACCGCCCCGTCGCTCGATTGCGGGTCGTCGACCCACGCAGGAACCAGACCCTGGACCCGCGGCCCGAGTTCCCCGGCCGCGGCGCGGCCGGCGGCGAGCTCGGCGGCCAGCGGCGCGAATATGTCGCGCCCGTGGAAGGTGGCACTGATGCGGCCGAGCCCGAAGCCGCCCAGCCGCGCCGCGTCCACCCGTCGCACCGTGGCCTCCGCGACGCGCGCCACCACCGGTGCGAGCAGGCCGTTGTCGGGCGCGAGCAGCAGGTGCCCGGCCGCCTCGACCACCAGGATGTCGCGCGCGGTGCCCACGCCAGGGTCGACCACCGCGACGTGCACGGTGCCGCGCGGGAAGTACTCGAACGAGCGTGACAGCCAGAAGCCGGCCTCCGCCGGCCAGTGCGCCAGGATCTCGTGGGTCAGGTCGACGATCCGCGCGTCCGGGAAGCGCTCGTAGATGCGTCCCTTCATCACGCCGACGAACGGATCTTTGTGCCCGAAGTCGGTGGTCAGGGTGATCACGCCGCAGGCATCCGCGCGTTCCATCGGGCTTCCTCGGGGCCGGCGCGCCGCGCGGTTCGGCGGTTTGACAATCCCGGACCGGGCAGGCACAAAGCCCGACCATGTCCGCATCGCCCGCCGCTGTCAAACCCCGCGCGCCGCAGCCCACCGCCGCCCCCGCCGCCGCTGCGCCGCATGCCTCCGGTGGCTCGCTCGCGCTGCTGTCGCTGTGCTTCGTGCTCAGCGGCTTCGCCGCGCTCGTCTACCAGACGGCTTGGACGCGCCAGTTCGGCCTGGTGTTCGGCACATCCGAGCTGGCCGTCGCCACCGTGCTGGCCGCCTACATGGGCGGCCTCGCGCTCGGCGCCTGGATCATCGAGCGGCTGCTGCCGCGGATCACCCGGCCGGTGCTCGCCTACGCGCTCCTCGAATTGGGCATCGCCGTCTCCGCCGTCGCGCTGGTGCCGGCACTGCTCGCCGGCAGCGACGCGCTGCTGCGCGCGTGGTTCGGCGGCCAGCCCGCGCCGCCGTCCAGCGAGCAGGTCGGCCTGTCGTTCTTCTATCTCGCCAGCGCGTTCGTCGCGCTGGCGCTGCCGACCACGCTGATGGGTGCCACCCTGCCGCTGCTGGCGCGCCACGCGGTGCTCGAGCGTGAGCAGATCGGTCGGCGCATCGGCCTGCTGTACGCCAGCAACACCGCCGGGGCGGTCGCCGGCGCGCTCGCCACGGCCTTCCTGCTGCTGCCGGCGCTCGGGCTGTCGCGCAGCATCTGGATCGGCGCGGCGCTGAACTTCGTGGTGTTCCTGCTCGCCGCCCTGCTGGTGCAGCAGCAGCGTGCACGGCCCGGCGAGTCCCCCGCGCCGTCGCCCGCCCCGACGCCCGCGGCGGTCACTCCCGCGCCGCGTGCCGCATTCGCCCTGGGACGGCCGCCGGGGCCGGCCTGGGTGCTGCCCCTGATGCT
>JALORN010000056.1 GCA_025458905.1 Steroidobacteraceae bacterium
GGCGCGAACGACTCGAACGCCAGCGCCTCGATCGAGAGCCGCGCCGGATCGATCACGGTCACGAGCGGCTCGCCCGGCGCCGCCACCGCGCCCGGCCGGGCGTCGACCGCGGCCACCACGCCGTCGATCGGCGAGGCCAGCGACTCGCCGCCCGCGGCCAGTGGCGCGCCGAGCGCGGCGCGCTGCGCCCGCAGGCTCGCGACGCGGGCGCGCGCGGCGTCGACCTCGGCGCGCGCCACCACGCCGGGCAGGCCCTCGAGCCGCACCAGCTCGGCCTCGGCCTGCACGAGTTCGGCGGCGACGCGCGCCGCCTCCGCCGCAGTGGTCTGCAGCACGGCGCTGGCGCGCGGGTCGCCGACGATCTCGCCGACCAGCCGCAGCGACACGGGGGTCGGCCCCTCGGCCGCCAACTGGGTGCGCAGCTCGAGGATCCGCTGCGTCGGCTTGGGCACGAACACGCTGCCGTCGGCGAGCCGCATCGGCCGGTCCCCGCCGGCGACCACGGGCGCGGGCGTGCCCTCCTCCTCCGCGTGGTCGTGTCCCTCGTGGGCCAGTGCCGCCAGGGGCTGCAGCAGCGCCCATGCCGCCAGCCCGGCCGGCGCGAGCAGCGCGAGGCCGGCGACGACGCCACCCGCGCGCGACTGGCCGCGCCGGCGCAGCAGCAGCACCGCAGCGAGCCCGAGCAGCAGCAGCCCGAGTGCCCAGCGCCAGCCGGCAGCGAGCCAGCCACCGAGGCGCGACCCGAGGTCAGGCGCGTCGCGCGCGGCGATCTCGAGCGTGCCGCCGAGCAGGTCGTCGCCGGGGCCCGCCTGGATCGACAGCGTCAGCGATGCGGCGCTGCCGGGCGCGAGCGGCGTGATCGGCGCCATGTACTGGCCCGGCGTCTCCTCCTTTGCCGCGACCTCGGCGGCATCGCCGAGCGCGACGCCGAGCTTCGCGCCGGTCACCGGCTCGTTGGTGTCGAAGCGGTCGAGCCAGATGTCGAGGTGGTCGCCGTGCGACTCGACCAGCGCCTCGTAGAGCTCGGAGCGGAGCTCGACGACGTCGCGCGCCGGCGTGCCGGGAGCCGCGGCGACCATCGCGGGGGCCGCTGCCGCTGCCTCGTGATCGTGGCCTTCGTGGGCCGGCACCGGCGCGGCGGCAGCGAGCGCGAGCAGCGACGCGACGCCGGCGACGCGCGCGCGACGCGGCGACGGGACGGACGGGACGGACTTGGGCATGGCAACCTCGGGCACTGGCGGACACGGACGCGGCTTCGCGCGCGAAGCCGGTCGGACGACAGGGGCGAGGGGCCTAGATCAGCAGGCGCGCAGAAACGCCGGCGACGGCGCCACCGAGGCGTGGCCGAGGTGCGGAACCGGCGCTCGGCGCGCGGCGAGGGAGCCTGTGAGCACCGGCTGCGCCCGGGGCGCAGGACGGATCGGGCAAGAGCCAGACGACGTTGAAGGGCACGGCGGGCAGCGCCGTGGCCGTCCCGGATGCTGCCTCGCTGGCGGCGGCGACGTGCAGCGACCCCGGTGCGTCAGCGTGCTGCCGCACCGCGTCGTCCGCCGCCTCGCCGGCCTGTCCCACGAACGCGCCGTCGTGACCGGCGACCGACCCGTGGCAGGGCTCGATCGCGCTGGTGACGTGGGCGCCATCGCGATCGTGCAGGCACCAGCTGAGCATGCCGGCGAAGGACTGGGCAGCGCACGCGCCGAGCACCACGGCCAGGCAGACGCCTGGCCAGCGACGGACGAACTGTCGGCAGCGCTGCATCACGCACCCATGCTAAGGCAGCGGGCCGGGGTTCGTCACGAGCAGCGCCCGCCGGCCGGGCCGTGCGAGCCGGCCGGCCCGGAAAGCAGTGGCGGCAGGCCCGAAAACCGTGGCGTCCGCCCGGGCCACGGTGCGCCGTGGCTCCCGGGTGGCCTGCACCGCGACTTTACGTATCCTGTGCCGCCGCCAGACACGGCGGACCGCCGCCCGACGCCAGGAACACCCGATGTCGCTGCTCCGTGCCGCGGCGCTCGCCGCCGCACTCTCCTTTTCCGTCCCCTTCGCGCCGGCGGCCGCGCGCGCGCCGCTGCCCGACGACCCCGACGCCCGTGCCGCACGCGTCGAGGCGCAGATGACCGACGACGAGCGCTTCGGGCTGCTCAGCGGGATCATGGCCATCCCCCTGCCGGGCTCGGGCCTGACGCTGCCCGCGGGCGTGCCGGTGACCGCCGGCTACTGGCCCGGCGTGCCGCGCCTCGGCGTGCCGGCCCTGCTCGCGACCGACGCCAGCCTCGGCGTGGTCAACCCGCTGCAGCTGCGACCCGGCGACACGGCCACCGCCCTGCCCTCGGGACTGGCGCTCGCGGCGAGCTTCGACCCCGCGCTCGCCGAACGCGCCGGCGCGGCGATCGGCCGCGAGGCCCGCGCGCGCGGCTTCAACGTGCTGCTCGGCGGTGGCGTGAACCTGGCGTTCGACCCGCGCAACGGCCGCAACTTCGAGTACCTCGGCGAGGACCCGCTGCTGGCGGGGCGCATGGCAGGCGCGGCGATCCGCGGCGTGCAGTCGGCAGGCGTGGTCTCGACGATCAAGCATTTCGCGCTGAACGCGCAGGAGACGCAGCGGATGTCGCTCGATGCGGTCATCGACCGCGACGCGCTGCGCGAGGGCGAGCTGCTGGCGTTCCAGATCGGCATCGAGCAGGGCCGGCCCGGTGCCGTGATGTGCGCCTACAACCGCCTCAACGGCGAGCGCGCCTGCGGCAACCGCTGGCTGCTCGAGGACGTGCTGAAGCGCGACTGGCGATTTCCCGGCTGGGTGATGTCCGACTGGGGCGCGGTCGACTCGCCGGCGTTCCTGCTCGCCGGGCTCGACCAGCAGGCCGGCCGGCAACTCGACCGCGAGCCGTGGTTCGACGGGCCGCTGCGCGCGCAGCTCGCCCGCGGCGAGGTGCCGCGCGCGCGGCTCGCCGAGGCCGTGCGCCGCATCCTGCGCAGCGTCTACGCGGTGGGCGCGGACCGCGCCGCGCCGGCGGCCTCGCCCGACCCGGCGGCGCACGCCGCGGTCGCGCTGGAGGCCGCGCGCCGCGGCATCGTGCTGCTGAAGAACGACGGACTGCTGCCGCTGCGCGAGGCCGGCAGCGTGCTGCTGGTCGGCGACAACGCCGACTTCGGCGTGCTCTCGGGCGGCGGCTCGAGCCAGGTGACCCCGCACGGCGGGCGACCGCGCATCGTCGAGCCCGGCGGCGACGACGTGATCGCCGCGAACTTCGCGCGCCGGCTGTACATGCCCTCCTCGCCGCTGCTGGCGCTGCGCGGCCTGCTGCCCGCGGCGCGCATCGGCTTCCACGCCGGCTATTCGGCGGACGCGGCGGCCGCGACCGCGGCGCGCTTCGACGTGGCGATCGTGTTCGCGACACGCTGGGAGGGCGAGGGCTCGGACCACGCCACGCTCGAGCTGCCGCAGGGCCAGGATGCGCTGATCCAGGCGGTCGCGGCGGCGAACCCGCGCACCATCGTCGTGCTGCAGACCGGCAACCCGGTCGCGATGCCCTGGCTCGGCGCGGTGGCCGCGGTGGTGCAGGCGTGGTACCCGGGCCAGGAAGGCGGCCGGGCGATCGCCGAGGTGCTCGCCGGCGCGGTCGTCCCGTCGGGGCGGCTGCCGCTCAGCTTCCCGCGCTCCCTCGACGCGCAGCCCCGCGCGAAGCTGCCCGGGCTCGGGCTGCCGGAGCGTACGCCGCTGCGGGTCGATTACCCGGAGGGTTCGTTCATCGGTTACCGGCGCCTCGCGCGCGACGGCGAGGTACCACTGTTCGCCTTCGGCCACGGCCTCTCGTACACGCGGTTCGCCCATTCCGCGCCGCGGCTCCTGTCGCGGCGTCCACTGACGCTCGCCCTGACCGTGCGCAACGAGGGCGCGCGTGCCGGCGCGGACGTGCCACAGCTCTACCTGGTGGGGCGAGGCTCCACGCCACTGCAGCGGCTGGTCGGCTTCGAGCGGGTGGAGCTGCAGCCGGGCGAGAGTCGCGAGCTGCGGATGACGCTCGACCCGCGGCTGCTGGCGGAGTTCGAGCGCGGCGCCTGGCAGGTCCCGGCCGGCCGCTATCGCTTCGCGGTCGGGCGCTCGGCCATCGAGCTCGGCGAAGCGCTGGAGCTGCAGCTGCCGGCGCGCCGGCTGCCGCCCTGAGGCGGGCGCGCGCGGACCGGGCGTCGGGCGAACGCGGCGTCGGCCACGTCGAGCCGGCCGTCGCCGAGGGTGATGCCGCGGCTCAGCGCGCCGCGGGCGGCGGCAGGTTGCCGGCGGCACCGAGCGCGAGCCGCGACGGCAGGCGCCGCAGGTGGGCGGGCGGCGGCGCGCGCAGCGCGATGCCCTCGCCCGGCAGCGCTGCGTAGTCGGGATCCCAGGGGTAGACCGCGACCCGCGCCTCGGGTGCGCCGACGAGCCGCGGCAGGATCGGCACGACCTCGCGCGAGCGCTCCGCGACCAGCATGCGCGCGAGGCCGCCGTGCAGCGCGTGGGTCAGCTGCAGGTCGAGCAGGTTCAGCCGCGTCGGGCCCATCAGCAGCATGCGCGCGCTGGCCGCGGCCTCGAGCGCGGCCTCCGGCTCGAACCACGCGCTTTCCACCGTCTCGCCATCCGCGCCCGCGACCGCGGCGCCCGCCGGCAGGGCTGCGGCGAAGAACCAGGTGTCGAAGCGCCGCTCGCGCGCGCCCGGGGTGATCCAGCGGCTCCAGCCGAGCAGCTCGCCGGCCGCGGGGTCGGCGCACAGCGCCACCCCGGCTTCCTCCAGGCACTCGCGCACCGCCGCACGCCGCAGCACCCGTGCCGGCTCGCGCGCGAAGTCGCCATCGCCCGGGTCGACCGAGCCACCGGGGAACACCCACGTGCCGCCGAACCACAGCGTCGCCGGGCGGCGCTGCAACAGCACCTCGAGGCGGCCGGCCGTCTCGCGCAGCAGCAGCACGCTCGCCGAGGGGCGCGCCGGGGGGATGGCCATGGGAGCGTCGCTCGTCATCGACGCTGCAGTGTACGCGGGAGCCCGGCCGCACGCCGGCGGAGCGCTCCGGGCGCGCGGCCCGGTTCGCGCGGACGTCGCGGCTCGCCCATAATCGGTCGATGTCCGGCGCGAGTTCCCTGCTGCAGACCCCGGGCGCCACCGCGGTGCTCGCGCTGACCCTCGCCTTCAGCGTGGTCGGCCTGCTGTGGTGGCCCAACCTGATCGAGCGCTGCGTGCTGCGCCCCTACTGGCTGGTGCGGCGCGGCCAGTGGCACACGCTGCTGACGAGCGGCCTGGTGCACGCCGACTTTGGCCACCTCTTGCTCAACATGCTGACGTTCTGGTTCTTCGCGTTCCAGCTGGAGCGGGCGATCGGCACGGCGCGCTTCCTGGTGCTCTACGTGCTGGCGCTGGTGGCGAGCGACCTGAACACCTACCTGAAGCACCGCAACGAGCCGGAGTACGGCTCGCTCGGCGCCTCCGGCGCGATCGCCGCGGTGCTGTTCGCCTCGATCGTCTACTTCCCCGGCCAGAGCCTGTTCATCATCCCGATCCCGGTGCCGATCCCCGCGCCGCTGTTCGCGGTCGGCTACGTGGCGTTCTCGTGGTATTCGGCGCGCCAGGCGCGCGGTCGCGTCAACCACGACGCGCACCTCGGCGGCGCGCTGTTCGGGCTGCTGTTCGTCGCGCTGACCGACCCGGCGGCGTTCGGCGGCCTGGCGCGCATGCTCGGCTGAGCCGGCGGGTCAGCCGCGGCGGATCACCACCCGCTCGATCTCGTCGGCCTGCAGCGCCGGCAGGCCATCGAGGCTGCGCTGGTTGTTGGCGACGAGGTAGCGACGCAGCGCCTGGTCCGAGCTCTTCGCGAGCCAGGCGGCGCCGTCGCGCCGCGCCTCCCGGAACTCCATCGTCGGCACGCCATAGCCGCAGGAATCGGCGATGCGCCGCACCTCGAGCCGCACGATCGCGCGCACCGTCGGCAGCGCCACCGGCTCGAAGCGCGCCAGCAGCGCGTCGAACCCGGGCGAGCCCGGCACGTGCACCTCGCCGCGGCCGTGCAGCCGCACGATCCGCGGCGCACCCGTGAACGCACAGCACATCAGCACCAGCCGCCCGTTCTCGCGCAGGTGCGCCACGGTCTCGATGCCGGAGCCCGAGCCGTCGAGCCACGCGAGCTCGCGCGGAGCGAGCACGCGCAGGCTGTCGCCGCCCTTGGGCGAGCAGTTCACGTGGCCGTCGGCGGCCAGCGGTGCCGTCGCCACGAAGAACACAGGCTGGCTCTCGAGCCACGCCGCCAGCGCGGGGTCGATCGACTCGATCGTCTTGCCCATCGGGACTCTCCAGGTGCGCGGCGGCGAGAGTGCCGCCACCGGCAAGCCTGCCACGGGCCGGACCCGGCCGCGAAGCGCGCCGGAACCGGCGCCGGCGCCGGCGAGGCGCTGACCGTGCGGCGACCTTCAGCCAGCTGCGGGCAGGGCCGCGGGCAGGACCGCCGATGGTGCCGCGGCAGGCGCCGCCTGCGGGCACCAGCGCGCCAGCGTCGCGGCCAGCTGCGCGCGCGTCATCGGCTTCGACAGGTAGTCGTCCATACCGGCGGCGAGGCAATCCTCGCGGTCGCTGTCGGCCGCGTGCGCGGTCAGCGCGATCACCGGGACGCGCGGCGGCACCGTGCCGGCGACGCCGGCCGCTGCCGCACGCTCGCGGCGCCGCAGCTCGCGCGTCGCCGAGCGGCCGTCGAGCACCGGCATCTCGCAGTCCATCAGGATCGCAACGAACGGCACGGCGGTGGTCGCCACCGCCTCCAGGGCCGACTGGCCGTCGCCCGCCACCTCGACCTCGAAGCCGAGGCTCGCGAGCATCTCCTCGGCGATCAGCTGGTTGACCGAATTGTCCTCCGCGAGCAGCACGCGGCCGGTGAACCGCGGCGACTCGCCGCCTGCCGCGAACGCGGGCAGCTGCATCGTGGCGGTCTCGCCGGCGGCGCGGGCACCCGCGAGCAGCTGCCGCAGCTCGCGGTGAAGCGCCGCGTGGCGCACCGGCTTGGTCAGGTAGGCATCGACCCCGCAGTCACGCCAGTCGCGCTCGCCGTCCGAGGCGGCGTTCGAGCTCAGCATCAGCAGCCGCAGCGACGCCAGCGCCGGGTGCTCGCGGATGTCGCCGGCGAGTTGCAGGCCGTCGCGACCGGGCATCTGGTGGTCGAGGATCGCGAACTCGAAAGGGTCGCCCGCGGCCGCGGCCGCATCCAGCATCCGCAGCGCCTCCAAGGCATCGGCCGCGCTGGCGGAGCGCACGCCCCAGGCCGCGAGCAGGTGCTCGAGGATCTCGCGGTTGGTGTCGTTGTCGTCGACGATCAGTCCATGCAGGCCGTGCAGCGCCACCGGCTCGCCGGCGAACCCGCCGGCGGTGCCGGGCAGCGCGGTACCCTCGGGCGCACGCTCGAACGGGATCTCGAACCAGAACGTGCTGCCCTCGCCCGGGCTGGACTCGCAGCCGATCCGGCCGCCCATCAGCCCGGCGAGCCGGCGGCAGATCGCGAGCCCGAGGCCGGTGCCGCCGTAGCGGCGCGTGATCGAGCTGTCGGCCTGCACGAAGGGCTGGAACAGGCTCGCCTGCGTCGCCGCGTCCAGGCCCGGCCCGGTGTCGCGCACCTCGCAGCGCAGCGTCGGCCGCGGCCCGTCGGCGTCCCGCCACGAGACCACGACCGCCACCTCGCCGCGCTCGGTGAACTTGATCGCATTGCCGACCAGGTTGGTGAGGATCTGACGCAGGCGCGCGCCGTCGCCGCAGAGCACCGCGGGCGAGTCGAGCGGGTAGCGCACCAGCAGCTCCAGGAACTTCGCGCCGGCGCGCGGCCCGAGCAGCTCGCCGACGTCCTCGACGACGTCGCGCGGGCTGAACGGCAGGCTCTCGAGCGTGAGCTTGTCGGCCTCGATCTTGGAGTAGTCGAGGATGTCGTTGATCACCGCCAGCAGGTTCGTCGCCGAGCGCAGGATCAGGTTGCCGAAGTGCTTCTGCCGGGAGTCGAGCCGCGTGGCGAGCAGCAGCTCGGTCACCCCCATCACGCCGTTCATCGGCGTGCGGATCTCGTGGCTCATGCAGGCGAGGAACTGGCTCTTCAGCCGGTTGGCGCTCTCGGCGGCCTCGCGCGCACGGCGCGCCGCCTCGGCCGCCTCGCGGCGGGCCTCGAGCTCCACCCGTTGCAGCTGGTAGAGCGCGCTGCCGGCGAGCAGCATCAGCAGCACGATCGCGACCGCGCCGATGCCCACGAGCCGCGCGCCGCGCACCTCCGCGACCCAGGCCGCCGCGGCGTAGTCGACGCCGAGCACCGCCTCGACGCGCCCGGCGGCGTCGCGCAGCGGCCAGTGCGCCGAGATCCACGTGCCCCAGCGATCCGTGGAGGGCTCGGGATCGACGCTCCCCTGCCCACGGAGCGCGGCGCGCACGTGCTCGCCGCCGACCTCCAGAGGCTCGCCGATCGGCGTGCGGGTCTCGCGCTCGCCTTCGAAGCGGCCGTTGCGGTCGTAGTCGGTCTCGGAGTCGACGATCAGTGCCACCTTCTCGTCGTCGATGGGACGAAAGGTGTAGATATCGTTCACGACCGGATTGGCCTCGAGCCAGCGCCTCTCGGCCGCGATGATCTCGAGGTAGGCCGGGTCGTCGGGCGGGGTGTCGAGGCCGATGCGCGCGTGGCCGAGCCGCTCGATCTCGGCGGCGTAGGTCGGCGCGAGGCCGATGATCGCGCGCTCCAGCCGCTCGACCGTGGAGGCCTCGTAGCGGTCGACGAGCCAGGCGCCGACGCCGAGCAGCAGCACGACGGTGGCCGCGATCGCCCGCGGCAGGCCCGCGGAGCGGCGACGGCGCAGCCACAGATGCATGGCGACATAAGTCGCCGCGACGCCGAAACAGAAGACCAGGTATTCGACGGAGACGGACATCGGGCGCCGCGGGAGGGAAGACGCGATCGTTATCGGCGGACTAGGCGATTCTTTCACCCCGCAGACCGGCCCGCGGGACGCCGGTCACAGCCCGGCAGGAACGCGGGGGCTCGTGCCGCCGCGACGCGCAGCGGGCGCCCATCGCCTCCGACAGGCGGGCAGCGGCCGGCCACCCGACGGTCGGGCGCGGCCGCGCGGCCTCAGAGGTTCGAGCCGCCGTTGGCCACGACCTGCTGCCCGGTGATCCAGCGCGCCTCGTCGCTGGCGAGGAAGGCGACCACGTCGGCGATGTCCTGCGGCTTGCCGAGGCGCCCCAGGGTCGTGTTCTTCGCGACCGCCTCGCGCACCGCCGGCGGATAGTCGGCCACCATGTCGGTGTCGGTGAGGCCCGGGATCACCGAGTTGACGGTGATGCCGCGCGGCCCGAGCTCGCGCGACAGGGAGCGGGTGAACTGCTCGATCGCGGACTTCGAGCCCGCGTAGATCGAGTAGCCGGGCGACCAGCCGCGCGTCGTGCTGCTCGAGAGGTTGATGATGCGACCGCCGTCGGGCAGGCGGCGCGCCGCCTCCTGCATCGAGAAATAGGTGCCCTTGAGCAGCCCGAAGACGGCGTCCCAGGTCGCCTCGCTCTCCTTCTCGACCGGCACCGCGGGCGGCAGGATGCCGGCGTTGTTGACGACGATGTCGATGCGCCCGAGCTTCTGCTGGGCCTCGGCGTAGAGCCGGCGCACCTCCTCGACCTTCGAGATGTCCGCCTGGATCGCGATCGCCTTGCCGCCCTGCGCCTCGATCGCCGCAACCGCCTCCTGCGCCGCCGCCGCAGACTTCGAATAGTTGACGACCACGGTGGCGCCGCCGCGCGCCAGCGTCTCGCTGATCGCACGCCCGATGCCGCGCGAGCCGCCGGTGACCAGGGCCACCTTGCCCGCGAAGCGCTGCGGGACCGCCGGCGCCGCTGGCGTGCCGGCGCGGCCCTTCGCGGCCGTCGCGGCGGTCGCGGCAGGCGCGAGCGCGGCGGCTGCCGCCACGGCGAGGATCACGACGGGGATCGTGGCCAGCCAGCGCGCCAGGCGGCTCGGGCGACGCGCCGCGGGGCTCGACCCGCGCGCCGCGGGATTCCAACAGGATGCAGTGCTCATCGGCTCGCTCCACGGTGAGGGCGCCGTCGGGGCGCGGGCGCGCGAGCGTAGCAGCCGTCCTCCGGCGCTGCCTAGGACGCCTCGGCGAGCGCCTCGATCGCCGCCTGCGCGGGCGGGCGGTGGCGCCGCTCCGGCGCCACCAGGAAGTAGCGGGCCTTCAGCTCCGGCAGGGTGCCGATCCGCTCGACGCCGTAGACCTTGCGCAGGGTAGGGCCGATCAGCTCCGGCGCGAGCAGCAGGCCGGCGCCGATCGCGCCGAAGGCCTCGCGCAGCGCCGCATCGTCGAACTCGCCGACGACGTGCGGCCGCAGGTCGCGGCTCGCGAGCCAGCCCTCGACCAGCCGGCGCGCCTCGCGCGCCGCCCCGGGCAGCAGCAACGGCGCGCCTGCCAGGCTCGCCGGGAAGCGCGGCCGGATGCGGCGCGCCAGCGGCGGCGTGCCGTAGACCCCGATTGCCGAGGTGGCGAGCAGGGTCACCTGGAGTCCCTGCAGGTCGGTCGGCGGGCCGGGCACCAGGACGGCGTCGAGGCGGCGGGCACGCAGGTCGGCCATCAGCGCCGTCTCGTTGCCCTCGCGGCATACCAGGCGCGGCGCCGGCTCGAGCGCGAGCACGGGCTCCAGGAAGCGCCGCGCGACCAGCTTCGGCACGATCTCGTCGACGCCGATCGCGAAGCTGGTCGGCTGCCCGGCCGCCCCCTCCAGGGCGCGCAGCAGGTCCTCGCCGCGGCTCAGCATCTCGGATGCGTATTCGAGGACCAGGCGGCCGGCGTCGGTGAGCCGCACGCCCCGGCCAGCGCGCTCCAGCAGCGGCACGCCGAGGCGCTCCTCCAGCACCCCGAGCTGACCGCTGACCGTCTGGGGGGCGACCGACAGCGCCGCTGCGGCGCCGGTCACGGAACCGCTGCGCGCGACGGCCCGCAGGTAGGCCAGCTGGGTCAGGTCGAGGTGCCTGAGGTTCATCGGATTCTCCCGTTTCGCCGGATCCTCGATAAGGATACTCCGACTTATCCAGAGCATTTACCCGACGCATACTGGGTGCGTCGAGACCCTCATCCGGAGCCGTCCATGTCGCCCGCCGCCGCCGCCCAGCTCGCCCCGGTCACCTCCCGGGACGCCCCGCTCCCGCCGCCTGCCCACGCCGCGGCCCCGCTGGCCGCAGTGCCTTCGGCGCAGTTGCCGATCGGCACCCTGCCGCAGCCGTGGCGCACCATCGGCCGGCACGCGGTGCTGCTGCGACTGACGCCCGACGAGCAGGCCCGGCTCGACGCGCTGACCCACCTCAACCACTTCCTCGCCCAGGAGGTGGTGCCGGCGATGCGCGGGCGCTTCGAGCGCGACGCCGCGGTGGCCACGCCGGAGGATCGCGACCAGGCCTTCGATCTGCTGGAGCGCGACCCGCGCTACGGGATCTGGAGCGAGCTGCGGCGCAACTCCATGGAAGTGCGCCAGCAGCGCAACCTCGAGGCCGCGCTGCGGCAGCGCGACGAGCTGGCCGCGGCCTGCCGCGACGCGCTCGCCTCGGCCGAGGCCGCGGCGACGCTCGAGCTCGACCCGACGTTCACGGCGCCCGACTACCTCGTGAAGACCCACGCCCACCTGCTGCCGGGCGGCTACCTGACCGACGGCGGCGCCGACGACGTCGCGGTCGGCGCGGCCTACGAGGCCTCCTCCTACGCCGTCGTGCCGGGCCGCTCCGGTCCGCACAGCGACGGCGCCGGCCGCGCCCTCGCCCGCTGGCTCGTCGCGCGCTTCCCCGACTTCCGCCCGCGCCGCATCCTCGACCTCGGCTGCGGGGCCGGCCTGAACACCTGCGCGGTCGCCCGCGCGTTCCCCGACGCCGAGGTCATCGCGATCGACGCCGGGGCCGGCCTGCTGCGCTATGCCGCGGCCCGTGCCGCGAGCCTCGGCATCCGCAACGTGCGCTGGGTGCAGGCCGACATCGAGCAGGTGCCGGAGCGCTTCGGCGGCGCCGACCTCGCCTACACCGCGATCGTGCTGCACGAGACCAGCCACCGCGCGCTGCGCAACGTGTTCCGCAGCTGCCACGAGCGCCTCGCGCCGGGCGGCCTCACGCTGCACGTCGAGCAGCCGCCGTACCACGACCGCCCGTGGTTCGAGCAGTGCATGCGCGACTGGGACGGCCGCTACAACAACGAGGCGTTCTGGAGCCGCATCTACGAGCTCGACCTCGGCGACGAGCTCGCGCAGGCCGGCTTCGAGCGCCCGCGGATCTTCGAGGACCGGGTTTCCGCGGTGCCGTGGAACACCGACCCGCGCGCGCCCGGCAAGAGCGAGGACTACGGCCGCACCGGCAACTGGCAGGTCGTCGGGGCCTGGAGGGCGCCGGCGTGAGCGCCGCGACCCCGGTCACCCTGCCCGAGCTCGCCGGCCCGCCGCGGCCGCACTTCATCGCCGACGCCGGACAGGAACGTCTCTGGAACGTGGTGGTCGCGCTCAGCACCGAGCTCGCCGCGACGCGCGCCCGCCTCGACACGCTCGAGCGCGTGCTCGCCGAGCGCGGCACGCTGCCCGCCGGCGCGGTCGAGTCGTGGCAACCGTCGACGGCCGCCGGCGTCGAGCGGACCCACGACATGCAGGACTACACGCGGCGGGTGTTCGGGGCGCTGACGCGCGAGTGACGCGGCTCAGCGGGCGGCGTCGGCCGCCAGCTGCGCCTGCAGGTCCTCGTAGCCCTTGCGGAAGCCGACGATCGGCGCCGCCGGCGGCCGGCCGGCGATGCGGTTGATGCGATAGCCCATCGGCCGCTCCGCGTCGTCGGTCCAGAGGTCGAACTCCATCACGAACACCCCGCCGTCGGGCGTCGGGATGCGCTCGACCATTTCGTAGTCGCGGATCTTCACGGTCGAGCCGTCGAGGCGCCGCAGCGCGCGCTCCTGGCGCAGGCGCAGCGCGGCGCGCTGGTCGTCGGGGCTGGTGAAAGGGCGCGGCAGGTCCTGCGCGGCCCACTGGTACGACTGCTCGCCGCCCTTCGCGCGGTCGTAGTGCCGCGTCATCACGAACATCGGGCTGCCGCTCGGCGCCATGTCCATGAAGCAGCCCGCCGGGCAGGGGACCGTCCTGTCCACCCGGGTCTTGCTGCCCCGCACCCGGATCGCGACCGCGCCGGGCGAGGCCTGCATCTCGACCCGCACCGGTTCGTCGCCGTAGAGGCCCTGCCCCACCGCGGCCACCGCCTTCCACCCGGCGTCGTAGTCGTAGCGCGCCTGCACGCGCACCGAGCCGTCGCTCATCGTCGTCGCCGACAGCAGGGTGACGCCGCCGTCAGGCCGCTGCAGGAACTCGAAGGTCTCCTCGCGGGCCGTCGACGCCTGGCCCGAGACCACGAAGCTGCCGGCGTCGAGCAGCCGCACGCCCTTGACGCCAGAGAGCGTGAGGCCCTCCTCCGCCGCTGCCAGCGGTGGCGTCGCGGCGAGCGCGGACATCGCGAGCATCGTCGGCAAGGCGGCTCGAAGAGGAAAGACTCGCATTGCAGATCCTCCGTGCGGGCTGCGGCTGGCGCAGCAGCATAGCCGGACCGGCACCGACCTGCCCTTCCGCAGGTCATCGACCACCGGGTGCCGGCGCGGTCTCAGTCGCCGGCCTTGAAGTTGACGCTCAGCGAAGTGGTCGCGGGCTGCCCGTCGGCGCGCGGCGCGCTGCGCCGGTAGACCGCGCCCTCCAGCATCCAGCGCAGCGCCGCGGCGTCCAGTGCCTCGACGCCCGCGCTGACCAGCACGGCGGCCGCGCGCACGCAGCCCTGGGCGTCGACGCGCGCGCTGAGCGCCACCTTGCCCTCGATCTCCTGGTCGAGGGCATCGCGCGGGTAGTAGTCGGCGGTCGGCGCCGACAGCGTGGTGTCGAGCCGCGGCGCATCGCCCGGCGTGCCGGTGTCCGCTGCCAGCGGGCAACGCGCGGTCCGCGGCCGGTATGCCAGTGCCGACGCGGGCTGCGCGCGTGCCTTCGAGAACGCCGCCTGGAAGGCCGCGTCGTAGGCCTGGGCGTGCAGCGTCTCGAGCTCCGCCAGCTCGACCTCGGCCGCCATCGCGAAGTCGTCGCGCGACTCGCGCGCCGCCAGCAGCGCCTCGAGCTGCACGATCCGGGCGCTGGCGGTCGACTCGACGCCGTTGCCACGCAGCAGGGCACGCAGCCTCGCGACGCCGAGCTCGGCGACCACCCGCCGCGGCACGTAGGCCATCAGCATCGAGGCCTCGTCGCCGCGGTCCATGAAGGGGCGCATGGTGTCGACGACGCGCTCGCGCGCACCCGCGACGTCGCCCGCCTCCAGCCGCTCGCGCGCCTCGCGCTGCGCATCGCGCAGGGCCTGCGGGTCGAGCAGCGTTCGCACTCGCGCCGCGACCCTCTCGATCAGCGACCAGCGCCAGTCGGGCGTGCCGGCGGCGTCGACGAGCTGGGTGCGGCCCTGCTCGAGCCAGCCGTCGAGGCGGGCGAACGAATCGCGCACCTCGCGCTCGGCCTGGACCACGGCCTCGAGCATGCGGCTCACTTCGTCGGCGGGATCCTCCTGCTCCGCCTGCGCCAGATCGCCGGGCACGGGGTCCGGCGCAGGCTGCGCCGCCGTACCGGGGCGAGGCACGAACGGGGTGGCGCAGGCCACGAACGCCAGGAGCGCCGCCCGCGCGGGCGCGGCGCGCGCGGCCCCCGCGCGCCGCGGCGCGCTCAGGCTTCCATCACGTCGGACCACTCAGGATGCCGCTGGTACTGCGCCTTGACGAAGGGGCAGAGGGGGATGATCCGCCAGCCGCCGGCACGGGCATCGGCGACCAGGCGCTGCACCAGCTTCGCACCGACCCCGCCGCCACGCATCGTGTCGGGCACGAAGGTGTGGTCGGCGATCACCCGCGTCGGGCTGGTCCGGCTGAAGGTCAGCTCGGCATCCTCCGCGACGCCGGCCATGCGGGCCACGTAGCGCCCGCGGGTCGGCGCATCCTCGAAGCGGATCTCGACGGGACGTGGCTCGCTCACGGGAACTTGATCCGGCCGCCGCCGGGCGGCGTGCCGAGCGCGGCGCCGGCGCCAGCCTCGGGGACGACGATCCGCGACGCCGCCTCGCGACGCATCTCGCGCGCCTCCTCGATGGCCTCCTCGAGCGCCAGCTTCACCGCCTCCGGGAAGCGTTCGATCGCCTGCGCGAGCGAGTCCGCCTCGATCTCGAACATCAACGGCAGCACGCCGCCCGGGGTCATCAGCTGCGTCTGGCCGGCGTAGAGCACCGGGCGGCCATGGTCGACCGTGCCGTGCAGGTCCACCGGCGTCATGACGCGGATCGTGCCGGCGCGGCGGTCGGTGTAGACGTCCTCGCGATAGAGCGTGCTCGGGTCGAGCTTGATGTCGGGGAGGCCGGGATCGGGCGCAGCCATGGTCGGTTCCTTGTGTGAGGGTGTGTCGTGGATCGGTGGAGGTCGAGGATGCGCGCCGCGGCTCGCGCCGTCAGTTCGGTCGCGCGTGCTGCTCGGCGATCGTGTCGATGGTCGGCGGCGCGCCGGACTGGCGGATCAGCGCCTTCTTGCGGAAGAAGCGCAGGTAGCCGGCCGGCCCCATCCGCGAGCCGCCCATGCCGGAGAGCTTGAACGAGTGCTTCTCGGCCTCGTGGCAGTTCGCCGTCAGCGAGCCGTCGTTGAGGCTGATGCCGCCGGCGTCGATGCGCCGGCCGATCGCCTCGGCCTCCTCGAGCGTGCCGGCGAACACCGCCGCGGAGAGCCCATAGACGCCCTCGTTGGCGAGCGCGACCGCCTCGTCGACCGTGTCGAACGGCATCACCGGGATCACCGGGCCGAAGGTCTCGTCGGTCATCAGCTTCATGGTGTGGTCCACGTCGACCACCACCGTGGGCCGCAGCCACTTGCCACCGTGGTCCTCGATCTCGCCGCCGGTGAGCACGCGCGCGCCCTTCGCCTTCGCGTCGGCGAGCTGCGCGGCGACGATCTCGGCCTGCTTGCCGAAGATGAAAGGCCCGATCGTGCCGGCATGGATGTCCGGCCAGTTCGGCTCGACCTCGGCAGCCTTCTCGACGAGCCGCGCGACGAAGCGCTCGTAGAGGCTGCGGTGCACGTAGACGCGCTCGAGCGACTGGCAGGCCTGTCCCGTGGCGAGGCAGGTCGCGCGCAGCGCGACGTCGGTGGCGCGCTCGAGGTCGGCGCTCGCGGTGACGATCATCGGGTCGTTGCCGCCGAGTTCGAGGAAGGCCGGGATGAAGTGCCGGGCCGCGTTCTCGGCGACCAGTCGGCCGGTCGCGACGCTGCCGGTGAAGCAGACCACGTCGGAGAGCGCGACCAGCGCCTCGCCCGTCTCGCGCGCCCCGGGCAGGATCTGGAACACCCCCGCGAGCTCGGGCACCGCCTCGATCGAGCGGCGCACCGGCTCGACGAAGCGCGGCGTCACCTCGCTCGGCTTGACGAACACCGCGCAGCCGGCGAGCAGCGCCGGGATCGCGTCGATGAAGCACAGCGACACCGGGAAGTTCCACGGCGAGATGATGCCGACCAGCGAATACGGCACGAACTGTGAGCGGTAGCTGATGGTCGGCATCGTCGCCGAGGGGAACTCCTCCTCGTGGGCGAGCCTCGGCGCCATCGCGGTCCAGCGGTCGATCATGCCGAGCACCGAGCCGGTCTCGGCGGTCGCGATCAGGAAGCGGCCGGTGTCGACCGACAGGGCGCGGGTGACCTCCGGCTGGCGCTTCAGGTATTCGGCGCGCCAGCGCCGCAGCACGTCGATCCGGTGCTGCAGCGGCGCCTCGCGCCAGGCGTGCTGCGCGCGCCGCATGCCGCCGAGGATCCCCTCGAGGTCGGCACGGCCCGGCGCGACGAACTGGTAGTCGACCTGCCCGGTGCGCGGGTTGCGGACCGCGATGCGCTCGCCGGTGAGCGCGGAGGAACGGAGGTCGTCGGGGGCTGTCGCCATGCTCAGGCTCCTGGTGGGGCGGCGGCCGCCGGCGCCGCCGCGGTATCCATGTTGGCCGGCGGGCCGCGCCGCTGCAACGCGTCGACGAACGGGCGGTCCGCCTCGAGGATGTCCTCGGCGCCGAGCGCGGCGAGCGGCACCCACTTGAGCCCCTGCCCGTCGAGCCCGCGCACCGCGCCCTGCCAGCGCCCGACGGTGTAGAGGTGCAGCTCGACCTCGCGGTCGGGGTAGGCGTGCTCCAGCGACATCAGGTGCTCGCAGCCGCCGACCTCGATGCCGAGCTCCTCGCGCAGCTCGCGAGCCAGCGCCTGCTCGAGGGCCTCGCCGTCGCCGATCTTGCCGCCTGGGAACTCCCAGCGGCCGGCGAGGTGCTTGCCGGCGGGCCGCTCGGCGATCAGCACGCGGCCGGTCGCGTCGAACACCGCCCCGGCCACGACGCGCACGCGCACGCTCAAGGGACGCGTCACTCCGCGTCGACGAGGGTGCCGTGGCAGTGCTTGAACTTCTTGCCCGAGCCGCAGGGACAGGGCTCGTTGCGCCCGACCTTGCGGTCGCCGCGCACGAACGGCGCAGCCTGAGATGCCGCGCCTGGGTCGGCCGCCGGACCGAAGGCACGCGCTGCTGCAGCGGCCACCCCGGCCGCGGCCGCGCCACCGCCGGCACCGCCGCGCGCCGGCGCACCCGACGGCGTCGCCGCCGGCCGTTCGCCGGGCAGCGGCTCGGCCGGCACCGCGCCGCCATCGAGGATCGACTGGGCCTCGGCATGCTGCGCCTGCAGCGCGCGCATCAGCCGCGCCTGGCGCTCGGCCTCCTCGCGCTGCAGGTCGGCCTCGGTGCGGATCTCGATGCGCGTCAGCACCGAGGCGGTGTCGTACTTCACGCGGTCGAGCATCGTGCTGAACAGCTCGTAGGCCTCACGCTTGTACTCGTAGCGGTAGTCCTTCTGCGCATAGCCGCGCAGGTGGATGCCCTGGCGCAGGTAGTCCATCGCGGCCAGGTGGTCGCGCCAGTGCTGGTCGAGCGTCCGCAGCATGATGTCCTTCTCGACGTGCTTCATCAGCTCGTCGCCGTAGCGCTCGAACTTGGTCGCGTACTGCGCCTCGACCGCGTCGACGACCTTCTGCCGCAGCGCGGCGTCGTCCATGTCGGGCTCGGCCGCGAGCCAGGCCTTGGCATCGATCGCCGTGGTGAAGTCCTTGGCGACCACCTCGCGCAGGCCCTCGAGGTCCCAGTCCTCGTGCGGCACGTTCTTCGGCAGGTGGGTGTCGAGCACGCCCCCGAGCGCGTCGGCGCGGATCCCGCGGATCGCGCCCGAGAGGTCCTCGGCGCCCATGATCTCGGTGCGCTGCTGGTAGATCACCTTGCGCTGGTCGTTGGCGACGTCGTCGAACAGCAGCAGCTGCTTGCGGATGTCGAAGTTGTGGCTCTCGACCTTGCGCTGCGCCTTCTCGATGCGCCCGGAGAGCATCCGGCTCTCGATGACCTCGCCTTCCTTCATGCCCGCGACCGTCAACAGCCGCTTGGTGAAGGCCGGATCGCCGAAGATCCGCATCAGGTTGTCTTCCATCGAGAGATAGAAGCGCGACGAGCCCGGGTCGCCCTGGCGGCCCGAGCGGCCGCGCAGCTGGTTGTCGATGCGCCGCGACTCGTGGCGCTCGGTGCCGACGATGTGCAGGCCGCCGGCGGCGAGCACCTTGTCGTGCCGCGCCTGCCACTCGGCGCGCACCCGCTCGCGGTCGGCATCGGTGACCTCGGGCGGCAGGGCGTGCAGCTCCGCCTCGAGGTTGCCGCCGAGCACGATGTCGGTGCCGCGGCCGGCCATGTTGGTCGCGATCGTGATCGCGGCCGGGCGCCCGGCCTGCGCGACGACGTGAGCCTCGCGCTCGTGCTGCTTGGCGTTCAGCACCTCGTGCGCGATGCCCTCCTGCTTGAGGATCCCCGAGAGCAGCTCGGAGGCCTCGATCGAGGCGGTGCCGACCAGCACCGGCTGCTCGCGCGAGATGCACTCCTTGATGTCCTCGACGATCGCCTGGAACTTGTCCTTCTGGGTGAGGTAGACGTAGTCCGGGTGGTCCTTCCGGACCATCGGCCGGTGCGTCGGGATCACCATGACCTCGAGGCCATAGATCTGCAGGAACTCCGGCGCCTCGGTGTCGGCGGTGCCGGTCATGCCGGAGAGCTTCTTGTAGAGCCGGAAGTAGTTCTGGAAGGTGATCGAGGCGACCGTCTGGTTCTCCTCGCGCACGCGCACGCCTTCCTTGGCCTCGATGGCCTGGTGCAGGCCGTCGGACCAGCGCCGGCCGGGCATGGTGCGACCGGTGAACTCGTCGACGATGATCACCTCGCCGTTGCGGACGATGTACTCGACGTCGCGCTTGTAGATCGCGTGCGCGCGCAGCGCCGCGTTCAGGTGGTGCATCAGCCGGATGTTGGCCGCGTCGTAGAGGCTCTGGCCCTCGCCGAGCAGGCCGGCCTCCAGCATCAGCGCCTCGACGTTCTCGTGGCCCGACTCGGTGAGGTGCACCTGCTTCTGCTTCTCGTCGACCGAGAAGTCGCCCGGGCCGTCCTCCTCCTTCTGGCGCGCGAGGCGCGGCACGATCCGGTTGATGGCGAGGTAGGTCTCGGTGCTCTCCTCGGCCGGGCCCGAGATGATCAGCGGCGTGCGCGCCTCGTCGATCAGGATCGAGTCGACCTCGTCGACGATCGCGTAGGCGAGGCCGCGCTGCACGCGGTCCTCGAGCCGGAACGCGAGGTTGTCGCGCAGGTAGTCGAAGCCGAACTCGTTGTTGGTGCCGTAGGTGATGTCGCAGGCATAGAGGCATAGGCCGCGCGCTTCTCGGCGGGGCTCTGCTGGTTCCTGATCACGCCGACGGTGAGCCCGAGGAAGCGGTAGACCGGGCCCATCCAGTCGGCGTCGCGCTGCGCGAGGTATTCGTTGACGGTGACCACGTGCACGCCCTCGGCGGGCAGCGCGTTGAGGTAGGCCGGCAGCGTCGCGACCAGGGTCTTGCCCTCGCCGGTGCGCATCTCGGCGATCTTGCCCTCGTGCAGCGCGGCGCCGCCGATCAGCTGCACGTCGAAGTGGCGCATCTTCAGCACGCGGCGCGCCGCCTCGCGCACCACCGCGAAGGCCTCCGCCTGCAGCGCCGACAGCGCCTCGCCCTTCTGCAGGCGCTCGCGGAATTCCTGGGTCTTGCCGCGCAGTGCCTCGTCGGGGAGGGCCTGCAACCCCGCCTCCATTCCCGCGGCCTCGCGGACCAGTCGGGCATAGCCCTTCAGCATCCGGTCGTTGCGGCTGCCGAAGATCCGCGTCAGGAAATTGAGCACAGCGAAGCCTTCCGGGAAATATTCAGCGCAATCATGCGCTTACGTGTAGGGCGGGAATGCGGGCCCCGTATTGTACGAATAGAGGCCGGGAACGCGAAATCGTTCGCTCCCAGTGGGACCGGACGGCGCCGATCCCGGTGGGGACGCGCAGACGCCCGTGCCGGCGGCACGGCCGCGCCACCGGCGGACCCGGGACCGCAGTCAGGGATCGGTCGGACTTACTGCCCGATGAACGAGAGCGGATTGACCGGGCGGCCGTCCCGCAGCACCTCGAAGTGCACGTGCGGCCCGGTGGAGCGCCCGGTGGAGCCCATCAGCGCCAGCGTCTGGCCGCGCTGCACGGTGTCGCCCACCTTCACGGTCGCGGCCTTGTTGTGCGCATAGCGCGTCACCAGGCCGTTGCCGTGGCTGACCTCGACGATGTGGCCGAAGCCGGACTTCTCGCCGACGTAGGTGACGATGCCGGCGGCGACCGAGATGACGTCGGCGCCCATCGTGCCGGCGAAGTCGACGCCCTTGTGGAACGCCTGGTGGCCCGAGAACGGGTCCTGGCGCTCGCCGTAGTAGGAGGAGATGAAGCCGCGGCGAACCGGGCGGCCGTCGGGGACGATCTGCTCGCGCAGCTCGCGCTGCAGGATCACGTTCTCGAGCACGCTCAGCTGCGCATCGCGCAGCGCGACGCGCTCCTCGAGCTCGGAGAGCATCCTGGACAGGTCCGGCACCTGCGCGGCGATGCCCCCCTCGGTCTCGGGGCCGCCGGTGGACGGGGCGGCATCGAAGTCGAACTCGCGGTCGTCGATGTCCGCCATCTCGGTGAGCCGCTTGCCGAGCGCGTCGAGGCGGATCACGTGTGCATTGACCTGGCCCATCCGCGCGGCGATCGCGTCGATGCGCTCCTGCAGCTGCGTACGCAGCTCGCCGATCTCCTGCTTCTGGTCGCCGAGGGTCCGCGCCCACTCGGAGACGCTGGCCGTCTGCGGCATGCGCCCCTGCGAGCGCTGTCCGAGCTGCATGCCGGCGACGAACGCCATCGACAGCAGCACCAGCAGCGCGGCGGACGCGCCACCGATCAGCAGCCGGTGCGGGAGGTGGAGGTTGCGCAGCTCGCCACGGCGCCGGAACAGCAGCACGAGGTTCATGCCACGCTCCGCGACGCGCGGCACGTCGTCGAGGAGGGACGCAAACGATGCGTCCCGACGGTCAGGCCGTTGGCCAGGCTGGTCGGCTGCCATGTCCACCCGCTGCGCGCCGGCGCCATGCGCCGCACGGAATGCCCCGGCGCCCTGCGTCGCCGGAACGGAAGCACGCCTTCGGCTGCGCCCCTTCCCCCGAAGAGGTGTGGACGAGATGCGGACCGAAAGACCCGACAAGCTCCGCTACGAAGCTTGCGCTTCGCTGGTAACCCCGCTGTCATAGCTCCTCGCTGTAGACCGGTGGCTTTGCGTCCCCGCCTTTCGACGGGTTTGCCCTGATGCAGCGCGGGGGACTATGCCCAAACGACCGACCCGAGACAAGAATTTCCGTCCCCGTTCGGAGACGCCCCGCGCTTATGGAAAGCGGGCGCCGTTTATCGTCAAAGACTTGCTGGCGAAAGCTGGGATTACGTCGAAAGGGATCGCGCAATTCGCTGATCAGCAAGACAAGTGGCTGAAGCGCCTGCGCGAGCGGCTCGACCCGGCCCTCTGTGAACGGATCACCGGGACCGGGTTCGAGGCCGGGACCCTGACGGTTTACGTCGAATCGGCGGCCTGGTCGGCACGGCTCCGGTACGCACTCGCCGAGGCACTGCCGGCACTGCGCGAGACCGACGCCGCGCTGGCTGCCGTCAGCGTCCGCCTGCGGCCGAAGCCCGCCGCGACCGGCTCCCTCGCGCGCTGAGCCGGCCGGCCGTGGATCGGCCGGGCCGGCCACAGCCGCCCGTCATCAGAACGAGTAGCCCAGGCGCACCGACCAGGTACGTGGCGGGTTCAGGAACGAATAGCCGGAGATCGCCGACTGGGTGTAGGCCTCGTCGGTGCAGTTGTCGCAGTCCACGATCAGCTTCCAGGCGTCGTCGGGGCCGCCGGAGAGCGTCAGGCTGGCGTTCAGCAGCGTGTACGCCTCCTGGCGCGAACCGGCGACGTAGCGGCCGCGCCCGTCGATGTTGTAGATGCCGTTCTGGTCGAGGAAGAAGCTGGCGTTCGCGGCCGCCGTCTCGGCCTCGGACTGGTAGATCACGTTGACCGCGGGCGTCAGCCGCCAGCTCGTGCCGAGCGGGATGTCGTACGAGGCGCCCACCGCGGCGGTCAGCTCGGGGGTGCGGACCGGATCGGCGATCTCGCCCTGGGCGGTGACGATGCCCGCGCCGCAGCGGGTCGAGAACACCTGGTTGGTGGCGCGCAGCGTGCGGCACTCGGCCAGCTGCGCGAGCGTGTTCGCGGCGACGTTCTCGTACTTCGCATCCTGGTAGCCGAGGCTGGCGTAGAGGTTCAGGCCGTCGACCGGCACCGCCTGCAGCTCGATCTCGATGCCCTGGTTCTGGAAGTCCGCGTCGTTGCGCGTGATGAACTGCACCGCGCCGATCGCATCGACGAACGACGACGGGGCCTGGAACTGCTCGACCTCCATGTAGAACAGCGTGACGTTGGCGCGCAGGCGGTCGTCGAACCACTGGCTCTTGGCGCCCGCCTCGTAGGTCCAGGCCTTCTCCGGCTTGAACGGCGTGAACAGCTGCGCCGTGGTGCCGCGCACGTTCCAGCCGCCCGAGCGGAAGCCGCGCGTCGCCGAGGCGAACAGCAGCACGTCCTCGCCCGGCTCGTAGTTGAGCGCGAAGCGCGGCGTCAGCAGGGAGGTAGAGAGGCGGGTCGGGATGCCGAGGCGCTGCAGGTTGGCGGTCTCGAGCCGCAGGTCGGGACGCGCCACGCCGCCGACCACAGGCACGGCGCGCGGGTCGCGCAGGTCGGTGACGCCGACCGTCTTGGCCTCGTCGGTCCAGCGCAGGCCGACCGTCGCCGTCAGCGCGTCGGTGAACTTCCAGTCACCCTGGAAGTAGGCGGCCCAGGAACGCGTGCTGTTCTGGATCAGGCGGTCGGCGGACAGCGTCGAGGCGAAGGCGCGCGGCACCTGCGCGGCGAGCGTCGGCGCCGGCGTGGTGAAGCTCGTGATCAGGTCGCCGACCTCGGTCGCGTAGTCCTCGCGGAAATAGAAGAGGCCCGTGACGTAGCGCAGCTTGCCGTCGCGCGCCTCGCCGGTGACCTTGATCTCCTGCGAGAACTGGTCGCCGGCCGACTGCTGCGCGAGCACGAAGGCGCCGTTCGGCGAGAGCACGCCGGCGGCGTTCGCGATGATCAGCGGGCGCTGCAGCAGCGGCGAGGTGTCGAGCCCCGACACCGGGACGCCGGCGAAGGTGCGGCCCTGGCGGCCTTCCGAGAAGTCGTACAGGTAGTCCTGCTGCAGGTTCATGAAGCCGGTGATGAAGTTCATCGTGGCGCCGTCGCCGATGCCGACCTGCAGGTTCGAGGACACCAGCAGGGTATTGGTGTCGATGCCCTCGTCGCGCGCGGCCTTGCCGTTGGCGATGGTCGTCGGCACGGGACCGGCCGGCGTGCCGACCAGCACGTTGGCGACCGGTTGCGAACCGAAGGCCGAGTTGTTGTAGCGCCCGTCGCAGCCGCCGGGGGGCGTGCCCGCGGCGGCTGCCGTGCCGCACTCGAAGTTCAGTTTGTTGAAGGTGCCCGAATAGACGTAGTTGACCGCCGCGTCCCAGGTCACGTCGTCGGCGAGCTTCAGGCGCGCGGCGCCGCGGACGCCCTTCTCGTCGAAGCCGTTGTCGTCCCGGCCGGTCGTGAGGTTGCGGATGTAGCCGTCGGACTCGCGCAAGTAGGCGGCGACCTGGGTCGAGAGACGGTCGTTCACCGGCAGGTCGACGCTGCCGCGCGCGTTGACCTCGCCGAAGGCGCCGAAGCCGGCCTCGGCGAAGCCGCGCAGCGTGTCGCCGGGCTTGCGCAGCAGCAGGTTGAACGCGCCGCCGGTGGTGTTGCGGCCGAACAGGGTGCCCTGGGGCCCGCGCAGCACCTCGATCCGCTCGACGTCGAACAGGCCGAAGTTGTTGGAGTTCTGGCGCGCGATGTAGATGTCGTCGACGTAGGTGCCGACCGGCGGGTCGAAGGTGGCGATCGACTCGGTGTTGCCGAGGCCGCGCAGGAAGTAGACGTTCGCCGAACCGAGGCCGGTGTTGTTGTTGCCGTTGAGGTTGGGCACGTACTGGATCAGCTCGAGCGGGCTCTGCACGTTGCGCTTCTCGAGCTCGCTGGCGCTGAACGCGCTGATCGCGATCGGCACGTCCTGGACGTTCTCGACGCGGCGCTGCGCCGTGACCGTGACCTCCTCGAGCGCGCCGCCGCCGTCCTCGGCTGGCGGGCTCTGGGCGAATCCAGCCGGCGACGTGAGCGCCGCGGCAGTCAGGAGCAGTGAGCGTCGGAGCGAAGTGTGCATCGCGATCCCCGTGAGTGTTGCATCCAGACGACAACCGGCGCGGCGCAGGACTGCGCCTCGGCGGACAGGCCGTGAGCTTCCCGCCAGGGCCGCGAGTTGACCAACAGTTTCCTTGGCTGTTCGACAACTATCGCTTGTCGAATGCCCGGCGGGAGGATGGTCTATTGGGCGCTTACGGAAAAATCTTGCCCTCCCGAATCGAAGGAAGGGCGCGATCTACCTCGAAAAGCCTCTTCAGGAATATAGCCTCCCACCTTGGGCGAGTGGCCGCTCGGCGGTCCTTATGTCAGGTCGCCGGCCCGCCGGCCTGCGCCGGCGCTCCCAGAGCCGGCCCGGCAGCGCCGCGCGGCGACTGGCGCATCCTTATGGTGTCGCGCAGGCGCTGCATCAGCGCCGCGGCGGCGGGCAGGAGCGCCGAGCGGCGCCAGGCGAGCACGCCGCGATAGCTGCCCGCCAGCGCCGGGATGTCGAAGTCGCGCAGCGGGCCGAGCGCCGGCAGCGGCAGGTCGTGGAAGGGATTGCTGCCGAGCAGCGCGACCGCGTCCGAGTGCTGCAGCACGTGGCCCATCAGCGGCACGCTGTCGGTGCGCATCACCCGGGCCGGCGGCTCGAGGCCCGCGCCGCGGAACGCCGTCTCGAGCCGCGCGCGGTGGTCGCCGAAGCGCGCCGGCACGATCCAGGGATAGTCGGCGAGCTCGCGCAGGCCGACGCCGGTGCGCGCGGCCAGCGGGTGCCCGGAGCGCATGAAGAGGGCGTCGCGCGTCTCGAACAGCAGCTCCGACTCGAACTGCGGCGGCTCCGGGACGCCGTTCGCCGGCGTGCTCAGCACGAAGTCGAGCTCGCCGCGCCGCAGCGCCTCGTGGAGGTCGGCCGAGGTCGCCTCGATCACCGTGATGTCGACGCGCGGGAAGTCCACCGAGAACTCCAGCAGCGCCTCGGGGAATACGTGATGCGCGAAGAACGCCCCGATGCCGGCGCGCACCTGGCCGTGGGTGGCGTCGTTCAGCCCCTCGATCTCGGCGCGAGCGATCCGCGCCTCGCCGACGATGGTCAGGGCGCGCGGCAGCAGGCGTGCGCCGAACGGGCTCAGCTCGGCACCGTGACGGCCGCGGACGAAGAGCTTGGCGCCGAGGTCCTGCTCGAGCCGGGCGAGGCTGGCGCTCAGCGCCTGCTGGGTGAGGTGCAGCTCCTCGGCCGCGCGGTGCAGGTTGCCGAGCCGCGCGACGCTGATGAAGTGGCGGAGCTGGCGCAGTTCCAGGCGCTCGCCCTCAGGCGGCGCTGACCGCCGGGGTGCGCACGTAGGAGATCGGCGCGTCCTCGGGCTTCTCGAACACCACCGCCTCCCAGGCGCTGCGGTCGGCGAGCAGCGTGCGCAGCAGGCGGTTGTTCAGGCCGTGGCCCGACTTGTGGCCGCTGAACTCGCCGATCAGGCTGTAGCCGAGCAGGTACAGGTCGCCGATCGCGTCGAGGATCTTGTGCTTGACGAACTCGTCCTCGTAGCGCAGGCCATCCTCGTTCAGCACCTTGGCGTCGTCGAGCACGATCGCGTTGTCGAGGTTGCCGCCGAGCGCCAGGTTGCGCGCGCGCAGCGTCTCGAGGTCGCGCATGAAGCCGAAGGTGCGGGCGCGGCTGATCTCCTTCAGGAAGGAGGTGGTGGAGAAGTCCATGGTGGCGCGCTGCGAGCGGCGCTTGAAGATCGGGTGGTTGAACTCGATCTCGAAGTTGACCTTGAAGCCGTCGAACGGGTCGAACTGCGCCCACTTGTCGCCGTCCTCGACCCGCACGGTCTTGCGGATGCGGATGAAGCGCTTCGGGGTGCGCTGCTCCTCGATGCCCGCCGACTGCAGCAGGAAGACGAAGGGCCCCGCACTGCCATCCATGATCGGCACCTCGGGCGCGCTGACCTCGACGATCGCGTTGTCGATGCCGAGGCCGGCGAACGCCGACAGCAGGTGCTCGACGGTCGAGACGCGCACCTGGCCCTTGAACAGCGAGGTGCCGAGCTGGGTGTCGCCGACGTTCTCGGCGTGGGCCGGGATGTCGACCGGCTCGTCGAGGTCGGTCCGGCGGAACACGATGCCGGTATCGGGCGCCGCCGGACGCAGCGTCATCAATACCTTCTTGCCGGTGTGCAGGCCGACACCGGTGGCGCGGATGGTGTTCTTGAGAGTGCGTTGTCCGACCATTCGAATCGTCCTTGGCCCGTCCATCCCGGACGGAGCGCGTGCACGGTCGCAGGCGGCGGCCCTACAGACGAGACCTCCGCGGCGCCTCGCGGTTCCACCCGCGCGACGCAGTGCCCCGGCCGGCCGGGACCGCGCGCCGGCCGGAGCCGGCAGGCGGCGCCCCGCTGACACGGGGCACCGCCCGGGAGCCCGGGTCGATTCTACAGCCCGGCGCGCGCGCCGGGGCGACCGTTCAGTCGGCCTGGCGGCGCAGGAACGCCGGGATGTCGAGGATGTCCTCGCTCTCGGCAGCCTCCGGACGCAGCCCGTCGCCGACCGCGACCTTGCGCTGCACCGCCGGCTTTTCGAAGTGCGAGTAGTCGGACGGCGACAGCGGCCCGCGGCGCACCACGCGCATCGGCGGCTCGGACTGCGCGGGCGCCTGCAGGCCGGCAGCGTGGAGCCCCGCGCCGGACACGGCCTTCTGCGCCGGTGTCAGCGTCCGCGGCGTGACGGCGGCGGGCGGCCGGCCGAGGCCGGTCGCGACCACGGTCACGCGCAGCTCGTCGGTGATCTCCGGGTCGATGACCGTGCCGACCACGACGGTGGCGTCGTCGGAGGCGAACTGCTTGACGATCGCACCGACCTCCTGGAACTCGCCGATCGCGAGGTCCATGCCGGCGGTGACGTTGACCAGGATGCCCTGGGCACCCGACAGGTTGACGTCCTCGAGCAGGGGTGAGGACACGGCCATCTCGGCGGCGACCTTCGCGCGG
>JALORN010000099.1 GCA_025458905.1 Steroidobacteraceae bacterium
CAGCCGAATGGTCATGGAACTGCGCAGCAGCTCCATGTCCTTGCGGACCAGCACGATCTCCTGGGTGAGGTCCTGCCGGAGCTGCCCGAGCTCCTGGCGCACGGACCCGATCTCCTGCTTCAGCTCCTGGCGGACGGCGGCGATCTCGTCCTTGAGCTCCTGGCGGACGGCGGCGATCTCGTCCTTGAGCTCCTGGCGGACGGCAGCGATCTCCTGCTTCAGCTCCTGACGGACAGCGGCTATCTCGTCCTTGAGCTCCTGCCGGACCGCGGCGATTTGCTGGCCGGGTCGGGCTTTGTCGCGAGCGTCGTGCCCATGTCTCGCTCCATCGCGTCCACGACGGCCCGGGCCTTGTCGCCGGGCACGTTGATGCTGAGCAGCGCATCGTACAACGAGTAGAGATAGTCCATCGCACGCCTCCCGGGACGGGACTGTCGCCCGGACGGGCGCGCGTCGCCAGTCGGCAATCTGGCCGGATCGCGCGGTTACGCGCGACCCGACGGCGGAACCCGCCGGGCGCCGAGCGCCGGAATCGGGGCCGCGACCGTCACCGGTTCCAGGGCGGGGCGGCGTCAGCGTCGATGGCGTAGCGCTGCAGGGCGGCCGCGACGACCTCGGCACCGAGTGCGCCGCGGCGCTGCAGCGCGCGCAGGCCGGCGACCACGAAGTGGTGGCGATCCACCTCAAAGAAGCGTCGCAGGGCGTTGCGGGTGTCGCTGCGGCCGAAGCCGTCGGTGCCGAGCGTCGTGAAGGGCGCGTCGACATAGGGCGCGACCAGCTGAGGCCAGGCGGCGACGTAGTCGGTGGCCGCGATCACGGGCGCCTCGCCCGCGAGGCAGCGTTCGACGTGGCTGGTGCGCGGCGGCTGCGCGGGGTGCAGGCGGTTCCAGCGTTCGGCCTCGCGGGCCTCGCGCGCGAGCTCGCTGAAGCTGGTCGCGCTCCAGACCTCGCAGGGCACGTTCCAGTCCTCGGCCAGCAGCTCGGCGGCGGCGATCACCTCGCGCAGGATCGTGCCGGATCCGACCAGCCGCAGCGCCGGCGCGGCGGCGCCGTGGCGCGCGTAGCGGTAGAGGCCGCGGATGACGTCCGCGGCCGCGCCCTCGGGCAAGGAGGGCTGCGCGTAGTTCTCGTTCATCACGGTGACGTAGTAGAAGACGTCCTCGCCGCGCTCGAGCATCTGCCGCGCGCCGTGCTCGACGATCACGGCGAGCTCGCCGGCGAACGCGGGATCGTAGGCACGGCAGTTCGGCACGGTGGCCGCGACCAGCAGGCTCGAGCCGTCCTGGTGCTGCAGCCCCTCGCCCGAGAGCGTGGTGCGGCCGGCGGTGGCGCCGAGCAGGAAGCCGCGGGCACGCTGGTCGGCCGCGGCCCAGATCAGGTCGCCGACGCGCTGGAAGCCGAAGATCGAGTAGTAGATGTAGAACGGCAGCATCGGTAGGCCGTGCACGCTGTACGAGGTGGCCGCCGCGACCCAGGAGGAGAGCGCGCCCGCCTCGGTGATGCCCTCCTCGAGCAGCTGGCCGTCGCGGGCTTCCTTGTAGGCGAGCATCGAGCCCGCGTCCTCGGGCTCGTAGAGCTGGCCGAGCGGCGAGTAGATGCCGATCTGGCGGAACAGGCTCGCCATGCCGAAGGTGCGGGCCTCGTCGGCGACGATCGGCACGATCCGCGGCCCGAGCGCCCGGTCGCGCAGCAGCGCGGTCAGCATGCGCACCAGGGCCATCGTCGTCGACATCTCCTTGCCGTCGGCCTGCAGCGCGAACTGCGCCCACGAGGCGAGCGGCGGCACCGGCACCGGGTCGGCCGCGGTGCGACGCACCGGCATCGCGCCGCCGAGCGCCGCGCGGCGCGAGCGCAGGTACTGCATCTCGCGGCTGTCGTCGGCGGGCTTCAGGAAGCGCAGCTGCGCGAGGTCGGCGTCGGTGAGCGGCAGGTCGAAGCGGTTGCGGAACTCGCGCAGCGCATCCTCGTCGAGCTTCTTCTGCTGGTGCGAGACCATCCGCGACTCCCCTGCCCCGCCCATGCCATAGCCCTTCTTGGTCTTGGCGAGGATCACGGTCGGCTGGCCGCGGTGGGCGCGCGCCGCGGCGAATGCCGCGTAGAGCTTGCGGAAGTCGTGGCCGCCGCGCTTCAGCGCGTCGATCTCCCTGGCCGACATGTGCGCCACCAGCTGCTGCAGCTCGGGCGCGAGCTTGAAGAAGTGCTCCTGGTTGTAGGCGCCGTCGTTGGCGCCGAGCGTCTGGTACTGGCCGTCGACGGTGGCGGCCAGCTGGCGCAGCAGCACGTTGGAGGCGTCGCGCGCGAACAGCGGGTCCCAGTCGGAGCCCCACAGCACCTTGACGACGTTCCAGCCGGCGCCGGTGAACAGCGACTCGAGCTCCTGGATCACCTGGCCGTTGCCGCGCACCGGGCCGTCGAGGCGCTGCAGGTTGCAGTTGATGACGAAGGTCAGGTTGTCGAGCTTCTCGCGCGCCGCCAGCGTGAGGCCGCCGATCGACTCCGGCTCGTCCATCTCGCCGTCGCCGAAGATGCCCCAGACGTGCCGGTCGCCCATCTTCGCGAGGCCGCGATGCTCGAGGTAGCGCATGAAGCGCGCCTGGTAGATCGCGCTGATCGGGCCGATGCCCATCGAGCCGGTCGGGAACTGCCAGAAGTCCGGCATCAGCCAGGGATGCGGATAGGAGCAGAGGCCGCGGCCCGCGGTCTCCTGCCGGTAGTGGGCGAGCTGGTCCTCGGTCAGGCGGCCCTCGAGGAAGGCGCGCGCGTAGACGCCGGGCGCGGAGTGCGGCTGGAAAAACACGAGGTCGCCGCCGTCGGCGCCGGGCCCGCGGAAGAAGTGGTTCAGGCCGGTCTCGAAGATCTCGGCCGCGGAAGCGTAGGTGGCGATGTGGCCGCCGAGCTCGCCGAAGGCCTGGTTGGCGCGCACCACCATCGCGAGCGCGTTCCAGCGCATGATCGCGGTGATGCGCTCCTCGAGCGCGACGTCGCCCGGGTGCACCGCCTGGTGCTCGAGCGGGATGGTGTTGCGGTAGGCCGAGTACGGCTGGACGTGCGCGACGATGCCGAGCTGCTGCGCCTCGGCCTCGAGCCGCTCCAGCAGGAACTCGCCGCGGGCCTTGCCGTGGGTGCGCACCGCCGCGACGAGCGCCTCGATCCACTCGCGGGTCTCTTCCGGGTCGATGTCCGGGGGGGGCTGGGTCGCGGGCGCATCCATCCAGGCGTCTCCTCACTGTTCGCGGGCGGCTGCGCGCCGTTCGCAGTCAGCGGCGCGGTCGGCCCGGGTGCGCCGTCGGCGGGCGAGCCGCCGGACGGGACGGGCCGTCGCTCAGCGCTTGTAGCCGTTGGTGATCGGGTAGCGCCAGTCGCGGCCGAAGGCGCGCCGGCTGACGCGCACGCCGGGCGGGGCCTGACGGCGCTTGTACTCGTTGCGCTTGACCATGTCGAGGATCCGCCCCACGGTGGCCTTGTCGAAGCCGCGCGCGACGATCTCGTCGACCGACAGGTCCTCCTCGATGAAGGCCTCGAGGATGGCGTCGAGCACAGGGTATTCCGGCAGCGAGTCGCTGTCCTTCTGGTCGGGCCGCAGCTCGGCCGACGGCGGCCGCTCGATCACGCGCCGCGGGATCGCGGCCGACACGCCGTTGCGGTGCTCCGCGAGCCGGTAGACCAGCATCTTGCTGCAGTCCTTGATCGGCGCGAAGCCGCCGGCCATGTCCCCGTAGAGGGTGGCGTAGCCGACCGCCATCTCGCTCTTGTTGCCGGTGGTCAGCAGCATCCGGCCGGTCTTGTTGGAGATGCCCATCAGCAGCAGCATGCGGCAGCGCGACTGGATGTTCTCCTCGGTGGTGTCGGGCGCGCGACCGGCGAACTCCCCGGCCAGCGCCTGCAGCGTCGCCTCGAACATGCCCTCGATCGGGATCACGCTGTAGTGCACGCCGAGCGCCTGCGCCTGCTCGGCCGCGTCGCTGCGGCTGATGTCGGCGGTGTAGCGCGACGGCATCATCACGGCATGCACCTTGTCGGCGCCCAGCGCGTCGACCGCGATCGCCAGCGTCAGCGCCGAGTCGATGCCGCCGGAGAGTCCCATCACCACGCCCGGGAAGCCGTGCTTGCCGACGTAGTCGCGCACGCCGAGCACCAGCGCGCCATAGACGCTCGCCTCGTCCGAGAGCTCGGGCGCGACCACGCCGCGCACCGGCACCGCGGCGCCGCGCGCATCGCGCGTGAACTCGACCGGATAGAGGCCCGGCTCGTAGGCCGGGGCGCGCATCACGACCTCGCCCTGCGCGTCCATCACGAACGAGTGTCCGTCGAACACGAGCTCGTCCTGGCCGCCGAGCAGGTTGACGCTGACCACCGGCAGGCCGACGTCGAGCACGCGCTGGCGCACGATGGCCTCGCGCGCGCGCTGCTTGCGCAGCTCGTAGGGCGAGGCGTTGATGACCAGCAGCACCTCGGCACCCTGCGAGCGCGCGAGCTGCGCAGGCTCCGGCTCCCAGATGTCCTCGCAGATCAGCAGGCCCAGTCGGAAGCCGTGGAAGTCGATCACCGTCGGCTGGGCGCCGGCGGCGAAATAGCGCTTCTCGTCGAACACGCGGTAGTTCGGCAGGCAGGCCTTGCGGTGGTGCGCCTGCAGCACGCCGTCCTCGAACAGCGCGCAGGAGTTGTAGATCTCCGCGTTCGAGTATTCCGGATAGCCGACCACGATGCCGATGCCGCGGGCCGCCTCGCGCAGCTGGCCGAGCGCATCGTGGACCTGGTGGCGGAAGCCGCGGTGGAACAGCAGGTCCTCGGGGGGGTAGCCCGAGAGCGCGAGTTCCGGGCACAGCAGCAGGTGCGCACCGCCGGCGCGTGCCTCGCTCGCGAGGTCCAGCACCTTGCGGGTGTTGCCGCCGACGTCGCCGACCAGGAAGTCGGCCTGGGCGAGCGCGATCCGGAGCGTGCTCACGTCAATGGGACCGGCGTGGCACGCGCGCGTTCACCGGCGGCCGCGCCCGGCCTTGCGGCGCCTCGCGGCGGCCGCGGGCTTGCCCCGTGCCGGCGCCTTGCCGCGGGAAGCGGACTTGCCCCTGGACGCGGCGGCCTTGACCTTCGAGACAACGGACTTGCCCTTCGGGTTGCGGGCCTTGCCGGCCTTGGGGCGCGCGGCCTTGGACTTCCCCGCGGCACCCCTGACGGGAGCCGCCTTGACCGGGATCTCGAGCACCGCGGCCTGCGCGGCCGCGGCGCGCGTGGCGGCGGACTTCGCGCGGCGCTTGCGCAGCAGCGACTCCATCGCCGCGCCGAGCTCGGCCGGCGACTTCACGGTGCGCACGCCGGCTTCCTCGAGCGCGCGGAACTTGTCGGCCGCCGTGCCCTTGCCGCCGGAGATCACCGCGCCGGCATGGCCCATGCGCTTGCCCGGGGGCGCCGTGACGCCGGCGATGTAGGCGACCACCGGCTTGCTGACGTACTTGCGGATGTACTCGGCGCCGGCCTCCTCGTCACTGCCGCCGATCTCGCCGACCATGATGATGCCTTCGGTCGAGCCGTCGCGCTCGAACAGCTCCAGCACGTCGACGAAGTTCATGCCGCGCACCGGGTCGCCGCCGATGCCGACGCAGGTGCTCTGGCCGAGGCCGTTGTTGGTGGTCTGGTAGACCGTCTCG
>JALORN010000057.1 GCA_025458905.1 Steroidobacteraceae bacterium
GAGGTCCATCATCGAGAAGTCGATGTTGCCCTGCTGCTGCACGTGCACGCCGTCGACGAAGGTGCCGACGTTCTGGTTGCGGTCGGTGAGCGCGTTCTGGGTCAGGCCGCGGATCAGCGGCGCCGGCGTGCCGCCGCCCGAGTAGGACTCGAACGAGAAGCCGGCGGTGTACTGGGCGATGTCCGAGAGGCTCGTGACGTTGCGCTTGAGCAGGTCGTCGGCCGAGAACGCGGCGATCGACAGCGGCACCTCGTTGAGCTTCTCCTCGGTCTTGCGCGCCGTCACCACGATCTCCTCGAGGCCGACGCTGGCGCCCTCCTGGGCGCGCACGCCGGTCGAGCCGAGCAGCGCGATCGGTGCGATGGCCAGCGCCATCGCGACGGCACGATGCGCCGGTCCGCGGAAGCGGTGGCGCGAGTCTTCCCTGTAGTCGGTCATGTGGTCTCCCCTGTGGTTGTGCGGTCGCGACGCCGAGGCCGCGCCGATCGTCAAACCTCGGACTTCGCGAGCTGCGGCGGCAGCGGCCGCTCGAGTTCCTGCCAGCGCGCCTGCAGCAGCGCCGGGTGCTCGGCACGCGCGCGCGCCGCGAAGTCGGCCGGCAGTTCGCGCGGCCCGCCGAGCTTGCGGCCGCTCCAGCTGCCGATCATGTGCCCCGGGCGCTCGCCCATCCCCATCCACTTCGGGAACGGGAAGGCGTAGAAGCCCGAGGTCTGGTAGCGCAGCGAGGTGACGCGCGGGTCGTCGAACTGCGCGCGCGGCACGGCCGAGGTGGAGGTCTCGATGAACATCTTCGGCCAGCCCTCGGGCGTCGGCCGGATGTGGTCCACCTTCACCAGCTCGCCCTCGGTGCGGAACATCAGGTAGGACGTGAGCCAGCGTTGCTCGCGGCTGTCGAGCGGCAGGTAGCCGCGCGGCGAGTGCAGCACGCCCGGATCCTCGAGCAGCACCATCGGCGGCACCGCGACGCGCTCGCCGGTCAGCGGGTTGACGGCATGGGTCGCGAACGCGCCGGTGGCGAGGTCGCGCGGGAAGGAGAGGTTGTGCGCGTGGATGCGCCAGGTCAGCTCGCCGATGCGCCGGAAGTAGGAATACTCCATGCCCTCGAAGCGCACCACGGGCACGGGACGCGCATCTGGCGCGAGCGCATAGAGGGTGAAGTGGTACCAGGAGACCACCTCGCCCTGGTCCAGCAGGTCGCGCTCGAAGCGGAAGTGCGCGCGGAAGCGCTCGCGCTCGTCGGCGAAGTCGAGGAAGCGCGAGTCCGTGGGCTCCCCGGGCATCGCGCCCGGGGCAGCGGGGGCAGCGGCAGTGGCCGGAGCCGCGCCGGTCGCCGCCAGCGTGGGGAGCGTCGGCAGGGTCGCACCCAGGGCGAGCGCGCCGAGGCCGGGCGCGGACGCGAGCCAGCGGCGCCTCGCAGGATCGGCGGGCGCGGCGGAATCTTCCGGGCAGTCCCAGCTCAGACGGTGCATCGGTCGAGTATGGCTGGGTGTTGCCACCACGCAATGCCTTGGAAAGGAATATCCATGCGCCCCGCGCATGACCGGGGCGAAACGCGCCCTTGGATGTTGCGGCGAAGCAACACCGGGCCAACTGGCGCGGTGGTTCCGCCGCGTCGCGCTCAATCCGGGCGCAAGCGGATCTCGGTCGAGTATCCGGGCGTGAACTCCGCGCCGGCCTCGGCGCCGACACAGTCCCAGCGCTCGACCCGGCAGCGGCGCGCCGCGCGGTCGTAGCGGATCACGTTGACCGAGTTCGGTGCACCGCGCCGCAGGCGGCTCGAGACCGCGGTGCCGGCCTGGACGATCCAGGTCGGATGCGGGTCGGGGGTCAGCGGCAGCACGTAAGGCAGGTGGATGTGGCCGCCGAGGATCAGGTCGGCGCCGGCGGCGCTCCAGCTGCGGATCGCGGCGCGGTGGTTGCGCAGCAGGTCGTGACGATCCTCGCGCCGCGGCACGTGCACCGGCTGGTGCGTGACCACGACGCGCAGCTGGCCGGGGCGGGCGGCGAGCAGGCGGCGCGCGATCGCGTCGATCTGGCGCCGCGACACCTGCCCGTTGACGTGCCGCCAGCGGCGCGTGGTCTGCGCCGCGACCACCAGCATCTCCGGTTCGTCGACCTGCGGCGCGATCTCCGGCCCGAAGGTGCGGCGCCAGCCACGGTACGGGTCGGCGAGCCGCGCGGCGAGGTTGAACAGCGGGATGTCGTGGTTGCCGGGGATCACCAGCCGCCGGCGCGCGCGCAGCGCACCGAGCGTGCGGCCGGCCGTCTCGAACTGGCGGCGCCGCGCGCGTTGCGTGACGTCCCCCGACACCACCAGCACGTCCGGTTCGAGCCGCTCGCTGAGCCGCTGCAGTGCCGCGACCACCGGCGGCTGCTCGGTGCCGAAATGCGTGTCCGAGACGTGCAGCAGCACGCTCATGGCGGCACGATCAGCTGCAGCGGCCGCGGCGCCACCGAGAATTCCAACGGCGACGACATGCGCAGGGTCTCGCCGTCGACCGCCACCGACAGCGTCGCGCGCGCCGCGGCACCGAGCAGGGTGACGCGCAGCCGCCGCACCGCGAGCCGCTCGACCTCGGGCGTGCCTGCGAGGCCGCGCAGCAGCGCGCGCGCCAGCAGCCCGAGCAGGGCGCCAGGGGCCGACGGCTTGACGAACATCGCGACCAGACGGCCCTGCTCGACGGCCTCCGCTTCGGGCAGCCCGAGCTGCTCGAGCTGCAGGCGGTTGTTGTCGACCACCAGCGCGGCGGTGCGGAGCGTGCGCGTGCCGGCCTGCGCCTCCACCGCGAGGTCGAGGCGCCGCCGCGACTGCAGGATCGTGCCGATCGCCGCGGCGAAGGCGACCGCGCGATGCCGGCCGAAGCGTGCCTTGAACTGCTCGCGGTCGGCGAGCAGCTGCGGGTAGAGGCCGAGGCTCGCGTTCACGAGGAAGACGCGGCCGTTGACCACGCCGACCTGCACCGCGCGCAGCCGGGGCGAGAGCAATGCGCGTGTGGCCGCAGCCACGTCGAGCGGCAACGCCTGCGCCCGCGCGAAGTAGTTGAACGTGCCTAGCGCGATCGCGCCGAACGGCAGGTCGGCCTCCAGCGCCGCCTGCGCGACGCGGTTGAGCGTGCCGTCGCCACCGGCAGCGACCAGCGCGCCGCCGCGGGCAAGTGCCAGCTCGACGGCGTGCCGCGTCGCCGCTTCCAGCCCGCCGGTCACCGTGCTCGCGAGCACCGCGTGATCCCGCCCGGCTTCGCGCAACTGCGCTTCGATCACGGCCTGCACGCTCGCCGTCGGCTGCGCGCCGGAGGCGGCGTTCAAGACGACGAACACGGGTCGCCCGGCCGCCTCGCCGGCCAGGCCGGCGGCAGGCTGGACGAGGGCTGCTACTTCGAGCGCTCCGCTTCGCGAGTTTCCTCGCGCACCTCGGCAGCCGCGCGGCCCGCGCCCGCGCGCACGTCCTGCGCGACGTCCTTCGCGCCCTCGCGAACGTCCTGGGCGACGTCCTTCGCACCTTCGCGGATGTCCTGCGCGGCACCCTTGGCCGCGGCGCGCGCCTCGTCGACGGCGTCGTCCATGCGGGTGGCCGCCGACTCCTCCCCGCGCTGCAGCGTGGCCACGCCCTCGTCCACTTCTTCGCCGGCCTGTTCGAGGGTGCCTTTCTCGCCGCAGGCGGGCAGGGTGGCGAGCAGGAACGCGGCCGCGACGACGGCGGCGGGGGAACGCTCAGAAAGCTGCGTCATGCGAGGATCTCCGGGCAGGCAAGCCTCGAGGACACGCAGGAGGCGTGCCTCGTCCCGAGTCTGGTGACGCCGGCAGCGACCGTAGAGCAGCGAGCGGGCAGGCGGCGTGTAGGCGCAGTCCTAGGTGGCCTTCCCGGGGCTGCCGTCCCGCGGCCAGGGCCTGCGGCTCACCGAGGTACTGCGACCTGCGGGTCGATCGCGTGGAACACCTTGCCGAGACACTCGGGCTTCAGCGTGCACTCGGCGGTCAGCCGCCCGAGACCGGTGCGCGTCACTGCACCGAAGCGTTTCTGGTCCTCGGTCAGCGCCGCCTTCTCCTGCACCCCCGGCGCGTCGTCGCGCAGCACGGCGTTGCGGATGATGGTGTACGGCACGCCGCTCGCCACCAGCTCGCGCTCGGCGGTGTCCTTCGCGAGCAGCACGTCCTTCATCGCCGGCCAGCGCGACTCGGGGTAGATCGCGCGGCTCGCGCCAGCCCCGACCGAGCCGTGCAGGATCACCTGCTTCACGCCACTGGCCTTCGCGGCCGCGACGATCGCGCGGTGGGTGGTGGTGTAGAACGCCGCCGGTTCGCTGCGCCCCTTGGCGAGCGCATCGACGACCACGTCATAGCGGCGCGCGGCCAGCGCCGCCTGCACGTCCGCGGCGCGGGTGGCATCGCCGATCGCCTCGCGGTACTTCAACCCCTGCAGGCGCGAGAGGTCGGAGCCCTGGCGGCGGAACACGGTCACTTCGTGGCCGGCTGCGCCGAGCGCGCGGACCACCTCGGCGCCGAGCTTCCCGGAGCCGCCGAACACGATCACCTCGGCTGCGGCGGCGAGCGCGGGCGACAGCATCGCGGCGGCCGCGACGACCAGCGAGGCGAGGGCGGCGCGTGGCCGCGACGGGCGTTTGGGCATCTGCAGTGCTCCTTCGGACTCGGACATGGGAGGGGTATCCGCGCCGGCGCGGGTCGGGCGGCCGTCAGGGGTCGCCCTCGCCACGGGTCGCCGCCCTGCAGCAGTTGCTGGCGGCCCCCGCGTCGGACGTGCGGCGCCGGCCTGAAGCCGGCCCGCCGGGTGAAGTATAAGTATCGGCATGACCATGCGCAGCGAGGCCGCGAGTGCCGGCGAGGTGATCACCGTCCAGACCGGCGCCGGGGCGCCGCGCGCAGCGGTGATCTGGATGCACGGGCTGGGGGCCGACGGCCGCGACTTCGAGCCCCTGGTGCCGCAGCTGCGGTTGCCGCGCGAGCTCGCGGTGCGCTTCCTGTTCCCGCAGGCGCCGGTGCGCCCGGTCACCATCAACGCGCACTACCGGATGCGGGCCTGGTACGACATCTACGGCTTCTCGGGCAGCGTGCCCGAGGATGCGGCCGGCATCGCCGCCTCGACCCGGCGCATCCACGCGCTGGTCGATCGCGAGATCGCCGGCGGCATCGACCCCTCGCGGATCGTGCTGGCGGGCTTCTCGCAGGGTGGCGCGGTGGCGCTGCACAGCGCGCTGCGTCATCCGCAGCGGCTCGGCGGACTGCTCGCGCTCTCCACCTACCTGCCGCTGCGCGAGCGCCTGGTGCCGGAGGCGAGCGTGGCCAACCGCGACCTGCCGATCCTGATGTGCCATGGCACCTTCGACCCGGTGCTGCCGCTGCACTTCGGGGAGTGGTCGCGCGATGCGCTGCGCGCGGCCGGCTTCGCGGTGCGGTGGATGACCTATCCCATGCACCACGAGGTCAGCCTGCCCCAGGTGGCCGACATCCGCGCCTGGCTGCTGGAGCGCCTGCGCTGAAGCGGCGGCCGCGGGTGTAGAGTCGTGCGCATGCACGAGCCTGTCCGCGACGCGCGCCGCCTGCCGCACGAGCAGGTCGCGCCCGAGGTGCTGCTGCTGCGCGGCCGCGCCGCGCCGACCGCTGCGCTCGTGGCGCAGATCGAGGCCGTGGCCCGGGCCGCGCCCTTCCGCCAGCTGCGCACGCCCGGCGGCGGCACGATGTCGGTGGCAATGACCAACTGCGGCACCTGGGGCTGGCACAGCGACGCGCGCGGCTACCGCTACGTCGAGTGCGATCCGTTGAGCGGCAGTGCCTGGCCGGCGATGCCCGCGCCGTTCCGGGAGCTCGCGGCCGCGGCCGCTGCCGAGGCCGGCTTCCCGGGCTTCGAGCCGGATGCCTGCCTCGTGAACCGCTACGAGGTGGGCGCGCAGATGGGCGCGCACCGCGACTTCGACGAGCTCGACATGCGCCACCCGATCGTCTCCGTCTCGATCGGCCTGCCGGCCCTGTTCCTGTGGCACGGCGCGACGCGCGGCGGCTCGCCGCGGCGCGTGGCGCTGCACGATGGCGACGTGCTCGTCTGGGGCGGGGCGGCGCGCGCCGGCTACCATGCGGTGCGACGCATCGCGCCGCCCGACCTGCTCGCGGGCGCGGCGCCCGGCGGCACGCGGCCGCTGCGCTACAACCTGACGTTCCGGCGCGCGAGATAGCCGGCATCGCGCGTGCATGGCGCCTCGGGCGCCGGCTAGACTCGGCGCATGGCACACGACCGACGGCGATTCCTCCGCGACACCGGCCTGCTCGGCACCTCGGGCGCGCTCGGCGTGCTCGCCGCCGGCTCGCGCCAAGCCGCGGCCGCGGCACCGGCGACGGTGCAGCGTGCCGCCGCCGCGCCGTCGCTGCAGGGGCCCTACCTCGACCTGCGCAGCGGTGCGGGCAACGCGCTCGCGATGACGCGTCTCGTCGGCAGCCTCGATCCCGCGGCCGTCAAGTACGGCTGGTACAGCGGCCGCCTGATGTCGGTGGTGCCGGGCAGCGCCGCGCGCGACCTGATCGGCGTGATCGGCCTCGGCGCGGCGCGCACGCTGCCGCAGGACGCGCAGGGCCGCTGGCAGGTGCTGCGGCGCGAGTGCGGTTTCTTCTTCGACCTCGCGAGCGGCGAGGTGCTCGACCGCTGGCGCAACCCCTTCACCGACGAGGACGTCGAGGTCGTGCACATCGCCAACGACCCGGTGAACCAGACGATCTCGCCGGTGCGCGCCGGGGAACAGCTCTACGAGCAGGCCGTCACGCAGAAGGCGCCCGAGCCCTTCGTGCTGCCCTGGCAGCAGGCCGGGCGGCGCGCGTTCGTCGAGTTCCACTCGCATCTCTGGGCGAAGAATCCGCTCGACCCCGCCGTCTGGGTGCGCGAGAGCGCGGGCCCCATGGTGCAGATCTCCGACATGATGACCTATGGCTGCGAGCTCGCGGAGCTGCAGGACGCGTCGCTGCCGAGCGTCGAATACTCCGGCAACTGGGTGCACGTGCGGCCCTGGCAACCGTGGATGCTGATGGGCAGCGCGCCGGGCCACCTGCTGTACCACTGCTTCACCGGCAGCGCGACGCGCCTCGAGGACGTGCCGCCGCAGATCGCGCGCATCGTCGAGCGGCGCCTGCCGGCGTTCCTGCAGCCGCCGGAGAAGCCGGGGCGCAGCGAGGGCAGCCTCACGCGCTACATGCGCACCCGCAAGCCCGCGCCGCCGCGCGTGCCGCCCGGCGCGCCCGGCGCCGCGCCGGCCGCGATGCCCGACCCCACCCGGTAGCCCCAGCAGGCCGGGTCCACGAGCCAGAGGAACGCCGCACGATGATCACGCGTCGCCAGACACTCACGCTCGCTGCGGGAGCCGCCGCCTCGCCCCTGCTGGCCGACGCGCTGGCCGCACCGGCGCGCGCCGCGGCGCCCGCGGCCGCCGGCCAGGGCTTCGACCCGCTCGCGGATGCCCTGCTGACGCACGTGCGCATCCGCGGTCACCAGGACGGCCGGCGCGTGTTCTTCGCCTACCACGGCACGTTCTACGCGCAGGTCACCGCGCAGCGCACCGTGCCGATGTTCCACATCGAGGGCGCGAGCTCGGCGCGGATGCTGCGCCAGCCCGACGGCAGCTACCTCTACCAGCTGAAGGAAGCCGGCTGGTTCTGCGACCTCGGCAGCCACGAGGTGGTGGCCGAGGCGGTCAACCCGCTCACGGGCAAGACCGTTCGCCCGAAGCACTATGCCTCGGGCCAGCGGACGCGATTCACCGCCGATGCGAAGGTCGTGCCGATGGACGCGCTGCCGCCGGGCATCGAGTACGTCGGCGACATCGGTCGCCCCACCGCGGACCGTGACCTCGTGTGGACGACCGAGGAACTGCTGGTGCGCACGCCGGGCGCGCCGCCGTCCGGCAAGCCCCGCGTCCAGACCTCGCTCGCGACGTTCTCCGCGAACCTGGCGGACCTCGAGCGCGCACCCGACGCGTTCGTGCCCTGCCGGTTGAACTACCAGACGCTCGGCAGCTTCCTCGCGTGGATGGACATGGGCGACGTGCCGGGCGTGATCACCTGGCGCCTCGCCGGCCGCAAGACCGACAAGGTCGACGAACTGCCCGCGGCGCTGCGCGCGCGCATCGAGCGCGAGCACCCCGAGGTGCTGCAGGTCTGAGCCGGTCGAGCGGCGTCAGCCCGCCTCGGCGAGCCGCGCGACCACGTGGTCGACCTCGTCGGGGCTGCCGAGGATCAGCGGCGTGCGCTGGTGGATGCCCTCGGGCCGCACGTCGAGGATCCGCTGGCCCGGCGCCGCCAGCGCCTTGCCGCCGGCGTTCTCGACGATCATCGCCATCGGGTTGGCCTCGTACATCAGGCGCAGCTTGCCGTCCGGCGCCTTCCTGGTCGGCGGATACATGAACACGCCGCCCTTCAGCAGGATGCGGTGCACGTCGGCGACCATCGCGCCGGCGTAGCGCGCCGAGTAGCCGCTCTTCTGCGCCCAGTCGAGGTAGCGCTGGTACCCCTCGGGGAAGGTCGGGCGGTTGCCCTCGTTCAGCGAATAGCTCTTCGAAGCCGCGGGGATGCGGATGTTGCGCTCGACGCGCAGGAACGCGCCGATCGCCGGATCCAGCACGAACATGTCGACGCCCTGGCCGATCGTCAGCACGAACACCGTCGAGGGTCCGTAGAGCACGTAGCCCGCAGCGACCTGCTGGCTGCCCGGCTGCAGCAGCGAGTCCTGCGGGCGCGCGGCACGCCGGTCGTGGCGCAGGATCGAGAAGATCGTGCCGACGCCGCCGCAGACGTCGAGGTTCGAGGAGCCGTCGAGCGGGTCGAACAGCACGCAGTAGCGGCGCTCGCCCTGCGTGTCGTTGCGGATGATCACCGGCTCCTCGTTCTCCTCGGAGGCGACGATCGCGACGCCCTCGCGCCGGCCGAGGGTGCGCAGCAGCACCTCGTTCGCGATCACGTCGAGCTTCTGCTGCTGCTCGCCCTGGACGTTCTCGGCACCGACCGCACCGAGCACGTTCTCGAGGCGCGCGCGGCGCACCTTGTCGGCGATCACCTTGGCCGAGATCGACAGCGCCGAGAGGATCCACGAGAAGGTGCCGACCGCCTCGGGGTAGTGGGCCTGCTGCTCCAGGATGTGGGCCTGCAGGGTCATGATCGGTTCGTCGGTGCGCATGCGTGGTTCCCGGGATCGGTGGACGGGGCCCTGCGCGCCGCCGCGCAGGCCTTGCCGGGCCGCGCGGCCGCGCGCCGGCTCGAGGTCGTGGGTCAGGCGGGACGGTCGCCCGTGGCCGGTGGCACGGCCCCGCGCGCCAGCGCACGGCCGGCGAGGAAGCTGCCGAAGACGACGAGGATCACGGCGGCGCCGAACGCCAGCTCCTTGCCCTCGCTCCAGGCGTCGAGGCGCGGAAAGAGCATCTTGGCGGCGCTGAATGCCGCGATCAGGAGGCTGACCGCGCCGACCGCGAGGCCGATGACGCGCGAGGCGACGCGCGCGATCTCGTCGGAGCGCAGGATCAGCCGCGAGATCCAGAAGCCGTTGATGCCGTCGGTGACCAGCATGCCGACGGTGAACACGAGGCCGAGCATCAGGGCGTGACCGAGCCCGCCGAACTGCGTGGCCGTCAGCGCGAACAGCGCAGCCTGGCTGACCGTGTCGAACGACAGTGCGAACAGCGCGCCGACCAGGGCGACGAGGCCGGGGGAACCGGCACGACCGAGGTTGCCGAGGAAGCGGCCCTTGATGCCGACCGGGCGCACCACTTCCTCGGGTGCCGCCGACAGCACGGCGTGCACGTTCACGAGGCCGAGCGCGGTCAGGAAGGCGATCGAGATCCAGACGCCACTGGTCTCGAGCCAGGCCGGCGTCTCCCAGCGCGAGGTGGCCGAGCCGACCAGCAGCGCGATCAGCAGCACCACGGCGCCGTGGCCGAGCGAGAACAGCGCGCCGCACCAGCGCGCGAAGCCGCGGCTGGCTCGCGAGTTGACGCGCGTCAGGCCGTCGATGGTGGCGAGGTGGTCCGCGTCGAAGCCGTGCTTCATGCCGAGCAGGAACACGAGCGCGACCAGCGACGTCCAGTCGGCGGGCAGGGCGGAGGCGTCCAAGTCGGCGATCCCCTCGAATCGGCGTGCCGGCACCGGGGCCGGAGTGGCGGCATCCTAGCCGAACGCACCCCGGGGCCCACGATGGGGGTTTTCCGAGGCCACTGTCCGGGCAGGCTCGAGGCCGCCCGGCCTCGGCAGCCGGCGGGTCGCTCGGTCGCCCCGCGGGCCGCGGATCGTCCGCCCGACGGGCGCCGCGCAGCGGATTGCCGCCGGCCTGGGTTGCATCGGAGCGTCCCGCCGGCACGAAGAGGCTAGGGTCACGGCGCGACGATCCGGTCCAGGATGCGACCGGCGCCAGACGGCAGGAGGCTGTGCCATGGGATCGGTCGAGGACGGCTGTACGGTCTACTACGACGGCGCATGCCCGCTGTGCAGCCGCGAGATCGCGCACTACCAGGCACGGGCCGGCGCGGACTCGATCCGCTGGGTCGACGTCGCACGCGCCGACGCCGGGGCGCTCGGCGCCGACCTGGAACGCGACGCCGCGCTGGCGCGCCTGCACGTGCGCGATGCCGATGGCCGCCTGGTGTCCGGCGCGGCGGCGTTCGCGGCGATCTGGCGCCGGCTTCCGGCGTACGCCTGGCTGGCGCGGCTCGCGTCGCCGCCGCCGGTGCAGTGGCTGCTCGAAGGCGGCTACCGGGGCTTCCTCGCCGTCAGGCGCCTGTGGCGTCCGGCGCCCTCGGCGCTGCCGGCCGCCGTGCTCGCGGACCTGCGCACCGACCACGCCGGCGAGACCGGCGCGGTCGAGATCTACCGCGGCATCCTCGCCGTGACGCGCGACCCGGCGCTGCGCGCCTTCGCGACGCGGCATCTCGCGACCGAGCGCTCGCACCTCGCGCAAATCGAGGTCTGGCTGGCGCCGGTGCACCGCAGCCGCCTGCTGTTCCTGTGGCGCCCGGCGGGCTGGCTGACCGGCGCGCTGCCGGCGCTGTGCGGCCCGCGCGCGGTGTACGCCACGATCCACGCGGTCGAGACCTTCGTCGACCGCCACTACGCCGGGCAGGTCGCGCGGCTCGACGGCCAGCCGAACCTCGCGCCGCTGCGCGACCTGCTCGAGGGTTGTCGCCGCGACGAGGTGGCGCACCGCGACGAGGCGGCGCCGTCGGCGGCCGCGGCGCCTGGTGCAGTGCTGCGCACCTGGGCGCGCGTCGTCGGCGCGGGCTCGGCGGCGGCGGTGCGCGTGTGCCGGCGGCTGTGAGCCGGCGCCCGCACCCGCGGTCGCTGACGCAGGAGTCGACGGCATGTCGGTGATCGACGCCGAGATCGCGCGCTTCGACCGCCTGAGCGCGACCTGGTGGAACCCCCAGGGCCCGATGCGGCCGCTGCACGTGACCAACGCGCTGCGCGTCGCCTACCTGCTGGAACGCATCGCCGCGCACTTCGGGCGCGCACCGGCTGAGCCGCTGCAGGGCCTCGCCGTGCTCGACGTCGGCTGCGGCGGCGGACTGGTCTGCGAGCCGCTGGCGCGCCGCGGTGCCCGCGTCACCGGCGTCGACGCCTCGGCCGGCAACGTCGCCGCCGCGCGCCGCCACGCGCAGCCGCAGGGGCTCGACATCGACTACCGGCACGGCGACCCGCTGGCGGCGCTGCATCCCGCGGAACGCTTCGACGTGGTGCTGCTGCTCGAGGTCGTCGAGCACGTGCCGGACGTGCCGTCATTCGTCGCCGCCGCCGCCCGCCACGTCGCACCGGGCGGCCTGCTGGTCGCCTCGACGATCGACCGCACCGCCAAGAGCTTCCTGTTCGCGATCGTCGGCGCGGAGTACCTGCTGCGCGTGCTGCCGCGCGGCACTCACCGCTGGCGACGGTTCGTGCGGCCGGCGGAACTCGAAGCGGCGGCGCAGGCGGCGGGGTTCGCCCGCACCGACCTGCGGGGGATGCAGTACCTCCCGCTGCTGCACCGCGCGTCCTGGATCGCCGACACCTCCGTGAACTACATCGCGACGTTCGCGCGCCGCGGCTGAAGGCTCGCGGGCGCAGCGGGCGTGGCCGTCGCGTACCTCGGGTCGATATGCTGCGTCCGGCCGGGCCCTCCGCGCCCGGCCGAGGAGCCCGCTTGCGCATCGTGCTGACCGAGTTCGCCCGTCCGCGGCTCTTCCCCCGGGTCCCGCGTCCCAACACGATCCGCGACGAGACCCCGGAGGGCTTCGAGCGCCATCTCAACGAGCACGCGCCGCTCGCGGTGCTGCCCGGGTACGCGCCGTTCTGCGTGCTGCACGCGCACCGCAACTGGACCTCCACGCGCTGCCTCACGGTGCCGGTCACCGACGCGAACCGCCACCTGCTGCGCAGCGGCTACGAGGCGCGGAACGAACGCGAGCTGCCGGTGCTGGTGCGCTGGTTCGAGGGCGTCGAGCCACCGGTCGCGAACTACCTCTTGCCCATCCTCTACGATCGCGAGCAGCTGGCGCGGGAGGGCACCCTCATCGATGCCGACTGGGGCATCGTCGGCTGTCTCTACACGAGCGAGCCCGCGGAGATCCCGATGGCGCCGATCACGATGATGCGCAACGCGCTCGGCGTCGCCGAGGGCGGCTCCGGCGTGCCGCTCGACGCGGACGCCTACCGCCGCAGCGTCGCGTTCTGGAGCGCGAACGCCAACTGGCGCTGACGCGCCAGCGGGCGTCGGGCCCGTGCACGGCTTCAGGCCGGGGGCGGCGTGAACGGCAGTGCCGACTTGTGCACGATGATCCGCAGCTTGCCGTCCTCGCCCTTGCGGAACACCCAGGTCTTGTCGACCATGATCTCCTTGCCGTCGGCGCCGGTCAGCCAGACGTTGCCCATCGTGATCGCGACCGAGCCGTAGATCTGGATGCCGCGGTTGTCCTCGCCGGCATTGTCGTAGCGGCACTTCACCCAGGGCGCGAGCGCGAAGCCCTTGTCATCGGGGTACTGTGGGTCGCCGCCGACGAAGTAGGCGAGTGCGCCCTGCTTGTCGTTGCGGAACGTCTGCTCGCCGAAGGCCAGGGTCGGCTTGAAGAACACCTTGCCGTAGTCGTAGTTGTAGGCCTCCGACAGGACCTGCGCGGCATAGCTGCGGTAGTCGCCGCCTTCCTGCTTGACCTGGCCGATCCGCACCAGCGCGTCGCACCACGCCTGCTGCGCGGCATTGACCTCGTCGTAGGTGACGATGTCCTGCGCGCCTTCCTCGACGTACACGAGTTCGAGTTCCTTGATGACCTGCTGCACGCGTTCGTCCGGCCGTGCAGCCGACGCCGGCGCATCCTTTGCGGTCTCGGTCCCCTGGCTGCAGGCCGCCAGCACCAGCCCCGTCGCCACGACGACCAGGGGCGCTCTCCGTGCATTCCTTTCCATGGATCGCTCCGTCCTTGTGTGAGTGTTCGGTCGGTACATGCCGCGGCCCGGCGGGACACCACGCCGTGCGGGCGTCGTGCACCGCGTCGCTCGGGGCGCGGCTCGCATCGCTGCTTCCAAGTGTCGCGCCCGCACTCACGGCCGCAAGCAGGTTTTCCCGACGGTTGAGTTCGGGACGGGCGTGGTGCCGAGGTCCCGCGACCGCTCCGCGTCCGCCGCGAAGGAGAGCGTGCGTCCGCTAGCGGGTGCCGGGCGAGCGCGCCGTGACGAGCGGCGGGGCGGCCGGCGTACAGTCCGACAGCATCAGCCTCGCCGGCTGCAGGTCGAGTGCGAAGGGCGAGACCCGGCGCAGCGCCGACAGTCCCAGGATGTTGCGGTGACTGCCCGGCATCACCGTGATCTCGACGTCCTGCAGTACGCACTCGGGTGACAACTCGAGCGTCGGGATCCGGTAGACCGGCACCCTCACCGTCTGGCCGTTCGCCATGCTTCCGACGATGTAGCGCAGGAAGGTGGCGCCTGCGGTCGCTTGCAGTCGCTCGAACACCGCGGGCGAGAGCGACACGTAGCCCGAGCCGGTGTCGACCATGAAGTCGGTTCGCACGCCGCCATGCAGCGTTCCGGCGACGTAGTAGTTGCCGGACGCACGCTGCTGCATCGGCACCGAGTCCCCGAAGGGTTCGGCCGCAGCCGTCGTCGCGAGCAGGATCAGTGCCCAGACCGGGTTTGCCGGTCTGCCCTCGCTACCGCGCATCTTGTGGTCTCCCTCTGCGCGAGGGAGCAGCAAGCGGCATGCCAGTTGGCGTCAGCGGAGCCGGAAGGCGCATTGGCTTCGGATTTTCCTGACGATGACTCAGGAAAAAGCGAAGTTGCGCCGCGGGCGTCACGGATAGAATTTATGTAGGGGACAAAGGCGCACCAAGAGGGTGCGCTCTGCGCTGGTATTGCACCATCCTGGACAGGGGAGGTCCTGCCGTCATGAATCGCTCTTCACATAGCTGGGCTCTCGTCGCTGCGCTGCTCGCCTTCCCCATCGCGGGCACGGCGGTGGCCGGCAACGATCTCTACCAGCCGCTCGACGGCGATCGCGTCAGGGTGATCACCCGCGACGGAAAGCCGCCGTTCCGCCAGCGGATCGTCAGGGTGCAGGACCTGTCGCCCGCCGAGTTCGCACGCTTCGAGGAGACCCGGTCGGACGTCGCCGCAACCGGCGAGGGCAAGGTCGGCCGGAAGGTGCGGGTCGTGGAGCGCGGCGGCAAGCCGCCGTTCTCGCAACGGGTCGAAACGGTCATCGAGGACGATGCTTCGGAGTTCGCCCGCTTCGAGGAGGGTGGCCCGGATGCCGGCCTCCGCGGGACGCCGGTGGGCGACGGCAAGCAGCGGGTCATCGACCGCAGCGGCAAGCCGCCGTTCTCCCAGCGCATCGTGCCGGCGACCGATCTCGACGCCGCCGCACCGGCTCGCGAGGACGCGCCGGCGCGCCGGTAGGCTCGGGACCGTCGGTCCCGGGGCGACGCCCACAGACCCGTCGCCGGCGCTGCGTTGCGCCGGCCATGTTGCAGACTCGCGGCAGGCACTGCGCGAGGACCTTCCCCCGAGAGATGCCCGAAGGCCCCGAGATCCGGCGTGCTGCCGAAAGCGTCGCGCGGGCCGTGTCGGGCCGCGTCGCTCTCCAGGTCCACTTCGGTCTTCCCCGGCTGGCGCGCCACGGTGCCGAGCTCTCGGGCCGCAAGGTCGATGCCGTCGAGCCGCGGGGCAAGGCCCTGCTGTTGCATTTCGCCGGGGGCACCAGCGTCTACACGCACAACCAGCTCTACGGCACCTGGAAAGTGGTGAAGCCCGGCCGCACGCCCGCCACCGGGCGGGAGCTGCGGCTCGCGATCCATTCCCGCGACGCCTGGGCATTGCTGTACAGCGCATCGGACATCGAGGTGCTGCCGCGTGCGCAGCTCGTGCGCCACCCCTACCTCGCGAAGCTCGGCATCGAGCTGCTCGCGCCGGGGACGACGCTCGCGCAGGTCCGTGCGCAGCTCGACGCGCCGCGATTCCAGCGGCGCAGTCTCGCGGCACTGCTGCTCGACCAGGGTTTCCTCGCCGGGCTCGGCAACTACCTGCGCAGCGAGGCCTTGTACGTCGCGCGTCTGTCGCCGGAGATGAAGCTCGGGGCGCTGACGCCGACGCAGAAGGATGCACTGGCGCGCGCCAGCCTGGAGGTCACGCGGCAGTCGTATCGCACCCGCGGCATCACCAACGACCTCGAACGGGCGGCACGCCTGAAGCGCGCGGGCGTCGTCTTCGGTCGCTATCGTCACCACGTGTTCGATCGCGAGGGAGAGCCGTGCTGGGCCTGCGGGACGCGGATCGCACGCGGCGCCGTGGCCGGCCGCAACCTGTTCACCTGCGCCGGTTGCCAGCGGCCCGGCGGCGCTTCGTTCAGCTCGGCAGGGCCACCGTGACCCCTGCCGGAACAGCCGTTACCCGGGCAGACTGTCCCGGTCACGACGAGCGAGGCGGGGTCGCGCGATGAACGACGGCATGGATCCGATGGCCCCGCGAGCCGGGGCGACCCCGACGCTGTGCGGACCGCTGGAACTCGTCACCCTGATGGCGAACGAGCTCGAGCCGGCCGTCCGCTTCCTGACGCAGGCCATGCGGCTGCGGATCGCGGGCGACGTCGAGCTCCACGGCGCCGACGCCGGCGCCGCGGCGCGCCGCGAGCTGTGGGGACTGCCCGCCGCGGCGCGCTGGCGCGAGCTGACGTTCGAGGCCGCGTCCGAGCCGCCCGGCGTGCGCGTGCGCGTGATCGCCATGCCCGGGGGCGCGCCGATCCGCCCGGGCATGGAGTCGCGCCTGACCGGCGGACTGTCGATCGGCTTTCCGGCCGCCGACCTCGCGCTCACGCTGTCGCGCGTCACCGCGCTCGGCTACGAGTCGACCGCCGGGATCGTGCCGCTGACGATCACGCGGCCTGACGGCAGCAGCTACGTGTCCGGCGAGATCCTGTTCCGCGGTCCCGAACAGTCGTACATGCTGGTGGTCGGGCGACCGGCCGGCATGGCGCCCGTCGGCCCGATCGACGCGGCGACCGGCATGGGTGGCGCGGCCTATTCGGCGATCGTGGTGCCGGACGCCACGCGCGAGATCGCGTTCTACCGCGACGTGCTCGGCTGGGAAGCGCGGCAGGACATCGTGCTGACGACCTCGGGGCCCGCCGGCGGACTCGGCCTCGACCCGGGCACGCAGTTTCGCTTCGTGCAGCTGTTCGCGCCCGGCGCCGCGAGCGGCTACGTCTGTTTGCTGGACATGATGGCGGCCGGGCGGGCGAACCCGGTCGCGCCGCGGTTGCCGAACCGCGGGCTCGTGATGTGGAGCTTCGGCACGCAGTCGTTCGATCGCGTGCTCGCGCGGGCGAGGGCGGCGGCGAGCGACTCGTCCGCCCCACGCCTCGCCGACCTCGCGGGACGGCGTACCCTCACGATGCTGACGCCCGCTGGAGTGATGATCGAGATCACCGATCGCGGGTGATCCCCGCCCGACGTCCTGCGCCGCGCCCGATCTGCACCAGACCGGCGGCTCGTCGTGCAGGACACCACCGCGCGCGGCATGTCCGATGCACGGCCGGCATCCCCCCATGCGTGGTCCCGCGCGATCCTCAGGCGAGCCCGCTCCAGGCGGCAGCCAGGTCACCCTCGGTGTCCGGGACCACCTCCACGTCGACACCGCGCTGGTATCGCCCGCGCGCGAAGATCAGCGGGGCGCCGGAGGCGTACTCGTAGCGAGTGACCTGTCCCACGACGATCAGGTGGTCACCGCCTTCGTGGCACGCGACCCGGTCGCACTCGAACCAGGCGAGGCAGCCGGCGAGCTGCGGCACCCCGTTCGCGCCGTCGCGCAACGCGACGCCAGCGAACTTGTCGGTGCCGGATCGCGAGAACTGCCGCGACAGGGAGAGCTGCTGGAGCGACAGCACGTTGACGACGAAGCGGGGCGCCTCCTCGAAGGCGGCTGCCCCGGGGTTCTGCCGGGACAGGCCCCAGAGCACCAACGGTGGCCGCAGCGACAGCGCGGAGAAGGAGTTGACGGTCATGCCGATGGGGCGGCCGTCGGGGCCGCTCGCAGTCATGACCGTGACGCCGGTGGCGAAGGTGCCGAGCGCATTGCGCAGGTCGCGGGAGTCGGAAAGGTCGCTGGTAGCCATGATCGGAGGCTAGCGCCAGGCCGTCCCGTGCAGTAGCGAGGAATGCTCATGCGCGCGATCGTCGAACCTGATCCTCCGTGCCCCGGGATCCAGGCAGGCCGGCTCGCGCCGCAGCCCGCCGCCGCGATGCGCCCGTGGCATGGGGCCCGGCGATGCAACGCATGGGAGCACCAGGACGGTTGCGGCCGTACCGCGACGGCGCCTCGCGGGCGCGGGCTACACCAGCACCCGCTCGATCCCGCCCGCGTTGGCCGCCGCGACGTAGTCGCGCATCCAGTGCTCGCCGAGCACGTGCTTCGCGATCTCGACGACGATGTAGTCGGCGTCGATGTCGGCCTCGTCGTTGTAGCGCTTCAGGCCCTGCAGGCAGGACGGGCACGAGGTCAGCACCTTGACGTCGCCGGCGAAGCCGTCGGCGCGCACGGCGGCGGCGCCCTTCTGGACTTCCTGCGCCTTGCGGAAGCGCACCTGGGTCGAGACGTCGGGGCGGGTGACGGCAAACGTGCCGGACTCGCCGCAGCAGCGGGCGTTGTTGGCGATCTTGCCGTTGAGGTCGGAGTTCATCAGCTGGTTCACGACCTTCAGCGGCTCGTAGGTCTTCATCGGCGAGTGGCAGGGGTCGTGGTACATGTAGCGCGTGCCGGTCACGCCCTCGAGGCGCACGCCCTTCTCCAGCAGGAACTCGTGGATGTCGACGATCCGGCAGCCGGGGAAGATCTTCTCGAACTCGTAGCCCTGCAACTGGTCGTAGCACGTCCCGCAGCTGACCACGACGGTCTTGATGTCTAGGTAGTTCAGGGTGTTCGCCACCCGATGGAACAGCACGCGGTTGTCGGTGATGATCTTGTCGGCCTTCTCGAAGTCGCCCGAGCCGCGCTGCGGGTAGCCGCAGCAGAGGTAGCCGGGCGGCAGCACGGTCTGCACGCCGACCTTCCACAGCATCGCCTGGGTCGCGAGGCCGACCTGCGAGAACAGGCGCTCGGAGCCGCAGCCCGGGAAGTAGAACACCGCCTCGGCATCGGCGCTGGTCGCCTTCGGGTCGCGGATCACGGGCACGTAGTCGCGGTCCTCGATGTCGAGCAGCGCGCGCGCGGTCTTCTTGGGCACGCCGGCGGGCATGCGGCGGTTGACGAAGTGCACGACCTGCTCGCGCACCGGCGCCTTGCCGGTGGTCGCGGGGGGCGCGGCGACCTGGGGCTTCGCGAACGCCTTGAACGCCTGGTGGCCGAGGCGCTGGGCCTTGAAGCCCCACTCGATCATCACCTTGCGGGCGAGCTTGATGGTCTCGGGGCGCGTCGCGTTCAGGAACCACATCGACGCGGCGGTGCCGGGGTTGAAGCGCTTCTTGCCCATGCGGCGCAGCAGGTCGCGCATCGCCATCGAGACGTCGCCGAAGTCGATGTCGACCGGGCAGGGCGAC
>JALORN010000058.1 GCA_025458905.1 Steroidobacteraceae bacterium
CGACCGCCTGATCCTGAAGTTCCTGAACCCGAACGTCTCCCAGGACGAGGAGATGATGAAGCGGTTCGTCCACGAGCTGCGCTTCTCGCGCAAGATCACCCACCGCAACGTCATCCGCATCTACGACTTCCTGTACATCCAGGGCAACTACGCCATCTCCATGGAGTACTTCAAGTCGCACACCCTCGGGCAGGAAATCGTCGGCGAGAAGCCGATGGACCTGAAGCGCGCGGTCGGCTTCGGGGTCGACATCTGCACCGGCATGGCGGTGGCCCACCAGGTCGGCATCGTGCATCGCGACCTGAAGCCCGCCAACGTCCTGATCGACGACCAGGGCCTGCTGAAGGTCGTCGACTTCGGGGTCGCCGCCACGCAGCGCGAGGGCGACACGCAGCTGACCAAGACCGGCTACGTGATCGGCTCGCCGAAGTACATGGCGCCCGAGCAGATCCTCGGCAAGAAGGTCGACCAGCGCGCCGACATCTACGCCACCGGGGTGATCCTCTACGAGATGCTCACCGGCGTGCCGCCGTACGCGCGCGGCGACCACATGGCCGTGATGTACCAGCACGTGCAGGGCAAGGCCCGAAAGCCGATCGAGCTCAATGCCGCCCTACCCCAGGCGCTCTCCGACCTCGTCATGAAGGCGATGTCGGTAGACAAGGCCGCACGCTTCCAGACGATGGACGAGATGCGCGAGGCGCTCGAGAAGTTCCGCTGAGGCCGCCTGCAGGCTGGCGCTGCCTCGCCCGGCAGGCCCAGGGGCGCGTTCCGCGTCGCGCGGTCCACGCATCCGGCGACTCGGGGGCTCGGGCGCGCCGGGTTGCGCCGGACCGTGACATAAGTCAAATTTCCGGCGGCAGCCGCTTGCCGGGCCCAACCCAGCGGCCGAAGAATCCCCCATCCGCCCGCGCCGGAGCACCCCCTTGGCCCGAATCGACGCCTTCCTGAAGCTCGGCATGCAGCAGGGCTGCTCGGACGTGCACCTGGCCGTGGGCGTGCCGCCGATGCTGCGGATGAACGGCGACCTGCTGCCGATCAAGTTCCGCGACCTGCGCGACACCGAACTCGAGAGCTACCTGCTGGAGATCCTCACCAAGAAGCAGGCCGACCATTTCGGGTCGGGCCGCGATCTCGACTTCTCCTACGTCAGTGCCGAGGGCGGACGGTTCCGCGTCAACCTGTTCCGCAAGGAAACCGGCATCGGCGCGACCTTCCGCGCCATCCCGACGGCGATCCCCTCGCTCGAGTCGCTGAACCTGCCGCCGATCGTCCGCAAGCTCTGCGACTACCACCAGGGCATGATCCTGGTCACCGGCTCGACCGGCACCGGCAAGTCGACCACGCTAGCGGCGATGATCGACCTGCTGAACAGCACCCGCAAGCTCAACATCATCAGCCTCGAGGATCCGATCGAGTTCGTCCACAAGAGCAAGCAGAGCCAGGTCATCCAGCGCGAGCTCGGCACCCACATCCCGAGCTTCGCCGAGGGCGTGCGCGCCGCGATGCGCGAGGACCCCGACGTGATCCTGGTCGGCGAGCTGCGCGACGCCGAGACGATCTCGATGGCGATGACCGCGGCCGAGACCGGCCACCTGGTGCTCGGCACGCTGCACACCACCAGTGCCACCAAGACCATCGACCGCGTGATCGACGCGCTGCCGGTCGAGCAGCGCGAGCAGACCAAGAGCTTCCTCTCCTCGAGCCTGATCGCCGTGGTCACCCAGGTGCTGGTCAAGAACGCCGAGGGGCGCGGCCGCCGCGCCGTGCTCGAGGTGATGGTGATGACCCGTGCCATCGCCAAGCTGATCCAGATGGACCAGACCTTCCAGATCCCGAGCCAGCTGCAGACCGGCAAGGACCTCGGCTCGCAGCTGCTCGACCAGGCGCTGCTGGCGGGCCTCGCGAACCGCGAACTCGACCCGGAGGACGCCGTGTCGTATGCGTCGGAGAAGCGCCTGTTCCAGCGCTACATCGCCGACACCAGCCTGCTGCCGAAGCTCGAGACGGCCGCAGGCTGAGCGGAGCGCCACCATGCCGAGGATCGACGACTACCTCAACCGGGTGCTCGACCGCCGCGCATCCGACCTGCACTTCCTGGCCGGGGACCCGCCGCGGATCCGCGTCTACGGCGAGCTGACGCCGCTGGAGCCGGAGCCCCTGCCGGCCGACCTGGTGCGCGAGACCCTCTACGAGATCATGCCGAAAGCCGCCCTGCAGCGCTTCGAGCAGCACGACGGCGCCGACTTCGCCTACACCATGGGCGAGCGCGGGCGCTTCCGCGTCAACGTGCTGCGGCACCTCAACGGCATGGGCGCGGTGATGCGCTCGATCCCGTCGAAGGCGCTGTCGATGGACGAGTTGAAGCTGCCGGAGGCGGTGCGCCAGCTGTCGCGCGCCGCGAACGGCCTGATCCTCGTGACCGGCAAGACCGGCTCCGGCAAGTCGACCACGCTCGCGGCGATCATCGACGACATCAACCGTCGGATGAAGGGCCACATCCTCACCATCGAGGACCCGATCGAGTTCATCCACCCGCGCAAGAGCTGCCTGATCAGCCAGCGCGAGGTCGGCGTGCACAGCCCGAGCTTCGCCGACGCTCTGCACTCGGCGCTGCGCGAGGACCCGGACGTGATCCTGGTCGGCGAGTTGCGCGACTACGAGACCATGAGCATCGCGGTGACCGCCGCCGAGATGGGCATCCTCGTGATGGGGACGCTGCACACCAACGGCGCGGCTCAGACCGTCGACCGCATCGTCAACGTGTTCCCGGCCGACAAGCAGCCACACGTGCGCACCATGCTCTCGACCTCGCTACGCGGCGTGATCTCGCAGCAGCTGATCCCGCGGGCCGACGGCAACGGCCGGGTCGCCGCGCTCGAGATCCTCATCAACACGCCCGCGGTCGCCAACCTGATCCGCCAGGGCAAGCTCGACCAGCTCGAGACCACGATGCAGTCCGGCGGCTCCTACGGCATGCGGACGATGGACAGCGCGATCCAGGCGCTGCTCGACTCCAAGCAGATCACCGGCAAGGACGCGTTCAAGAAGGCCATCAACAAGGCCAAGTTCGAGGCCGTCCGCGACGCCTGAGGCCCGGCGGCCCGCCCCGGGGCGCCGCGACGGGCCGCGGCCGGACCGGGTAAACTCGGCCGATGCCCCGCAAGATCCTCGTCACCAGCGCCCTGCCCTACGCCAACGGGCCCCTGCACTTCGGACACATCATCGAGGCGGTCCAGACGGATGTCTGGGTCCGCTACCAGAGGATGCGCGGCCACGACTGCCTGTACGTATGCGCCGAGGATGCACACGGCACGCCGATCATGATCAAGGCGAAGGCCGAGGGCACCACGCCCGAGGCGCTGATCGCGCGCGTCGCGGCCGAGCACCGCGCCGACTACGAAGGCTTCCTGATCGGCCACGACCACTTCCACTCGACGCACACACCCGAGACGCAGTACTTCACCAACCTGATGTACGAGCGGCTGCGCGACGCGGGCTACATGACGCGCCGCTCGGTGCGCCAGGCCTACGACGAGCAGGCGGCGATGTTCCTGCCGGACCGCTTCGTCCGCGGCACCTGCCCGCGCTGCAAGACGGCCGACCAGTACGGCGACAGCTGCGAGAACTGCGGCGCGACCTACACGCCCGCCGACCTGGTCGACCCGGTATCGACTGTCAGCGGTACGCGCCCGGTATGGCGCGACTCCGAGCACATCTTCTTCGCGCTCGGCCGCTTCGAGCCGATGCTGCGCGAGTGGCTCGCGAGCGGCTCGCTGCAGCCGGCGGTGCAGGCCAAGCTCGCCGAGTGGTTCGAGGCGGGCCTGCAGGACTGGGACATCTCGCGCGATGCCCCCTACTTCGGCTTCGAGGTGCCCGACGCGCCCGGCAAGTACTTCTACGTCTGGTTCGACGCCCCGATCGGCTACCTCGGCAGCTTCAAGGCGCTGGCGGCGAAGCGCGGCCTCGACGTCGACGCTTACCTGAAGCCCGACAGCACCGCCGAGATGTACCACTTCATCGGCAAGGACATCAGCTACTTCCACACGCTGTTCTGGCCGGCGGTGCTGCACGGCGCGGGCTTCCGTCGGCCGACCGCAGTGTTCGTGCACGGCTTCCTGACCGTGAACGGCGCCAAGATGTCGAAGTCGCGCGGCTCGTTCATCACCGCGCGCCGCTACCTCCAGCGCCTGCCGCCCGAGCCGCTGCGCTACTACTTCGCCGCCAAGCTCGGCCCCGGCGTCGACGACATCGACCTGTCGCTCGAGGACTTCACGGCCCGGGTCAACTCGGACATCGTCGGCAAGCTCGTGAACATCGCGAGCCGCTGCGCGGGCTTCATCGAGCGCGGCGGCGGCCGGCTCGCGGCGCAGCTGCCCGACCCGGCGCTGTACGCCGAGTTCAGCGGCGCCGCCGAGCGCATCGGCGCGGCCTTCGAGGGCCGGGACTACTCGGGCGCGATCCGCGACATCATGCTGCTGGCCGACAAGGCCAACCAGTACGTCGACCAGCACAAGCCCTGGACGCTCGCCAAGGATCCCGCGAAGGCCGACGAGGTGCGCGCGGTCGCGACCCAGGGCATCAACATGTTCCGTGCCCTGATCACCTACCTCGCACCCGTGCTGCCGGCGATGGCCGCCGCCGCCGGGCGCTTCCTCGGCGCGCCGGTCGGGCGCTGGGACGACGTGCAGTCGCCGCTGCTCGGCACCGCACTCGAGCGCTACGAACCGCTGGCGGTCCGGCTCGACCCGAAGGTGGTCGCCACGCTGATCGAGGCGCCAGCGGAGGCTCCGCCGGCGAAGCCCACCGGCGCCGCGCAGGCCACCAAGGTAACCAAGGTGGCGGAGGCAGCCGGCGCCGCGGCTCCCAAGGCGGCGGCAGCGGGCGCTTCGCCCGCCGCGCCGGAGCGTATCCGCATCGACGACTTCACGAAGCTCGACCTGCGCGTCGCCAAGGTCCTCGCGGCGGCGGCGGTCGAGGGCTCCGACAAGCTGCTGCAGCTCACGCTCGACCTCGGCAGCGAACGGCGCAACGTGTTCTCCGGCATCCGCTCCGCCTATCGCCCGGAGGACCTCGTCGGCCGCTTCGTGGTGATGATCGCCAACCTCGAGCCGCGCAAGATGCGCTTCGGCGTCTCCGAGGGCATGGTGCTGTGCGCCAGCGCCAGGGACGACGCCGGCGGCATCTTCCTGCTGTCGGCCGATGCCGGCGTGCAGCCCGGCATGAAGGTCAGCTGAGGGCCGCGTGACTGGGGCCGCAGGGAAGGCGACCGCCGCCGACATCGACGCACTGCTGCCGCAGACCCAGTGCACGCGCTGCGGCTACGCCGGCTGCCGGCCCTATGCGGAGGCGATCCTCGCCGGCGAGGCGGACATCAACCAGTGCCCGCCCGGCGGCGCGACGACGCTCGCCGCGCTCGCGCGGCTGACGGGCCGCCCCGCGCGGCCGCTCGACCCGGCGCGCGGCGTCGAGGGCGCCGATCTCGTGGCGGTGATCGACGAGGCGGCCTGCATCGGTTGTGCGCGCTGCCTGCCACCGTGCCCCGTCGACGCGATCGTCGGCACGAACCGCCGCATGCACACGGTGATCGCCGCGCTCTGCACCGGCTGCGAGCTCTGCCTGCCGCCCTGCCCGGTGGACTGCATCCGGCTCGTGCCGCGCGCGGCGCACATCCCGCCCTCGCCCCGCGCCCCGACCGCCGCGCAGAACCGCGCCCGGTACGACGCACGCAATGCGCGGATCGCCCGCCGCGCCGGGGAGCGCCAGGCGCTGCTCGACGCCCGCAAGCGGGCCGCCGGCGCAGCGGCGTCGCCGGCCCGCACGCCCGAGGGCACGCCGTGAACCCGGCCAAGCGTCGCGAGATGCTGGCGCGGCTGCGCGCCGCGAACCCGAACCCGACCACCGAGCTCGAGTTCTCGACGCCGTTCGAGCTGCTGGTCGCCGTGATCCTCTCGGCGCAGGCGACCGACAAGGGCGTGAACCTCGCCACCCGCAAGCTGTTCCCGGTGGCCCGCACGCCGGCGGCGATCGCCGCGCTCGGCGTCGAGGGCCTGTCGCAGTACGTGAAGACCATCGGCCTCTACAACGCCAAGGCGCGCAACATCATCGCGACCTGCCGCCTGCTGCTCGAGAAGCACGGCGGCGAGGTGCCGCGCGAGCGCGAGGCGCTCGAGGCGCTGCCGGGCGTCGGCCGCAAGACCGCGAACGTGATCCTGAACACCGCGTTCGGCGAGCCCACGATGGCGGTCGACACCCACATCTTCCGCGTCGCGAACCGCACCCGCTACGCCCCGGGCAAGACCCCGCTGGCGGTCGAGCGCGGCCTGCTGAAGTTCACGCCCGAGGAGTTCCTCCTGAACGCCCACCACTGGCTGCTGCTGCACGGCCGCTACGTCTGCAAGGCCCGCACGCCCGAGTGCTGGCGCTGCCTCGTCGCGGACCTCTGCGAGTATCCGCGCAAGACCCGGGCGCCGGACTGATGCCGGTGTTCGCCGGACAGTCGCGCGAGGAACTGCGCCGCGCCTACCTCGACGCCTGGCGGCGCTCGCAGGCGGGGGCCGTGCTCTCGCCACTCGAGGCGCAGCTCGCGGCGGTGATCGCCGAGCACCCCGAGTACCACGCCTGGCTCGAGGGTGGCGAGGCGGCGCTCGCCGAGGAGTTCGGCCCCGAACGCGGCCGCACCAACCCCTTCCTGCACCTCGGCATGCACCTGGCGATCCGCGAGCAGGTGGCGACCGACAGGCCCGGCGGCATCCGGGCGCTGCACGCCTTGCTGGCGATCCAGGCCGGCGGCCCGCGCGAGGCCGAGCACCGGATGATGGAAGCGCTCGGCGAGACCCTGTGGGAAGCTCAGCGCGCCGGCCGCGCGCCCGACGAACAGGCCTACCTCGAGCGGCTGAAGCGGCTGCGCTGAGCTCGATTCCCTGGGCCCGAATGCCTGGGCCCGAATGCCTGGACCCGATGGGCTGGGCCTTCCGGCCTGGGCTTTCTGGCCTGGGCGGCCGTTCGAGCGACGCTCGGTGGCGCCGCCGAGGTCCGGCCGCCGCGGCGCGGGCCTCAGGCCTTCTTCGGCACGTAGAGATCGGTCAGCGTGCCTTCGAAGGCCTCGGCCGAGAACGCCACGGTCTCGGACAGGGTCGGGTGCGGGTGCACCGTGAGCCCGATGTCGGCGGCGTCGGCACCGAGTTCGATCGCCAGCGCGATCTCGGCGACCAGCTCGCCGGCATTCGGCCCGACCAGGCCACCGCCCAGCACGCGGTGCGTGGCCGGGTCGAACAGCAGCTTGGTGAATCCTTCCTCGCGCGCCTGCGCGAGCGAGCGGCCGCTCGCCATCCACGGGAACATGCCCTTGCGGAAGGCAATGCCCCTGGCCGCGGCCTCGGTCTCGGTCAGGCCGACCCAGGCGACCTCGGGGTCGGTATAGGCGACCGACGGGATCACCCGCGCGTCGAAGAAGCTCTTCTGCCCGGCCACGACCTCGGCGGCAACCTTGCCCTCGTGCGTCGCCTTGTGGGCGAGCATCGGCTGGCCGACGATGTCGCCGATCGCGAAGATGCCGGCCACGTTGGTGCGCATCTGCTTGTCGACCGGGATGAAGCCGCGGGCGTCGACCGCGAGGCCCGCCGCCTCGGCGCCGATCGCCCGGCCGTTCGGCACGCGTCCCACCGCGACCAGCACCTTGTCGTAGACCTGCGGCTCTGGCGCACCGGCGCCCTCGAAACTGACGCGCAGGCCCTCCGGCCGCGCCTCGACCGCGGTGACCTTGGTGCCGAGCAGGATCTGTGCGTAGCGCGCGCGGATCCGCTTCTCCAGTGGCCGCACCAGGTCCGGGTCGCAGCCCGGCATGAGCTGCTTCGTCAGCTCGACGACGCTCACCTCGACGCCGAGCGCGTCGTACACGCAGGCCATCTCGAGGCCGATGATGCCGCCGCCGACCACCAGCAGGCGCTTCGGCAGCGACTCGAGCTCGAGCGCGCCGGTGGAGTCGATCACCCGCGGGTCGTCGGGCACGAACGGCAACCGCACGCTCTCGGAGCCGGCGGCGACGATGCACTGCTCGAAGCCGATGCGCTGCGTGCCGCCTTCGCCCGCGACCTCGACGACGTTCGGCGCGACGAAGCGCCCCGTGCCTTGCACGACCTCGACCTTGCGCTGCTTGGCCAGCATCCGCAGGCCGTTGGTGAGCTTGCGCACCACGCCGGACTTCCAGCTGCGCAGCTTGGGCAGGTCGATCTGTGGCGCGCCGAAGCTGATGCCGTGGGCCGCCATCGACTCGGCTTCCTCGATCACCTTGGCCGCATGCAGCAGCGCCTTGGACGGGATGCAGCCGACGTTGAGGCAGACGCCGCCGAGGCTCGGCCAGCGCTCGACCAGTACCACCGACAGCCCGAGGTCGGCGGCGCGGAATGCGGCCGTATAGCCACCGGGACCGGCACCCAGAACGAGCAGCTGCGCCTGGCGGTCGACCGGGATCGACGGCGGCGACGCGGCGGGTGCCGCGGCCGGCGCCGTGGGCGCCGCTGGCGGCGGCGCGGCGGCCGCGACCGGCGCAGGCGCCGGCGGCACGGCAGCGGTCGCCGACGGGCCAGAGGCCGGCGAGACGGCTGGGGCTGCAGCCTCGAGTCGCAGGATCACGCTGCCCTTCGACACCTTCGCGCCGGGCGCGACCAGGATCTCGGCGACGCGGCCCGCCGCGCTCGAGGGCACGTCGATCGAGGCCTTGTCGGTCTCGAGCGTGACCAGCGGCGTGTCGACCTCCACGTCCGCGCCGACCGCGACGAGCACGTCGACGACCGGAACGTCCTTGAAGTTGCCGAGGTCGGGAACGATGACGTCGATCAGGGCCACGGAGACGAACCTCGGTCAGGGAACCGCTTCGAGCAGGCCGCGCACGTCGGCGAGCTGGGCGGAGAGATGCGTGACGAAGCGCGCGCCGAGCGCGCCGTCGATCACGCGGTGGTCGTAGGAGAGCGACAACGGCAGCATCAGCCGGGGCACGAAGGACTTGTCCTGCCAGACCGGCTTCATCGCGGCGCGCGACACGCCGAGGATCGCCACCTCGGGCGCGTTGATGATCGGCGTGAACGCGGTGCCGCCGATGCCGCCGAGGCTCGAGACCGTGAAGCAGCCGCCCTGCATCTCGGCCCCGGACAGCTTGCCGCCGCGGGCCTTCTCGGAAAGGTCCGCCAGCGCGCGGGCGATGTCGTAGACGTCCTTGCGGTCAGCGTCGCGGATCACCGGCACCAGCAGCCCGTTGGGCGTGTCGGCCGCGAAACCGACGTGGCAGTAGCGCTTCAGCACGAGGTTCTGGCCGCCCTCGTCGAGCGAGGCGTTGAAGGTCGGGAACTCGGCGAGCGTGCGCACGACCGCGCGGATGATGAACGCCAGCGGCGTGAGCTTGATGCCGCGTGCCGCCGCCGTCTCCTTGAGGCGCAGCCGGGCCTCCTCGAGCAGCGTGATGTCCGCCTCGTCGAACTGCGTGACGTGCGGCAGGTTGACCCAGGCGGCGTGCAGCCGCGGGCCGGAGATCTTCTGGATGCGCCCGAGCGGCTTGACCTCGACCGGCCCGAAGGCCGCGAAATCGACCGCGGGCACGCGCGGCAAGGCGCCGCCCGCCGCGCCCGGACCGGCGGCAGCACCGCCGGCGAGCAGCTGCTTGACGTAGGCCTTCACGTCCTCGTGCGAGATGCGTCCCTTGACGCCGGTTCCGGTGACTTTCGACAGGTCGACGCCGAGTTCGCGCGCCAGGCGCCGCACCGACGGGCCGGCATGCGCCGCGGAAAAGCCCGGCTCCATGATCGGCGCGAGGTCCGTGCGGCCGCCCGGGATGCTGCGCCCGGGCGGCGCCGACGCGGCCGCCACGGGCGCCGGCGCGGGCGCGGCGACGGGTGCCGCAGGCGCGGCGCCGGCCGGTGCGGGCGGGGCATAGCCAGGAGCGACAGCGGGGGCCGTCGCCGGTGCGACCGCGGGCGCGGGCGCCGGGGCCGCGGCGGGCGCCGCTGCAGGCGCGGGTGCCGGGGCCGACGTGACCGCCGCCGCGGCGCCGTCGCCGGCGCGCAGCGACACCACGAGGTCGCCCGCGTTGACCTTGCCACCCCGGGCCACGTGGACCGCCTGCACGACGCCGGCCGCGGACGACGGCACGTCCATCGTCGCCTTCTCGGTCTCGAGCGTGACCAGCGGCGTATCCACCTCGACCGTGTCGCCCGCCTTCACGAGCAGGTCGATCACGGACACGTCCTTGAAGCTGCCCAGGTCGGGCACGCGCACTTCGATCGCCATGGTGCTTGGGTCCGTCAGGAATTCAGCGGGTTCGGCTTCGCCGGGTCGATGCCCAGGTCCGCGATCGCCTTCGACAGCGTCTTGCGGTCGAGCTTCGCGTCGTCGACCAGCGCCTTGAGCGCGGCGAGCACGATGAAGCGCCGGTCGACCTCGAAGTGGTGACGCAGCTCGGCGCGTGCATCGGAGCGCCCATAGCCATCGGTGCCGAGCACGACGTATTCGCCCGGCACCCACTGGCGCACCTGGTCGGCGACGTTGCGCACGTAGTCGGTGGCGGCGATGAACGGCCCCTCGTGTCCCGAGAGGCACTGCGCGACGTAGGGCACGCGCGGCTTCTCGTTCGGGTTCAGCAGGTTCCAGCGCTCGCAGTCGAGCGCCTCGCGGCGCAGTTCGCTGAAGCTCGGCACCGAGAACACGTCGGCCGGCACGCCGTAGTCCTTCTCGAGGATCTCGGCCGCGGCCTGCACCTCGCGCAGGATGGTGCCCGAGCCGAGCAGGTTGGCGCGCACCTTGCCGCGCCCGCCGATCGACAGCAGGTACATGCCCTTGAGGATGCCCTGCTCGACGCCCTTCGGCATCGCCGGCATCGCGTAATTCTCGTTCATCACGGTGACGTAGTAGAAGACGCTCTCGCCATCGCCGTACATCCGCCGCAGGCCATCCTGCACGATCACCGCGAGCTCGTAGGCGTAGGTCGGGTCGTAGGAGCGGCAGTTCGGCACGGTCGAGGCCAGCAACAGGCTGTGGCCGTCCTGGTGCTGGAGTCCCTCGCCCGCGAGCGTGGTGCGCCCCGCGGTGGCGCCCATCAGGAAGCCGCGCGTGCGCAGGTCGCCCGCCGCCCAGATGAAGTCGCCGACGCGCTGGAAGCCGAACATCGAGTAGAAGATGTAGAACGGCACCATGTTGACGCCATGGTTGGCGTAGGCCGTGCCGGCCGCGATCCAGGAGCACATGGCGCCTGCCTCGTTGATGCCCTCCTCGAGGATCTGGCCCTTCCGGTCCTCGCGGTAGGACATCAGCTGGTCGGCGTCCTGCGGCGAGTAGAGCTGGCCCATCGACGAATAGATGCCGACCTGGCGGAACAGGCCCTCCATGCCGAAGGTGCGCGCCTCGTCCGGGACGATCGGCACGACGTTGCGGCCTATGTTCTTGTCCTTCATCAGCGCCGTCAGGATGCGCACGAAGGCCATCGTGGTCGAGATCTCGCGCCCGTCGGTGCCGTCGAGCAGGCCCTGGAAGGCCTCGAGCGCCGGGACCACCAGTGGCGGAGCGACGTTGCGGCGCGTCGGCAGGTAGCCTCCGAGCTGCTTGCGCCGCTCTCGCATGTAGTTGAGCTCGGGGCTGTCCTCGTCCGGCTTCTTGAACGGCAGCCGCGAGATCTCCTCGTCGGAGACCGGGATGTTGAAGCGGTCGCGGAACGCTACCAGGTCCTCGTCCGAGAGCTTCTTCTGCTGGTGCGTGACCATCTGGCCCTCGCCTGCCTTGCCCATGCCGAAGCCCTTGACGGTCTTGGCGAGGATCACGGTCGGCTGACCCCGGTGCTGGCTCGCGGCCCAGTAGGCCGCGAACACCTTGCGCGCGTCGTGGCCGCCGCGGTTGAGGCCCCAGATCTCGTCGTCCGACATGTTGGCGACCATCGCCTTCAGCTCGGGGTACTTGCCGAAGAAGTTCTCGCGCGTGTAGGCGCCGCCCTTGGCCTTGAAGTTCTGGTACTCGCCGTCGACGCACTCCTCCATCACCCGCCGCAGCAGCCCACGGCTGTCCTTGGCGAGCAGCGGGTCCCAGCGCCCGCCCCAGAGCACCTTGATGACGTTCCAGCCGGCGCCGAGGAACGCGGCCTCGAGCTCCTGGATGATCTTGCCGTTGCCGCGCACCGGCCCGTCGAGGCGCTGCAGGTTGCAGTTGATGACGAACACCAGGTTGTCGAGCTTCTCGCGCACCGGCATCGTCAGCGCGCCCATCGACTCGGGCTCGTCCATTTCGCCGTCGCCGAGGAACGCCCACACCTTGCGGTCCGAGGGCTTCACCAGCCCGCGGTGCTCCATGTAGCGCTGGAAGCGCGCCTGGAAGATCGCCTGCATCGGGCCGAGGCCCATCGAGACGGTGGGGAACTGCCAGAAATCCGGCATCAGCCATGGGTGCGGGTAGGAGGAGAGGCCATCGCCCGCAGCTTCCTGGCGGAAGTGGCGCAGCTGCTCCTCGGTGAGCCGGCCCTCGAGGAAGGCGCGCGCGTAGATGCCGGGCGAGGCATGGCCCTGGATGAAGATCATGTCGCCGGGATGCTTCTCGGAGGGTGCGCGCCAGAAGTGGTTGAAGCCCACCTCGTACAGGGTCGCGGCGGACGCGTAGGTGGCGATGTGGCCACCGTACTCCGACGACTTGCGGTTTGCGTGCACGACCATCGCCATCGCGTTCCAGCGGATGTAGGCCTCGATGCGCCGCTCGAACTCGCGGTTGCCGGGGTACTCGCGCTGCTGGCCGACCGAGATCGTGTTGAGGTAGGCCGTGTTCGGCTTGAACGGCAGGTAGGCGCCCGAGCGGCGCGTGTAGTCGATCAGCTTCTCGAGCAGGAAGTGGGCGCGCTCCGGGCCGTGCGTCTTCAGCACGGAGTCGATGGACTCGAGCCACTCCTGGGTCTCGGCCGGGTCGAAGTCTTCGAGCTTGGGCAGTTCGGTCATGGTCAGGACCCTACGACGAGCCCGCCGCCGGGCGGGTGACTGGCCCGGCTCGCCGGACGGCGCGCGGGGAACCGGCCGGGCGGGCGGGCGGGGCCGCTATGGTAACCCGCCGACGCGTCGGTCAGGCGATCACGTTGGCGAGCGTCCCGATCCCGTCGATGCCCCCCTCGACACGATCACCGCGGTGCAGCGGGCCGACGCCCGCCGGCGTCCCGGTGTAGATCAGGTCTCCCGGGCGCAGCGTGTACAGCGTCGAGAGCTCCGCAACGATCTCCGGCACCTTCCAGGTGAGGTCGGAGATGTCGGCTTGCTGGCGCATCGCGCCGTTGACCGACAGCCAGATGCGGCCACGATCCGGATGACCGATCTCCCCGGATGCACGTATCGCGCTGATCGCCGCCGACTCGTCGAAGCCCTTGGACACGTCCCAGGGATGACCTTTCTCCTTGGCCGCGGCCTGCAGGTCGCGACGGGTGAAGTCGTTGCCGACCGCGTAGCCGAACACCAGCGCGAGCGCCGCGTCGCGCGGCACGTCCCGGCCCCGCGCGCCGATCGCGACCACGAGCTCGATCTCGTGGTGGAAGTTCGCGGTGCGCGGCGGATACGCGACCGGCGCGCCGTCCGCGACGATCGCGTCGGCCGGCTTCGAGAAGAAGAACGGCGGCTCGCGCGTCGGGTCGGCGCCCATCTCGCGTGCATGCGCCGCATAGTTCTTGCCGACGCAGAAGATGCGGCGCACCGGGAACACGTCCTGGCGTCCCGCGACGGGGACGGTCGGCGGCGGGGGAACCTCGAACACGTAGCTCATGACGCGCGCTCCTCGGGCCGGGGCGGCAGCCCCGGCGCGCGAGGATAGCCGGGCGGCCGCGTGACCGGTACCTGCACGGCCGCTGTGCTAGCATCCCGGGCGATCCTCCAGCGAGCCGACGCGCCGTGTCCCTGCTGCCCGACCTGCCCCCGCCCGCGCTGCGCTGCGTGGCCGGCGGGCCCACTGCCGCGCGCCTCGCGGCGCTCGATGCCCTCTGCCTGGTCGTGCCCCCCGATGCGGATGCGGCGAGCCTGCGCGGCCTGCCGTTCGCGTCCGAGGTCGGCACGCTGCTCGCGCGTGAGAAACCGAAGCCCGGCCGGTGCGTCTCGATGACCCTGCCCACGTCGCGCCAGACCTTGCTGGTGGCCGGCGCGCTGCGCGAGGGCGCAGAGGCCTTCGAGCGCCTGTCGCTCGCCGGCGAGGCACTGCGCGCGGTGCTGGCGCGGGACCCGGCGCGCATCGCGCTCGCGACGACGCCCACCCGCCGCGACGGCGACGCGGTCGTCGAGGCACTGGCCGCCGCGGCGCTGGCGCAGGGCTTTCCGCTGCCATCCTTCGTGCAGCCACCGCAGCCGCGCCCGGCGCTCGCCGAGATCGACCTGCACGCCGGCGACGGCCTCGACCTGCGCCGTCTGCAGGCCGGCGCGGCCGCGTCCAACCTCGCGCGATGGCTGACGGCGCTGCCGCCGAACGTGCTCGATGCGGCCGGCTACCGGCGCGCGCTCGGCGCGATCGCGCGCGACACCGGCCTGGCGCTTCAGTGGCTCGGCGAGCCTGCGCTGCGCCGCCTCGGCGCGGGGGCTTTCCTCGCGGTGGCCGCGGGCAATGCCAGGCGGGATGCCGCCGGCATCGCGCGTCTCACCTACCGGCCGCGCGGCCGGCAGGGACGGGGCGTACCCCGCATCGCGCTGGTCGGCAAGGGCATCCTGTTCGACACCGGCGGCACCAACCTCAAGCCGCACCGCAGCATGCTCGAGATGCATACCGACATGGCCGGCAGCGCGCTGGCGCTCGGCGTGCTGCTCGCGCTGGCGCAACTCGGGGCGCCGTTCGAGGTGGACTGCTGGCTCGCGATCACCGAGAACTGCATCGGCCCCACGGCCTATCGCCCACAGGACGTCGTGCGCGCCTGCAACGGCACCACGATCCAGGTGATCCACACCGATGCCGAGGGCCGCATGGCCCTCGCCGACACCCTGGCGCTCGCCGCGCGGCGTGCACCTCGCTTCATCCTCGACTTCGCCACGCTGACCGGTGCCTGCGTGAATGCACTGACCGAGCGCAAGAGCGGGGTGTTCACCAACCATCCCGCGCTCGGCCCGCTGCTGGAGGACGCCGGCCGTCGCAGCGGCGAGCGGGTCGTCTGCTTCCCGATGGACGCGGACTACGATGCCGACCTGCAGAGCAAGGTCGCCGACGTGCTGCAGTGCGCCGTCGAGGGCAAGGGCGACCACATCCTCGCCGCACGCTTCCTGTCGCGCTTCGTGCCGCCGGGCGTCGCGTGGGCGCACGTCGACCTGTCGGCCGCGACGCGCAGCGGCGGGCTCGCCCACGTGGCGACCGACATCACCGGTTTCGGCGCGAGGTTCGCGCTCGACCTGCTGCTCGACCAGCCGCTGCTGGCCAGACTGGAGCCCCGATGAACCCCGACTCGATCACGATCGGCCGGCCCGACGACTGGCACCTGCACCTGCGCGACGGGGCGGCGCTGCGGGCCGTGCTGCCGCACACCGCCGAGCGTTTCGCGCGCGCGATCGTGATGCCGAACCTGAAGCCGCCCGTCACCACGACCGTGCTGGCCGGCGAGTACCGGCAGCGGATCCTCGACGCGCGGCCCGACGGCTCGGATTTCGAGCCCTTGATGACGCTCTACCTGACCGACCGCACGCCGCCCGCCGAGGTCGAGCGCGCCCGCGCGAGCGGCTTCGTGCACGGCTTCAAGCTCTACCCGGCCGGCGCGACCACCCACTCCGATGCGGGCGTCACCGACGTGCGGCACATCGACCCGGTGCTGGCGCGGATGGCCGAGCTCGGCGTGGTGCTGCAGGTCCACGGCGAGGTCACCGAGGAGTCGGTCGACGTCTTCGACCGCGAGGCGCGGTTCATCGACGACGTGCTGGCGCCGCTGGCCGCGCGCCACCCTGCCCTGCGCATCGTGTTCGAGCACATCACCACGCGCGCGGCGGTCGACTTCGTGCGCTCGGCGCGCGACGGCATCGCGGCGACGCTGACGCCGCAGCACCTGCTGCACAACCGCAACGCGATGTTCGCGGGCGGCATCCGCCCGCACTTCTACTGCCTGCCGGTGCTCAAGACCGAGCCGGACCGCGCCGCGCTGCTGGAGGCCGCCACCAGCGGCGACCCGCGATTCTTCCTCGGCACCGACAGCGCGCCGCACGCCCGCCACACCAAGGAGAATTCCTGCGGCTGCGCCGGCATGTATTCCGCACACGCGGGGCTCGAGCTCTACGCCGAGGCCTTCGACGCGGCCGGGGCGCTCGACCGCCTGGATGGCTTCGCGCACCGCTTCGGCGCCGACTTCTACCGTCTGCCGCGCAATGCCGGGACCGTCACCCTGTGGCGCCGTCCGACCGCGGTGCCCGCCAGCTTCGTGTTCGGCGATGCCGAACTGGTCCCGATGCGAGCGGGCGGCCAGCTCGCCTGGACGCTGCGACGCGATCCCATGCCCGCGACCCGATGAGCCCCGGGCCGCAAGTGACGATGTCGCGCCGCTTCCGCGGGTTCCTGCCGGTCGTGGTCGACGTCGAGACCGGCGGCTTCAACGCCGCGCGCGACGCGCTGCTCGAGATCGCCGCGGTGCTGCTCGTCCTCGGCCCCGACGGGCGACTGGCCCGCGGTGCGACCCACGCCTTCCACGTCAAGCCCTTCGAGGGCGCGAACCTCGAGCCAGCCTCGCTCGCGGTCAACGGCATCGACCCGTTCCACCCCCTGCGACCCGCGCTCGACGAACGCGACGCGCTGCAGCGCCTGTTCCGCGAGGTCCGCCAGGCGATCCGCGAGCAGCATTGCAAGCGCGCGATCCTGGTCGGGCACAACGCCAACTTCGACCTGTCGTTCCTGAATGCCGCGGCCGCGCGCGCCGAGATCAAGCGCAACCCCTTCCACCCGTTCTCCTGCTTCGACACGGTGACGCTCTGCGGCGCAGCACTCGGCCAGACCGTGCTCGCCAAGGCCGCGATGGTCGCCGGGATGGAGTGGGACTCAGGGTCGGCGCACTCGGCCGCCTACGACGCCGAGCGCACCGCGGAGCTCTTCTGTCGCGTGTGCAACGCCTGCCTGCCGAGCTACCTCGAGGCCGAGGCGCGCGCCCGGGCGCTCGGCTGGGTCGACGACTCCCCCGCGGCGCCGCCCGTCGAGGGGGCCGACGACGCCTGACCGGCCAGCGTGCCGGCGGCGACCGCCCTCAGGCGGTCGCCGCGGTCGCGCCGCTCTCGTCCAGCAGCTGCTTCAGCTCGCCGCTGCGGAACATCTCCAGGGTGATGTCGCAGCCCCCGACCAGCTCGCCCTTGACGTAGAGCTGGGGATAGGTGGGCCAGTTGGAGTAGCGCTTCAAGGCCTCGCGCAGCTCCGGGTCCTCGAAGATGTTCACGGTGCTGAACTTCGCGCCGCAGGCGCGCAGCGCAGCGACCGCCTGGGCCGAGAAGCCGCATTGCGGGAAGTCGGGCGTGCCCTTCATGAACAGCACGACCGGAGCCGAGCTCAGCTGGGACTTGATGCGTTCGACGACGTCCATGGGGACTCTCCGGGTTGCGTGGTGTCGGTCTGGTACCTGGGCCGCGCCGGCCCTCCGGGCTGCGCGCGCGGGCGTGGCGGAGCCGGCAGCGCTCAGCCTCCGCCGGCGCCGCGCGCCGCGCGACGGCGGTCGAGCTCGCGCAGCAACGCCCACTGCTGCGCGGGCGTCATGCGGATCCAGCCGGCGATCTCGTCGCGGGTGCGGAGGCACCCCGAGCACTGGCCGTCGACGCCGAGCGCACAGATGCTGATGCAGGGTGACATCGGGGCCGGGATGCGGCCGATGTCGGAGGCGCTGGACATTGACCTGTTCCTTGGTCGGGGCGGGGCGCGATCGCGTTGAATTATGGGGGGTGCTCGCCTATTCTTCAAACCCGCGCAGGACAGGGGCGCCAGGAACAAGAACAACCCCGCCGCGACTACATAACGGAACGGAGACAAGGAAGATGAAGAACCCCCTGGACAGCGTGCCGCTGACCATCACCCTGGGCGTCGTGTTCGCGATCGTCGTCATGGTCATCATCCCGGGTGCCGAATACAACGATCCGGGCCTCTCGCGCTGGCTGCACATCGTCACCGGCATCTTCTGGATCGGCCTGCTCTACTACTTCAACGTCGCGCAGATCCCGGCGCTCGCGGCCGCCACCGCCGACAAGGGCGGCCCCGGCGGCGCCGGCATCACCAAGTACGTGGCGCCGCGTGCCCTGCTCTGGTTCCGCTGGGCCGCGGTCGCGACCTGGCTGACCGGCGCCTGGCTGCTCGGGTCGCGCTTCGTGCCGGCCTTCACGTTGCAGGAAGGCAGCCAGGTCATCGGCATCGGCGTCTGGCTCGGCTCGATCATGCTGTTCAACGTCTGGGTGCTGATCTGGCCGAACCAGAAGAAGGTCATCGGCGTGGTCCCGGCGACCGACGAGGAGAAGGCCAAGGCGCGCCGCACGGCCACCCTCGCCTCGCGCACCAACTTCCTGCTCTCCTTCCCGATGCTGCTCTGCATGGCGGGGCAGTCGCACGGCCTGCCGTTCTGACGGCCGGCTACCCCGATACCGCGCGCGGCCTGCCGGCGGACCTCGCCGTGCAGGTCGCGCGAGCCCTCGCCGAGGACGTCGGTACCGGCGACGTCACTGCGGCCCTGGTCCCCGCCAGCCAGCAGGTCCGCGCCCGCGTGCTCGCGCGCGAGGCAGCCATCGTCTGTGGGCAGCCCTGGTTCGACGAGGTGTTCCGCCAGCTCGACCCGGCGGTCGCCGTCGAGTGGCTCGCGGCCGACGGCGAGCGGGTCGCCGCCGACACGGTGCTCTGTCGCGTCGCGGGCCCGGCGCGC
>JALORN010000059.1 GCA_025458905.1 Steroidobacteraceae bacterium
GGTTTCCCCCGGCGCCCGCCTCGCCCCCGACGTCGAGGTCGGCCCTTTCTCGATCATCGGTCCCGACGTCGAGGTGGGTGCCGGTACGGTCATCGGGTCGCACGTGGTGATCGCGGGGCACACCCGCATCGGCTCCGGCAACCGCATCTTCCAGTTCGCCTCTATCGGCGACGCCCCGCAGGACAAGAAGTACAAGGGCGAGCCGACCCTGCTCGAGATCGGGGACCGCAACGTGTTCCGCGAGTTCACCACGGTCAACCGTGGCACGACCCACGACAAGGGCGTGACTCGGATCGGCAGCGACAACCTCTTCATGGCCTACACGCACGTCGCCCACGATTGCGTGGTGGGCGACCACGTCGTGATGGCCAACGTCGCGACGCTCGGCGGCCACGTGGAACTCGGCGACCACGTGATCATGGCCGGGCTGTCGGCCGTGCACCAGTTCTGCAAGGTCGGGGCGCACGCCTTCATCGCCAACAACACGGCCGTCACCCGCGACGTGCCGCCCTACATCATGGCGGTGGGGCAGCCCGCGGCGCCCCACTCGGTGAACGCGACCGGCCTGTCGCGCCGTGGCTTCACGGCCGGGCAGGTGCGCAACATCAAGGATGCGTTCCGCACGCTCTATCGCTCCGATCTCAAGCTGGCCGAGGCGGTCGAGCGGCTGCGGGCGGCGGCCGCGACGCAGCCGGAGATCGTGCCCTTCGTCGAGTTCATCGGCCGCTCCACCCGCAGCCTCGTGCGCTAGGGCCGGCAGTGGCCGGCAGCGCAGTCCACGGCGGGCTCACGGTCGGCATCGTGGCCGGCGAGGCCTCCGGCGACAATCTCGGCGCGGCGCTGATCGAGGCGCTGCGCGAGCGCGCGCCCGGCGTGCGCGTGGTCGGCGTCGCGGGACCCAGGATGCGCGCCGCCGGCTGCGAGGCGCTGGCGGACGCCGACGAACTCGCGGTGATGGGGCTCACCGAGATCCTGCGTCACCTGCCACGCCTGTTCGCGCTGCGTCGCCGGCTGCGCGAGACGCTGGTCGCGATGCGACCGGACGTGTTCGTGGGCATCGACTCGCCGGAGTTCAACCTCGGCCTCGCGCGACAGCTCAAGGGTGCCGGGCTGCGCACCGTGCAGTACGTGAGCCCGCAGGTCTGGGCCTGGCGGCAGGGGCGGGTGCGCACCATCGGGCAGTCGGTCGACCTGGTGCTGTGCCTGCTGCCGTTCGAGCCGCCGTTCTACGCCGAGCATGGGGTGAAGGCATTGTTCGTCGGCCATCCGCTCGCGGATCGCTTCCCGCTGCACCCGGATCGCGACGGCGCGCGGCGATCGCTCGGCCTCGGGCCCGGCGACACGGTGCTCGCGGTGCTGCCGGGCAGCCGCCTCGGGGAGGTATCGCGGCTCGGCGAGGACTTCGCCGCAGCGGCGAGCTGGCTCGCCGCCCGTGTCCCCGGCCTGCGCGTGATCGCGCCGATGGCCTCGCCGCGGGTTCGCGCGCGTTTCGAGGAGGCCGTGGCCCGCGCCGCTCCGGCGGCCGGCATCCAGCTGCTCGACGGCCAGTCGCGCGAGGCCCTCGCGGCGGCCGACGTGGTGCTGGTGGCTTCCGGGACGGCGACGCTCGAGACGCTGCTGTCCAAGCGGCCGATGGTGGTGGCGTACCGGGTCGGTGCAACCACCGCGTTCCTGCTGCGCACCTTCGGCCTCCTGAAGGTCGACAACGTCGCACAGCCGAACCTGCTGCTCGGCGAGCGCGTGGTCCCTGAATTCCTGCAGGACGCGGTTCGTCCGGAGGCGCTGGGCGCGGCCCTGCGGGCGCAACTCGCGACCGCACGGCGCGACGATGCGCTGCAGCGGCGGTTCCTGGCGGTGCACGAGGCGCTGCGCCAGGGCGGGGCGGCGCGCGCGGCCGACGCGATCCTCGGGCTGGCGGCGTCCGATCGTGCCGGCGAGTAGCCCAGGCGCCGGCGGCGGCGCGCTGGCGCGTCTGGCGGGCGTCGACGAGGCGGGCCGCGGGCCGCTCGCCGGACCGGTGGTCGCGGCGGCCGTGATCCTCGATCCGGCGCGGCCGATCGCCGGGGTCGCCGACTCGAAGGTCCTCGAACCCGCGCGGCGCCTCGAACTGGCGGCGCAGATCCGCGAGCGTGCGGCCTGCTGGTCGATCGGCGTGTCCGACCACGAGGAAATAGACGCGCTGAACATCCTCGGCGCGACGCTGCTGGCGATGCGTCGCGCCCTGCTCGGCCTGGCGTTGCCGGCGCAGGCCGTGGTGGTCGACGGCAATCGCCTGCCACGCCTCGACGACCTGCAGTGTGGCGGCGACGCGCGGGCGATCGTGCGGGGCGATGCCGGCCACCCGGCGATCGGCGCGGCGTCCATCCTGGCCAAGACCTGGCGGGATCAGCTGATGGAACAACTGGATACGCGATTTCCTGGATTCGGTTTCGCGATCCACAAGGGCTACCCGACGCCGCAGCATGTCGCGGCCTTGCGTCGCCTCGGCCCCTCGGCCGTACACCGCCGCAGTTTCGGACCGGTAAGATCGGCGGCGTCCCGTCCCTGACTTCCCCCGGCAGCCGCCCATGACCACCTTCGTGCATCTGCGCGTGCATACGGAGTATTCGCTGGTCGACAGCGTGATCCGCGTGCCCGAACTGATCGCTGCGGTTGCGGCGGCGAAGATGCCGGCGATCGCGCTGACCGACGAGCACAACCTGTTCGCGATGGTGAAGTTCTATCGCGAGGCGTTGAAGGCGGGCGTCAAGCCGCTGATCGGGGTCGACCTGTGCATCGCCGAGCCGGGGGAACGCAGCAGTCCGTCGCGCCTGTCGCTGCTCTGCATGAACCCGGTCGGCTACGGCAACCTCACGCGGCTGGTGTCGCGCGCCTATCTCGAAGGCCAGCAGAAGGGGCCGCCGACGGTGGACCGCGCCTGGCTCACGCCGGCAACCACACAGGGCCTGATCGCGCTGTCCGGCGGGGCCTTCGGCGACGTCGGCCGCTGCCTGCAGGCCCGGCGAGCGGTCGAGGCGGAGCGGGCGCTGTCGTTCTGGCGAGGGCTGTTCGGTCCCGATCGCTACTACCTCGAGCTGTCGCGCGTGGGGAGGCCGGACGAGGAAACGCTGATCGAGGCGACCCTGGCTTTCGCCGAGCACCAGCAGGTGCCGGTGGTGGCCACCAACGAGGTTCGCTTCCTCGCGCCCGGCGACTTCGAGGCGCACGAGGCGCGCGTCTGCATCCACGACGGCAGCCTGCTCGCCGATCCTTCGCGGCCACGCAAGTACACGCCGCAGCAGTACCTGCGGACGCCCGCCGAGATGGCCGAACTGTTCGGCGACGTCCCCGAGGCCATCGAGAACACCGTCGAGATCGCGCGCCGCTGCAGCCTGCCGCTGCGGCTCGGCGAGAGCATGCTGCCGCGCTATCCGGTGCCCGAGGGGCAGAGCACGGAGGACTTCCTGCGGCAGGAAGCCGAGGCCGGGCTCGCGCGGCGCCTGGCGGCGCTGCCCGCGGCCGACGCCGCGAGTTACCGGCAGCGGCTCGACACCGAGATCGGCGTGATCTGCCCGATGGGCTTCGCCGGCTACTTCCTGATCGTCGCCGACTTCATCCGCTGGGCTCGCGAGAACGGCGTGCCGGTGGGACCCGGGCGCGGTTCGGGCGCCGGTTCGCTGGTCGCGTACTCGCTCGGCATCACGGACATCGACCCGCTGGAGCACGACCTGCTGTTCGAGCGCTTCCTGAACCCGGAACGCGTGTCGATGCCGGACTTCGACGTGGACTTCTGCATGGAGGGCCGCGACCGGGTCATCGAGTACGTCGCCGACAAGTACGGCCGCGAGCGCGTCTCGCAGATCATCACCTACGGCACCATGGCGGCGAAGGCGGTGGTGCGCGACACCGGCCGCGTCCTCGGCCTGAGCTACGGCTACGTCGACCGGATCGCGAAGCTCGTGCCGTTCGAGCTCGACATCACGCTCGACGCCGCGCTCGAGAAGGAGCCCGAGCTCAAGCGCCTCTACAAGGAGGACGACGAGGTCCGCAATCTCATCGACCTCGCGCGCTCGCTCGAGGGCCTGACGCGCAACGCCGGCAAGCACGCCGGCGGCGTGGTGATCGCGCCATCGGTGCTGACGGACTTCGCACCGCTCTACTGCGAGGCGGGCGGCGACGGCGTCGTCACGCAGTTCGACAAGGACGACGTCGAGGCGGCCGGCCTCGTGAAGTTCGACTTCCTCGGGCTGCGCACGCTGACGATCATCGACCGGGCGGTGCGCACGATCGACGCGCAGCGCGCCGCGGCCGGCCAGCCGCCGCTCGACATGAACGCGCTGCCGATGGGCGACCCGGCGACCTACGCGCTGCTGAAGAGCTGCCAGACCACGGCCGTCTTCCAGCTCGAGTCGCGCGGCATGAAGGACCTGATCCGCCGCCTGCAGCCCGATTGCTTCGAGGACATCGTCGCGCTGGTCGCGCTGTTCCGCCCCGGCCCGCTGCAGTCGGGCATGGTCGACGACTTCATCAACCGCAAGCACGGCCGGCTCGACGGCCCGATCGACTACCTGCATCCCTCGCTCGAGCCGGTGCTGAAGCCCACCTATGGCGTGATCCTGTACCAGGAGCAGGTCATGCAGATCGCGCAGGTGCTCGCCGGCTACACGCTCGGCGGCGCCGACCTGCTGCGCCGCGCGATGGGCAAGAAGAAGCCCGAGGAGATGGCGAAGCAGCGCAGCGTGTTCGTCGAGGGCGCGACCGCGCGCGGCGTGTCGCAGGAGCAGGCGGCCCACATCTTCGACCTGATGGAGAAGTTCGCAGGCTACGGCTTCAACAAGTCGCACTCGGCCGCCTACGCGCTGCTGTCGTTCCAGACGGCGTACCTCAAGGCACATTACCCGGCCGCGTTCATGGCGGCCGTGCTCTCGGCCGACATGGACCACACCGACAAGGTCGTCACCCTGAAGGACGAGTGCGACCGCATGGGTCTCGCGGTGCTGGCGCCCGACGTCAATGCCTCGGGGCATTCGTTCGAGGTTGCGGACCCGCGGACGGTGCGCTATGGCCTCGGCGCAATCAAGGGCGTCGGCCAGTCGGTGGTCGAGGCGGTGGTCGCGGAGCGCGCCGCGCGTGGCCCGTTCCGCTCGCTCGAGGATCTCTGCCGGCGGATCGACCTGAACAAGCTCAACCGGCGCGTGCTCGAGGCGATGATCCGCTCCGGGAGCCTGGACTCGCTCGGCGTCAACCGCGCGACCCAGATGGCGCGGCTGCCGGCGGCCGTGCAGCTCGGCGAGCAGGCGAGCCGGGCGGTGGAGGCGGGCCAGGTCGACCTCTTCGGCCTCTCGGCTGAACCCGCCCGGCCGGCCGCGGGCCCGGCGAGCGCGGCGACCGCCGGCTTCCAGCCCGAGTGGAGCGAGGCGATCCGCCTCGCCGGCGAGCGCGAGACGCTCGGGCTCTATCTCACCGGCCACCCGATCAACCGTTTCGAGCGCGATCTCGGCCGCTTCGTGAGTGGCCGCATCGCCGACCTGGTCAGCGACCGGCCGCCGCCGTCCGCGGGCAATGGCGAGCGGTCCTGGACGCCTGGCAAGCCGGCGTCCGTGGCCGGCTACATCCACGAGCTGCGCAAGCGCGGCACGCGCACCTCGGCCATCCTCGACGATCGCACCGGGCGCATCGAAGTCACCTTCTTCGACGAGGTGTTCCAGCAGCACCGCGACCTCATCGTCAAGGATGCGCTGGTGGTCGTCGAGGGCTCGCTGCGCTTCGACGAGTTCAGCGACGGCTGGCGGCTCGCGGCGCGTCGCGTGGTCGAGCTCGACCGGCTGCGCGAGCAGCAGGCCCAGCGCATCGTCCTCACCTGGCCGCGCGGAGTGCAGGCCGACGCGCTGCTGGGGCGGCTCGCCGAACTACTGTCGCCGGCGCGGCCCGGAGCCTGTTCGGTCGCCGTGCGCTACGCGGGCGAGAAGGCGAGCGCCGCCCTCGAGCTCGGCCCCGACTGGCGGGTGCGTGCGACACGGGCGCTGCTCGAGGAACTCGAGCGGCTGGTGGGCGCGGACGGGGTGCGGGTGGTCTACGGTCCTCCCACCGGGGCACCGAACTCCGCGACCGGCTGAAGGACCCGGGCCGCAGGGATGGCCGCCGCCATTGCGCCCCGGGTCGGACCTCCTTAATCTGCCCGCGGTCGAAGCCAGCCGAGTCCGCGATACCCCGATGGCCGTCAGTTTCCTCGATTTCGAACAACCGATCGCCGAGCTCGAGGCGAAGATCGAGGAGCTCCGCCACGTCACGACGGACCCGAACGTCAACCTGCAGGACGAGATCCTGAGGCTGCAGGCCAAGAGTCGTCAGCTGACGACCAGCATCTTCTCGAACCTCTCGCCCTGGCAGATCACGCAGCTCGCGCGCCACCCGCAGCGGCCGTACTCGCTCGACTACCTGGCATCCATCTTCACCGACTTCCAGGAGCTGCACGGCGACCGCATGTACGGCGACGACCTTGCGATCGTCGGCGGCCTGGCGCGGCTCGAGGGACGCTCCGTCATGGTCATCGGCCACCAGAAGGGCCGCGACACCAAGGAGCGCGTCCGTCGCAACTACGGCATGCCCAAGCCCGAGGGCTACCGCAAGGCGCTGCGGCTGATGCGGCTCGCCGAGCGCTTCGCACTGCCGCTCGTCACCTTCATCGACACCCCCGGCGCCTATCCCGGCGTCGGTTCCGAGGAGCGCAACCAGAGCGAGGCGATCGCGCGCAACCTGTTCGAGATGGCGGTGCTGCGCGTCCCGATCGTCAGCGTGGTGATCGGCGAGGGCGGCTCCGGCGGTGCGCTGGCGATCGGTGTCTGCGACCGGCTCCTGATGCTGCAGTACAGCACCTACTCGGTCATCTCGCCGGAAGGCTGTGCCTCGATCCTCTGGAAGAGCGCCGACAAGAAGGAGGTCGCGGCCGATGCGATGGGGCTGACGGCCGACCGTCTGGCCAAGCTCGGACTCGTCGACGAGGTGCTCCGCGAGCCGCTGGGCGGTGCGCATCGCGACGTGGCGGCGACCGCCGCCACGCTGCGCGAGGCGCTGGTGCGGCATCTCGACCAGCTGTGCGCGATCCCGCCCGACCAGCTCCGCGAGCGCCGCAACGAGAAGATCGCCGGCTTCGGTGTCTGGTCCGAACCAAGCGCCTGAGCGGCCCACGGCGCGCGGCCGCGACGACCTGCCGCGCCGGCTGGGGCGGCGCCTCGACTCCCTCGTTCCCGCCGGCGAACGGCCCGCCTGGGTGGTCGCGTTCAGCGGCGGTGTCGACTCGCTGGCGTTGCTCGCGGCCCTGCACGAATGGCAGCTGCGGCAGCCGGTGCACGCGCGCCAGGCGCTGCGCGCGGTGCACGTCGACCACGGGCTCAATCCCCGTTCCGGCGACTGGGCGAGGCATTGTCGTCGCGTGTGCCGGGCGCTCGGCGTGCCGCTGCGCGTGCGACGCGCACGGCTCGTGCCGCCCCGCGGCGCCTCGCTCGAGGCGGTGGCGCGCGAGGCACGCTACCGGCTGCTCGGCGAGGGGCTGCGCGCCGGCGAAGTCCTGCTCACCGCCCACCACCTCGACGACCAGCTCGAGACGCTGCTGTTGCAGCTGATGCGCGGCGCCGGCGTCGCGGGCCTCGCTGCGATGCCGGCGCGGCTGCGTCTCGGGCGCGGCTGGCTGCTGCGCCCGCTGCTCGAGGTCGGGCGCGCGGAGCTCGAGGCCTGGGTCTCCGGCCGCGACCTCGCCTGGGTCGACGACGACAGCAACGCCGACCCGCGCTTCGACCGCAACTACCTGCGACGAACCGTGGTCCCCGCGCTGAAGGCGCGCTGGAGCGCGGCCGCGCAGGTCGCGGCGCGCAGCGCCGCACACCTGGCGGACGCGCGCCACGTGCTGGAGGAGGTCGCCGCATCGGACCTCGCCGCCGCATCGCGCGGCCCGGCGCTCGACGTCGCTGCCCTGCGCGCGCTGTCGCCGCCGCGCCGGCGCCACGCCGTACGGGCATGGATCCAGGGCCACGGGCTGCCCGCGCCCGACACGCGACATCTCGCACGGGTGCTGGGCGAGCTCTGCGACGCGCGCGTCGACGCCCAGGCCGGACCGGTCGCCCCGGCCGGCCGCGCGAGCCTGAACTGGGACTGGCGCCGTGGCCGGCCGCTGTCGCTCGGGCCGGGGCTCGGCAGGCTGGTGGTGCGCCTCCACCCCGACGGTCCGCTGGACGCCGCGCGGTTGCCAGTGCCGCTGGCGGTGCGCTGGCGAGCGGGAGGCGAACGGCTGCGCACCGAGCCCGCAGGGCCGCGCCGCACCCTGAAGGAGCTGCTGCGCTCGCGTGGGGTGCTGCCGTGGATGCGCGAGCGCCTGCCGCTGCTGCACGCCGGCTCGAGGCTGGTCTGCGTCGCGGACCTCGTCGCGGATGCCGGGTTGCTCGCGGGTCCATCGAGCCGCCGGCGCTGCCGGATCGAGTGGCTCGATGCACCTGCTTACCGGGTGGTCGACCCCTCGCCGGCAGATTGATCCGGGGTGCAGCTCACCGGCCGAAAGCCGTGCGGGCGTTCAGCGGTCCGGGACCTCGGCTACCCCTGAGAGGCAGTACTTGCGCTGGATGTCGAGCACGTGGCGCAGTTCGCCCGTCTCGACGTCGCGGGTCTCGAGGCGGCCTTCGACGAAGTTGCCGACGTGGAACACCCGCTGGTCGAGCGACAGCGTGAGGCGCGACCAGCCGCGCGCGCTGCCGAACTCGTAGCTGCGCAGCAGCGAACCGTCGGGGTCCAGCATCAGCGCCCCGCCACCGGTCGCGAGCAGCACCCGGCCGTCGCGCAGCACCGCCGGCCCGTACGTGCCGCGAGGGTCGTCCTTGCCGAATTGCAGCAGGTCCGGCAGCTGCCGGCGCGCTTCGAGGTCGACGCGCATCAGCCGGCGTCCGGCCTCCGACACGTACAGCAAGGTGCGGCCGTCGGGCGCCAGCGCGAAGTGAGTGATGCAGTGGAAGCCGAACTTGCCACCGTCGACCTCGGCCTCGAGCGCCTCGAGCGTGCCGCGACGGAAGTCGCCGATCCAGAGGCGCGGCGCCGGGCTGCCCGGCGGCTCGCCGATGCGGCTGTGCAGGCCGGCGACGAAGCGGCCGTCGGGCAGGAACAGCATCGAGCCGATCCGTGCGCGGGGCAGCAGCGCGGCGCGCCCGCCGCAGCGTCCCTCGCGATCGAAGCGCGTCACGGTCTGGCTGCCGGGATCGCAGGCGTACAGGGAGCGATCCGCAGGGTCGATCGCGAGCCCGACGACCAGCCCGTCCTGGCCGGTGCGAAGCTCGCCCTTGGGAGCGAAGTCCGCGCCATAGTGCAGTATCCGGCCCGGGCCGGAGTGGTTGCGCAGGTCGACGTTGCGGTCGTCGACGTCCGTGGCGGCGACCAGCAGGTCGCCCGGCGCGAAGGGCTGGCTCATCGATCGACGTCCTCGAGCGGGTGGTGGCAGGCGAAGGCGCCGTCCCCGGCGGGGACGAGCGGCGGCGGGGTGATCCCGCAAAGCTGGCTCGCCCGCGGGCAGCGGGTGCGGAACACGCAACCCGAGGGAGGCGCGAGCGGGCTCGGCAACTCGCCGACGAGCGCTGGCGCTGCGGCTCGCGCGCGCTCGATCGCCGGGTCAGGCACCGGCACGGCGTCGATCAGCGAGCGGGTGTACGGGTGGCGAGGGTGCGCGAAGACGGAGCGCGCGACGCCTCGTTCCATGGTGCGGCCGAGGTAGAGCACCAGCAGGTGACGGCTGACGTGGCGCACCACCGACAGGTCGTGGCTGATGAACAGCAGCGCGATGCCGGTGTCGCGCTGGATGTCCGCCAGCAGGTTCAGGATCTGCGCCTGGATCGACACGTCGAGCGCGCTGACCGCCTCGTCGCAGATCACGAGGCGCGGCCCGGCGACCAGCGCCCGCGCGATGCTGACGCGCTGGTTCTGCCCGCCCGAGAGCTCGTGCGGATAGCGCTCGGCGAACGCCGTGCCGAGCCCCACCCGCTCGAGCATCGCCACGGCCTGCCGGTCCCGCTCGCGCGCAGCGAGGCCCGGCTCGAACACGTCGAGCGGCTCGCGCACGCACTGACGGACCGTGAATCGCGGGTTGAGGCTCGCGAGCGGGTCCTGGAACACCATCCGGACGGCACGGCGCAACGGCTGCAGGCTGCGCTCGTCGGCCCGCGCGTAATCCCGGCCCGCGAAGCGGATCGAGCCTGCCGTGACCGGGACGAGGCCGAGCAGCGCCCGTGCCAGCGTGGACTTGCCGCAGCCGGACTCCCCGACCACGCCGAGCGTCTCGCCGGCTCCGACCGAGAAACTGACGTCGTCGACCGCGCGCAGCACCGCGCCACCGCGGCCGCGCACCGGGAAGTGCACCGTCAGCGAACGCACGTCGAGCAGTGGCTCGGTCATGGCGGGACCGGGCGGTGGCAAGCCGCCAGCCGCGTGCCTGCTCCGGTGCCAAGAGGCTCGAGCGCCGGTCGTTCGACACGGCAGCGCGTCTCGGCGAGGGCGCAGCGGGGCGCGAACGCGCAGCCGGGCAGGTCGAGAGCCGGGGAGGGCGGCTGGCCCTCGATCGAGCGCAGCCGGGCCGCGGGCGCGTCGTCGAGCCGTGGGCGGCAGTCGAGCAGCGCCCGGGTGTAGGGATGCGCCGGCGCGCGGAACAGCGTCGCCGCATCTGCGCGCTCGACGATGCGGCCCGCGTACATGACTGCGACCTCGTCGCAGGTGCCGGCCACGACGCCGAGGTCGTGGGTCACGAGGACCAGCGACGTGCCGGTGTGCTCCACCACCGCGCGGAAGGTGCGCAGCACCTCCGCCTGGACGGTCACGTCGAGGGCCGTCGTCGGCTCGTCGGCGATCAGCAGCGCCGGACGCAGCACCAGCGCGGAGGCGATCACGATGCGCTGGCGCATGCCGCCCGAGAGCTCGAACGGGTACATGTCGAAGCGCCGTTCCGGGTCGGTGATCCGCACGCGCTCCATGATCTCGAGCGCGCGCCGGCGTGCCTCGACGCGATCGACACCCGCGTGCCGCATCACGACCTCGCAGAGTTGCGAGCCGACCGAGCGGTGCGGCGTCAGCGCCGTCATCGGGTCCTGGAACACGATGCCCATGCGGCTGCCGCGCAGCACGTCGAGCCGGCCGCGCGCGACGCCGACCAGTTCCTCTCCGTCGAGACGGACCGAGCCGCCGACCCGGGCGTTGCCCGGGAGCAGCCCCATGATCGCGAAGCAGGTCTGGCTCTTGCCCGAGCCGGACTCGCCGACGATGCCGAGGCTCCGGCCCGCCGCGACCTCGAAACTGACGCCGCGCACGGCGTCGACCGGACCGCGTCGCGTCGCGAAACGCACCGTCAGGTCACGGACCGAGAGCACGGCGGGCGACGTGCTCACGACTCGTCCCGCGGGTCGAGCGCGTCGCGCAGCCCGTCGCCGATGAAGTTGAAGGCGAACATCGTCGCCGCGAGGAACGCTGCCGGGATCACCAGCAGCCAGGGCGCGGAGTCGAGCGAGGCCGTGCCCTGGCTGATCAGCAGCCCCCAGCTGGTCTGGGGCTCCTGCACGCCGAGGCCGAGGAAGGAGAGGAAGCTCTCCACCAGGATGACGGTCGGCACCAGCAGCGTCGAGAACACGATCACCGGGCCGACGACGTTCGGCACGATGTGCCGCAGCACGACGCGGCTGGCCGGCGCGCCGAGCGAGCGGGCCGCCTCGACGTACTCGGTCTGCTTCGCGGCGAGCGTCTGCCCGCGCACGATGCGCGCGATGGTCAGCCATTCGACCGCCCCGATCGCCAGGAACACCAGGAAGATGTTCCGGCCGAACACCGTCACAAGGATGATGATCGCGAAGAACAGCGGCAGGGCGTAGAGCACGTCGACGATGCGCATCATGACCTGGTCGGTCCGCCCGCCGGCGTAGCCGGCAATCGCGCCGTAGAGGACGCCGATGACGACCGACACCAGGGTCGTGATCAGGCCGATCGCGAGCGATACCCGTGCGCCCGCCGCCACCCGCACGAACAGGTCGCGGCCGTTGGCGTCCGTGCCGAACCAGTGCGACTGCTCCGTGGTGGGCGCGATCTGTATGCGCTCCCAGTCGTTGGCCTCCATGTCGTGCGGCGACAGCAGGGGCGCGACGAACGCGAATGCGGTGATCGCCACGAGCAGCAGGACGCCGGCCATCGCGGCGCGGTTGGCGCTGAATCGACCGAGTGCCGCGCGCCACAGCGACTCGCCGCGCAGGCCTGCGGCGGCCTCCACCAGGGCCTGGCCTTCCGGTGTCACGTCGTCGCCCCGGCGAGCAGTCCGCGACGGATCCGCGGGTCGAGCGCCGCGTAGGCGAGGTCGGCCAGGAGGTTCATGAGCAGTACCGCCGTGGCGTAGACGATGACGACCCCCATCACCAGCGGATAGTCGCGCGAGAGCGCACCCTGGACGAAGTAGCGCCCGACGCCCGGCAGGCCGAAGATCTGCTCGATGACGATCGAGCCGGTCATCACGCCCGCGACCGCGGGCGCGAGGTAGCTCACCAGCGGCACCAGCGTCGGCGGCAGCGCGTGGACCAGCACGACGCGCCACTCCGGCAAGCCGCGCGCCCGGGCGGCGCGGATGAAGTTCTGGCGACGCACGTCCAGGAAGGCACCGCGGGACAGCCGTGCGATCACGGCCAGTTGCGGCAGCGCCAGCGCGGTCAGCGGCAGTATCTTGTTCTCCCAGGCCCCGTCGCCCCAGCCGGCGACCGGCAGCACCTTGAGCATCACACCGAAGACGAGCGTCAGCAGGGGCGCCGTGATCAGGCTCGGCACTGCGATCCCGGCCATCGCCAGCGTGCCGATGGTGTGGTCCAGCCAGCGGTTCTGGTGGGCTGCCGCGACGATGCCGAGCGGCAGCCCGAGGAGGGTGGCGATCAGCAGGGCCGTCAGGCCGAGCTCGAGGCTCACCGGCAGGCCGATCGCGATCAGCTCGGACACCGTATAGTCCTTGTTCGAGATCGACGGGCCGAGGTCGCCGCGCGCGAGTCGCGACAGGTAGATGCCGTACTGCTCGACCAGCGGGCGGTCGAGGTCGTAGGCCGCACGCAGGTTCTCGAGGATCTCCGGCTCGAGCTGGGCGTCGGCGTCGAACGGGCCACCCGGCGCGACGCGCATGAGGAAGAACGACAGCGTGATGATCACCAGCAGCGTCGGCAGCAGGACGGCGGCGCGCGTGGCCAGGAAGCGCAGCATCAGGCCCCTCCTGCCGGCAGTCGCAACCGCGCGGCGATCGCGAACGTGAGCGCCATCGCAGGGAGCATCGCGACCGCGCCGATGGCGAACGGGACATTGGCGCCGAGCTGGCCGAACAGTGTCCCCGAGAAGGCCGCGCCGAGGAAGCGCGCGAGGCTGGAGCTGGACTGGTAGAGGCCCATGACCGCGCCCCGCGTCGCCGGAGGCGCCCGCAGCGAGACCAGGGTCTGGAGGCTGGTGCCGAACAGCGCCGTGCCGACCGCGTTGATCGCGATCGCAACCAACACCAGCGACAGCCCGGGTGCGAGCACGAGGCCCAGCCAGGACAGGCCGTAGCAGGCAATGCCGATCCGCAGCGTCGCCATCTCGCCGAAGTGCCGGGCGAGCCGCCCGGTGATGGTGAACTGCACCGCGGCGATCGCCAGCCCGTTGACCGTGAACACCAGCCCGATCGTGTGCGCGTCGAACGCCAGCCGGTCGTGCAGCCACAGCGACAGCAGCGACTCGCGCATCGCCGCGAACGCCAGCACCAGCAGCGCGAGGGCGACCATGAACGCCAGCGCGCGGTCGCGCAGAAGGTCGCGGCGTCCCACGGCCGTCGATCGCGCAGCGCCGGCGGAGGCGGGCTGCGGGCGATGTGACTCGGGCAGGAAGAGCACGATGCCGACCAGGGCCAGCATCGAGAACAGCGCGGCGACCACCGCAGGTTTCACGAGGTCCGCCTGGTCCGGGCTCACCCCCCCGGCGAGCAGTCCGCCGATCGCCGGGCCGATCGCGAAGCCGAGCGCGAACGCGGCCGACAGGCGCGCGAGCGACGCGGCGCGGCGCTCCGGCGGGGTCACGTCCGAGATGTAGGCATAGGCGGCCGCGAGGTTGGCCGAGGTGACGCCCGACAGCAGGCGCGAGGCGATCAGCAGCGGCAGGCTGTCCGACACGATCAGCAGCGCGTACGCAAAGGCGTGCCCGGCCATGCTGATCGCCAGCACCGGGCGCCGGCCGTGGTGGTCGCTGAGGCGGCCGAGGATCGGGGCGCCGACGAACTGCATCAGCGAATGCAGCGCGATCACCAGCGTGACGCCCTCCGCCGGGACGCCGAGGCGCACGGCGTAGAACGGGATCAGCGGTATCAGCACCCCGAAGCCGAGCAGGTCGACGAACACGATCAGCAGCAGGACCGCGACGCGCCGACGGGCGTCCCCGGGGTGGAGGGCGGTTGCGCCGTGCGCGGCGGTGGAGTGTTCCGGCGGGGCCATCGACGGGTGGTGCGTGCTCAGGCCAGCCCGCGGCTGAGCCAGGCATGGTGCGTGTAGTGGTCCGCCCGGTAGTAGGCGAGCAGCCGCTCGACACGCCGGTGGCTGGTGTCGACGACGATCAGGCGCACGGTCACGAGCGGCGCGCCGACCTCGGTCTCGAGGAAGCGCGCGAGCCGCGCGTCGGCCAGCGTGGCACCGATGAACTGGTCGGCTCCCGCGATGCTGATGCCCTTGCGCTCGAGCAGGGTCAGCATCGGGTGCCGGTTCAGCTCGCGTGGATCGAAGCGGATGCTGAGGTCCCTGGGGATGTAGGTCACCACGTAGCCGATCGGCACCTCGCCGAGCAGGCGCACGTGCGACGCCACCAGCACGCGCGCGCCGGTCGGCAGCCCGAGGTCCTTGCAGGTGTCCTCGTCGGCGGTGACCTCCTCGACCGAGGCATCGCGCACGCGGGTGCTGGTCCCGAGCCGCTTCACCTTGCGCAGCAGCTGGTCCATGTCGCCCTTGACCGGCGCGCTGGCGAGGTCGGTCGCGACGAAGGTGCCGCGGCCCTGCTGGCGCAGCACCAGGCGCTCGTCCACCAGCAGGTCGATGGCCTGGCGGGTGGTGATCCGCGAGACGCCGAACATCTCGGACAGCTCGCTCTCGGCGGGCAGCTTGGCCCCCGGGGCGTAGAGGCCCTCGTAGATCCACTCACGGAGCGTCGTGTAGACCTGCACGTACATCGGCGAGCGCAGCGTGCGGCTCACCTGGGGCCGCACCCGGGGCGAGCGCGGCACCCGCGCGGCATCGGTGTCCCGGGCCTGCAGGGGAGGGCGCGCCACGGCTCAGCCCCGGACGCTCAGGTAGCGCGTGAGGTTCGCGCCGCGCGGGTTGTCCACCCAGCCCTGGACCTTGCTGCTCACCAGTCGCTGGTTGATGCCGGTGAACAGCGGGATCACGGGCACGTCGGCCATCGCGAGCGCCTCCGCCCGGGCGAGCGCGGCGCTGCGCTCGTCGCTCGAAGCCAGGCCGTTGCCGGCGGCGAAGGCTTGGTCGAACGCGGGGTTGCTGTAGCCGCTGAGGCTGCCGCGCGCCTTGGTGGTCAGGATGTCGAGGAAGGTCGAGGGATCGTCGAACGAGGAGAACCACGCGTACAGCGAGACCTCGTAGTTGCCCGCGCGGACGCTGGAGATCACCGAGCCCAGGTCCTTGTTGACGAGCTCGCACTGCACGCCGACGGCACGCCACATCGAGACCATGGCCACCGCGAGCGTGCGCGTCTTCGCCTCGGTGAAGTACTGCATCGTGAACCTGAACGGCTTGCCGTCGCCATAGCCCGCCTCGGCGAGCAGCTTGCGGGCCTCCGCCTGGCGCGCCGGCATCGGCGCGGCGGCATAGGCGGGTATCGGGCGCTCGTAGCGGCTGACGCTGCCCGGCACCACGGTGTAGGCCGGTTGCGCCGTGCCCCGCAGGATCCGGTCCGTCAGCACGCCACGGTCGATGGCGAGAGCCAGCGCGCGCCGCACCCGCGGATCGTCGAACGGCTTGCGCTTGTGGTTGAGCATCAGCATGGTCGTGCCGAGGCCCGGCGAGCTGCGCAGCTGGCCGGCATATTGCCTGCGCACGGCCTCGATCTTGTCGGTCGGCACCTTGACCGCAACCTGCAGCTCGCCCGCCTGGTAGCGCTTGAAGCTGGTGCCCTCGTCCTCGACCGGGAAATAGACGACCTCGTCGATGGCCACGTCGGAGGCCGCATGGAAGTGCGGGTTCTTGCGCGCCTTGATGAAGGTCTGCGGCGAGACCTCGGCGAGCGCGTACGCACCGTTCGAGACGATCTTGCCCGGCCGGGTCCATTCGCGGCCGTGTGCCTCGATCGCCTGCCGCGGTACCGCGACCGCGCCCACGCTGGTCAGCAGCTCGGTGAGCTGCGGTGCCGGTGTCTCGAGCTCGACGCGCAGCGTGCGCGCGTCCACGGCCTTGACGCCGAGCGACTCCACGGGCGCCTTGCCGGTGTTGACGGCCCGGGCGTTGCGGATCGGATAGAGGAAGGACGCGTAGCGCGCCGCGGTCTCCGGCAGCATCAGCCGGCGGAACGAGTATTCGAAGTCGGCGGCGGTCAGGGGCCGGCCGTCGGACCACTTGAGGTTCGGCCGCAAGGTGAACGTGTAGACCTTCTGGGTGGCGTCCACCTTCCACTCGCTGGCCGCGCCGGGCGCGATCTGGCCGCGGGCGTCGACCGTGACGAGCCCCTCGAACAGGTCGTAGATCAGGATCGAGGAGGAGGTGCCGATGGCCTTGTGCGGGTCGAGGCTGTCCGGATCGTTGCCGATCCCCCGGTTGAGGGTCACTGCCCAGCCGGCAGGCGCGGCCACCGACAGCACGACTGCGGCGAGCAGGGCGCGCGCCGCCAGGCGCACGCGGGACGGGGAGCGTAGCAGCATGAAGCCGTGGCCTCCGGGGCAGGTTGCGACAAGGTTATCATAACAATATGATGACTTCCGTCGCACAAGGGGGGAGCCGCGTGCCATGAATGCCCGCATCGACCAGGTCGCCACAGCACCGCAGGCCCGCCTGCCGGTGCGCAACCCGCGGACCGGGGCCTGCGACGCGTTCGTGCCGGTCGCCTCGGCCGCGGAGGTCGCCGCGACCGCCGCCCGGCTGCGAGCGGCCCAGCGTGCCTGGGCGCGCCGACCGGTGGCCGAGCGGGGCGCCGCGCTGTCCCGCTGGGCGGACGAGCTCGCGGTCGAGCGCGAGGCCCTGGTGGATGCGCTGTTCGCCGACACCGGCCGGTGGGGGATCTCGGTGGGCGAGGTCGACGGGGCGCTGCGCAACCTGCGTCGCTGGGCGTCGCAGGCCCCGGGGCTCGTGACCGAGACGGAGTTCCCGTCGGCGCTGCTGCCGACCGTGACCATCCGCGACCAGTACGTTCCGTATCCGCTGGTCGGCTGCATCAGTCCGTGGAACTTTCCGGTGACCCTCTCGCTGATCGACGCGGTGCCGGCGCTCGTCGCCGGCTGCGCGGTGATCGTCAAGCCCAGCGAGGTGACGCCGCGCTTCGTCGGGCCGCTGCGCCGCGCGCTCGCGCGCGTGCCCGAGCTCGCCGCGGTACTCGAGTTCGTCACCGGTGCCGCCGACACCGGCCGTGCGCTGGTGTCGGGCGTCGACGCCGTCTGCTTCACCGGCAGCGTCGCCACCGGCCGCAAGGTCGCCGAGGCGGCTGCGGCCCGCTTCATCCCGGCCTTCCTCGAACTCGGTGGCAAGGATCCAGCGATCGTGCTCGCCAGCGCCGACCTCGAGATGGCGACCGACGTGGTGCTGCGCGGCTCGATCGCCAACAACGGCCATGCCTGCATGTCGCTCGAGCGGGTGTACGTGCAGCGCCCGGTATACGCGCCCTTCGTCGAGAGGCTGGTGGAGAAGGCCCGTGCGGTCCGGCTCGCCTACCCCGACCCGAGGTCGGGCTACCTCGGGCCGCTGATCTTCGAGCCGCAGGCGCGGGTCATCCAGGCGCAGCTCGATGATGCTCGTGCGCGGGGCGCGCGCGTGCTGTGCGGCGGCGAGATCGAGAACCTCGGCGGCGGCCTGTACCTCCGGCCCACGGTGGTCGTCGACGTCGACCACACGATGACGCTGCTCACCGAGGAGACCTTCGGCCCGGTGATCCCCGTGATGCCCTTCGACACGGCGCAGCAGGCCATCGACCTCGCCAACGACAGTGAGTATGGGCTGTCGGCCTGCGTGCTCGCCGGCACCCTGGACGAGGCGCTCGCGGTCGGCCGCGAGATCGACGCAGGCGGCATCAGCCTCAACGACGGGTGCATGACCTACATGACCTACGAGGGCGAGAAGAACTCCTTCAAGTATTCCGGGCTCGGCGGTTCACGGATGGGCGCAGCCGGTCTGCGGCGCTTCTTCCGGAAGAAGGCGCTGATCCAGCAGCACGGGCGGGCGGCCGGGGTGCCGGCTCACTGATGGCCGTCGAACTGCCGCACCCGCTGTTCCCGGAGCAGGCCGCGGACGAGGCCGCCCGCCACGCGTTCTTCCGCGACCTGAAGGAACTCGTGGTCGCCGAGGTCAAGCCGCGCATCCGTGAGCGCTACGAACGCTACCTGGAACCGGAATTCGTCGCGCGCCACGGCCGTCCGCCGCGCACCGCGGAGGAGGCAGGCGGGGTCATCGTGCCCGACCCGAGCTGGCGCTGGTATTCCGCGCTCGCGCGTGCGCAGCACGAGCTCTACGTCGATGCGACCGCGGAATGCGTCGAGCGCCAGGCCGACGTGCTCACGGCCCGATGCCGCGAGGTGCGCGCCGCCGGCGGCGCCGGTTCGCTGCGGCTCGACCCGTCGCTCGTGCCTCCCCACTACCAGTCGCAGGTCGACACCCATTGCGTGCCCGGCGGCTACTTCGTGGAGCTCGCCCCGGACGACGTCTACGCCGCGGCGCGCTACGAGCTCGGCATCTCGCTCTACACGCTGGGCCGGCACGGTTCGCTGAACGATTCGAAGGGCCGCACCGGGGTGGCCTTCCTGCGCGAACGCTTCGCCGGGTTCTCGCCGCGCCGCGTGCTCGACCTCGGCTGCACCTGCGGCAATTCCACGCTTCCCTACGCCGAGGCCTGGCCGCACGCCGAGGTGCACGGCGTGGACCTGTCGGCGCCGGCACTGCGCTATGCGCACGCGCGCTCGCGGGTGCTCGGTGCCGCAGTGCACTACCGGCAGGCCGACGCCTCGGCCACGGGCTATCCCGACGGCCACTTCGACCTCGTGGTGTCGCACATCCTGATGCACGAGGTCTCGACGCCCGCGCTGCGCGCGATCTTCGCGGAGTGCCACCGGCTGCTGGCGCCGGGCGGCGTGATGCTGCACGTCGAGGTGCCGGTCCGCAATGCGCTGCTCGACCCGTTCGCGCGCTTCATGGCCGACTGGGACACCGAGCACAACAACGAGCCCTTCTGGCGCGCCCTGCACGACCTGGACCTGCCTGCGCTGGCCCGCGACGCCGGGTTCGACTCCGCCTCGGTGTTCGACCTCGACTACGAAGGTGGCGGGCGCGCATTCATCAACGGGCGGCCGTGGTGGCTGTTCGGCGCGCGCCGCGGGGCCGCGACGTGAGTCGCTCCGCCGCGCCGCCGGGCGGCGCCCGCCGCACGCGGCCGCGCGTGCCCAAGGGCGCGCGGCCCGTCTACCTGCGGGATGCCGATGGCGAGCGCCTGCTGTCGATGACGCTCGCGCTCGCGGCCGAGGTGTCGGTGCTGTCCGAGGAGCTCGACTCGCTGCGCGAGGTCCTGCAGCGCGCCGGCGTGCTCGACCCGAGCCTGCTGCACGGGTTCCGCCCGGACGAGCCGGTCGAGGCGCGGCGCGCCGCACGGCGGCGTGCCCTGATCCGCCGGATGCTGCGGATCGTCCTCGAGGACCTGGACGGCCCGGCGGCGGAGCTGCGGCGGGAGCACTATCGCGAACTCGTCCGGAGCCTCTCCGGATGAACCTTCATGTCCCGAATCGTAGGAACGGAGTCTCATCGTGCTGATCAACCTGTGGTACGTGGCCTGCTTCGAGGACGAGATCCCCGAAGGCCGCCCGCTCGGCGTCCGGATGCTGGGCCAGGACTTCGCCGTCTGGCGCACCGGCGACGGCGGGGTCGCCTGCGTGAGCAACATCTGCGTCCACCGTGGCGGCGCCCTGGCTCGCGGCGGCGTGCGGCAGGGCCACATCGCCTGTCCGTACCACGGGTGGGAGTTCGGCGCGGACGGCCGTTGCCGCAAGATCCCCTCGCTCGGCCTGGAGGGCAGGATCCCTTCGCGCGCGCGGGTCGACGCCTATCCCGTGCAGCTCAAGTACGGCATGGTCTGGGTGTTCCTCGGCGACCTGCCGGAGGCCGAGCGCCCGCCGCTGCCGGACTGCTTCGATGCCGTTCACGGGGCGACGGGCTGGCGCACGGTCCACGGTCGCTTCGACTACAAGGCCAACTGGCAGCGGGTGACCGAGAACGGCCTCGACACCGCGCACGTGCACTTCGTGCACCCGGCGTTCGGCAACCCGGATGCCGCGGTCGTCGAGGACGCACCGGTCCGCGAGATCCCCTGGGGCGCGGTCAGCGGCCACACCTTCACCTCCTCGGAGAAGACGCAGAAGAGCGGCGCGCTCGGCGAGGCGCTGCGCGAGAGCGGCGCGGCCCCGCAGGGGCGCCGCAAGCCGCAGAGCGAGATCCAGTTCCACATGTCGGGGCTCACGGTGATGATCCACCAGAAGATCACCCCGCAGATCAGCCAGGTGATCTTCTCCTGCAAGACGCCCGTGTCGCCGACCGAGACCACCACCTTCTGGGTGCAGGCGCGCAACTACAAGCTCGAGCCCGAGCACGACGAGGAGCGCAGGCGCGGGATCCTGACCGTGTACGAGCAGGACGCCGCCATCGTCGAGTACCTGACGCCCGAGTTCGTTCCCGCGGGCATGGCGGACGAACTCTCCGTGGCGTCGGACAAGCTGCCGGTGCGCTTCCGCGCGATGGTCAAGGAGCTCGCGGGTCGCGGCTGGGAGATCGACGCGCGGGCGCTCGCGCAGCCGCACGACGGGCCTGCACGCGTCGTGCCATGCCCGGCGCGGCGCGGCGAGGGTGGCTGGGTGTTCGACCCGCTGCCGCTGCGCGCGCGCTGAGCCGCGGGCGCCTAGGTTGCATCTTGCGACGACTTGTAATATTGGTATGACAACCTTTCTACAGGGTGGGGGGAGACCATGATCGAGCGCGGTTGGCGAGCGTTGTTCGGTGCGGCGTCGTGCGTGCTGGCGGCAGCTGCAGCGGCACAACAGCCGGTGGGCGGGGGCGGCGCCGGGTCCTCCGAGGGACTCGACGAGATCGTGGTGACGGCGCGCAAGGTCGAGGAGCGGCTGCTCGACGTCCCCCTGACCATCACGGCGTTCTCGACGGCCGACATCGAGCGCACCGGCGCCTTCGGCCTGCGCGACCTCGCCAACCTGACGCCCGGGCTGTTCGTCAGCTCGTCGCTGGGCAGCCGCAGCTCGGACCGCATCGCGATCCGCGGCATCTCTGCCGTCGCCGGCACCGCCGGCTTCGCGGGCATCTTCATCGACGGGGTCTACCTACCGTCGGGCTTCGCGCAGGCGATCGAGCTGTCCAACGTCGAGCGGATCGAGGTGCTCAAGGGCCCGCAGAGCGCGCTGTTCGGGCGCGCGACGCTGTCGGGCGCCATCAACTACGTCACGCGCCGCCCGGGCGACGAGTGGGAGTCGCAGGCGATTGCCACCGCCGGCGAGTTCGGCCTGCGCGAGGTGTCCGGCAACGTCCAGGGCCCGCTCTCCGACACCTGGTCGCTGATGCTCGGAGGACGGTACTTCGAGCGCGGCTCCATGTTCGTGAACCAGCTGACCGGCGCCGAGGAGCTCGGCGGGCAGTCCTCGCGCAACGGGACGCTGGGCCTGCGCTGGCGGCCGAACGAGGACTTCGACGCTTACTTCCGGCTGCTCGTCGGCCGCGACTCCGACGAGGCGGCGGCGGTCTACCACCAGAACTCGCTCGCCAACAACTGCTTGCTGCAGCCGAACCCGATGGCGCCGACGCAGCTCTTCCCCACCTACTTCTGCGGCGAGGTGGTGCCGAACGCCAATGCGATCCGCACCGTCACGAGCAACGCCTCGGTGCCGGCGGGCTTCCGCGGCACCTACCAGGACGACGGTGTCGCCGGGCTGGATCGCGACGCCACCCGTGCCTCGCTGCAGCTCGACTGGACGCGCGGTGACCTGACCTTCTCGTCGGTGACCGCACTCGGCGCCGAGAAAGTTCGCGACGCGAACGACCTCACGACCCGTGCCGCCTTCGGCTACGCCGCCACCGTGGGCCTGCCGTCGATCACCTTCGACCGTGACGTACGCTTCCGCGACTTCTCGCAGGAACTGCGCGTGGCGTACTCCGGCGACGGGCCGGTGTCCGGGCTGTTCGGCCTGTTCTACTTCGACAACAAGCGGACCGAGTTCCTGGCCTATCGCGCGGGCTCGGCGGCCGCGGACGCGGGCCGGCGCAACGAGACGAACTACGCCGCCTTCGGCCGCCTGCAGTGGGATCCGACCGACCGCCTGTCGATCGCTGCCGAGGGGCGCTTGCAGCGGGACGAGATCGGGCTGGTCAACCGCTCGAGCACGCCCAACATCGACCTGTCCGTGACCACCGACAGCTTCCTGCCGCGCGTCACCGTCGACTACAAGCTGAACGAGTCGCTGATGTTCTACGGCGTGGCTTCGCGCGGCACCAAGCCCGCCACGATCAACACCGCGCCGGAGCTCACCGCCTGCCCGGAGCGGCAGAAGACCCAGGAGGAGCAGGCCGACAACTTCGAGGTGGGCATCAAGGGCCAGCTGTTCGACCGGCGCCTGACCTTCGCCGCGGCGCTGTTCGACATCGACTGGACCAGCCAGGAATACGCCGGCGTGCTGCAGCCCGGCGAGTGCGGCAACAACGCGGCCCTGATCCGCCTGACCGTCAACGGCGGCGAGACGCGCATCCGGGGCATCGAGCTCGAGACGGACGCGATCCTGATCCAGGACTGGCTGACCGTGCGCGCGACGTACTCGATCAACGACACGCAGATCAAGGTCGGCCGGGCCACGACCGCGACCGAGGCCCTGGAGGGCATCCTCGGCTACGGCACCTCCGGGTTCACGCCCACCTGCCAGTTCGTACCCCTGGTCATGGGCGCACCGCCGGCCGGTTCCGTGCAGAGCCCGTTCTGTCCGACGGCCGTCGGCGGCGTCAACACGCTGCAGGGCGGCGACTTCCGCGGCCTGAACACGAGCTTCCCGGCGCAGGCCGAGTACCTCGCGAGCCTGAGCGCCACCCTGGGCCATGCGATCGGCAGCACCGGCTACGACTGGTACCTGCGCGCCGACCTGTCGCGCGCGAGCAAGCAGTACGAGAGCATCTTCAACTACGCGTTCATCGGCCCGCGCGAGAACGTCAACCTGCGGCTCGGCATCACCAACGAGAACCTCGAGTTCGCGCTCTGGGCGCGCAACCTGACGGACGACGACACGCCGACGGCCGTGCTGCGCTCGATCTCGTTCCAGGACGACGACGGCGCAGGCCCGCGCACCGCCAACTCGCGCGGGTATACCCTGTACCTCAACGACCCCCGGATGTACGGGGCGACGTTCATCTACCGCTTCTGATGGAGGGGCGCGAGGTGGGCGCTGGGCGGGTGTCGATCCGCGAGGATGGCACCTACGAGGCACGGCCGCTGCGCAAGGATGTCGTGGCGGTCGGCGTGGTGCAGACCCGGGTCAACGGCATCGACGGCGATGCGCCCCAGGCGGGACTGCGCGCGAACCTCGACTACATGCTCGGCTGCATCGACAAGGCGCAGCAGTTCGGCGGGCGTTGCGACCTGCTGTGCTTCCACGAGTTCCCCTTGCAGGGGTACCGCCTGCACTGGACGCGGCGGCACTCCCTGAACGTCGCGATCGAGGTGCCGGGACCCGAGGTGATGGAGATCGCCGAGCGGGCGAAGCGCTACGACTGCTACGTCGCCTTCGGCTGCCTGGCGCGCGACGGCGACTGGCCGGGCCACGTGTTCAACTGGCAGGTGCTGGTCGGCCCCGATGGCAGCGTGGTGGACGTCCACTGGAAGCAGCGCAACGTCCGCGGCATGTTCCCGGGCGCCGAGAACTTCACCACCACCATCTACGACGTCCTCGACGAGTACGTCGAACGCTACGGCTGGGACCGCGTCGTGCCGGTGGCGCGCACCGACATCGGCAACATCGCGATGTCGGCCGTGCAGTTCGAGCCCGAGCTGTTCCGCTGCATGGCGCTCAAGGGTGCCGAGATCATCTGTCGCGTGGCGACCGGCGGCTGCGAGTGGGAGGACATGCGACTGACCTCGTACCACAACAGCGTCTACACGACCCTGGTCAACAACAGCCTGAACACCGGGTCCGGCAGCCCGGACTTCTTCGAGGAGAGCGCCTCGAAGAACGACTGGGTCGGTCGCTCGGCGATCTTCGGGCCGCGGGGCGAGGTGCTCGCCGAGGCGGACAAGTTCGAGACCCGCCGTCGCGCCGTGCTGCCCATGAAGGAGTTCAGGGCCCGCCACCGCATTCCCGACGTGCATCTCGCGCTGTACCGGCACGTGTTCGACGCCTATCGCGAGCGCTACGACCCGGGCCTCTACTCGCGCGCGCTGCCCGAGGACAAGCTCGCCGCCTTCAAGCACTTCCAGGCGAATTCGCGCTGGACCCACTACTGGTAGCGCCATGTCGCGTCCACACATCGAGCCCTACGATGAGCGCGGCACTGCGTTTCGCCGGTTGACGTTGCCGGGATTCCCGCGCGGCACCCACTACAAGGCCCTCAGCGTCGATGGCGAGAGCGGTGCGTGTTCGCTGATCCTGAAGCTCGAGGGCGGGTGGCGTCGTCCCGCGGGTTTCAGCTACACGGAAATGGAGATTTTCGTCCTGGATGGGGAGGTACGCTGCGGTGCCGACCGCCTCGGGCCGGGGCGCTACCTGTGGATTCCGGCGGGCGTGCCGCTGGCGGAGATGTCGGTGCCGCGCGGCGCACGGCTGCTGGCGTTCTACAATTACGGCGAGCCGACATTCGAGGCATCGGCCGAGGGGCATGCGGACGCGTTCGGTGACGGGATGGTCGACCTCGACACCTACCACGGCATGCAATGGAATCCCGTGGTGCGCAAGGCCCCCGGCGTCGCACCGGGCTGCATGACGAAGGTGCTGCGCGTCGACCCGGTGACGAAGGCCTGCACGTTCCTCTACTGCATGACGCCGAACTACTGGCAGGACAACATTTCCTACCACGACTGCGCCGAGGAGTCGTATCACATCTGGGGCACGTCCTGGATGATGCAGTTCGGCTACCTGCCCACGGGCGGCTATTTCTGGCGTCCGCCGTACATCAACCATGGCGCCTTCGCCAGCCAGCTCGGCTGCGTCGCGCTGGGGCGCACCGACGCCGAACTGTTCAACTACTTTCACTTCGATCCGTGGACCCAGATCGAGCAGAACCGGCGGCGCGCGATCCGCGTGCTGCGCCAGGAACGCCCCGAGCTGCACCGCTGGGCCCTCGCCGAGGCCGGACATAACCACCCGACCGCTGCGCACCTGCACGCGGACGGCACGGCGCACGTGCACGAACACGCCACCGGCCATGAACTCGAGTCGGGGCATTCGATCCGCAGGGCACGCAAGCCGTAGGGCCGGGGTCACGCTCCCGCCGGCCGGCGTTGAGGCAGGGGCGGCGATTTGCTACCCTGCCTTCCCGACGTGCCGGCCGCCATCGCTGCGATGGCGGCCGCGCCATTTCTCCGGCGGGTCCCCATGCCTCGTTTCGTCTTCGTCACCGGCGGCGTCGTTTCCTCTTTGGGGAAGGGCATCGCCTCGGCCTCGCTGGGCGCCATCCTCGAGGCCCGTGGCCTGAAGATCGCCATGGTGAAGCTGGACCCCTACATCAACGTCGATCCGGGCACCATGAGCCCGTTCCAGCACGGCGAGGTGTTCGTCACCACCGACGGCACCGAGACGGACCTCGACCTCGGGCACTATGAGCGCTTCGTCCACACGACCACCGGCCGGCACAGCAACTTCACGACCGGGCGCATCTACGAGCGGGTGATCGCCAAGGAGCGCCGCGGCGACTACCTCGGCGCCACGGTTCAGGTGATCCCGCACATCACCGACGAGATCAAGCGCAGCATCCTCCTGGGTGCCGGCGACTCGGACGTCTGCATGGTCGAGATCGGCGGCACGGTCGGCGACATCGAGTCGCTGCCGTTCCTCGAGGCCATCCGCCAGCTCGGCGTCGAGCTCGGGCGCAACAACTGCGTCTTCTTGCACCTCACCCTGGTGCCCGTGGTGGGCGGCTCGGGCGAGATCAAGACCAAGCCGACGCAGCATTCGGTCAAGGAACTGCGCGGCATCGGCATCCAGCCCGACGTCCTGCTGTGCCGTTGCCAGCACCCGCTCCCCGAGGAGCAGCGCCGCAAGATCGCGCTGTTCACCAACGTCGAGGAGCGCGCGGTCATCTCGGCGATCGACGCCGACGACATCTACAAGATCCCGATGCTGCTGCACGAGGAAGGCCTCGACGACATCGTCGTCGACAAGCTGCGCCTCGAGGTGCCGCCGACCGACCTCACCGAGTGGCGCACCGTCGTCAACGCCAAGGCGAACCCCGACGGCCAGGTCGACATCGCGATGGTCGGCAAGTACGTCCAGGTGCGCGACTCCTACATCTCGCTCAACGAGGCGCTGATCCACGGCGGCATCAAGAGCCGCACCCGGGTCAACATCCACTACTTCGAGTCGACCGACATCGAGGG
>JALORN010000060.1 GCA_025458905.1 Steroidobacteraceae bacterium
GGCGCCGGCGGCTGGGGCGTCGGCCTCGGCGGCGCGGGCCGCAGCCCCATGGGCGTGCAGTGGGCGCGGATGATGACCATCCTCGGCGCGATGCAGGGCTACGGCCGCCCGGGCTCGAACTTCGGCAACCTGCAGTTCGGCGCGCCGCTCGACTTCAACTTCTACTTCCCGGGCTACGGCGAGGGCAGCTTCTCGGGCGAGATGGTCGCGAGCGCCAACACCGCCAACAACTACCAGCGCATGCCCCACATCCTGACGATGAGCTCGGTGCGCCAGGCGATCCCGCGGATGTGGTTCCCCGAGGCCATCACCCAGGGCAAGGCCATGGGCTACCTGACGGACGTCGCGTCGATCCAGGGCCAGTTCTTCCCCTTCGGCTATCCCTCGCCCGGCCACGTGCGCGTGCAGATGCTCTACAAGTACGGCAGCTCGTCGCTCGGCTCGCAGGTCGACTCGAACCGCTGGATCAAGGCCTACCAGCACGAGAGCCTGCAGTTCGTCGTCAACCAGTCGATCTGGTGGGAGGGCGAGACGCCGTTCGCCGACGTGATCCTGCCCGCCTGCACGCAGTTCGAGCGCTGGGACATCGGCGAGTGGTACAACGTCGGCGCCGGCTACGTGCACCACATGTACTCGATGAACAACCACCGGGTGATCGCCCTGCAGCACAAGGCGATCGAGCCGCGCGGCGAGTCGAAGAGCGACTACGACATCTTCACCGCGATCATGGAGAAGATGGGCATGGGCTCGCTCTACACCGAGGGCGGCACCACCGAGCTCGACTGGTGCAAGCGCGTGTTCGACTCGTCCGACTTGTCGAAGCTCGTCAGCTGGCGCGACTTCCTGAAGAAGGGCTACTACGTGGTCGCGGCCGAGGCGGAGGCCGCGCGCGCGCCGACCGCGGGCCGCTGGTTCTACGAGGGCCGCAAGAAGGACACGCCCGAGCCTTATCCCCTGCCCTCCGACTACGTCAACGGCTTCGGCAACGGCCTGCAGACGCCGTCCGGCAAGTTCGAGTTCGTCGCGAGCACCCTGAAGCGCATCGACGACCCGGACCGGCCGCCGCTCAACCAGTACATGCCGCTGTACGACGACCCGAAGCGCGACCCGGCGATGGCCGAGTTCCCGCTGCAGCTGCTGACGCCGCACTCGCGCTACCCCTTCCACCTGATGGGCGACGACGAGGGCAGCAGCCTGCGCGACATCCGCGAGCACCGCGTGCGCCACGCCGACGGTCACTACTACCTCACCGCGCGCATCAGCCGCGCCGACGCCGAGGCGCGCGGCATCAAGGACGACGACCTGATCCGCCTGTTCAACCACCGTGGCTCGGTGGTCTGCGCCGCGCAGGTCACCGACCGGCTGCGCCCCGGCATCGTCTCGGCGCCGACCGCCTCCGCCGAGTACCGGCCCGCCGGCGAGCCGGGCAAGTCGACCGACCTCGGCGGCTGCGTCAACCTGCTGAACCCGAGCAAGCCGATCGCGAAGAAGACCCACGGCATCCGGCCCAACACCACGCTGATCCAGGTCGAGAAGTGGACCGGCGTCGACACCTGGAAGCCGGTGGAGATGGCATCGTGAGCAAGAAGTGGAACCTGGTGGTCGACGTCGACCGCTGCAACAACTGCCGCGTCTGCTTCATCGCGGTCAAGGACGAGTACGCCGGCAACGACTTCCCCGGCTACTCCGCCGCGCAGCCGGCGCAGGGCCACAACTGGCTCGACATCGAGCGCAAGGAGCGCGGCAGCTACCCGCTGGTCGAGGCCCACTTCCTGCCGGTGATGTGCAACCACTGCGACGACGCCCCCTGCATGAAGGCGGCGCGCGACGGCGCCGTGCGCAAGCGCGACGACGGCATCGTCATCATCGACCCCGTCAAGGCCAAGGGCCAGAAGCAGATCGTCGAGGCCTGTCCCTACGGCGCGATCTCCTGGAACGAGGAGCAGCAGCTGCCGCAAGCCTGGACCTTCGACGCCCACCTGCTCGACGCCGGCTGGACGAAGACGCGCGCCGAGCAGTGCTGCCCGACCGACACCTACCGCACCCTCAAGGTCGACGACGCGGAGATGCAGCGCATCAAGGCCGAGGAAGGCCTCGAGGTGCTGAAGCCCGAGCTCGGCACGCGCCCGCGCGTCTACTACAAGAACCTGCACCTGATCACCCACTGCTTCGTCGGCGCCACCGTGGTCGTCGACGTCAAGGGCGTCGAGGAATGCGCCGCCGGTGCCGAGGTGCTGCTGAAGAAGGGCGGCCGCGAGGTCGGGCGCGCCGTCACCGACACCTTCGGCGAGTTCAAGATCGACCGGCTGCCGCCGAACAGCGGCGACTACCGCCTCGAGGTGCGCAGCGCCGCCGGCAGCTTCGGCGGCGACTTCGAGCTCGGCGCCGAGAGCCGCTACCTCGGCGTGATCAGGCTCGGCACGGGCGGCTGACCGGGCCGCGCCCGCCTTGCTGGCACGCTGGCGCGCCGGCAGCGCGCCGGGTTGCCCCGCCTGGGCCAGCGACCGGTATTCCTGCAAGAACGCACTCGATTCGCGGCTCGCCCTTGTCCGGGCTCCGCGCCACCATGACACCGGTCAGCACGCATGCCGCCGGTGCCACGATGGATTTTCTCTACTCCCTGTACGATGCTCTGGTCAGCATCAACGTCCCGAACGACAAGGCCCGGGCCGTCGTCGATGCGATGGAGCGCGACATGGTCACGCAGCTGACCACCAAGGCAGACCTCGACTCACTACGGGCGGCGAGCAAGGCCGACCTCGAGCTCCTCCGCCACGACATGCAGTCGGGCTTCGCCGCCGCCCGCAAGGACCTCGATTCGGGCCTCGCCCTGCTCCGCAAGGACCTGGACGTGGGCCTCGCCACGGCACGCAAGGAACTCGAGACGGGCCTCGCGGCACTACGCAAGGACCTGGAAGCGGGCCTCGCCGCGGCACGCAAGGAACTCGAGACGGGCCTCGCGGCACTACGCAAGGACCTGGAGACCGGCCTCGCGGACAACCGCCAGCACACGGATTCGGGCCTCGCTGCCCTGCGGCAGGACATGCAGTCGGGCTTCGCCCTGCAACGCAAGGAAACGGAAGCGATGGCGTCCCAGATCGTGATCCGGCTGGGTACGCTGATCGTCGCCGTGGCCGGCCTCGCGCTCGGGTACGCGCAGCTCGGCAGCTGAGGGCTGCCGCGGCACGGCCACGGCGTTGCCTCGCCACCGCAGGAGCCCGCTCAGCCCGTCAGGTCGTCCGCCTCCTCGGGCAGCCGCGTCATCAGCACCTTGTCGATGCGGTGGCGGTCGAGGTCGACCACCTCGATGCGCCAGCGGCCGGCCTCCAGCACGTCGCCGGTCTTCGGCATCCGCCCGAGCCTCTCGAGGACCAGGCCGGCGAGCGTCGTGAACGCATCGTCGCCCGACAGGCCGCCGGTCTGCAGCTCGCGCTCCAGTTCCTGCAGCTCGACCTGCGCATCGACGAGATAGGAGCCGTCCTCGCGCCGGAACACCGGCGGCGGGTCGTCGTCGGCGCCCTCACGCAGCTCGCCGGCGATCGTCTCCAGCAGGTCGGTCGGCGTCACCAGGCCGAGGAAGCCGCCGTACTCGTCCACCACGAACGCGATGTGCGGGCGCGAACGCCGGAACCGGCGCATCAGCTCGAGCGCGCCGAGCGTCTCGCCGATCATCAGCGGCTCGCGCACGAGGGGCTGCAGGCTGAACTCCCCGGGGCCGGCGAGCGCCGACGCCAGCTCGCGGATGCGGACGTAGCCCAGCGGCTCGTCCAGGCTGCCGGCGCAGATGGGCACGCGGCTGTGGCCGTGGTCGCGCAGGCGCTCGAGCACCTCCTCGCGGCTCGCGTGGACGTCGATCCAGGCGACGTCGCGGCGCTGCGTCATCACGGTGCGCACCGGCCGGTCGGCGAGCTGCAGCACCTCCTCGACCATCGTGCGCTCCGCTGGCTGGATCGAGCCCTGCTCCACGCCCTCGGCGAGCAGCGCGCGCACCTCGTCGTCGGTCACCGGCGAGCGCGATTCCTCGCGCACGCCGAGCACGCGCAGCAGCAGCTGCGTCGAGGCGCGCAGCAGGTGCACGGCCGGCCGGGTCGCGAGCGACAGCAGGTTGATCACCGGCGCCACCCGGACCGCGATCGCGTCGGCGTGGACCATGGCCACGCGCTTGGGCACCAGTTCCCCGACCACCAGCGACAGGTAAGTCACCAGCAGCACCACGAGCGTGACGGCGACCGGCTCCGCCCAGGCCTGCGGCGCGCCGCGCTCCAGCGCCCAGGCCGCGAGGCGTCCCGCGAGCGTCGCGCCGCTGAACGTGCCTGCCAGGATGCCCACCAGCGTGATGCCGATCTGCACCGTCGAGAGGAAGCGGTTCGGGTCGTCCGCCAGGGCGAGCGCGGTCCGCGCGCCCCTCGAGCCCTGGTCGGCCAGGTTCTGCAGCCGCGCGCGCCGTGCCGAGACGATCGCGAGTTCCGACATCGCGAAGAAGGCGTTGACCAGCACCAGCGCCAGGACGAGGGTCAGTTCCAGGACGAGCAGGGAATCCTCCGGGCGGTCGCCGTGACGCACCGTGCCCACGGACAGCCGGGCGGCGAAGACCGCAGTTCATTGCGGGCGAGGCGCGCGCTGCCCGACCGGCCGGGGCACTCTGCGCCGGGCGCGGGAGCGGCCGCAATCCGCCACGGGCGCGATCGGCCGCGCCGGGAGGCCGACGCCACGGAGTTGCCGCCTCAGATCGAGAGGAAGCGCGGCACGAGCCGCCGGTCGAGGCGGGTGAGCAGGTGCCCGGCGAGGGCAGCGACGCTGTGTACCGTGGCCACCCCGTGCGCCAGCGCACGTTGCCCGTGGTCGAGCCCGAGCGTGGCCGCGCGTTCCCGGATGCGCTCCCGTGCCCGCCCATCGAGCCAGCGCAGTACCACGTTGCGGCTCCAGCGCCATGGCGGCGTCGTGCCACCGAGTTCCCGCTGCCGGCGGACGAACTGGTCATGGCCCTCGCAGGCCCCGCGACGCAGCAGGTGCAGGAAGCCGTTGGGTGCCGGATGCACGCAACGCGCCGCCGTTCGTCGCAGCACGCGGCCGCCGCCGGCGCGGATCGCGGCGACCAGTGCTCCGGCGGCACCGCGGAACTCCGCCTGCTCCGGGAAGGGGCGCGCGAGGAAAGCCGCGCGCCGGAACGCGAGGTTGTTGGCGTAGACCTCGATCAGCTCGTCCGTCGTGTCGGCGGCGTCGCGCAGCGGGAAGAACCAGAACGCCGCGAACGCACGGTCGTAGGCCGAACGCGGCTCCACGTAGGTGGTCCCGCCGACGCCGTCGACCGTGGGATCCGCGAACGGCTCGAGCAGCGCGGCGAGCCAGCCGTCCTCCGGGATCACGTCGCTGTCGAGGAACACGACGACGGCGCCGCGCGCCGCGCCTGCGCCCGCGTTCTTCTTCTGGTAGTAGCGCGTCGCCGGCGCTGCCACGCGCCGCACGGCCGCCACCGGCGGCGGACCCGCGGCGGCGAGTGCCGCGTCGAGCGCCGCATCGAGCGCGGGATCGGAGTCGGTGACCACCAGGATCTCGCCCTCGCGCCCGGCGCGCGACTGCGCCTCGACCTGCGCGTACAGCGCGCGCAGCATCGGCCGCGCGCGGCCGGCGTCCGCGAGCCGCAGGTTCTCCCATTCGATGACCACCGAATACGCTGGCGTGGTCGCCTCCGACATCGACGCCTCCCGCTGCCCCGATACCCTGCCCCGCAGCATAGGCAGGGCCGCCGGACGGGGCGGTACGCAGGTCACGAACCACGGCGACCCAGGTCCTTCGGCGCACCCGGGACTGCGGCGATGCGACAGAACGCGCGCGTCAGGGACCCGGGAACAGCGTGCCGATCCGGCCCACCGCCCGGTAGTAGGCGAGGCCGAGCCACTCGTGCAGCGCCAGGTCGAGCAGCGCGAGGTTCTCGGCCGCCCGGAACGTGCCGACGTTCCAGTCCCCCGGTACCACCTGCCGGTCCGCGCCGAGCGGAATCACCTCCCAGCCGGCGGCGCGGAAGCACCCGACCGAGCGCGGCAGGTGCACCGCCGAGGTGACCAGCACCCAGGCGTCGCCCGCCGCGGGCCGGACCAGCGCCTCGACGCTCGCCGCGCTGTCGCAGGTGTCGGTGGCCCGGGTCTCGAAGCTCACGCGCCGCGGATCGAGGCCGCTGCCGGCGAGCAGCATCCGCGCGACCCCGGACTGGTCGAGCCTGCCGGAGACCGGGTCGCGGAACGGGCCCCCGACGACGACCAGCCGTGCCTCGGGATGGCGGTGCGCGAGCCGCAACGCCGTCGCGTAGCGCGAGCCGTGGCGGTTCAGCTGCGGCTCGCCCGAGACCTGGGTCGCGTAGGGACGCTCGGCCCCGGCGAGCAGCAGGATGCCGGTGACGCGCGCCGGCAGCACCGGCGGCGGGAAGCGCCGCTCGAGCACGCTCACCAGCGGATGCGACAGCGGCAGCACGCCGAAGGCGAGGAGCGCCGCGCCCCCGGCGACGCACAGCACGCGGCCGGCGCGCTGCCGGCCGGCCGCGAGCAGCATCGCGCCCAGCACCGGCAGCAGGACGATGACCTGCGACGGGCTGAACGAGGACCACAGCGCCCAGCGCACGGTGCCGGACCGCCCTAGCGCATCGTCACGAATTCTTCGGCGCTGGTCGGGTGGATCGCCACCGTGTCGTCGAAGTCGCGCTTCAGCGCGCCCATCTTCACCGCGACCGCGAAACCCTGCAGCATCTCGTCGGCGCCGGCGCCGAGCACGTGGCAGCCGACGATGCGCTCCTCGGGGCCGACGCACACCAGCTTCATCTCGGCGCGCGGCTTGCGCGTCGTCAGCGCGTGGTACATCGGCACGAAGCCCGAGGTGTAGACCTTGACCGCCTCGCCGTGCAGCGCGCGCGCCTCGGCTTCCGACAGCCCGACCGTGCCGATCGGCGGATGGCTGAAGATCACGGTGGGGATGTTGGTGTAGTCGAGGTGGCGGCCCGCCATGCCGCCGAACACCCGGTCCGCGAGCCGCCGGCCGGCCGCGATCGCCACCGGCGTCAGCGCCGCCTGCCCGGTGACGTCGCCGATCGCATAGACCTGCGGCACGTTGGTCGCCTGCAGGTGATCGACCATCACGAAGCCCTGCGAGTCGGTGCGCACGCCCGCTGCCTCGAGGCTCAGCCCCGCGACGTTCGGCTCGCGGCCGATCGCCCACATCACGGTGTCGAACGGCCCGAGTACGCGCCCGTCCTCGCATTCGAGCCGCAGGGTGTCGTCGGCCTCGCGGCGCAGGGCCCGGGGGACGGCCTGCTGGGCGAAGGCCACGCCATCGTCGCGCATGATCTTCATCAGGCCGTCCGACAGCATGTGGTCGAAGTGGCGCAGCACCCGGTCCTGTCGCAGCACGATCGTCGTCTCGGTGCCGAGCGCGGCGAACACGCCGCCGAGCTCGACCGCGACATAGCCGCTGCCGACGATGCCGATGCGTCGTGGCCGCTCCGGCAGGTCGAAGAAGCCGTCGGAGGTGATGCCGTGCTCGGCCCCCGGGATCGCCGGCAGCGTCGGCATGCCGCCGGTGGCGATCACGACGTGTTCCGCGGCGTACTGCCGGTCGCCGACGCGCACGGTGCGCGGCCCGGTCAGCGTGGCGTGGCCGCGCACCAGCTCGACCTGGCGGTTCTGCAGGTTGCGCTCGTAGATGCCGTTGAGGCGCAGCACGTAGGCGTCGCGGCCGGCCTTGAGCCTCGACCAGTCGTGGCCGGCCACTTCGAGGTCGAAGCCGTAATGGCCCGCGTCGTGCGCCGCGTGCGCGATCTGCGCCGCGTTCCACATGACCTTCTTCGGCACGCAACCGACGTTGACGCAGGTGCCGCCGAGGCGCTGCGACTCCACGATCAGCGCCCGCGCGCCGTACTGCGCGGCACGTTGCGCGCAGGCGAGGCCGCCGCTGCCGCCGCCGATCACGATCAGGTCATGGGAAGTGTTCGACATGGCGGGGGATGTTACACCGGCCCGGGGCCGCGTCCGCCCGCCGCGGACGGGCGCACGCCACGCAGCGCGCCGTGCCTGCCGCGCCGCGCCGCGCCGCGCCGCGCGCCGTCAGCGCCCGGGCAGCAGCCCGCCGGGCGGCGCGTACTGCACGCCGGCGCCCGGGCCGAGCGGCAGGTCGAGCAGCGCCCACCCGGCCGTCATGACGATGCCGGCGGCGGCGAAGGCGAGCGCGAACGGCAGCATCAGCGCCAGCAGCGAGCCGACGCCGAACCCGGGATCCCAGCGCCGGCAGTACGCCAGCACCAGGGGGAAGTAGGACATCAGCGGCGTCATGATGTTGGTGAAGCTGTCGCCCATGCGATACGCCGCCTGGGTCATCTCGGGCGAGATCCCGAGCAGCATGAACATCGGCACCACCACCGGCGCCAGCGCGCTCCACTTCGCCGAGGCCGAGCCGATGAACAGGTCGAGGAACGACGAGAACAGCAGCACGCTCACCAGCAGCAGCGGCGCCGGCAGCCCGACCGACCGCAGCGCCTCCGCGCCGTTGATCGCGGCGATCGGCCCGAGCCGCGACCAGTTGAACATCGCGACGAAGTGCGCCGCGAACAGCGCGAACACCACGTAGGGCGCGAGCGAGCGCACCCCGGCGATCATCTGGTCGATGACCTCGCGCGAGGACCTCACCGCACCGGTGGCGACGCCGAAGGCGATGCCGCTGCCGAGGAACAGCAGGAACACCGCGGTGACGAGCGCGGTGTAGAAGGGCTGCAGCCGCGCCGGCCCGCTGGCCGACTCGTCGACCAGCGGCGTGTAGCCCGGCCAGAGGCACAGCGCCGCGACGCCGCCCACCACCCCCAGCGCGGCGACGCCGGCCCAGGCGAGGCCACGCCGCTCGGCCAGCGTGACCTCGGACCGGGCGAGCTCCGCGCGCAGCGCCGCGTCGGCGCCGCGTCCCCAGGGGCCGAGACGCGGCTCGATCACGCGGTCGGTGAGGAACCAGATGATCGGCGTGAACACCACGACCACTGCGACGATGAACCACCAGTTGCCGAGCGGGTTCATCGTCCAGCCCGGCTCGATGATGCGCGCCGCCTCCTGCGTGAAGCCGAACAGCAGCACGTCGCCCTGGCCGGGCGTGAGGTTGCCGGCATGCCCCCCGGAGACCGCCGCGAACGCCGCGGCGAGCCCCGCGAGCGGATGCCGGCCGGCGGCCGCATAGAGCAGCGCGGCGAGCGGGATGAACACCACGTAGCCGGCGTCGGAAGCGTGGTGCGAGACCATGCCGACCAGGCAGACCGACGGCGTCAGCAAGGCGCGCGGCGCGCCGCGCAGGCTGCGCCGCACCAGCGCGCTGAAGAGTCCCACCTGCTCGGCGATGCCGGCGCCGAACATGATCAGCAGGATCAGGCCGAGCGGCGCGAACCCGGTCAGGGTGCGCGGCGCCTCGGTCAGCAGGCGCGCCACGTTCGCCTCGGCGAACAGCGACTGCGCCCGGTAGCTGAGCAGCCCGTCCTCGAGCTGCGCGAACGGCGGCGGCGTCGAACCCGAGTAGGCCAGCGAGGCCGACCAGCCGAGCGCCGCGCCGACGGCCGACAGCACCATCAGCAGCCCGATCAGCCAGACGAAGATCATGACCGGGTCGGGCAGGACGTTGCCGACGCGCTCGACCAGGCCGAGCACGCCCCGGTGCCGGCTCGCGGCCGCAGCGCCTGCGGGGTCGTTCAGGGGTGCCTCCCGGATGGTGGCGAGCCCGGCGGCTCGCCCACCGGAGGCGCACGCCGGGCAGCCGGCCGCACCACGCCGGGGGCCGATGTTACACGGACCCCGGGTAGAATCACCCGATGGACAATCCCCTGCTGGGCAGCCGCGAGCTGCCGCCCTTCCCCGAGATCCGGCCCGAGCACGTGGAGCCCGCGATGCGCGAGGTGCTCGACGCCGGCCGCCGCCAGCTGCAGGCGATCGCCGCCGCCGCCGCGCCGAGCTTCGACACCGTGGTCGAGCCGCTCGAGGCGCTGCAGCACCGTCTCTCGAGGACCTGGTCGCCGGTCAGCCACCTCAACGGCGTGGCCAACAACGAGGCGCTGCGCAACGCCTACAACACCTGCCTGCCGCTGCTCTCCGAGTACCAGACCGACCTCGCGCAGAGCGAGGCGCTGTATCGCGCCTACCTCGTGATCCAGGAGCGCGACGGCCCGCGCCTCGCGCCCGAGCAGCGCCGCGTCGTCGAGAACGCGCTGCGCGACTTCCGCCTCGCCGGCGTCGCGCTCGACGCGACGCGCAAGCAGCGCTTCAAGGCAGTGATGAGCGAGCTCGCCCAGCTCGGCGCCAGGTTCGAGCAGAACGTGCTCGACGCCACCAACGCCTGGACGCGCGCGGTCACCGACCCTGCCGAGCTCGAGGGCCTGAACGCCGCGATCGTCGGCCAGGCGAAGGCGCGCGCCGAGGCGGCCGGCAAGCCCGGCTGGCTGCTCGCGCTGAACCAGCCGACCTACGTCGCGGTGATGACCGACGCCACCTCGCGCGCGCTGCGCCGCGACTTCTACGAGGCCTGGTCGACCCGTGCCTCCGACGCCGGCCCCGATGCCGGCAAGTGGGACAACGGCCCGGTGATGGAGGCGATCCTGAAACTGCGCCACGAGGCCGCGCAGCTGCTCGAGTTCCGCAGCTACGCCGACTATGCGCTCGCGACCCGCATGGCCAAGAGCGTGCCCGAGGTGCTCGACTTCCTGCACCAGCTCGCGAAGGCCGCGCGCCCGGCCGCGCAGCGCGAGTACGCCGAGCTCGAGCAGTATGCCGGCCAGAAGCTCGAGGCCTGGGACGTCACCTTCTGGTCAGAGCGGCTGCAGCGCGAGCGCCACTCCGTTTCCCAGGAGGAGCTGCGGCCGTATTTCCCGATGCCGCGCGTGCTGCAGGGCCTGTTCGACGTCGCGCAGCGGCTGTTCGGCGTCACCATCCGCGAGAAGACCGGCGTGCCGACCTGGCATGCCGACGTGCGCTACTTCGAGATCCTCGGCGCGGGCGGCCAGCCGACCGGCAGCTTCTACCTCGACCCTTATGCCCGCGAGCAGAAACGCAGCGGCGCCTGGATGGACGAGTGCGTCGGCCGGATGGCGCTGCCCGCGGGCTCGACGCTGCCGGTCGCCTATCTCGTCTGCAACTTCCTGCCGCCCGCCGCCGGCGGCCCGGCGCCCGCGCTGCTGACGCACGACGACGTGGTCACGCTGTTCCACGAGTTCGGCCACGGCCTGCATCACATGCTGACGCGCGTGCCCTACCCCTCGATCGCCGGCATCAACGGCGTCTCCTGGGATGCGGTCGAGCTGCCGAGCCAGTTCATGGAGAACTACGCCTGGCACCCGGAGTCGCTGGCGAAGCTCTCGGGCCACTGGCAGAGCGACGAGCCGCTGCCCGCCGCGCTGCAGGCGCAGCTGGTCGCGACGCGCAACTTCCACGCCGGCCTCGCCACCGTGCGCCAGCTCGAGTTCGCGCTGTTCGACTTCCGCCTGCACGCCGAGTACGACCCGGCCAAGGGTGGCCGCGTCGCCGAGACCCTGGCCGAGGTGCGCAGCGAGGTCGCGGTGATCCAGCCGCCGGCGTGGAACCGCTTCCCGCACAGCTTCGGCCACATCTTCGCGGGCGGATATGCCGCCGGCTACTACAGCTACAAGTGGGCCGAGGTGCTCGCCGCCGACGCGTTCGAGGCGTTCGAGGAGACCGGCGTGTTCGACCGCGGCACCGCCAACCGCTTCCTCGAGTCGATCCTGTCGCGCGGCGGCAGCCGCGACGCGCTCGACGCGTTCGTCGACTTCCGCGGCCGCAAGCCCGACATCCGGCCGCTGCTCAAGCAGCACGGCATCGCGCCCTAGGCGCCGCGCGGCGCCGCCGGGCCCGGCAAGGGAAGGCCGAACGATGCTCGAGACGCTGCGCGAGACCGCCCCGGGCGTCGTCGAGGCGCCGATGGAACCCGGCTGGGCCGCGTTCCGCGGCGCCTTCGGCGGCTGGACCGCCGCGCACGCGCTGCTGGCCGCGCGCCGCCTCGTGCCCGGGCTGCCGCCGGCGTCGCTGTCGATCGACTTCCTCGCCGGCATCGGGCCCGGCAACGTGCGCTCGGCAGCGCGGTTGGTGCACGAGACCCGCTCCACGCGCTTCGTGCAGGTCGCGACCTCGCAGGACGACGCCCCGCGCGCGCTGACCTCGGTCGTGCTCGCGGCGCGCCGGCCGGCCGCGCGCGTCGACGCCGTCGCGATGCCGGACTGCCCGCCGCCCGAGAAACTCGCGCGCCTGCAGGTCCCCGATGCGCCGGTCACCTGGGCCGATCGCTTCGACCTGCGGATCGCCGCCGGCCGCCTGCTGCAGCCGAACCCGGCGATGCGCTCACTGTTCTGGACGCACCTCCAGGACCCGAGCCCCGCGCCGGAGGCGACCATCGCGGTGCTCGCCGATGCGAACCTGCCGCGGATCTTCTTCCACTTCGAGCGCATCGTGCCGATCGCCACGGTCACGATGTCGGTGCACTTCCACGCCGTCGGCGACGAACTCGCAGGCGCGCTGGTCGAGCCAGTGCTGCTCGAGGCGCAGGCGCAGGTGGCGCGCGACGGCCTCTTCGACCAGCAGGTGCGCGCCTGGTCGCGCCACGGCACGCTGCTCGCCACCTCGACCCAGCTGGTCCGCTACGACCTGCCGCCTGCCGGCGCAGCATAACGATAGGTCGCCGCCACGCCGGTACCGGTCGGCATCGACGCCGCCGGCACCACCCACACCTCGCCGCCGGTCTGCAGCGCGAGCTCGCCGAGGTCGTCGAGCAGGTCGTCGACTGCAGGGTCCTCGATCTCGCCGGGCTCGATGCGACCGGTGGCGGCGTCGATCCGGCCTTGCAGCTGGCGGTCCGCCTCGATCATCAGCTTCGCGACCCGGCCGGTGCTCGCCGCCTCGACGACCGCCGCCGGGCTGTCGCTGGCGAGCCCGCGCGCGCGAGCCTGGTGATACTCGCCCGCGAGCGTCTCGAGACGCTGGCGATAGGTGGGCTCGAAGACCTGCCAGGCGCGCTCGCGCAGTTCATCGTGCGAGAGGGCGGAAGGGTTGAGCGTGATGCCCTCGGCCACCAGCAGGCTGTTGCGGCTGAGCCTGCGGAACGCCCCCTGGTGCTCGGGCAGCGCCGCCAGCAGCAGCGGCAGGCCCGAAGGCCGCGAGTGCCGTTCGAATACGGCCCGGTCGACGATGCGGAAGAAGCGCTCCGTGTCGACGTCCAAGTCGTCGCTGCGTCCGCCATGGCCGTGACCCGGCACCATCGGGGCCCCCACCGCCGTCGCGCCCTGCGACCGGATGGTCTGCGGTGGGACGTCCACCTCCTCGCCGAGCGCCTCGGCGAGCGTGCGTGGCACGCCAACTGCGGGCTCGATCTCGTCCAGCGCGTCGCGATGGCCCTCGAACAGTCGGATCGACTGCCGGTCCACCGCCAGCAGCTGGAAGCGGTCCCGTGACTGCAGCAGTCGGCGCAGCGGCTTGATGTGGAAGCTGTCGGCCGCGATCGCCAGCTCGGGCAGCGGTCGCTGTGCCAGGAACACGCGCAGCCTGTCCGGCGCCGCGAACGCGGCCAGGCCGTCGAGCGTGTGGTTCCAGAACCCCGTGTCGTCCGCGAGCGCCTCGAGAGGTGCCATCAGGGCCGCGATCTCGGCCGCCGCGTGGCGCCTCGCGAGGGAATCGGACAGCGAGCGCAACAGGTTGCGGAAGCGGATCGGATCCTGCTGGTTGTCGGGGTGATGGCGATGCGTGGGCTGGTAGAGCGAGAGACAGGGCGGCCGTGCCCAGTCGAGCTCGGCCTGGAAGTCGGACGTGAGGGCCGAAAGACTGATGTCCATGGTGCCGCAGTCCCGCGAGGCTCAGGGGATCCGCGAGACTGGGGCCGCGCCGTGCCAGCGTCTGTCGGCCCCGCGAGTCGCCATCCGGCCGGACGACGCCGACGACGGCGGCGTTGCGACGGACGCCGGCGCCGCACACGGCCCACCCAAACATAAGTAACATGCTCGGCCCATGGACAGGCCGACATCGCCGCCGCGCCGCGCCCGCGGCCCCCGCAACGGACGCCGCGCATGCCGCTGAGCATCGCCACCTGGAACGTCAACTCCCTGCGCGTGCGCCTGCCGCAGCTGCGCGAGTGGCTCGCCGGCGCCAACGTCGACGTGATCGCGCTGCAGGAGACCAAGCTGCCCGACGCCGACTTCCCGAAGGCGGAGATCGAGGCGCTCGGCTACCAAGTCGCCTTCTCCGGCCAGCGCACCTACAACGGCGTCGCGGTGCTGTCGCGCCAGCCGCTCGCGGCGGGCGAGGTGCAGATCCCGGGCTTCCCCGACGAGCAGCGCCGCGTGCTCGCGGTCGAGACCGCGGGCCTGCGCGTCATCGACCTCTACGTGCCGAACGGCCAGGCCGTCGGCTCCGACAAGTACGACTACAAGCTGCGCTGGCTCGCCGCGTTGCGCGAGTGGCTCGCGGCCGAGGCGCAGCGCCACGCGAACCTCGTCGTGCTGGGCGACTTCAACATCGCGCCCGAGGACCGCGACGTCCACGACCCGAAGGCCTGGGAAGGCAGCGTGCACGTGAGCCCCGCCGAGCGCGACAGCCTGCGCGCGCTGCTCGCGCTCGGGCTGGTCGACGTGTTCCGCCGCTTCGAGCAGCCGGAGAAGAGCTTCAGCTGGTGGGACTATCGTGCCGCCGGCTTCCGTCGCAACGCCGGGCTGCGCATCGACCTGATCCTCGCGAGCGCCGCGCTCGCGCCGCGCTGCACGGCCTGCACGATCGACCGCGAGCCGCGCCGCGCCGAGCGTCCGTCCGATCACACGCCCGTGATCGCCAGCTTTGACATATAGGCAGGCCGTGCGCAGCGCCTCCGAAATGTCGACCACGTCGCCACGCACCCTCGGCCCCCTGTCTACAGTGGAATCCACGAGTCCCCCTGTCGTCCCGGCGGCGGCACGAGGGCAGCCCGACTCCACAACCAGAACCAGGGGCCCGATGCTGAATCCGCGCCGGAGCGACTACGACGTGACCAACACCGTCCAGGTCAGCTCCCCCGACGCCGTGCGGCTCGCGGTCGCGCAGCTGTTCGCCGAGACCTGGCCGCGCACGCCGTTCCACCCGGTCGAGCGCTCGTTCGTGCGCTTCGAGGAGATGTTCAGCGGCCGCTCGCCCGGCTACGAGGGCGTCGACACGCTGTACCACGACATGCAGCACACGCTCGACATCACGCTCGCGATGGCGCGGCTGATGGTCGGCTACGAGCGCCAGGTCGACGCGCGCGAGCGCTTCGGCGGCGAGCGCGCGATCGTGGGCCTGGTGACCGCCCTGTTCCACGACGTCGGCTACCTGCGCGAGCGCAGCGACGCCGAGGCGCAGAACGGCGCCGAGTACACCCGCACCCACGTGTCCCGCGGCGCCCGCTTCCTCGCGCAGTGGCTGCCCGAGGTCGGGCTCGAGCACTGGGTGCCGATGGCGGTCGAGCTGGTGCACTACACCGGCTACGAGAAGCCGATCGCCAGGATCCAGCTCGCGGACCCGCGCGACCGGCGGCTCGGCCAGCTGCTCGGCACCGCCGACATGACCGCGCAGATGGCCGACCGCTGCTACCTCGAGAAGTGCCGTGACCGCCTCTACCCCGAGTTCGTGCTCGGCGGCGTCGCGCTGCCGACCAGCGCCGAGGGCTACCGCAAGGTGATCTACGCCTCCGGCCTCGACCTGCTGCGCCAGACGCCGGGCTTCATGGAGCAGGTGCGCACCAAGCGCCTCGACGGCGAGTTCGAGCACGCCTACCGCTACCTCGAGATCCTGTTCGGCGGCCGCAACCCCTACATCGAGGCGATCGAGCGCAACCTCGCCTTCCTCAAGGAAGTGCTGCGCAGCGAGAGCTGGCGGATGCTGCGACGGAACCCGCCGGTGTTCGCCGCCGTCCCCGACCCGGTCGGCACGATGCGCGGCCTGATGGCCGGCTACATCAGGAAGGTCTGGACCGAGGACTGAGCGCCTCCGCCAGCGCGGCGGCGACCCAGCCCGGGCCCGGCCGCGGCGCGTCGGTGGTCGCCACGTAGCGTGCGTGGATCCGCGGCAATGCCGCGAGCACCGCCTCGAGACCCGCCACACCGGGCCCCGCACCCGCCGCGGCGACGCCAGCGGCCTCGGCGGCGCACAGGGCCTCGCGCAGCACCTCGACCGTCAGGGCCTCGGCCGCCGGCACCGACACCGGCGCATAGCTCAGGTGCCAGGGCTCCGGGCTGACGCCCCCCCGATCCGACACGTACGGCCGGAAGAAGCCGAAGCGATGCAGGTGCGCGTCGAGCCAGGCATCGAGCCGGGCGAACGGCCCGCCGGCCGCGAACTCGGCGGGCACCAGCTGCGGCGTCGCATCCGCCGGCAGCGCGGCGCGGTCGATCACGTCGAGGTCGCTGCCCCAGTGGTGCCGGCTCGCGCCCGGCAGCGCCGACCACCAGAGGATCGCGTCGACCCGCTGCGCCGCAGGCAACGCCAGCGCATCCAGCGCGCGGCTCGCGCGGTCGAGCACCGGGCGCTCGCCGCGGAACTTGGCGTTCCAGATCGCGCGCTGCCGGTCGAAGTCGCGGAAGGAGGAGACCGCGACGAGGTCGATCCCGGCGGCGAGCGCCGCGCCGCGCATCGCGAGGAACGGTTCCACCGCGTCGCGGTGCAGCGTGCAGCGCGGCGCCTGCAGCTCGACCACGTGGCCGCGCGAGCGGCCGGTCAACGCCAGCGGGTCGAGCATCGCGTCGCGGCTCAGCGCGCGCCGGCCACGCCGGGGCCGCGCGCGAGCTCGCCGGCCACCTGGTCGATCGCGCCAAGGAACACCTCGAGCGGCTGCGCGCCGGAGAACGCGTAGCGGCGCTCGAAGATGAAGGTGGGCACGCCGCTGACGCCCCAGCGGTGCGCCTGCGCCTCGAGCGCCTCGATCTCGGTGCGCCGCGCCGGCTCGTCGAGCGCGCGCAGTGCAGCGTCGCGGTCCAGGCCGGCGTCCGCCGCGACGTCGGCCAGCACCTGCGGGTCGGCGATGTCGCGGCCCTCGGTGAAGTGCGCCCGCAGCACGCGGCCCTTGACCTCGTTCTGGCGCGCCGCACCGGCCTCGCCGGCCCAGCGGATCAGCGCGTGCGAGCGCCGCGTGTTCGGCGCCCGCGTGACGCGCCCGAACTGGAAGTCGATGCCGAGGCTCGCACCGAGCTCCTGCAGTTGCTGCTGGCCGGCGGCGAACCGGTCGACGTCGCCGAAGCGGCGCAGCATGTAGGCGCGCCGGTCCTCACCCTCGGGCGGCAGGTCCGGGTTCAGCTCGAACGGCAGCCAGCCGACCTCGACCTCGATCCCGGGACGCTCGGCGAGCGCCTGCTGCAGCCGCGCGAAGCCGACATAGCACCACGGGCATATCGTGTCGGAATAGACCTCGAGCTTCATGGCGCGCCGGCCTCCACGGCAGTGGTTACCCTGGTGTCGCCGCTGGCATACAAGCGTAAGACTTCCCGACTGTGGTCGGGCGACCGAAGGGTGGGTAGTATCCCGAAGCATAACGGGGTTTGCGCCCCGTCACACTGAAGGGGATGCCCGCCGCGCCGCACCACGCCCGGCAGCCGCGGGCGCGACGTGCGGAGCATCGGCCTGCAGAACAAGTTCGTCCTGGCATCGCTGCTGGTCACGCTCGGTCTCGTGACGGCGATGAGCGGACTGCTCTGGTACCACGTGGTGCAGGACCGCGTGGTGCTGACGCGGGTCTCGATCGAGGAGAACCGCGACCTGGTGCAGCGCGAGACCGCGCTGCGCGCCGGCACCGTCGCGACCGCGGCCGCCGCGCTCGCCGCCCCGGCGCTCGCGCAGCGCGACCGCGCCGAGCTCGCGCGCCGCCTGCAGCCGCTGGCCGACGACCCCACGCTGATGGTGCTGACGATCGTCGACGCCGAGGACCGCGTGCTGTTCGGCGCACGACGCAGCGCCCCCGACGCCTCGCGGCCGATCGGCGCCGCGGCCGTGCCGGTGCGTGCGCTGTTCGAGTCGATCCCGGGCACCCCCACGCCGCGCACCATCGGCGAGGCGCGCGTCGAGCTGCTCGGGCCCGCCTCCGAGGGCGTCGATGGCTCCGGCATCGGCACGCGCCTCGCTGCCGCGCAGGCGCGGCAGGTGCGCGAGCTCGCGATCGGCGCGGGGCTGATCACCCTCTTCGGCCTGCTCGCCACGGTGCTGGTGGCGCGCTCGCTCGGGGGGCGCATGACGGCGCCGATCGCGAGCCTGGTGCGCAGCGCCGAGCGCCTCGGCCAGGGCGACTATTCGCGCCCGGTCGACGTCGCCCGCCAGGACGAGCTCGGCGAGCTGCAGGTGGCCCTCGAGCGCATGCGCCAGCGGCTGCGCCAGACCACGATCACCAAGGATTACCTCAACAGCGTGCTCGGCAGCATGACCGACGCGGTGTTCGTGACCTCCCCCGACGGCGTCATCAAGGTCGCGAACTTCGCCGCCTGCCGCCTGCTCGGCTTCTCCGAGGAGGAGCTGGTGGGCAAGGGGCTGGCCTCGGTGCTCGACGACTCGGAGCGCGAGGCCTTCGACCTGCAGCAGGCCTCCAACGACACCCGCGAGGCGCTGGTGCGCAACCGCCAGGGCCAGACGATCCCGGTGTCGCTCACCGGCTCGCCGATCGCCAGCGACGACCCGCAGTTCCAGGGCGTGATCTTCGTCGCGCGCAACATCACCGACCGCAAGCGCGCCGAGCGCCGCATCCGC
>JALORN010000018.1 GCA_025458905.1 Steroidobacteraceae bacterium
CTTGACGACGACCAGGCCCTCGTCGATGCGCTCGCCGAGCACCGCCTCCAGCCCGCGCGCCAGCGAGGCGGCCGCCTTGCCGGCACCGAGCACCCGGAGCCTTCCGCCGCTGCGCGTCTCGGGGAGCGCCACCTCGATGCAGCGCCCGTGCAGCTCCAGCAGCCAGCGGCCGGCGGCGAGCCGCGAGCGATCGCGCAGCAGCGTCTCGCCGTGCACCGCGGCGAGGCCGGCGCGCCAGACGGCCGCCAGAAGCGCGCGGGACCGGTCCCGCCTCATCGCATCTGGGTACCGAGCCAGGCCGAATCCCAGGTCTGCGCACCGGTCGCGCTCGCGCCCTCGAGCAACACCTCGACACGACTGTCGCGCCGCCAGCTCGACGGGCGGACGTCGAGCGCGCGACCGTCCCACTGCGCGAGCACCCAGTCGTCCTCCCCGGTGCGGAACACGCCCTTGACCCGGACCACGGCGCCGAGCGGCCGGTCCTCGGCGGCGGAGGTCGCGAGCAGGCTCTCCACGCGCGAGCGCGAGAAGCCGACCGACCGCGGAAAGACCCAGCGCCACGCGGTGTGGCCGATGTGCCGCACGTCGCGTCGCCGACCGTTGGCGACCTCGACTTCGGACGTCTCCGCCTCGGCGAGCGCCCGGTCGCGCCCGTCGGGGGCCGGGCCATGCCCGCCATGGCGATGGCGCTCCGCGTCGTGCAGCGCCGGCCGCACCACCGGGCCCCGGCCTCGGGCGGAAGCACTGCCTCGCTCGAGCGCTTCCGGCGGGAGGCGACCGTCGGCCAGCGTGCCGATCCAGGACTTCGCGGGGAACAGCCCAGCCGCGAACGCTGCGAATCGCGCGCGATCGTCGGCATCGGCGAGATCGGCCTTGCTGAGCGCCAGCGCATCCGCGATCTCGCACTGGGCGTGCGCGTCACCACCGGCTCGCAGGCTGCCGTCGCGAAGTCGCTGCGGATCGACGAGCGCGACGACCCCTGCGAGGCGCAGCTGTCCGCCAGCCTCCCACGCGAGCAGTTCCTCGACGATCCCCGCCGGGTGGCCGAGGCCGGTCGGCTCCACGAGGATGCGGTCGGGCCGTCGCTCGGTGACCAGCTCCTGGAGGTTGCGGCGGAAATCCCGCTCGCCCGTGCAGCAGAGGCAGCCGCCGGGCACGAGGCGGACGTCGAACGCGCCACGCGCGGCACTCGCGACGGTCAGCGCGTCGATGCCGGCGTCGCTGAACTCGTTGAGCAGCACCACCCAGTCCTCGTGCGGCGGCTTGTCGGCGAGCAGGCGGGCGATCGCGGTGGTCTTGCCCGAGCCCAGTGGCCCCGTGACCACGTGGGTGGGTATCGGCGCTGGCATCGCTCAGCGACCGTCGTAGCCGGCGAGCACGCCGTAGAGTTCCGGACGACGGTCGCGGAACACGAACCAGTTGTCGCGCTGCAGGGCGATCGCGTCGAGGTCGAACGTGGCCGTCAGCACGGCATCGCCCTGCTCCGCCGCCTCGGCGACCTTGGCCCCGGTGGGGTCGGCGATGAACGAGGACCCGTAGAAGCGCAGGTAGAGCCCCTGCGGGTCCTGCAGCGAGCGCTCGAGGCCCCAGCGGTTCGAGGCAACCAGCGGCACGAGGTTGGCCGCGGCGTGCCCCTGCTGGGTACGTTGCCAGTGATCGCGGGAATGGACCGGCAGGGCCGGCGGCGGCTCGCTGCCGATCGCGGTCGGGAACAGCAGCACCTCGGCGCCCTGCAGCGCCATCGCGCGGGCGCACTCCGGGAACCACTGGTCCCAGCAGATGCCGACGCCGATGCGCGCGTGTCGCGTGTCCCAGACGCGGAACCCGGTGTCGCCCGGGCTGAAATAGGTCTTTTCCTGGTAACCCGGGCCGTTTGGCACGTGCGCCTTGCGGTAGGTGCCGAGCACGGCGCCGTCGGCGTCGATGACCGCGACGCTGTTGAAGTAGGCGTTGTTGGCCTTCTCGAAGAAGCTGATCGGCAGCACCACGCCGAGCTCGCGCGCGACCGGGCAGAAGCGCCGCACCGCGAGGTTGGCATCGAGCGCGGTCGCGAGCCGCAGGTGGCGCGAATCCTGCTCGATGCAGAAATACGGCGTCTCGAACAGCTCCTGCAGCAGGATGATCTGCGCACCGCGCGCAGCCGCCTCGCGCACCAGCACCTCGGCGCGCGCGAGGTTGGCCTCGACGTCCCAGCCGCAGGCGAACTGGGTCGCGGCCAGCGTCACGGGCCGCGGCTTCGGCTGCAGGTGCGCAGGCAGGCTCAAGGCGTCCTCCGTCGGGCGGAAGCGGCTAGGATCGCACGCGCCGGGCGCGGAATGCACCCGGCGTGGAGCGCGGTCAGTTCAGCAGGCGCGGGTTCGCTGCCACCGGCGGCGTGCCGGGGAACATGGCCTGGTCGAGCGCCTGCACGTAGGTGTCGACGTCCGCCGGCCCGGGAACGAGCACGCGGCCATTCAGCAACAGGTTCGGTACGTTCTCGACACCCAGGGCCCGCAACCGCTGCTCTTCGGCGACCACCGCCTCGCCCTCCTGCGAAACGTCCGCGAAGGCCTGCAGCGCGGCCTCCGAAAGACCCGCCTCCCGACCGAGGCGCAGCAGCTCGGCCCGGTCGCCGATGTCGCGGCCCTCCTCGAAATAGGCGCGGAAGATCGCGTCGGCGACGCTCGCCTGGCGACCCTCGCGAGCCGCGAGCACCATCAGGCGGTGCGCCTCGGCGGTGTCGGGCGCGCCGGCAATCCGTGCGAAATCGAAGCGGATCCCGAGCTCGCGGCCGGCCTCCTCAAGGCTCTGCTCGGCGAACTGCGGGGTCATGCCCGGCGGCAGGCGAGTGGCGAGATGCGCGCGCCAGGCGGCGCGCGCCGCCGCGGACGCGTCGCGCGGCAGGCGGAAGCCATGCCAGCGGATCAGCGGCGGCAAGGCGAGACCCTGCACGTTGCCGAGCGCGCGCACGATCCGACGCAGGCCGAGGAACGACCACGGGCAGGTGAAGTCCGCGACCACGTCGAGTGTCAGCCGCGGGGCGTACGGGACGAGTGGCAGGATGGAGGCGTTCATGGGCCCTCGCATGGAGGCAGGAGCGGCCCATTTCAACCCTGTTCCCAGGACGGCACACGGTATTCCCGCCGGGACGGGCGCGAAACCCCACACAACCGCCACCGTGAGGGCGTCGGTTGGCCCTCGCGTCAGGAGGCCACGGCCCGCCCTCCGGCGAGCTGCGCCGTGATCCGGATCGCGGTCTCCAGGGCACGCAGGCCGTCTTCGCCGTCGACCACCGGCCGCCGCCCGCTGCGGATGCATTCGAGGAAGGACTCGATCTCGGCCCGCAGCGCGTCCCCCTGCTCGAAGCTCTGCTCCTCGATCGTCACCGGCAACTCGCCCGCGCCCGGGGCGTTCGGTCGCTTGCGGATCACGGTCAGGATCTTCTGCTGCAGGTCGATCGACACGTAGGCGTCGTCGCGGAACACGCGCAGCTTGCGCTCGGTCTTGAGGCTGACACGGCTGGCCGTGACGTTGGCGACGCAGCCGTTGGCGAAGCGCAGCCGCGCGTTGGCGATGTCCACGGCGCCGGAGAACACCGGCGTGCCCACCGCGTCGATGGCTTCGAGCGGCGCGCCGACGATCGTCTGCACGATGTCGATGTCGTGGATCATCAGGTCGAGCACGACGTTGACGTCGGTGCCCCGTTCCTTGAACGGCGCCAGCCGCTGGCATTCGATGAAGCGGGGCCGGCTGAGGTGCGGCTCGGCCGCGAGCACGGCCGCATTGAAGCGCTCGAGGTGCCCGACCTGCAGCACCCGGCCGCAACGGCGGGCGACCTCGACCAGTTCCCGGGCCTGCTCGACCGTCTCCGTCACGGGCTTCTCGACCAGCACGTGTGCGCCGGCCTCGAGGAACTCGCGCGCGATCCCGTAATGCGCCGGTGTCGGCGTGACGATGCTGACGGCGTCGACCGCGCCGAGCAGCGACCGATGATCGGGGAGCGCACGCGTACCGAGCTCGGCGGCCACGGCAGCGCGAACCGGTTCGCGGGAATCGACCACCGCCACGAGGTGGCTGCCCGGCAGCTGGGCGTATTTCTGGGCATGGAATCGGCCCAGGTAGCCCACGCCGATCACCGCCGTCCGGATCTGTTCGCTCATGGCTTATTATGACGCGATGGCGCTGGTTCCCGAAAAATGGCTCGCTTTCGCCCGCGGCCTGGATCCGGCCCGGCGCGAGCTCGCGATCGCCGCGGCGTGCCTGCTGGCGGGCGCGCTGCCGATGCCGCTGCTGGTCTGGATCGCCGGTACCGCCACCCTAGGCCCCTACGCCAATGGCGCTTTCGGCGCCCTGCTCTCCGATTTCTTCCGCGGCCTCGGCAGCGGCTCGCTCGCCGCCTGGATCGTGCTCGCGGGGCCGTACGCGCTGGTCGCAGTGCTGCGCCTGCTGCGTGCGACGCTGGCACGCATCGACGCGCGCTCCTGAGGTCGTCGGCGCCCGGCGCCGCACCAGGACGCAGCCTCGCGGTCCAGGGCCGCGCCGGATTCAGCGCCGCCCGGCACCGGCGGCGAGGCTGCGCTCCCGAACGGCGCGGAACTCGCTGTCCGGCCGCCACTGCGGAACCCGTCGCCCGTAGGCGATCTCGCGGCCGACGGCATACAGCAATTGCAGGTCCTCGAGCCCGCCGCGCAGGTCGCGGCCCGGGTGGTACTCGTCGTCGACCGTGTGATAGAGCGTCAGCTCGTGCTCGCGACGCCGCGCCGCGCCCCACTCGGCGCCGCGCTCGCGGTCGTCGATGCCGAGCTTGATGTAGAGCGACGGCACGCCCGCCTTGGCGAAGTTGAAATGGTCCGAGCGGTAGTAGAAGCCGTTCTCCGGCGTCGGCTCCGGCATCAGCATGCGGCCCTGGCGCCTCGCAGCCACCGCCAGCAGGTCCTGCAGGTCGCTCGCGCCCCAGCCGATGACCGACACGTCGCGGGTCGGCCCGCCGAAGTGGATCGAGTCCATGTTGATCACGGCCAGGGTGCGCTCGAGCGGATACACCGGCTGCGCGACGTAGTACGCCGACCCGAGCAGGCCCGCTTCCTCTGCGGTCGGTGCCAGGAACACCACGGTGCGCTCCGGCCGGCGCCGCTCGCGCACGAACGCCGCCGCCAGCGACAGCAGCCCTGCGGTTCCGGTCGCGTTGTCGACGGCGCCGTTGAAGACGGCATCGCCGCTGCGTGCCAGGGACCGGCCGAGATGGTCCCAGTGCGCCATGTACACCACGTACTCGCCGGGACGCCGGCTGCCGGGGATGCGGGCGATCACGTTCGGGGAGGTGGAACGCCGGATGGCGGTGCGCACCGCGGCAGCGGCCTCGAGCCCGAGCGGACGGGGCCGGAACCCACGCTTCGAGGCCTCGCGGACCGCGGCCGCGTAGCTCGTGCCGGCGGCGCGGAAGAGCGCGTCGCCGGCTTCCGCGGTGACCCACCCTTCCACCAGCGCGCGACCGACGTTCCCGTCGGCGGCTTCGAGGTCGAACTGCGGACCGATCCGGCCGTTGCGCACCGTGTGCCACGGGTAGGCGGCCGCCTCGGTCTCGTGGACGATGATCGCCCCGGCTGCGCCCTGGCGGGCCGCCTCCTCGAACTTGTAGGTCCAGCGGCCGTAGTAGGTCAGCGCGCGGCCGCGGAACAGGGTCTCGTCGCCGGTCGCGAACCCTGGCTCGTTGATGAGGATCACCGCGGTCTTGCCACGCATGTCGAGCCCGGCGTAGTCGTCCCACGCGTACTCGGGCGCCACGATGCCGTGGCCGACGAACACGAGCGGACTCGCCTCGAGTCGCGCCTCCGGCACCATACGGCGCGTCCAGACGACCATGTCGTCGAGGTGACGCAGGCGGCGGCCGCCGATCACCAGGGTGGCGTCGCTGGCGGTGGTCGCCTCGACGATCGGCACCGGCTGTACCCACGAATCCCCGTTGCCCGGCTGCAGCCCCAGCTTGCGGAACTCGTCCACGAGGTAGGCGACCGTGCGCCCCTCCCCTGGCGTGCCAGGCCTTCGACCCTCGAACTCGTCGGACGCGAGCTGACCGAGGTGCCGCTCGTAGTCGGCCGCCGCCACGGCGGTGGCCAGGGGCGACGGCGGCGCCGTCGCGGCGCAGGCGACGAGCAGCAGGGGAACCGAAACGGCTGCGAGACGATCGAACCCCCGCATGGACCCGGCGTGCCCGCCGCTCACGCCCGCGGCACGGCCGCGAGGCCGACGAGCACCAGCAGGATCACGAGCGTTCCCTGGGCCAGACGGCGCCAGGCGAGGTTGCGTAGTTCGCCGTAGAAGCTCGCGATCGCCACGGCGGCCAGCGCCAGGGTGACGCCGAGCGACCGCAGCAGGGGCGCGAACTCCGCATCGATGCGCGCCGAGTACTCCGGCAGGAACAGGAACACGACCAGGGTCATGGCGAGCCCGATGGCCACCGAAACCGTCGATCCCATCACGATTCCCAGCAGGACGGCGAGCGGACGCATATTCTTTCCCGAACGGTGCCGCCGCGGGCTTGAAGGGCCGCGGCCTGCGAACTAGCCTTGGACCGACAGTCTACTGGAACCTCCGCCCGACCAGAGGTCGCCGCCCCCGCGATGCACAAAGCTCCCCGCCTCTCCTCCGCCTGGCTGGCCCTGTCCGCCCTGTCGGTCACGCTGCTGGCGCTCGGCAGTTCCTCCAGTGCGACCTCCGCCACGACGGCCCTGCCCGCCGGCGCCCTGGCGCCGAGCGACCGGCAGCGCATGATCGCGCGGCAGGTCGGTTCGATCCTCGAGGAAGCCCACTTCCGGCGTGCGAGCATCGACGACCGGCTCTCGGCCGAGGTGTTCGACAAATACCTCGACTTCATGGACGGCCAGCGCAGCTACTTCCTCGCCTCCGACATCGCCGAGTTCGAGTCGCTGCGCCTGCGCTTCGACGACATGATCCGCAGCGGCGACATCGATCCGGCGTACGGCATCTTCGCCCGGTTCCAGCAGCGCAACCGCGAGCGCATCCGCTTCGCGCTGTCGCAGCTCGAGAAGGAGCCTGACTGGACGCTGGACGAGAGCTTCGAGTTCGACCGCGAGAAGGCCCCGTGGCCCAAGAGCACGGCCGAGCTCGACGAGCTGTGGCGCAAGCGCGTCAAGAACGACGGGTTGTCGCTGCTGCTGGCCGGCAAGGAGTGGAAGGACGCCGCGGACGTCCTGCGCAAGCGCTATGAGCGGGTGCTCAAGCGCGTCGACCAGGTGAGCCCGGACGACGTCTTCGAAAACCTGATGAACTCGTATGCGCGCACTTTCGACCCGCACTCGAGCTATTTCTCGCCACGCAGCTCCGAGGAATACCGGATCCAGATGAGCCTCAACTACGAGGGCATCGGGGCATCGCTGCAGCTGGTCGACGACTACGTCACCGTGATGAACGTGATCGAGGGTGGGCCCGCGGCCGCGGCCGGCACGCTCGGCGTCAACGACCGCATCACCGCGGTCGGACAGGGCAAGGACGGACCGCTGACCGACGTCATCGGCTGGCGCATCGACGACGTCGTGCAGCTGATCCGTGGCAAGGGCGGCACCGCGGTGCGCCTGCAGGTGCTGCCGGCCGGCGCCGCACCCGGCACGCCCGAGAAGACCCTGGAGTACGTCCGCGGCAAGGTCACGCTCGAGGCCCAGGCAGCGCGCAAGGAAGTCAAGACGATCAAGCGCGGCGGCCAGGACCTGAAGGTCGGCGTCATCAACGTGCCGGGCTTCTACAGCGACTACGAGGCACAGCGGGCCGGCAACGCCGACTACCGCAGCACGACCCGCGACGTGCGCCGCCTGATCGAGGAGTTGCGCAAGGAGAAGGTCGACGGACTCGTACTCGACCTGCGCGGCAACGGGGGCGGGTTCCTGCCCGAGGCACAGTCCCTGACCGGCCTGTTCATCGATCGCGGGCCAGTCGTGCAGGTGAAGTTCTCGACCGGCGAGAAGGAAGTGCTCGACGACCCGGATTCGGGCCTCGCCTACTCCGGGCCGCTCGCCGTGCTGGTCGACCGTTTCAGCGCCAGTGCCTCGGAGATCTTCGCGGGCGCGATCCAGGACTACCGGCGGGGCGTGGTCCTGGGCCAGCGCACGTTCGGCAAGGGCACCGTCCAGAACCTCGTGCCGCTGTCGCGCTACACGTCGCGGCCGGTCAACGGCCAGCTGACGGTGACCATCGGGAAGTTCTACCGCGTGACCGGCGAGAGCACGCAGCACCGCGGCGTGGAGCCCGACGTCGCCCTCGCCTCGCCGATCAGCCTGGAGGAAGTCGGCGAGAGCGCCCTCGACGACGCGCTGCCGTGGGACCGCATCGCCGGCGTACCCTTCCGCGCCGACGATTCCAGCGCACCGGCTTCGATCGCCGCGCTGGCGCTCGAGGAGAGCACCCGCGCCAAGAAGGATCCGAACTACCGCTGGCTGGTGTCCGACATCGCCGCCCTCGAGACGGTGCGGCAGCAGAAGAGCGTCTCGCTGAACCTCAAGGCGCGGCGCGAGGAGCGCGCGCGCCTCGAGGCCCAGCGCCTCGAGCGCGAGAACGCGCGTCGCGTGTCGCAGCAGCAGCAGCCGCTGAAGACCGTCGAGGAGATCAAGGCCGACGATGCGCCCGACGTGGTGCTCGACCAGGCGGCCGAGGTGATGGCGGACATGGTGCTCGGCGTGGGGCCCGGCACTCCGGCCCCGTCCTCGATCCGCGCCGGCCAGCCGCGCGCCAAGTGAGCGACGTCGGCGGCCGACGCGGCGCCGTCGCTCAGCGCAGCAGGATCCGGTAGACGTCCCAGACGTCGTCGGCGAGCACGTTCGGCGGCTGCGGCGCGCGCGCGCCCTGTGCCGGGCGGGCCAGCACGTCGCCCGCGGTCGGCGCGGCCGACTCGGGGTCCGGGATGGTGTCTTCCTCGGAGCGGTAGCGGACCGTCCGCTGCAGCCGCTCCGTGCGTGCCCGAAGCTCGGCCCCGACGTCGACGCGCTGCGTGAGCAGCGCCTGCCCGCGGGCGATCTCGGCCATCAGGGCCTCGCACTCGGCCCGGCCGCCATACTCGTCGGAGGGGTCGCGACGCAGCATGGCGGCGCGCGCCAGCGCCAGCAGGGGCGTACGCGACAGGCGCTGGCAGAGGATTTCGGCATAGGCGAGGATCGAGACGTTGGCGGACCGTCGTGCCTCGACGCTGAGTCCGGGGAACGGGGCCTCGCCTTCCGCCAGCACCGCCTCGAACGCTGCCCGCGCCTCGGCGAGGCGCGAGTCCGTCAGCACGCGCAGCGCGCTCGCCGCCGAGAGGCGTTCCTCGACCTCGCGGCGACGAAAGTGGTGCCAGGGGCGGTTCAGGCCGCGCAGCTCGCGCTCGAGCCGCGCGTGCTGCTGTCCGGCCTCGGCGGCTTCCAGCTCGACCTCGCGCAACGCGGCCTCGCAGCGCTGGCGGCGCTCGAACTGCTGGCGATTGGTCTCGGCGACGAACATGCGCCGCTCGCGCTCGACCTGCTGGCGCTCGAGATCGTCGGCGAAGCCCCGCAGCATCTCGACGCCGCCGTTCCACAGCCTGCGCAGCTGGTAGAACACGAGCACCGGATAGGCGGTCTCGGGCACCCCGAGCCGCGCTTCGAGCTCGGCCAGCAGTTCATGGACGCGAGCCGTCGCACCTTCCTGCTGCTTCAGGCGGTCCTTCAGGCGATGGATCTCGTCCTGCAGTTCCGTGTAGGCCTTCTTGAGCTCGGCACGGTTGCGGAACAGCTGCAGTACGCGCTGCTCCTCCTCGCGCTCGGCCGCCGAAGGGCTCAGCGCCTGGCGCGCGAGCGAGATCGGGTTGATGACTTTCATGGGCTGGCCGCGGCCCGGCGCGACCTGCCCGCTGCGCACCCCGGCGGGGCGCGCGACGGCGATCAGGGAGACGCCACGGCCTGCGGGAAACGGTGTCCCCGCTCCACGCAATACTCCAGCCACTTGTTTAGCATCGTGTTGCGTGCCCAGCGCTGATCCAGTTCACGCTCCACCCCGCTGCGCAGTTGCCGCAGCGCCTCGTGCTCGTGGACCGGGGCCCAGCCCAGCGCCTCGGCGAGGCGCGCGTCGTGGTAGACCCGCACCGACATGTCGGGGGCCGAGGCGAACGCGACACCCGGCGCCTCGCGGTCCGGCAGCCGGTACGTCAGGGTGAAGGTGGCGGTATACGGTCCGCGATCGGTCACCGTGAGAACCAGTTCACAGTCGCCCTTGACCACCGAGCGGTGCTCGCCCTCGAGGTCGCGCACGTCGCGCACGAGCCAGCCGAGGCGCGTGTAGTTGCTCTCGTAGAGACCCATCAGCGCGACGAAGCTGCGCGGCCGCGCGCGCCAGGTGGCGAGGAGCGTGGAGTCGGCGACGATGGATGCGTGGCTCATCGTGGGATCACTATAACCCGCGACGCGCTCGCGGCAACACTGCGTTTCGACGCAAATCAGGTGCCTCAGGGACGCACTCGCCGCTCGATGCCGGTGGCCTCGAGGATGCGGCTCGAGATCTCCTCGATCGAGCACTCCGTGGTATCGATGCAGGGGATACCGTGGCGCGCGAACATGGCCTCCGCGGCGCGCACCTCGAATTGAACCTGCTGGCGCGACGCATAGCGGCTGTCGGGACGGCGCTCGTGACGGATCTGCTGCAAGCGCTCCGGGCTGATGGTGAGACCGTAGAGCTTGGCCCGGTGCGACAGCAGCACCGCGGGCAGCTTGGTGCCCTCGAGGTCGTCCTCGGTGAGGGGATAATTGGCCGCGAACACACCATATTGCATGGCCATGTAGAGGCAGGTCGGCGTCTTGCCCGAGCGCGACACGCCGACCAGTATCACGTCGGAGTGAGAATAGTCGCGGCTCGTGCCGTCGTCGTTGGCGAGCGCGAAGTTGGTCGCGTTGATGCGCGCGGTGTAGGCGGTCTGGTCGGCGATGCCGTGGGCGCGGCCCGCGCGGTGCGTCGAGCGCGTGTCGAGCTCGCGCTCGATCGGGCCCACGAAGGCCTCGAAGAAATCGAGGAAAAGTGCGTCGGCGCGCTTGACGACCTCGCGCACGTCGTCCTGCACGAGCGTGCCGAATATGATGGGCCTCACACCCGACTCGGCGGCCGCGAGATTGATCTTGCGTACCGCCTCCTCCGCCTTGTCAAGGCTGGACACAAATGGCAGAGTCACCGGCCGGAATTCCAGGCCGTCGAACTGGGTCAGCAGGCTGTGCCCCATGGTCTCTGCCGTGACGCCAGTCTGGTCCGACACGAAGAACACGGTCCGTCTCGCCACGATCACTTCCCGCCCCTGAGGCCCTCGGCACCGACAGTGTTTCACCGGGTCGCGGCCGCAGCAAGGGCGACCCTTCGCCAGACAGAGGACGTCCCTTGAACGATTACGTGATCCCGTTCGAACGCGTGAAGATGCAGGACGTCGAGGTCGTCGGCGGCAAGAACGCATCGATCGGCGAGATGATCGGCCACCTCGCGCCGCTCGGTGTCAAGGTGCCGGGTGGCTTCGCGACCACCGCCCGCGCCTATCGCGAGTTCCTCGCGCAGGACGCCCTCGACGAGCGCATCCGCGAGGCCCTCGCCACGCTGGACGTCGACGACGTCGCCGCGCTCGCGACCACCGGCGCGCAGATCCGGCAGTGGATCCTCGCCGCGCGTTTCCCCGAGGCGCTCGAGTCCGCCGTCGTCGCGGAGTTCCGCCGCCTCTCGGCCGGCGCCGACATCGCCGTCGCGGTGCGCTCCTCGGCGACCGCCGAGGACCTGCCGGAGGCGTCGTTCGCGGGCCAGCAGGAGACCTTCCTCAACGTGCGCGGCGAGGCGAACGTGCTGCGCGCGATGCACGAGGTCTTCGCCTCGCTGTTCAACGACCGCGCCATCGCCTATCGCGTGCACCAGGGCTTCGACCACTCCCTGGTCGCGCTGTCCGCGGGCGTGCAGCACATGGTGCGCTCCGACCTCGGCGCGAGCGGCGTGATGTTCACCCTCGACACCGATTCCGGGTTCCGCGACGTCGTGTTCGTCACGGCGTCCTACGGCCTCGGCGAGACGGTCGTGCAGGGCGCCGTCAACCCGGACGAGTTCTACGTCTACAAGCCCGCGCTGCGCGCCGGACGCGACGCGGTGCTGCGGCGCAACCTCGGCAGCAAGGCGATCAAGATGGTCTATGCCGAGGCGGGCTCGGGAGAACGCGTCCGCACCGTCGACGTACCGGCGGCGGACCGTGCCCGTTTCTCGATCGACGACGCCGACCTCGCCGCGCTCTCCCGCCAGGCGCTGCTGATCGAGGAGCACTACGGCCAGCCCATGGACATCGAGTGGGGCAAGGACGGCTCGACCGGCGAGATCTACATCCTGCAGGCGCGTCCCGAGACCGTGCAGAGCCGGACCGGTCGCACGATCCAGCGCTACACGCTCAAGTCGCGCTCCAAGGTCCTGGCGACGGGTCGCAGCATCGGCCAGCGCATCGGCAGCGGCCCGGTGCGCGTGATCCGCGACGTCGCCGAGATGGCGCGCGTGCAGAGCGGCGACGTGCTGGTCGCGGACATGACCGACCCCGACTGGGAGCCGGTGATGAAGCGCGCCTCGGCGATCGTCACCAACCGGGGCGGGCGCACGTGCCACGCCGCCATCATCGCGCGCGAGCTCGGCATACCGGCGGTGGTCGGCTGCGGGGACGCGACCGATAGCGTGCGCGACGGCCAGGACGTGACGGTGTCCTGCGCCGAGGGCGACACGGGGTACGTCTACGAGGGTGCGCTCGAGTTCGACCGGCGCTCGGTGGAGCTCGACGCCCTGCCGCAGGTCCCGGTCAAGATCATGATGAACGTCGGCAACCCCGACCGCGCGTTCGACTTCGCCTCGATCCCGCATCGCGGCGTGGGTCTCGCGCGCCTCGAGTTCATCATCAACCGCATGATCGGCGTGCACCCGCGCGCGCTGCTCGAGTTCGACCGTCAGTCACCGGAGCTCAAGCAGCAGATCCGCGCCCAGATGGCCGGCTACCCCGACCCGGTCGGCTTCTACGTCACCAAGCTCGCCGAGGGCATCTCGCAGATCGCCGCGGCGTTCGCCCCGGAACCGGTGATCGTGCGCCTGTCCGACTTCAAGTCCAACGAGTACGCCAACCTGATCGGCGGCCGCGCGTACGAGCCCTCCGAGGAGAATCCGATGCTCGGGTTCCGCGGCGCCTCGCGCTACATCGACGAGACCTTCCGTCCCTGCTTCGAGCTCGAGTGCCGCGCGCTGCGCTACGTGCGCGAGCGGATGGGCCTCGCCAACGTCTGGGTGATGGTGCCCTTCGTGCGCACGCTCGACGAGGCGCGCAAGGTCACCGAGCTGCTCGCCGCGAACGGCCTCGCCCGCGGGCAGAATGGCCTGAAGCTCGTGATGATGTGCGAGCTGCCGACCAATGCGGTGCTCGCCGACCAGTACCTGCAGTACTTCGACGGCATGTCGATCGGCTCCAACGACATGACGCAGCTGACGCTCGGCGTCGACCGCGACTCGGGGATCGTCGCGCGGCTCTTCGACGAGCGCGACGAGGCGGTCAAGGCCATGCTGTCGATGGCGATCGGCGCGTGCCGTCGCGCCGGCAAGTACGTGGGCATCTGCGGCCAGGGCCCTTCCGACCACCCGGACCTCGCCGAGTGGCTGCTCGCGCAGGGGATCGAGAGCATCTCGCTGAACCCCGACTCGGTCGTCGAGACCTGGCTGGCGCTCGCCGCCAAGGCGACGAAGTAGCCGGACGGCGCCGCGCCTCAGTCCGGCGCGGCCAGGCCGGCGAAGCGCGCCTGCGCGGCGTCGCGGTCGTTGTCGTCGAACAGCTCGATCTCGACGCCTGCCACGGTCTCGGGTGCGAGGCAGCGCACGTTGACGCTCCATCCGTCGGGGTGCGACCGCGGCGCGTAGAACGACTTCACGCCGCAGTTGCGGCAGAAGAGGTGGCGCGCGACGCCGGTGTTGAAGCGGTATTCAGCCAGCGCCGTCTCGCCGCGCAGCAGCCGGAAGCGGCTGCGAGGCACGATCAGGTGCAGGAAGCCGCTCATCCGGCAGATCGAACAGTTGCACTCGAGCGCCTCGATGATCGCCGGCGCCATCACCTCATAGGCGACGGCGCCGCAATGGCAGCCCCCCCGATGCAGCACGAAGGGACGCGCGCCACGCGTCGTGAACGGAGCGCTCATGCGCCCCGCCCCGTTGCAGCACGGGCCCCGCCCGGCGCGGGCGCCGTGGCGGCCAGGCGCTCGCCCGCGAGGAACGGGCACCCCGCGAGGTCCACGTTGCCCCCGGACACGACGACGCCGACCCGCTCGCCAGGCCTCCCGAGGCGCCCCTCGAGCAACGCCGCGATCGGCACGGCCGAAGAGGGCTCGACCAGCATCCGGAAGTGCTCGAGCACCAGGCGCATCGCGGCGACGATCGATCGCTCTGAAACCACCAGAACCTCGTCGACGTGGCGCAGCAGCAGCTCGAAGTTGCGCGCGCCGATCGAACCACGCAGCCCGTCGGCGATGGTCGCCGGGGAGCCTGCGACCCCTTCCCGTCTGCCGGACGCGAACGAACGCCAGGTGTCGTCGGCCAGGGCCGGCTCGACACCGACGACACGGCAGCCGGGCTTTGCCCCGCGCGCTGCGAGCGCGGTACCACCGAGCAGCCCGCCGCCGCCGACCGGCACCGCGACCACGTCCAGGTCCGGGCGTTCGCAGAGCAGTTCGAGCGCCGCGGTGCCCTGCCCCGCGATGACCCTCGCGTCGTCGAACGGGTGGACCAGGTGCGCCGGGCTCTCGGCGAGCCAGTCCGCGAGGGCTGCCTCGCGCGCCGCCAGGCCCGGCGCACAGCGGCGTACGCTGGCGCCGGCAGCCTGCAGCGCGGCGAGCTTGGCCGCCGAGGCGTCCTGCGGGATCACGACGTGGCAGTGCAGGCCGAGCGCGCGCGCGGCCAGCGCGAGCGCAGTGCCATGGTTGCCCGAGGAGTGTGTCGCCACCGGCTGGTGCGATGCACACGCGGGTCGCAGCAGCAGGGCGTTCAGCGCACCGCGATACTTGAACGCGCCGCCATGTTGCAGGTTCTCGCACTTGAGGTACACGCGGCGGTCGCAGAGTGCATCGAATCCTGGCGCACTCGCGACCGGCGTGCGTACGAGCCGGGGCGAGAGCCGCCCGAGGGCGGCGACCACGTCGCCGAAGCCCGGCAGGTCGGACTCCGGCGACGGGTGCACCGCGCCCGCGCTCACGACCTGCCGGGCCCTCGGTACTCCGGCGCGACCAGCCACTGGCGGTAGTGGCGCAGCTCGCGCACCGACTCGCGGATGTCGTCGAGTGCGAGGTGGGTGCCGCTCTTCGTGAAGCTGCCGAGCACGCTGGGCGCCCAGCGCCGCGCCAGTTCCTTCAGGGTGCTGACGTCGAGGTTGCGATAATGGAAGAAGCGCTCGAGCTGCGGCATGTGGCGCGCCAGGAAACGGCGGTCCTGGCAGATGCTGTTGCCGCACATCGGCGAGCGGCCCGGCTCGACGTGGCGGCCGAGGAAGGCCAACGTCTCGCGCTCGGCGTCCGCGACGCCGTGGCGGCTCGCGCGAACCCGATCGAGGAGCCCCGAAGACCCGTGCTGGCGTTGGTTCCAGTCGTCCATGCGCGCCAGCGTCGCCTCGTCCTGGTGGATGGCGATGACCGGGCCCTCCTCGACGAGTTCCAGGTCGCCGGTCGTCACCAGCGTGGCGATCTCGATGATGTCGTCGGATTCGGGACGCAGCCCGGTCATCTCGAGGTCGATCCAGACGAGCAGGTCCGATGCCGCCATGGGCGCGGATTCTAGCAGAGCCCACGGACGTGGCCGGCGCCGCGCGTGGACAAGCCGCCGGCCTCGAACCTAGAGTGGCCGCGCCCCCTGCCCGGCCCATTCCGCGAGGAGCCACTTTGCAAGCCCAGGTCATTGCCGCGTACGGACGTCACCTGCGGGTGCGCGAGTCGTCGGGCGTCGAGCACGAGGCCCGCCCCTTCGGCCGGCGACTCGACATCGTCTGTGGCGACTGGGTGCGCTGCGAGCGCGACGCGGCGCACGGCGAGGTCCATGCAGTGCAGGTGCTGCCGCGCCACACCGCGCTGCATCGCTCCAGCGCCCGTGGCGACTCCGAGGCGGTGGTGGCGAACGTCACGCTGATGGCGGTGGTCGTCGCGCCACGGCCTCTGCCCGACCTGTTCGTCGTCGATCGCTACCTGTGCGCGGCATCGTCCGGGGGGATCGCCGCGCTGCTGGTGCTCAACAAGCTCGACCTCGACGGCGCGGCGGCATTGCGCGAGTCGCTGCTGCCGTACGAGCAAGCCGGCTATCCCGTGCTCGCGGTCGCCGCCCGCGAGCGGTGCAACGTCGATGCGCTCGCGACCGCGCTGCAGGGACAGACGGGCGTGCTGCTCGGCCAGTCCGGCGTCGGCAAGTCGTCGCTGGTCGCACGGCTCGCACCGCAGGCCGCCGACATCCAGACCGGCGAACTCGTACGCGGCGAGGAAGGCCGCCATACGACGACGAGCTCGAGGCTCTACGACCTCGCCGGCGGCGGCCACCTGATCGACTCGCCCGGGGTGCGCGACTTCGCGCCGGCCATCCAGTCCCTGGAACCGGGCAGCCTCGGCTTCGTCGAGGTGGACCGCCTGTCGACCGGCTGCCGCTTCGCCGACTGCCGCCACATGGCCGAACCCGGCTGCGCGGTGCGCGAGGCCGCCGGCACCGCTGCGCTGGATGCGCGTCGCTACGAGAGCTATCGGCGCATGCGCCGACTGTTCGACGACCTGACGGAGGCGCAGGGGCCCGCACGCCGGCCGGGCACACGCCGCGGGCCGCCGCGCTGAGGCTCAACCGAGCGACTGGCGGCCGGCGAGCGCGTGCGCCAGCGTGCCGCCGTCGATGTACTCGAGCTCGCCGCCGATCGGCACGCCGTGGGCGATGCGCGTCGCCCGTACGCCGCGTGCGCGGGCCAGCTCGGACAGGAAGTGCGCGGTCGCCTCGCCCTCGACGGTCGGATTGGTCGCGAGGATCAGTTCCTGGACCTCGCCGGCATCGAGCAGCGACTCGAGCTCGCGCACGCCGATCTGCTCCGGCCCGACTCCGTCGAGCGGCGAGAGATGCCCCATCAGCACGAAGTAGCGGCCGCGATAGCCTCCGGACTGCTCGATCGCCACCACGTCCGCCGGTGACTCCACCACGCAGACCAGGGCAGCGTCGCGCTGGCCGGAGGCGCAGATGGCGCAGAGCTCGCCCTCGGTGAGCATCCGGCAGCGCCCACAGCGGCCCACCGACTGCAGCGCCGAGGTGAGCGAGGTCGCGAGCGCCGCCGCGCCTGCGCGCCCTTCCTGCAACAGGTGGAAGGCCATGCGCTGCGCGGTCTTCGGGCCCACCCCCGGCAGCGCGCGCAATGCATCGATCAGACGTGCGAGGGCCGGCGTGTGCTTCACGCCGCCCCCGCAGCCGCGTCGCTCCCGAGACCACGCATCTTCAGAACGGCAGCTTCATGCCCGGCGGCAGCCGCATGCCGGCCATCAGGCCCGACATCTTCTGCTGCGTCGCAGCCTCGACCTTGCGCACCGCGTCGTTGCAGGCCGCCGCCACCAGGTCCTCGAGCATCTCGCGATCGTCGCCGAACACCGCCGGCTCGATCTGGACGCGCCTGACCTCGTGCCGGCCCGTCATCGTCACCTTGACCATGCCGCCGCCGGACTCGCCGACGATCTCCATCGAGGCAATCTCCTCCTGCGCCTTCTGCATGTTGCGCTGCAGGGCCTCGGCCTGCTTCATCATGTTCCCGATGTTCGCCATCGTCTGTCCTCTGGTTGGCGTACGGTGTGTCAGCGATGTGGCCGGACGGTGTCCGGCTTGAGCGTCGCGCCGAACTTCTCCTTCAGCGCGCGCACGGTGGGGTCTGCCTCGAGCGAGGCCCTGGCCGCGTCGAGCTGCTCTCGCGCCTGGCGTTCTTCGGCGCGCGCCGGGGTCTCGCCGGGCGGGTCGCCGACCTCGACCTCGATCCGGATGGCCTCACCGAGGTAGCGGCCCAGCCCCTGGGCGAGCCGCTCGACCGCCGCAGGCGTGCGCAAGTGCTGGTTGCGCGCATCGAGCACCAGCCGCAAAAGTGCACCCTCGCGACCGCCGAAGGCGCAGTGCGCCGCTAGCTGGCGCGCCAGGCCGCTCAACTCCAGCGAGCCCAGCACGTGCGACCAGTTGGCCGCGTCGATCGCGATGCCCGTGCCCGCACGCACGTCCGCACCCGCGCCGGCGGCCGCCCCGCCAGCAGCCCGGTCCGTAGCCGCGCGGCCGGTAGCGGACAGCGACGCTGCGGCACCGGCGCCGGGCGGCGCGAACGCGCCAGGCGCAGCCTCGCGCCTCGGGCCTTGACCAGGCGACCCCGCCGGCGCGGCGTCGGAGCCCGGGCGGAACAGCATCATCCGCAGCAGCGTCATCTCGAACCCTGTGCGCGGGTCCGGTGCCCACTGCAGGTCACGCCGGCCGACGATGGCGGCCTGGTAGTGGAGCTGCACGTCTTCCGGGGCGAGCCGTCCCGCGAGCTCGGAGAGCCGCGCCGCGTCGTGCAGCTCGTCGCCTTCGTAGTCCGGTACCGCCTGTTTCAGGGCGATGCGCGCGAGCAGGGCGGCGAGCGCATCGAGCATCTGGGCGTGATCGGGCGACCATTGCTCCAGCGACTGTGCATAGTCGAGCAGGGCCGCCGGGTCGCCGCCAGCCAGCAGTTCCACCAGCCGAACCACCTGCTGGCGGTCGATCGTGCCCAGCATCGCGCGCGCCGACTCTTCGTCGACTTTGCCCCCGCCGAAGGCGATCAACTGGTCGAGCAGCGACAGGCCGTCGCGCATGCTGCCGTCGGCGGCGAGTGCCACCAGGCGCACCGCAGCGGGCTCGAAGGCGATCGCCTCGGCCTCGAGGATGTGCCGCATGCGCTCCGCGATCAGCGCGACCGGCAGCCGCTTGAGGTTGAACTGCAGGCAGCGCGAAAGCACCGTCACCGGCAGCTTCTGTGGATCGGTGGTGGCGAGCAGGAACTTGACGTGCGGCGGCGGCTCTTCGAGCGTCTTGAGCAACGCATTGAAGGAATGCGCCGACAGCATGTGCACCTCGTCGATGAGGTAGACCTTGTAGCGCCCGCGGGTCGGCGCGTACTGGACGTTGTCGAGCAGCTCGCGGGTGTCGTCGACCTTGGTGCGCGAGGCCGCGTCCACCTCGATCAGGTCGATGAACCGGCCCTCGTCGATCTCGCGGCAGGCCGCGCACTCTCCGCAGGGGGTGGCGGTCGGCCCGGTCTCGCAGTTGAGGCACTTCGCGAGGATCCTCGAGATCGTCGTCTTGCCGACGCCGCGCGTGCCGGTGAACAGGAAGGCATGGTGCACGCGTCCGCTGGCGAGCGCGTTGGTCAACGCCCGCAGCACGTGTTCCTGGCCCGTCAGTTCGCCGAAGTCCCTCGGGCGCCACTTGCGGGCGAGTGCGGTATAGCTCATCGACGGACGGTCCGGTCAGGGGGAGGCGCCCCGCACCAGCTTAGACTCCGGCACCCGACATCGCCGGTACCGTTGCTCCCTTCCGGGCCTGGCGGGGTTCGCGGCTGGTCGTCGCGGAGGAACCAATGCGGGACGCCATGGACTGGCCCGTGGGAGGCCGCCCACGGGAAATTCGGCCCAGGCATCTGGCGGAGAGGGTGGGATTCGAACCCACGAACACCTTGCGATGTTACTTGACTTCCAATCAAGCGCCTTAGACCACTCGGCCACCTCTCCGGATCAATGACTTAGGCCATATATCTCGCGCGAAATCGTAGTACTGTTCCGATGATGATATCAGGCTGCCGGCTTGGCCGGGGCGGGCCCGGAGTAGCGCGGCGGGGCGTCGAGGCAGGGCTCGTCGGCGGACCGCGGCCGCTCCGGCTCCTGGAGTGGCGGTACCGACAACGCGCTGCGCGTGTCCGGCCCCTGCAGTCCCGCTGGCACCTTGAGCGGCCCGTTGTCGACGGCGGTGGCGTAGTCCTCGGGCCTGGCGCAGGTCGCCTTGAAGACGGACCCACAACCGGCGAGCAGTGCGCTCGCGACGAGTAGCAGTGACAGGGACAGCGGCTTGGTCATCCGGGGCACCTTGGCGGCGACGGGCGCGTCACAGGCCGGCGGCGCGCATCGCCTCGCGCAGCCGCTCGTGGAAACGCTGCGACAGGGGCGTCAGCGGGAGCCGCAGGCCCGGCCCGATCAGCCCCATCTGGTGCATCACCCACTTGACGGGAATCGGGTTGGCTTCGAGGAACAGGCGCTCGTGCAGCGCGGCCAGCCGTGCGTCGGCGGCCTCCGCCGCCTCGCGCCTGCCGGCCAGCGCCGCTGCCATGACTTCGGACATCTGGCGAGGCGCGACGTTCGCCGTGACCGACACGGTGCCCCGCGCACCGGCGAGCACCGCCTCCCGGGCGGTCGCGTCGTCGCCGGACAGCACGTCGAAGCCGGGACCGCAGGCCGCGACCAGCTCACGCACGCGGCCGACGTCGGCGACGGCTTCCTTGATGGCGACGATGCGCGGCAGCTCGGCGAGCCGGGCCACCGTCTGCGGCAGCATGTCGACGGCCGTGCGCCCGGGCACGTTGTAGAGCATCAGCGGGACGGGGCTCGCGGCCGCCACCGCGGCGAAGTGTAGGTACAGGCCCTCCTGCGTGGGCTTGTTGTAGGCGGGCGTGACCACCAACAGCGCGTCGACGCCGAGCCCACCGAGCCAGGCGGCGCGCTCGACGGTGGCGGCGGTGCTGCTGGTGCCCGCGCCGGCCAGCAGCTGCACCCGGCCGCGCAGCTGCTCGCGCGAGCGCACGACGAGCTCGCGCAACTCGGCGTCCGAGAGGGTCGCCGACTCGCCGGTGGTGCCACCGACCACGATGCCCCGCGTGCCGTTGGCGGCGTGGAACTCGAGGAGCCGCGCCCAGGCCTGGTGGTCGATCGCCCCGTCCGCGTGCATGGGAGTGACGATGGCGACGTAGCTGCCCGAGAACATGCCGGCCCCTGCCTGAAAGGACCGCGGATCTTACGGGCCGGCGCCGCGGGCGCGCAACCGCCACGCCCCGGTGGCGGGCGGCCGAAGTCGCCTTCAGCCCCACCAGTCGCTAAACTCACGACCGCCGGGCTGGCCGTCGTCGAACTGGCCGTCACCCATCCCTCCGTCACCCAGGGCCCTTGCCACGGAATGAAACAGCACATCGCCGTTTCCGCGATCGGAACCGACCGAACCGGAATCGTTCACGACCTCACGCGCGTGATCAGCGAGTGCGGCGGCAACATCAGCGAGAGCCGCATGGCGAGCCTCGGCTCCGAGTTCGCGATGGTGCTGCTCGTCTCGGGCAACTGGCACTCGCTGGCCAAGCTCGAGACCGAGCTGAAGAAGCTCGGCGATGCCTCCGGCCTGACGGTGAACCTGCGACGCACCGAACCGCGGTCGGCGCGCACCGACATGCTGCCCTACTCGATCGATGCGGTCTGCCTGGACCAGACGGGCATCGTTTCCGCGCTCGCGGGCTTCTGCTCGAGTCGCGGCATCGACATCGGCGAGGTCGCGACGCGCAGCTACCCCGCCGCCCACACGGGCGCGCAGATGTTCTCGGTGCAGATGGTGGTGAACGTGCCGAGCCGCGTCCACCTCGCCCACCTGCGCGAGGAGTTCATGGAGTTCTGCGACTCCCTGAACCTCGACGCGATCCTCGAGCCGGTGAAGTCCTGACGGGCGGCACCGCCCTCCACGAACCGGCGTGCCAGGGCTGGCGCACCGCCGTTCACCCGGGGCCGCCGCGACCGGCGGCCCGGCCAATCCAGCGTACACAGGGAGCAAGCGCAGTCCGATGAGCAAGATCACCGTGGGCACCAAGGTGCCCGCCTTCTCCGCCAAGACCACCGACGGCAGCACCTGGAAGCTCGCCGACGCCGACGGCCGCAAGGTCGTGCTCTACTTCTACCCCAAGGACATGACGCCGGGCTGCACGGTGGAGGCGCGCGAGTTCCGCGACGCCGCGGCCGACTTCAAGAAGGCCGGGGCCGTAGTGGTCGGGGTGTCGCGCGACAGCTGCACCTCGCACGCGAAATTCCGCGACAAGGAGTCGCTGAACTTCGAGCTGCTGTCCGACGAGGACGAGAAGCTCTGCCGCCTGTTCGACGTCATCAAGGAGAAGAACATGTACGGCAAGAAGGTCATGGGCATCGAGCGCAGCACCTTCCTGATCGGCGCCGACGGCAAGCTCGCGCGCGAGTGGCGCAAGGTGAAGGTCGACGGCCACGTGGCCGAGGTGCTCGCGGCCGCCCGCGGGCTCTGACGCGCCGCCGGCGCAGGGCGGCGGCGTCGCAGGTGCCACCGGGAGGTCCGTGCCAGCCATGAAGGTCCCGAGTTGAAGAAGCGCAAGTCCGCGCAGTCGCGCCGCCTGTTCGTGCTCGACACGAACGTGCTGATGCACGACCCGGCGGCGATCTTCCGTTTCGAGGAGCACGACATCTACCTGCCGATGGTGGTGCTCGAGGAACTGGATGCGAACAAGAAGGGGCTGTCGGAGGCGTCGCGCAACGTGCGCCAGGTCAGCCGCTTCCTCGACGACCTGATGCGCGCGGCGACCAAGGACGAGATCGACCGGGGCCTGCCCCTGCCCTCCCAGACTCTGGGCAACCCCGGCAGGAAGTCCGGCGCCGGACGGCTGTTCTTCCAGACTCGACAGCTGAGCTCGGCGTTGCCCGACCACCTGCCCGGCCACGGCAACGACAACGCGATCCTCGCGCAGACGCTGGCGCTGCAGGCCCTGCACCACGACGCACAGGTCGTGCTGGTCTCCAAGGACATCAACCTGCGGATCAAGGCCGCGGTCGTCGGCGTGCACGCCGAGGACTACTTCAGCGACCGCACGATCGAGGACGCCGACGTCCTCTACACCGGCCAGGCGGCGCTGGGCGCCGGCTTCTGGGAGAAGCATGCGAAGGACATGCGCTCGTGGCGCGAGGGCACGCGCACCTGGTACGAGCTGACCGGGCCGGCGGCACGGGAGTGGGTGCCCAACCAGTTCGTCTACGAGGAACGCGACGGCGGCATCGAGGCGATCGTGCGGCGCGTGTCCGGCTCGACCGCGACGCTCGAGCTGCTGCGCGACTTCCGCAGCGAACGCCACGGCGTGTGGGGCATCGCCGCGCGCAACCGCGAGCAGAACTTCGCACTCAACCTGCTGACCGACCCGGAGATCGACTTCGTCTCCGTGCTCGGGCCGGCGGGCACCGGCAAGACCCTGCTGACGCTGGCTGCCGGGCTGGCGCAGACGCTCGAGGGCAACCGTTTCGCCGAGATCATCATGACCCGCGTGACGATCCCGCTCGGCGAGGACATCGGCTTCCTGCCGGGCACCGAGGAGGAGAAGATGGAGCCCTGGATGGGCGCCCTGATGGACAACCTGGAGGTGCTGACCCAGAGCTCGGAAGGCGGCAGCTGGGGGCGGCAGGCGACCAACGACCTGCTCCGCAACCGCATCAAGATCCGCTCGCTCAACTTCATGCGCGGCCGCACCTTCCTGAACCGCTTCGTCATCCTCGACGAGGCCCAGAACCTCACGCCGAAGCAGATGAAGGCCCTGGTGACGCGCGCCGGCCCGGGCACCAAGCTCGTCTGCCTCGGCAACATCGCCCAGATCGACACGCCCTACCTCACCGAAACCACCTCCGGCCTCACCTTCGTCGTGAACCGCTTCCGTGGCTGGCCGCACTCCGGCCACATCACCCTGGTGCGGGGCGAGCGCTCCCGGCTCGCCGACTACGCTTCCGAGACCCTCTGAACTCCCTTACCGGGGGCAGGTCACACCAGGGATGCACCGGATTTTCCCCAGCCTGCTGGCAGCCGCCGTCCTCGCCCTCGGGCACGAGGCGGCGGCCCAGTCGTCGGCGCCGGACCTGCCGGACATCGGCTCCCCGGCCGATGCGACCATCACGCGCAACGACGAGTACCAGATCGGGCAGATGATCGTCCGCGGCCTGCGCGAGCAGGGCCAGGTGATGGACGACCCGGAGGTCAACGACTACATCCAGACGATCGGCTCGAGGATCGCGGCGCAGGCCCAGGACGGCGGGCAGCGCTTCCAGTTCTTCGTGGTGCGGGACGGGGCGATCAACGCCTTCGCGCTGCCGGGCGGGTTCATCGGCGTCAACCAGGGCTTGATGACCGCGACCGCCAACGAGTCGCAGCTCGCCAGCGTGCTGGCCCACGAGATCGCGCACGTCACCCAGCGCCACATCGCGCGCTCGATCCGCGCGCAGGGGCGCCAGAGCCTCGCGTCCGCCGCGGCGATCCTCGCCGCGATCCTCATCGGGGCCACGACCGGCTCGCCGGACGCGGCCCAGGCGGGCATCGCCATAGCCCAGGGCACGGCGGCCCAGCAGCGCATCAACTTCACCCGTGCGAACGAGTACGAGGCCGACCGCATCGGCATCGGCTTCCTGGCCGCCGCTGGCTTCGACCCGTTCGGGATGCCGGATTTCTTCGAGACCCTCGGGCGCCGCTCCGGCCTCGCCGGCTCGATGGTGCCGGAGTTCCTGCAGACCCACCCGGTCACGAGCAACCGCATCGCCGAGTCGCGCGACCGCGCCGCGCAGATCGCCCGCAACGTGCTGCCCGAGTCGCCGGCCTACCAGTACGTGCGCGAGCGGGTCCGTGTACTCGGGGCGCCGCCCGAGGCGGACCTGCGGCCCTACTACGCGGCGCTCCGGGAGCGCCGCGAGCTGACCCCCGGCCAGCAGTACGGCGAGGCGCTGGCGCAGATGCGGGCCGGCGAGCGCGAGGCGGCCGCGGGCACCCTGATCGAGCTCAGCGCGGCGCGTCAGGGCAGCCCGATGCTGCAGGCCGCGCTCGGCCAGGCGCTGATGTCCGCCGGGCGCCAGGACCGCGCGCTCGCGACCTTCCGCGAGGGCCTGGCGATCGCGCCGCGCAACGTACCCCTCAGCGTGCGCTATGCCGAGGCGTTGATGCAGGCCGGGCGTGCCCGGGAAGCCCACGAGGTCCTGCTGGACGTGTTCAACAACGTGCCGCCCACGCCAGAACAGATCCGCCTGACGGCGCTGGCCGCCAGCGACGCCGGCGCCACCGGCGACGCCTACTACTACATGAGCGAATACCACATCGCGAGCGGCGACCTGCCACTGGCCGGCAAGCAGCTCGAGCTGGCGCTCGCCGCGCCGGACCTGACGCCCGTGCAGCGCGCGCGCTTCTCGGCCCGGTTGAAGGAGATCCGCGACGTGCTCGCCGAGAGCGCCCGCGGGCGGTGGCGTGCCCGGGAGGCGTCCAACGACGCTGGTATGATGCCGCGATGAATTCCCGCCTCCGCGGCACCGTCGCGGCCCTGTGCCTCGCGTGCCTCTCGTCTGCCTGCGCCACCGTTCCGTCGACCCGTACGCCCGATCCACGTGATCCGTTCGAACGCGTCAACCGTGGCACGTTCGCCTTCAACCAGTCGCTCGACAAGGCGGTGCTGCGCCCGGCGATCCGCGGCTACCGCAAGGTCACGCCGCGCGTCGTGCGCACCGGGCTGTCGAACTTCTTCTCGAACGCCGAGTATCCGGTCGTCATCCTCAACAACCTGCTGCAGGGCAAGTTCGGGCCCGCGGCGTCCGACACGGGACGGTTTTTGCTCAACACCACGCTCGGGGTCGGCGGCTTCCTCGACCCGGCGACCGACGCCGGGCTCGACCGCAACAACGAGGACTTCGGCCAGACCCTCGGCCGCTGGGGCGTGCCGGCGGGCCCCTACGTAATGATCCCGTTCCTCGGGCCCTACACGCTGCGCGACGGGTTCGGGGCGCTGGCGGACAACTTCGTCGAGCCGCGCCAGTTGCTCACCAGCCAGCGGGCCAACAACCTGGTCTGGGTCGGCGGCCAGCTCGACCGGCGCTCCAGGCTCAGCGACACCGACGCCATCATCGATCGTGCCGGGGATCCCTACGCGTTCGTCCGCAGCGCCTACCTGCAGCGGCGCCAGTATCTCGTCACCGATGGTGCCGCCGCGGACGACGAATCGCCGCTCGAGGATCCCCTCGACGACCCACTCGACGACCCGGCGGGCGAGCCGCAGCCGACCGAAGGGGTGTCCGGAGACACGCCGGAGGCGCCGCAATAGCGGATGCCGCAGTCGCGACCATGCAGGGCTGCCCCGCGCCGGCGCGCGTGACGCCACGCGCGCACACGCACCCGACCGTTCAGGCGGGGGCGATCAGTTCGTCCAGTTCGCTGATGCGCGCGAGGTCCAGCAGCTTCGGCGGCAGGGCGTGCAGGCGCAGCGTCCGGCCAGACCGGCGCGCCCAGCCCAGCCAGTCCACCAGCACTGCCAGCCCCGCACTGTCGGCGCTCGACACTCCGCCACAGTCGAGCTCGAGCGCCGGATCTCCCGTGCCCGCGAACGCCGCGAGCCCGGCAGAGTGCAGCGCCGCGGCCGTCGCGAAGGTCATCGCGCCACCCACCGCGAAACGCCCGCCCCCCGCGGGCGTGAACGTGAAGGACGCCGGGGGCGTGCTCACGCGCGCTGCTTGGAGGCGGCAGGCGCCTTGACGCCCTGGGTCTCGAGGCGCTGGATCACGGCGTCGATGCCCTTCTGGTCGATCTCCGCGCCGAAGTCCTCGCGGAAGCTCTTGACGTAGCTGATGCCTTCGATCGTCACGTCCCAGGCCTTCCAGCCGGCATCGCCCTTGCGCAGCGAGTAGTTGACCGGGATCCGGTCGCCGTTGCTGCGCTTCACCTCGGTGCGCACGGTGGCGGTGGTGGCGGTCGGCTCGACTTTCGCCGGGAGGACCTTGATGCGGTCCCCGGTGAACTCCACCAGCGCGTCGCCGTAGTTGTTGAGCAGCGACTTGTAGAACGCATCGACGAAGCGCTGGCGCTGCTGCGGGGTCGCGGTGCGCCAGTGCTTGGCGAGCACCAGCCGCGCTGCATAGTCGACGTCGAAGTAAGGCAGCAGGACGCGATCGACCAGCGCATAGACCTTCCCCGGCTCCTTGCGGTACTCGGCCCGGCGAGCGTCGAGTTCCTTCAGCATGGCGTTCGCTGCCGACTCGATCAGCTGCGACGGGCCGCTGGCATCGACCTCGGGCGCGCCGCTGCGCGGCGCGGCCGCCGCCTGCGGTGCGGCTGCCGGGGCCGCCTGCTGCGCGGTGACGGGCGCCGGCACGCCCGCGGCGGCCACGAGGCCTGCCACGACGATCACGGGCGCGTTGAGACGGATCTTCACTTGGCATCCTCCTTGGCGGGCTCCTCCGCCTGCCCTTTGCTGGAGTCCCCATCGCTGCCGCGGCCGGCGAAGTTCGCGAAGAACTTGTTGACCAGCGACTCGAGCACGATGGCTGACTGGGTGAACTCGATCTGACCGCCATCCTTCAGGTAGGTTTCCGAACCGCCGGGACCGATTCCGACGTACTTGCCGCCGAGCAGCCCCTGCGTCTGGATGCTCGCGTCGCTGTCCTCGGGGATGCGGTCGAACTGCGGGTCGATGCGCAAGGTGACGACCGCGCGGAAGTCGTCGGGGTCGAAGCCCACGGACTGTACGCGGCCGATCGTCACGCCCGCCATGCTGACCGGGGAGCCGGTCTTGAGGTCGCCCACGTTGTCGAACTTCGCGGTGACGCGGTAGCCGGCCTCGGACCCGAGGCTCAGGCCGCTGCCCGGCAGTTGCGTCGTCAGGAAGAACAGCGCTGCGAAGCCCAGCAGCACGAACAGCCCGGTTCCGATTTCTAGCGCACGGTTGGGTCGCATGTCTGGATGTCCCGTCAGAGGAAGGCGGCGGTGAGCATGTAGTCGAGCAGCAGGGTCAACACCGACGAGGTCACCACCGTGCGCGTGGTCGCGAGCCCGACGCCCTCGGCCGTGGGCGCGGCGTGGAAGCCCTCGTAGACCGCGACCAGGCTGCAGGCCGCGCCGAACACGACGCTCTTGATGATGCCCTCGGCGACGTCGTCGAGCTCGACGGCCGCCTGCATCTGCGACCAGAACGCGCCCGCGTCGACACCCATCACCTGGACGCCGACCAGCTGGGCACCGAACAGCCCGACCACGTTGAAGATGGCGACCAGCAGCGGCAGCGCCACCAGCCCGCCGATGAAGCGCGGCGCCACCACGAGGCGCACCGGGTCGACGGCCATGATCTCCATGGCCGTGAGCTGGTCGGTGGCCTTCATCAGGCCGATCTCCGAGGTCAGCGCGGTGCCGGCGCGGCCGGCGAACAGCAGCGCGCCGACCACCGGGCCGAGTTCCTTCAGCAGCCCGAGCGCCGCCGCGACGCCGAGCGCGTCCTCGGAGCCGAAGCGCGCCAGCAGGTCGTGGCCCTGCAGCCCGAGCACCATGCCGACGAACAGGCCGCAGAGCATGATGATGATCAGCGAGCGCGCGCCCGCGTTGTAGACCTGGTGCACGACGACGCGCGGCCGGCCGAGCGCGGGCAGGCACTGGGCGAGGATGCGGAAGAAAAACACGGCGACGGCGCCGATGCGACGCAGCGCCCCGACCAGCAGGCCGTCGGCAGCCGCGCCGGCGACGCTCACCGCGCGCTCCCGTCGAGCAGCTGCGCGACGTAGTCGGGCGCCGGGTAGTGGAACGGCACCGGGCCGTCGGCGATGCCTTCCATGAACTGCCGCACCACCTCGAGGTTGCTGGCGCGAAGTTCCGCCGGGGTGCCCGAAGCGACCACCTTGCCCTGCGACAGCAGGTAGCTCTCGTGCGCGATCGCGCCGAGTTCCTCGACGTCGTGCGAGACGACGATGCTGGTGATGCCGAGCGCCTCGTTCATCCGCCGGATCAACCGCACGATCATGCCCATCGAGATGGGGTCGAGCCCGACGAACGGCTCGTCGTAGATCAGGATCTCGGGGTCCATCACGATCGCGCGCGCCAGAGCGACCCGGCGCGCCATGCCTCCCGACAGTTCGGCCGGCATCAGGTTGGCGGCGCCGCGCAGGCCGACGGCATGCAGCTTCGTCAGGACGATGTTCCGCAACAGCGACTCGGGCAGTCGCGCATGCTCGCGCAGCGGGAAGGCGACGTTCTCGAACACCGACAGGTCGGTCAGCAGCGCACCGTTCTGGAACAGCATGCCCATGCGCCTGCGCAGCGCGAACAGCTCGCGCTGCGGCATCGCCGCGACGTCCTCGCCGAACACGCTGACCGTGCCTTCCCGGGGCGCGACCTGCCCGGTGATGAGCCGCAGCAGCGTGGTCTTGCCGGTGCCGCTCGGGCCCATGATCGCCGTGATGCGCCCACGGCGGGCCTGGATGTCGAGTCCGGCGAAGATCGCACGACGGCCGAAGCCGTAGTGGACCCCACGCACGTCGACCACGACCTCGGGGGCGGCCGCCGCCGCCGGCAAACCCTGGACGGCCGCGGTCACGCCACGAACCGTCCGCGGCCCGACGGCCGGCGTGCGCCGATGAGGCGCGCCGCGGCAGGCGCAGGTCGGCGCCGCACGACGGGCCGCGAGACGGCAGTTCGCGGGGCATTGGCTCGAATCGTCATCGGGATCCCACGTGGCTAGAGCGCTTCGACAGCAGGGACTCGGTTGCGTTCCCGCCACGTACGCGGCAGCCCGCCGCGCCAGGGGCGGCAAGCCGCTCATGATAGCAAACGCGTACGGTCGCGCCGCGGTCGCGAGGTGAGCGACCTCACGCTGTCGTGGTAATCGGACACAATCAGGACTAAAATGGTCCTCGTTAGCCAGACGCCACCATGATCCGCATCAGCAAGCTCACCGACTACGCCACCGTGCTGCTCGCCGCCATGGCCCGCGAGCCGGGCCGTCGCTTCGCGTCGGCCGCCCTGGCGCAGCAGACGCAGATCGGTGCCGCGACCGTCAGCAAGCTCCTCAAGCAGCTGCAGCGCGCCGGCTTCGTGCATTCGACCCGCGGCCTGCACGGTGGCTACCAGCTCGCGCGGCCGGCGGAGGCCATCAGCGCCGCCTCGATCCTCGATGCGCTCGAGGGCCCGGTGGCGGTCACGGACTGCTCGGCCGGACAGGGCCAGTGCGAGCTCGAGCCCACCTGCCACGTGGGGCGGGCCTGGCAGCGGGTCAACCTCTCCATCCGGCGCTCTCTGTACGAGGTCAGCTTGGCGCAGCTCGCCGGGCTCGACGGCGGCACCGCGCGCCTGCCCGCGATGGAGCGGGAGATCAAGGCGGGGCTGCGCGCGCGCGGCGGCGCCACCGCTTCCTGAGGACTCGAGCCGCGACGGGACCGCACGCACATGACCGAAACCGCAGACATCGAAAAGCTCGTCGGCCGCGCCTACCAGCACGGCTTCGTCACCGACATCGAGTCGGACAGCCTGCCGCCCGGGCTCGACGAGGACGTGGTGCGCGCCATCTCGCGAATCAAGGGGGAACCATCGTTCCTCACGGAGTGGCGGCTGCGCGCCTTCCGGCACTGGCAGGCCATGAAGCAGCCGCAGTGGGCGCACCTGCGCGCCCACCCCGTGGACTACCAGGCCATCTCGTACTACTCCGCGCCGAAGAGCAAGGCGGACGGCCCCAAGAGCCTCGACGAGGTCGATCCGAAGCTGCTCGCCACCTACGAGAAGCTCGGCGTGCCGCTGCACGAGCGCGCCCGGCTCGCCGGCGTCGCCGTGGACGCCGTCTTCGACAGCGTCTCGGTCGCCACCACTTTCAAGGACCGCCTCGAGAAGGCGGGCGTGATCTTCTGCTCGTTCTCGGAGGCGGTGCGCAAGCACCCGGCCCTGGTCGAGCGCTACCTCGGAACCGTCGTCCCCTACCAGGACAACTTCTACGCCTGCCTCAACTCGGCGGTGTTCTCGGACGGCTCGTTCGTCTACATCCCGCCGGGCGTGCGTTGCCCGATGGAGCTGTCGACCTACTTCCGCATCAACGCCACCAACACCGGCCAGTTCGAGCGCACGCTGATCGTGGCGGCGCCCGGGAGCCACGTGAGCTACCTCGAGGGTTGCACTGCGCCGATGCGCGACGAGAACCAGCTGCACGCCGCCGTGGTCGAGCTGGTCGCCGAGGACGACGCGCAGATCAAGTATTCCACGGTCCAGAACTGGTACCCGGGCGACGAGAACGGCATCGGTGGCATCTACAACTTCGTCACCAAGCGCGGCGAGTGCCGCGGGCGCAACTCGAAGATCTCCTGGACGCAGGTCGAGACCGGCTCGGCGATCACCTGGAAGTACCCGAGCTGCGTGCTGCGCGGCGAGGGCTCGGTGGGCGAGTTCTACTCGGTGGCGACCGCCACCAACCTGCAGCAGGCCGACACGGGCACGAAGATGATCCACGTCGGCGCCAACACGCGCAGCACGATCGTCTCGAAGGGCATCTCGGCCGGTCGCGGCCAGAACGCCTACCGCGGCCTCGTGAAGATCCTGCCGAGCGCGCACGGTGCCCGCAACTTCACCCAGTGCGACAGCCTGCTGATGGGCTCGAGGTGCGGCGCACACACCTTCCCGTACGTCGAGGTCAAGAACCCGACGGCGACGGTGGAGCACGAGGCCTCCACCTCCAAGATCAGCGAGGACCAGTTGTTCTACTGCATGCAACGGGGCATCAGCGAGGAGGATGCGATCAACATGATCGTCAGCGGATTCTGCAAGAGCGTGTTCAAGGAGCTGCCGATGGAGTTCGCCGTCGAGGCGCAGAACCTGCTGGCCGTCAGCCTCGAGGGGTCGGTCGGATGAGCGCGCCGATCCTCTCGATCCGCGACCTGCGCGCCAGGGTGGGCGGCCGCGACGTGCTCGATGGACTTTCCCTCGACGTCGGCGCCGGCGAGGTGCACGCGATCATGGGCCCGAACGGCTCGGGCAAGAGCACGCTCGCCTACGTGCTCGCCGGGCGACCCGGGTACGAGATCACCGCAGGCAGCGTCACCTACCGTGGCGAGGACCTGTTGAAGCTCGAGCCGGAGGAGCGTGCGCGCGCGGGCCTGTTCCTCGGCTTCCAGTACCCGGTTGAGATCCCTGGCGTGAACAACGTCTACCTGCTGAAGGCCGCGCTGAACGCGGCGCGCAAGCACCAGGGCCTGCCGGAGGTCGATGCGTTCGAGTTCCTCGCCGTGGTGCGCGAGAAGATGAAGCTGATGCAGATGGACGAGGCCTTCCTGTCGCGCGGCGTCAACGAGGGCTTCTCCGGCGGCGAGAAGAAGCGCAACGAGATACTGCAGATGCTGGTGCTGGAGCCGACCCTCGCACTGCTCGACGAGACCGACTCGGGCCTCGACATCGACGCGCTGAAGGTGGTCTCGCGCGGGGTCAACACGCTGCGCGCGCCGCAGCGCGCCATCGTGCTCGTCACGCACTACCAGCGACTGCTCGAGCACATCGTCCCGGACCGGGTACACGTTCTCGCGCGCGGCCGCATCGTGCGCAGCGGCGATCGCGACCTCGCGCTGGAGCTCGAGCGCCGCGGCTACGACTGGATCACGGGGGCGGCCGCCTGAGGCGCCTCGCCTCGCGCGTGCCACCGGCCAAGACCATGTCCACCGTCCCCGTCAGGCTCGAGGAACTGGCCGCAGGCGAGAGCCTCGCGCCGCCGCGGCGCTCGCTGCTGCAGGCGGTGCTCGCCGCCGGCCTGCCCTCCGCGCGCGATGAGAACTGGCGCTACGCGTACCTCCGCGCCCTGGATCGCCAGGCGTTCGCGCCGGCCGCCCGCCCGGGTGCCGAAGCGCAGCGCCTCGCCGCCTCGGTGCTGCCCGCCCCGCTGGAAGGGCATGCGCGGCTCGTGGTCGTCGACGGCTGGTTCTGTCCGGAGCTGTCCAACGAGCCCCTGCCGCAGGGCGTGTCGCGCCTCGCCGGCGCAGCGCTCGATGCCGCCTGGGTCGCCACCGCCCCGAGCGCCGCGTATGCTCCCGCAACACCGTCGCGACCCCTCGCGGCCGGTCCGGCCTCGGTCGACCTGAGGCTCTCGCAGCTCAATGCAGCGCTCGCGCCCGAGGCTCTCGCGATCGAGCTGCCGCCCGGCTCGGACGCGGCGCTGGAAGTGGTCTTCGTCGCGACCCAGGACGGCGCCGTCGCGGCGAGCCATCCCGCGCTGCGCCTGCGCCTCGGCGAGTCCGCGGCGCTGTCGTTGGTGGAGCGCCACCTCGGCGCCGGCGACGCCGGCTCCTTCACCAACGCCGACCTGCAGCTCGAGGTCGGTCGTGGCGCCCGCCTGCGCCACACCCGCCTGCAGCTGCTCGGGCCGCGTGCGCGCCACTTCGAGACGCTGGCGCTGCGTGCCGGCGACGGTTGCGAATGCGAGTTCCTGTCGCTCGCGGCCGGGGCGCAGTCCGCGCGCTCGACGGCATTGCTGGAGCTCGCCGGGCGGGAGGCTTCGCTGCAGTGGAATGCGGTGGCCCTGGGGGATCGCACGCAGGTCAACGACGCGTTCGTGCGGGTCGAGCACGCGGGGCCGGGGGCGCGCACCCGCCAGGCGTTCCGCGGCATCGCGGCGGGCCGCTCCCGGGTTGCGTTCAACGGCCACATGGTGGTGCGCGAGGGCGCGTTGGGCGCCTCTTCCGACCAGTCGCTCAAGGCGCTGCTCGCGGGGTCGGAGGCCGAGGCGGACGTCCGCCCCCAGCTCGAGATCTACGTCGACGACGTGCGCGCGAGCCACGGCGCGACGGTCGGCAAGCTCGACGAGCAGATGCGCTTCTACCTGCTGTCCCGCGGCATCGACCGCGAGACCGCCGACGCGCTGCTGAAATGGGCGTTCGTCGAGGACGTGGCGTCGCGCATCGCTCCGGCGGCGCTGCGCCACCAGGTCGAGGACGCGATGGCCACGCAGTTGCGCGCCGTGGTCGACGTCGGGGGGATTCGATGAACGCCGAGCCCGCGCGCCTCGCCGCCGGCATGCCGTACGACGTCGCGCGCGTGCGCGCGGATTTCCCCGTGCTCGCGACCCGGGTCCGCGGCAAGCGCCTGGCGTTCCTGGACACGGCGGCCTCGGCACAGCGCCCGCTGCAGGTGATCGAGGCCGTGGCCGCCTACGAGCGCACCAGCCACGCGAACGTGCATCGCGGCGTCTACCAGCTCAGCCAGAGGGCGACCGATGCCTTCGAGGGCGCGCGCGAGCGCGTGCGGCGCTTCCTGAATGCCGCCAGCGAACGCGAGGTGATCTTCACCCGCGGCACCACCGAGGCCATCAACCTCGTGGCGCAGTCATGGGCGCGCAGCACCCTCGGCCCGGGCGACGAGATCCTGATCACCTGGATGGAGCACCACGCGAACATCGTGCCCTGGCAGATGGTCTGCCAGCAGACCGGCGCGACGCTGAAGGTGGCGCCGATCGACCGGCGCGGGGAGCTGCGGCTCGACGCGTTCCGCGCGCTGCTCTCGCCGCGCACGCGCCTGGTCGCCTTCACCGCCGTTTCGAACTCGCTCGGTACGGTGCTGCCGGCCGCCGAGATCGTCGCTGCCGCGCGCGCCGTCGGCGCACTGGTGCTCGTCGACGCCGCGCAGGCGGTGCCGCACGAGAGGGTGGACTTGCGCGCGCTCGACTGCGACTTCCTGGCGTTTTCGGGCCACAAGCTCTATGGGCCCACGGGGATCGGCGTGCTGTGGGGCCGGGAGGCGGTGCTGCGCGAGATGCCGCCCTGGCAGGGCGGCGGCGACATGATCCTCACGGTGTCGTTCGAGCGCACCACCTACAACGCCCTGCCTTACAAGTTCGAGGCCGGCACGCCGAACATCTCCGGGGCGATCGGCCTCGCGGCGGCGATCGACTACCTGGAGGGACTCGGCATCGAGCGCGTGCACGCGCACGAACAGGCGCTGCTGCAGCGTGCCACCGCGGCGCTCGGGCGCATCCCGGGGCTCACGATCGTCGGCCAGGCGGCACGCAAGGCCGGGGTGATCTCCTTCACGCTCGAGGGGGTCCACCCGCACGATCTCGGCACGATCCTCGATGCCGAGGGGGTCGCGGTGCGCGCCGGGCACCACTGCGCGATGCCGGTGATGGACTTCTTCGAGGTCGCCGCGACCGCCCGCGCCTCCTTCGGCTGCTACAGCGACGAGGCCGACCTCGAGCAGCTGGTGGCGGCGCTCGGCCACGCCCGGGAGGTCTTCGGCTGATGGACCTCAAGGACCTCTACCGCGACGTGATCCTGGACCACAACAAGCGGCCCAGGAACTTCGGCACGCTCGACCCGGCGGACAGCCGGGCCGATGGGCACAACCCGCTGTGCGGCGACCGGCTCACCGTCACGGTGCGCATGGACGGCGACCGGATCGACGACATCCGCTTCGAGGGCAAGGGCTGCGCGATCTCCACCGCCTCGGCCTCGCTGATGACCGAGGCGGTCAAGGGCAAGGACGTCGCGAGCATCGCCCGGCTGCGCGACATGGTGCAGCACGCTCTGACCGAACACGACTACGAGGTGCCCGGCGAGCTCGGCAAGCTCGCTGCGCTGGCGGGCGTGCGCGAGTTCCCGGCTCGCGTGAAGTGCGCGACCCTGTGCTGGCACACCCTGGATGCGGCGCTCGGCGCGGGCGCCGCGACCGTGTCGACCGAGTGACCCGCGCCGTTCCCGACCCGGACCCGCCATGCGCAGCCACGAAAACGAAGCCATCGTCATCAACCGCGACGTGCAGGCGGTTATCGTGCCGGACGGTACGCCGGTGCCGCTGAAGGCCGGCCTCGCCGGCTTCATCACCCAGGCGCTGGGCGGCAGCTTCACGATCTACGTCGAGGGCAACCTGTACCGGATCTCCGGCGAGGACGCGGACGCGATCGGCAAGGAATCCACGCGTCCCCCGGAACTGCCGCCGGACGCGACGATCGACGACGTGCGCAAGCTGGCCTGGCACCAGATGCGCAACTGCTACGATCCGGAGATCCCGATCAACATCGTCGAGCTCGGCCTGGTCTACGAGTGCGAGATCGCCGAGACAGCGGCGGGCACGCGCGACATCGCGATCAAGATGACGCTGACCGCGCCGGGCTGCGGCATGGGCGAAGTGCTGGTCCAGGACGTGCGCGAGAAGGTCCAGGCGATCCCGACGGTCGGCAAGGTCGACGTGGAACTGGTGTTCGACCCGCCGTGGAGCCAGTCGATGATGTCGGAAGCGGCACGCCTGCAGACCGGGATGATGTAGGCCGCGCATGGACGAGGGCGACTGGATCGACGCCGGCGCCAGCGCCGAGCTGGACACCCGCGGGCACCTCGACGCCGAGCTCGACCAGCGGCCGGTCACCATCGTGCGTGTCGCCGGTTACCTGCGGGCCTTCGAGGACCGCTGTTCACACGATGGCGAGCCGCTCGCCGGGGCCGAGATCGATGCGGACGATGGCCCGGCCGTGGTCTGTCCGCGCCACGGTGCACGCTTCTGCCTGCGTACCGGCGCAGCGCTGACCCCGCCGGCCTACGAACCGATCCGCGTCTACGAGGTCCGCGAGCGGGACGGCAGGGTCGAGGTGCGATGCCCCTGAGCGGCACCGCCGGCGGGCTGCGGCTGACGCTGGTGCGCCACGGCCGCGCCGAGCAGCAGGCGCCGGGCCAGTTGGACTTCGACCGCGCGCTCGACCGCCGCGGCGTCGCGGAGGTGGCAGGCATGGCGCAGCGCTGCCTCGAATCCGGGCGCCTGCCCGACCGGCTGCGCGCCAGTGCCGCGCTGCGCACGCGGCAGACGGCCGAGACCTTCGCGCGCGTGCTGTCGATCCCGGCGGGCGACGTGAGCTTCGAGCGAGGGCTCTATCTTGCCGAGGCCGGGGAGCTGCTCGCCCTGCTGCGCGCGACCCCGCCGGACACGCGCCACCTGATGCTCGTCGGGCACAACCCCGGCATCGGCGATCTCGCGCACCAGTTCGCCCCGGCGGCCCGCCTCGCGGGATTCGAGACCGCCGCGACGTGCACGATCCGACTCGAGGCGCGCATGTGGAGGGACCTGCGCCCCGGCGAGGCCCTGGAAGTGCAGTACGACTCGCCGGCGCGGTCCGGCGAGCCGTGGGCTTGAGGCAGGCCCGCTCAGAGCAGCGAGAAGAACGACAGCGAGAGATTGTGGTTGGTGCGATCCGCGGACGCCCCGGCGACGCGGATGTACTGGTGCATGTAGCCAGCCTCGATCCGCCACGACGGCGATGGCTGATAGTAGCCGCCGAACACCGCGCGGTTCTGGTCGAAGCCACTGCGCTGGCCCCAGTCGGCGTCGCCGAGCCCGATGAAGACCTCGGTCGACAGCAGCAACCCGAAGCGCGGATCGGACGCGAGCGGGCGCGCGAAGCGGAAGAACTGTCGCAGGCGCCAGCCCGTATCGTCCCCGGTGTCGCGGAAGCGCTGCTCGAGCCGCGTGCGACCGGCCAGGCGGCCGCCGCCGAACTCGCCGATCGGAAAGCTCGCCTGCTGCCAGGTGCGATCTTCCTCGACGTCCGCACCGGGGCGCGGCGAGTCGATGCGCGCATAGCCGACCCAGAGGTCGAGCTTCGGACCGACGCGCCAGCCGACCCCCGGCCGCAGGATCGTGGTGTCGAGCTGCTCGCCATCCTGCCCGAAGCGGGCATGGCCGTCGAACCAGGCCAGCAGGCGCGACCCTTCGGTGACCGGCCCGCTGAAGAAGACGGCCGACCAGCCCTGCCGGTCCTCGGCGAGGACGGCCGCGGGCCAGGCGGCGGCGAACGGGGCGAGCAGTGCCAGCAAGACCCTGACAGGGTGGCACGGCGACAGGCGAACACGGGACGGCATGCGACCTCCAGTCGGCGTCGGCCCGCATCCTGCGGGTTCCCGACGATGCTAGCGTGGCACTGGCCGACCGCGCGCGGCCAGCGTCGCAAAACCCGGGCCACGGGTCCTGTCCGGAGGCTTGATTTCCCGCGCTGAGCCCCCATCCGCTGCGCGAGATGCGGCGGCTTTGCGGTCGCCCGTCCCCGCCACGCCCGCACCAGGAGCTTCCATGACTGCCGCCCTCCCCGTCGATGCCGACTCGTTCCCGCAGGAGGTCGTGACTGCCTCGGCCGAGGTGCCGGTACTGGTCGACTTCTGGGCCCCGTGGTGTGGCCCTTGCCGCATGCTCGGGCCGATCCTCGACGAGGTCGCCCGCGAGTACGCCGGGCGGCTCAAGGTCGTCAAGGTCAACACCGACGAGGAGCCGGAGCTCGCGCAGCGCTTCCAGATCCGGGGCATCCCGGCGGTCAAGCTGTTCCGCGACGGCAAGGTGGTGGCCGAGTTCGTCGGGGCCCAGCCCGCCGGGGCAGTGCGCGCCTTCGTCAAGCCGCACCTCGCCGCCCGCGGCGACGACCCGCTGCTCCAGGCCCGCGCGCTGCAGGAGCGCGGCGCGCACGCCGAGGCCGTGGCGGCGCTGCGTGCCGCCACTGCGGCTGCCCCCGACGACGAGTCGCTCGCTTTGGAGCTCGCGCGCGCGCTGGCGCTGTCCGGCGACCCGGCAGCAGCCGAGGCGCTGGTGGCGAAGCTCTCCCCGGCGTTGCAGTCGGACCCGCCGGTGCGGGCGGTGCGCGGTCTCGCGCATTTCGCGCGGGTCGCCGCCTCGCCGGACGAGACCGACGCCATCCAGAGCGCGCGCGTCGCCGCGGCACGCGCGCTGCTGCAGGGGGACGTGCAGCGCGGCCTCGACGCGCTGCTCGGCGCGATGCAGCGCAACCGGCGCTACGCCACCGACCAGGGACGCAAGGACCTCGTGCAGGCGTTCGACGTGGCGCCAGCGGACCACCCGGGGGTCGCGGCCGCGCGCCGCAGCCTCGCCGCGTTGCTGCACTGAACCCGCCTGGCACTGCCGGGCTTGGCGCACGCTGCACCGCTGCGCCGACGCGGCGGAAAGCACAGCCGCGGCATCACGCCCCGGTGGGTGCCCGCACCGGTCCGCTCAGCTCGCCGCCTCGTTGCGCAACCGGGCAGCCTCGTCCGCGCCGAGGTAGGACTTGATCGCATCGCGCGCCAGGTAGAGGAGCGGGATCATCGCCACCGCCGCCAGCATCTTGTACACGTAGTTGACGGTGCCTACTGCGAGGAACTGCGCCACCGGCCAGCGCTGCGGGCCGAGCACGAAAGCGATGTACAGCACGACGAAGCTGTCGAGCAACTGCGAGACCGCCGTGGAGCCGGTGGCCCGCAGCCACACGAGGCGGTCGCCGGTGACACGCCGGATGCGGTGGAACACGGTCACGTCGACCAGCTGGCCCACGAGGAAGGCGACGATCGAGCCGCCGATCGTCCACAGGCCCTGGCCGAAGATCTGTGCATAGGCCTGCTGGATGTCGGGGACTCCCAGCGTGCGGTTGGCGTCCACCCAGAAACCCGCCGGCGCCAGTGCGATCGATGCATACGCCGCCGCGAACGCATAGGCGATGAAGGCCACGGCGACCCATGAGATCAGCCGCACGCCACGCAGGCCGAAATACTCGTTGATGACGTCGGTCATCACGAACACGAACGGCCACAGCAGGACGCCGGCGGTGAAGCTCAGCGTGCCGGAGACGCCGAGCAGCCGCCATTCGAACGGCTGGGCACCGAGCGTCTGCTCGAGCGAGAAGATCTTCACGCCGACGAACTCGGCGATCAGTGCATTCGTCAGGAAGAAGCCGGCCAGCACGATGAACAGCCGGTTGGCCTTGGAATCCGTGGTGCGCACCCTGCCTCCTGGGCATCGGCCTCAGGCACGCCAGCCGCGGCCCCGGGCGCCGCGCAGTATATCGGGCGGACTCGTGCTCAGGCCGGGCGCGCGAGCGGCGGGCGCGTCGGGCGGGCCTCGCCCGCGCCGGGGAGGGGCACCATCGCGATCACGCCGGAGCGACCCTGGCCCGCCTCGAGCGGCTCCCAGGTGCCGCCGAGCAGCGCCAGGCGGTGCGCGAGCATTCGCAGGTCGGCGCCGCCGGCCGCGTCGCGCCGCCCGTCGGCCACCAGCGCCAGCGCGACCCGGTCGTCTTCCTCGTGCCAGGCCTGCAGGTCGATGCGCGAGACGCCCTCGCGGTGCAGCAGCGTCGCGAGCGCGAGCTGCACGATCCTGAAGAGGTGGTAGCCGAAGTTGCCGTCGAGGCGCGCGGTCCGCGGGCACAGGCCGGCCCGCATCTCGAGCGCGGCGCCGCGGCGCGTCCGCGCCAGCAGGTCCTCGATCGCGGCGCCGAGGCCGCCGTCCGCGATCAGGAACGGCGACACGCCCTGCGCGAGGTCGCGGCAACGCGCCACCGCGCCCTGGAGCAGGTGCTCGACGTCGCCCAGCAACTGGGGGTCGGGCGGCCCGCCGGCGGCCATCGCGTTACGCAGCGTCCGGACCAGCATGGAGGTGCCGGCCAGCTCCTGGCCGAGCCGGTCGTGCAGTTCGAGGCCGAGTTGGCGCTGCTCGGCCCGGGTGGCGGCGACCGCCGCCTCCTCGAGCTCGACCCGCTCGGTGACGTCGCGGCGCACGTGCACCCACAGTTCCTCGTGCGTGCCGGGCAGCAGCGTCACGCAGGCCTCGGTGAAGGCGATGCGCCCGTCGGCGCGACGCACGTCGACGCGTCCCTGCCACGCGCCGCGGCGCCGGACGGCGTCGCGTATGTCCTGCTGCTGCTCGATGCGGCGTGCCTCGGCCGCGCAGCAGAAATCCGCGAGCGCCCGACTGACGAGGAGCTCGCCCGGCAGGCCGCACTGGGCCGCGAACGCCGCGTTGTGCCAGTGGATGCAGCCGGCGCCGTCGACGACCACCACGGCCTCGCGCAGGCCCCGCAGCACACTCGCGGGAAACTCGCGGTGGCGTGCCGCCTCGCGACGGGCCGTCACGTCGACCAGCATCCCGACGCCGAAGTCGCGGCCGTCGCGCCGCTCGCGGAGGCTGCTCACCTCCAGCCAGCGGGTCGCGCCCGACGGGTCGAGGAAGCGGATGCAGGGCACGACAGGGTCCGGGCCAGGCGTGCCCGAAGAGCCGACGAGCGCCGCCTGGGCCAGCAGACGGTCCTCGGGATGGACGCAGTCCAACCATTGGCCGAGATTCGCGAGCCGCGCCGTCGGATGCCCGAGCACGGTGTCGCCGGCGAGCGGCCAGCGTAGCGCGCCCTCCTGCAGGTCGACCTCGTAGACGGACTGGCCGCTCGCCCGCAGCGCCCCTTCCAGGGTGCGCTGCCAGCGCTCGTTGCCCGCTTCGCGGAGTGACCGTCCCGACATGCCGGCGACCGTAGCGCCGGGCCGGCGTGCCCGATGGGACGCCTTTCACATAAGGGAGACCCTGACGGCCAGGGGCTGCCGCCCGGGTGACGCGCGTCACATGCGCCGGTGGCGCAGGCCCCGCGCGCCGCTCAGTAAGCGCTGCAGAAGCAGTAGGCGTAGAGGCGGTTCGGCGAGGCCATCCGCGACCAGCGGAGCAGCTCGCGTTCGAGGGGTTCGAGCTGCCGGGCCGCCTGCCGCAACGCCTCCTCCCGTGTCGGCGGGAACGCCGCGCCGACGCTGCGGGCCGCCACGGTCTTGACGTTCAGCGCGATTTCCTGCGCCCAGGAGAGCTCCGGCTCGAGGAAGTCCACCGCGTACTTCCCCTCGGCGAGCCCCGCGCGCCGCGCCGCGGCCCGCACCGCGTCCTGGAAGGACCCCAGGCGATCGACGAGGCCGATGCGCTGCGCGTCGACGCCGGCCCAGACCCGGCCCTGCGCGATCGCATCGACGTCCTCGCGCGACTTCTTGCGGCCAGTGACCACCCGCGCCAGGAACTCGTCGTAGCCGCGGTTGATCGTCGACTGCAACAGTTTCGCGGCCGCCGGCCCGACCGGGCGGTCGACGCGGAACTCGCCCGACAGCGGCGTGGTGCCGACCCCGTCGACGCTGACCCCCACCTTGTCGAGCGCGCGATTCACCGTGGGGAACGCGGCGAAGATGCCGATCGAGCCGGTGATCGTCGCCGGGCTCGCCCAGATCTCGTCGGCCGGCGCCGCGATATAGTAGCCACCGGAGGCCGCGAGGTCGCCCATCGAGACCACGACCGGACGGCCGGTGGCACGGAATGCGAGCAGCTCCTGGTAGATCTGCTCGGAGGCAAGCACGCTGCCGCCGGGGCTGTCGATGCGCAGGACGAGCGCGCGGAGGTCGTCGTCGAGGCGCGCGTCGCGGATGAGTTCCGCGGTCGAGCTGCCGCCGATGGTGCCGGCCGGCTGGAACCCGTCGAGGATCTCGCCAGAGGCGACGATCACGCCGACGCGCGCGTCGGCACCCTCGCGAAGCGTCTTTTCGGCGCGCACCACGCGCAGGTAGTCCGTGAGATCGACCGCACGGTAGGAGCCGGTCTCCTCGTCTTCGCCCACCAGCTCGGAGACGCGTGCCTCGACCTCGATCGCAGACTTGACGCCGGTGACGAGCTTCGACTGCAGGGCGACCTTCGAGGTGTCGCCGGCCGCCGCCTCGACGTCGTCGGCGAAGGTCGCGACGCGCGCGCGCAGCTGCTCGGGCTTCAGGCCGCGCGCCCGGGCCACGGCGTCCAGGTAGGTGTTCCACAGGGAGCCGAGGTAGGCCACGCTCTCCTCGCGATCCTGCTCGGACATGTCCTGGCGGACGTAGGGCTCGACGGCGCTCTTGTAGGCCCCGACGCGGAACACGTTCATGTCGACGCCGAGCTTGTCGAGGGCGCCCTTGAAGTACATGCGGTAGCGGTCGTAGCCCTCGAGCAGCACGAACCCGAGCGGGTCGACGTAGATCTCGTCGGCGTGCGCCGCGACGTAGTAGGTGTCGCGGCTGAAGCCCGTGCCGCGCGCGATCACCTTCTTGCCGGACTTGCGGAAATCCGTGACCGCGCGCGCCAGCTCGTCGAGCGTGGGCTGGCCGGCGCCGGACATCGCGTCGAAGTCGAGGACCAGCGCCTGGATGCGCGCGTCCCCCTGGGCCGCCTCGATCGCGTCGGTCAGGTCGCGCAGCAGCGTCTCGTCGTTGCCGATGCCGCGCGCCTCGGCGAACGCCCGCCCCAGTGGATCGCCCGCGCGCTGCTCGACGATCTCGCCCTCGGGCTGGATCACCAGCGCCGCCCTGGCCGGCAGGCGCGGGATGCTGGTGCGCAGCGCCCCGACCACGAAGCCGAAGATCAGCAGCAACAGCAGCAGGTGCAGCACCTTGCGCAGGCCGTCGAGGCCGCGCAGCACGATACCGAGGAAGGAACGCACGGGAGACTTGCCTCCGGCCCCGCTAGGGCGCCGAACGATGGAAGACGCGGGGCACGATGCCGGGACCGTTCAGGAAACCGCCATCCGGCAGCGACGCGCATGCGCCAGCCGCCCGCGACGGCGCCGGGGCGAGAGCGGGCGGTGCCGCAGGTGCAGCGACTGGAAGGCGAAGGCGCATCGGTCGGACCCGGCCGGGGATGGCCGGAGTCTAGCGCCCGCCCGCCGTGGATACCACGGAGCGAGCGCCGTCCCGCCCGGCGGGACGGGCGGGCCGGCGCAGGCGGGAACTCAGACCTTCTCTTCGATGCGGGCCGCCTTGCCCGAGAGGTCGCGCAGGTAGTACAGCTTGGCGCGGCGCACGTTGCCGCGGCGCTTGACCGAGATGTCGGCGATCGACGGGCTGTAGGCCTGGAAGGTGCGCTCGACGCCCTCGCCGTGCGAGATCTTGCGCACGGTGAACGAGGAGTTGAAGCCGCGGTTGCTGCGGGCGATCACGACGCCCTCGTAGGCCTGCACGCGCTCGCGGTCCCCCTCGACCACCTTCACGTTGACGACCACGGTGTCACCCGGGCGGAACTCCGGGATCTGCCGCGTCATGCGGGCCTTCTCGATCTGCTGGATGATGTTAGCCATTGTCTTCCACCTCTCGCCTCGCGAGAAATTCATTCAAGAGGCGGCTCTCCTCGCTCGAGAGACCGCCCTGCACGACCAGGTCCGGGCGCCGCACCCAGGTGCGCGCGACCGACTGCGCGAGCCGCCAGCGCCGGATCGCCGCATGGTTCCCACCCTGCAGCACCCCGGGCACAGGCCGCCCTTCCCATTCCACCGGCCTCGTGTAGTGAGGCCAGTCGAGGCGCCCTTCCGCGAAGGACTCCTCGACGCTGGAGCGCTCGTCGCCGAGCGCCCCCGGCAACAGACGCACCACGGCGTCGATCACCACCAGGGCGGCGAACTCGCCGCCCGAGAGCACGTAGTCGCCGATCGAGACCTCGCCATCGATGCGAGAATCGATCACCCGCTGGTCGAGCCCTTCGTAGCGGCTCGCCACCAGCAGCAAACCCGGCGAAGCCGCCAGTTCACGCACCCGCCGCTGCGTCAGCGGCTCGCCCTGCGCCGAGAGGTGCAGGCGCCGTGCACCGGCGGGCAAGCGCGCCGCCGCCGCGTCGATCGCCGCGGCCCAGGGCCCCGGCGTCCCGACCATGCCGGGGCCACCCCCGTAAGGCCGGTCGTCGACCGTGCGATGCGCGTCGGTCGCGTGCGTCCGGGGATCCTCGGTCTGCACCGCGACCAGCCCACGCTCCAGCGCCCTGCCGAGCACGCCGTGCCGGAGCGCGTCGCGCACCATCTCGGGGAACAGCGTCACCACCCCGATCTGCACGGCCGTGCTCCCCTGCCCGGCCAACGCGCCAGGCCCGACTCCCACTCTCGACCGTTCCCGGGGACTAGAAGTCCTCGGGCCAGTCCACGTTCAGCTCCCGCGCCACCGGGTCCACCCGGCGAAGATGCTGGCGCGTCAGCGGCAACCAGCGTTCGCGTTCGCCATCCACCACCACCATGACCGGGTTCGCCGGCATGTCGATGTAGCCGCGCAGCATACCGAGGGGCACCCCCTCGAGGTTGCGCACCGCGTACCCCAGGAGGTCGTCCCGGTAGTACTCGCCCGGCGGCGGCGCGGGCAGGTCGCTGCGCGCCACCTCGATCACCATTCCGGCCAGCGCGGACGCCTGTTCCGGCGTCTCGCAGCCGTCGAGCCGCGCCACGATCCCGGAACCTTGCGCCCGCACGCCCTGGCGATTCGCCGGGCGACGGCTGCCATCCGGTGCCCGCAGCACCCAGTGGCGATATCGCAGCAGGGCCTGCGGCGGGTCGGTCCACGACTCGACGTGCGACCAGCCCTTGACGCCATGAGGGCGGCCGAGCCGCCCCATTTCAACGTACGCCCCAACCTCGCCCGATGTCGGGGCCGGTCGGGGGCCCTCGGTCGCCTCGGGCTGCACCACCGCGGCGTCCCGGCCGATCTTCGCGCCGGGCGCGGCCCCGATCAGGCCGCCGCCGGCGTCGCCGCGGCCTGCTTGCGGAACGCCGCGACCAGGTCGCGCACGCGGTCGGACTGCTGCGCGCCCTTGCCGAGCCAGTGGTCGATGCGCGCCAGGTCGAGCTTCAGCTGGGTGTCGCCCTTGCGCGCGACGGGGTTGAAAAACCCAACCAACTCAAGGCTCTTGCCACCCTGGCGCTTGCGGCTGTCGGTGACCACGATGTGGTAGAAGGGCGAGTTCTTGGCTCCCCGACGGGTCAGGCGAATCGTCACCATAATCTTTGTCGCTCTCTCAGGATCTGGCGGGCGGGACCCGGCTGGCGCGGGCCGGCTCGGGCCGGGCCGCCGAAAAAGAGCGCGGAGTCTACAGAAATCAGTGGGTTGATGGAAGCGTCGCTGCGGCGACGCAGCGCCGCTCAGGCGCGCGGGAACCCGGGGGGCATCCCGCCCTTGAAGGCGCCGAGCATGCGGCGCAGCTTGCCGCCCTTCATGCCCTTCATCACGCGCTGCATCTCGCCGAACTGCTTCAGCAGCCGGTTGACGTCCTGCACCTGCACGCCCGCGCCCGCAGCGATGCGCCGCCGGCGCGAACCGTCGATGACGTCAGGCCTGCGCCGCTCGCGGTGCGTCATGGAGTTGATGATCGCGACCTGGCGACGGATGTCGCGGTCGCCCTGCTCGGCGTTCGGCGCCTGGGCGCCCCGCGTCACCTGCGTGGGCAGCTTGTCCATCAGCGCACCGAGGCCGCCCATCTTCTGGAGCTGCTCGAGCTGGCTGCGCAGGTCGTAGAAATCGAAGCCCTGCCCCTTCGCGACCTTGCGCGCGATCCGCTCCGCCTCGGCCGCATCGACCTTGCCCTGCACTTCCTCGACCAGAGCGACCACGTCGCCCATGCCGAGGATGCGGCCCGCCATCCGCTCCGGATCGAAGGGCTGCAGCGCATCCGGCTTCTCGCCGACCCCGACGAAGACGATCGGCCGGCCCGTCACCTGGCGCACCGATAGCGCCGCCCCGCCCCGCGCATCGCCGTCGGCCTTGGTGAGGATCACGCCGGTGAGCTCGAGCGCCTCGCCGAACGACCGTGCCGCATTGACGGCGTCCTGCCCGGCCATGGAGTCGACCACGAACAGGCGCTCGTGCGCGCCGACCGCGCGGTCGATCTCGCGCACCTCGTCCATCAGCTCGGCATCCATGTGCAGGCGTCCGGCGGTGTCGACGATCAGCACGTCGTACACGCCGGTGCGCGCACGCTCGACGGCGCGCCGCGCGATCTCCGCCGGCGGCAGCGCCGTGTCGCTCGGCAGGAAGTCCGCGCCGACCTGGGCCGCGAGCCGCTCGAGCTGCAGGATCGCTGCCGGGCGCCGCACGTCGGTGCTCACCAGCAGCACGCGCTTGCGCTGGCTCTCGACCAGCCACCGCGCGAGCTTGGCGGCGGTGGTGGTCTTGCCCGCGCCCTGCAGGCCCGCGAGCAGCACCACGTAGGGCGGCTGCGCACGCAATTCGAAGCCGGCGCGCGCGCCTCCCATCAGCTCCACCAGCTCGCGATGGATGATCGAGACGAAGACCTGGCCCGGGGTCAGGCTGGTCGCGACCTCCGCGCCGAGGGCCTTCTGCTTGACGGACTCGATGAAGCCGCGCACCACCGGCAGCGCGACGTCGGCCTCGAGCAGCGCCATGCGCACCTCGCGCAGCGTGTCGCCGATGTTCTCCTCGGTGATGCGCCCCCGGCCGCGCAGGTCCTGGACGGTCCTGGAGAGACGCTGGGTGAGGCTGTCGAACATGGGGGCGGGCCCGAGGTGGCTGGGCCTCGGAGTATAGCCGGGCCCGGCCGCCACTCCGGGCGGGGCGGCCGCCTGACCCACGCGCGCGGGGCGGCATCGCCGCCGCGGGCCATCGGGCGCCTGCCGGGTGGTGCCGGGCTGCAGGCGGTATGCCGCAACTGCCGGCACCCCTATGCTATCGCCGTGCGGCGGGCGAACGCCCTGCCGGGGAAACCTCGCCTTGGAAGACGCCCCTACCCTGGTCCTGCTGCTCGCACTCGGCGTGCTGCTGCTGCTGGTGGCCTTCGCTTCCGGCACCGAGGTGGCGATGCTGTCGGCCAACCGCTACCGGATCCGCAACCGCGCCGCCGGCGGCGACCGGACCGCCCGGGTGCTCGAGGACGTGCTTTCGAAGCCCGACGACTGGCTGGGCGCCAACCTGATCCTGCTGACCCTGGCGAGCGCCGGGGCCACCACCATCGCGACCGTGCTCGCCGTGCGCAGCGGCCATCGCTACGCGCTGCTGCTGCCGACGCTCATCGTGCCGGCCGTGATGCTGGTGTTCTGCGAGCTCGCGCCGAAGATCTTCGCCGCGGTCCATGCCGATCGCGTCGCGCTCGGCGCCGCGTGGAGCTACCGCGCACTGGTGGCGATCTCGCGCCCGGGCGTGAGCCTCGCGAACTGGGCGGCCTATGGGCTGCTGCGCGTGTTCGGCATCGTCAAGGGTGGCGCGCGCGGCGACTCCAGCCTCTCGGCCGACGAACTGCGCACCGTGGTCGCGGAGTCGGGACCGATGGTGCCGCAGCGGCACCGCCAGATGCTGCTGTCGATCCTCGACCTCGAGCGCGCAACGGTCAACGACATCATGATCCCGCGACAGGAGATCGCAGGCATCGACCTCGAGGACGACTGGGAGCAGATCCTCGAGCAGCTGCGCAGCACGCCGCACACGCGGCTGCCGGTCTACCGCGGCGACATCGACCGCATGGTCGGCCTGCTGCACATGAAGCGCGCCGCGCAGGAACTGGCGCGCGGCACGCTCGATCGCGAGCGGCTCGAGGAGATCGCGCGCAGCCGCGAGCCCTACTTCGTCCCCGAGGGCGCATCGCTGATGGTGCAGCTCGCGAATTTCCAGCGCAACAAGCGCCGCTTCGGCTTCGTGGTCGACGAGTACGGGGACGTCATGGGGCTCGTGACACTGGAGGACCTGCTCGAGGAGATCGTCGGCGAGTTCACCAGCGACCCGGCCACCGCCACGCACCGCGACATCCAGCCCGAATCGCCCGGCGTCCACATCATCAACGCCAGTGCCACCAACCGCGCACTGAACCGCGCGCTCGGCTGGGACCTGCCGACCGACGGTCCCAAGACGCTGAACGGGCTGTTGCTCGAGCAACTCGAGACGATCCCGGCGGCGGGCACGGTGCTGCGCGTCGGCAGCCGCGAGTTCGAGGTGCTGCAGGTCGCGGACAACGCGATCCGCACGGTGCGGGTGCGCGAGGTTGCCGCTGGCTGAGGGGGCGGTGGCGCGGCGGCGACCGCCGGCCCACGGGTCAACGTCCGAACGCGTCCTCCACGGCCTCGGCGAGGCGTCCGACGCCGCGGATCACGAGCCCGTCGATCGCGCGGCGGGGCACGTTGTCGCGCGGCACGAGCGCGACGCGGAAGCCCTGCTTGGCCGCCTCGCGCAGCCGCTCCTCGCCGTAGGCCACCGGCCGCACCTCGCCCGTCAGCCCGACCTCGCCGAACGCCACCAGCGTCTCGGGCAGCGCCCGGTCGCGCAGGCTCGAGGCGAGCGCCAGCAGCACCGGCAGGTCGCTGCCGGTCTCGCGCACGTCGAGCCCGCCGACCACGTTCGCGAAGACGTCGTGGTCCTGCAGCGAGAGGCCGCCATGCCGGTGCAGCACGGCGAGCAGCATCGACAGGCGGTTCGAGTCGAGGCCCTGTGCGACGCGCCGCGGGTTGCCGAAGCGCATCGGGTCGACGAGGCCCTGGATCTCGACCAGCAGCGGCCGCCCCCCCTCCCGCGCCACCATCACCACGCTGCCCGGGGCCACCTGCTCCGGGCGCGCGAGGAAGATCGCCGAGGGGTTCGCGACCTCGCGCAGGCCGCCCTCGGTCATCGCGAAGAACGCCAGCTCGTTGACGGCACCGAACCGGTTCTTCGTGGCACGCACGATGCGGAAGCGCGAGCCGGCGTCGCTCTCGAAGTACAGCACCGTGTCGACCAGGTGCTCCAGCACGCGCGGACCTGCGATCGCGCCTTCCTTGGTGACGTGGCCGACGATGAACACCGCGGTCCCGGTCGACTTGGCGAAGCGCACCAGCTCGGACGCGCACTCGCGCAGCTGCGCCACGCCGCCGGCGCTCGAGGCGACCGCGGCGAGCTGCACGGTCTGGATCGAGTCGACCACCAGCAACCGCGCCCGCGCGTCGCGCGCTTGGGCGAGGATCTCCTCGAGGTCGGTCTCCGGGGCGAGCCGCAGCTGCGCCGCTCCGAGGCCGAGGCGCCGTGCCCGCAGGCCGACCTGCGCGCCCGACTCCTCGCCGGTTGCGTACAGCACCGGGGCCTCGGCGGCGACGCTGGCCGCGACCTGCAGCAGCAGCGTCGACTTGCCGATGCCGGGGTCACCACCGAGCAAGGTGACGCTGCCGGGAACCACGCCGCCACCCAGCACCCGGTCGAGTTCGGCCAGCCCCGAACCGAAACGCGCCGGCAGCCCCTCGGTCGGCAGCGCAACCGCTGGCGCGAGTGGCGCACGCGGAGCACGTCCCGGCTTGCCGCCGGCAGCACTCCCGGCCCGCGGCGCGGCACCGGCTTCGCGCCGCTCCAGCGAGTTCCACTCGCCGCACTGCGGGCACTGCCCCTGCCATTTCGCCGACTCGCCGCCGCAGGCGGCACAGACGTAGGCGATCGTCGGTCGGGCCATCGGGACACTCGGGATGCAAGGCAGATGCGCAAGCAGCGCGGGCAGGGCCCGACGCGGATCGCAGCGGGCGGCAGGATTCTGCCGGCCCCCGACGGCACCGGGCAAACTGTGACCATAGCCTCGGACTTGCACGTCCGGGATGCTAGTGTTTCGCGGCCCCGCCGCAGCGTCGGGGCCCAAACGGTCTCAACACCATGCCTGATCTGTCGAGCGGGTCGTTCCCGAGCCTGCAGCGCACCCGGCCGGCGGCGGGCCGGACCGTGGGGTACGTCCGCGGCGCAGGCGGGCCCATCTGGGTGGGCCGCAACGTGCGGCACGCGTGAGCCTGCGCAACAAAATATTCCTGGTCGGTGAGACGGACACCGGCAAGGTGCGCGAGCACAACGAGGACACGATCGCGTTCGACCCCGAGATCGGCCTGCTGGTGCTGGCCGATGGCATGGGTGGCTACAACGCCGGCGAGGTCGCGAGCGGCATCGCCGTCAAGACGATCGTCAACCTGGTCCGCGAGTCCGTCGAACGCGAGGACCTCGCGGCGGTCGACCCGCTGACCCAGCTGTCGCGCCGCAGCATCGTGCTGCGCGATGCGATCCAGCGGGCCAACAAGATCATCTACCAGACCGCCAAGACCCAGCCGCAGTGCGAGGGCATGGGGACGACGGTGGTCGGCGCCCTGTTCCACGACGACCGCGTCACCATCGCCCACGTCGGGGACTCCCGGCTGTACCGCCTGCGCGCCGGGCGCTTCGAGCAGCTGACGCTCGACCATTCGCTGCTGCAGGAACTGGTGGACCGCGGCTTCTACTCGCCCGAGGAGGCGCAGCGCGCCGCCAACAAGAACTACGTGACACGGGCGCTCGGCGTCGAGGCCAGCGTCGAGGTGGGTCTGCGCGAGGAAGCCGTCGAGAAGGGCGATCACTACGTGCTGTGCTCCGATGGCCTCTCCGACATGGTCGAGGACTCGGACATTCACTTAACGATCAACACCTTTGGTGATAACCTTGGATCTGTTGCCAAGCACTTGATCCAGCTGGCCAATGACAACGGCGGCCGGGACAACGTCTCGGTGCTGCTCGCTCAGGTCGTCGACGGTTTCCCGGCGCGGCGCGGGCTGGTGGACAAGGTCTTGGGCTGGTTCGGCTGAGTGCCGCGGCAGGTCGCCTCGGTGTCTCGCGGCAGGTCGCGCCGTTTCGATCCAGGTCTCGGGCATCCGGCGGGCTTGTCGCCGGGGCCTCGGTCATGACGTGCATGGGCTACGGCGGCGTTCGCGCACCGACGCAGTCGTGCCCGTGCGATTTTTCGGGGCGGAAGCATGGCTAGACTGATCCTGAGCCTGGACGGCCACACCATGGCCGAATACAACATGAACAAGGAGCGGTACACCATCGGCCGCCTCCCCGACAACGACATCCGCATCGACAACCCCGCCGTCAGCGGCCATCACTCGCTGATCATCAACATCCTGAACGACTCGTTCCTCGAGGACCTGAACAGCACCAACGGCACCTACGTCAACGGCAAGCTGATCAAGAAGCACGCGCTGCAGCACGGCGACATCATCACCGTCGGGCATCACCAGCTGCGCTTCGTCGAGGAGGACGAGCAGCAGGACGAGTTCCAGAAGACGATGGTGATCCAGCCGTCCGCCCGCCCGGTCGAGTCGATCCGCCGCGCCGAGGCGCGCGTCGACAGCGCGGCCGTGGTGCGCAGCGCGCCGGCCCCGGTCGCCGAGGCCCGCAAGCCCGCCGCGCTCGCCGATGCCCAGCTCGCGATGAAGCCCGCGAAGCTGCAGGTGCTCACCGGGCAGTTCGCGGGCCGCGAGCTCGACCTCGTCAAGGCACTGACGACACTCGGCCGCCCGGGCATCCAGGTGGCGGCGATCACGCGTCGCGCCGACGGCTTCTACATCGTGCACGTCGAGAGCGAGCGCGACGGCGACTACCCGCTGGTCAACGGCAACTCGATCGGCTCGCAGGCGCATCGCCTGCGCGACAACGACGTGATCCAGCTCGCCGGCGTCAAGATGGGATTCTTCCAGGCCTGATCAGCCGGGCCCTGTGCTGCGGGCCGCGCCTTCAGCGCAGTTCCAGCGGCACGCGCTGGCTGACGCCGCAGATCAGCTCATAGGGAATCGTCCCCGCGTGGTCCGCGATTCGTTCCACCGGCAGCCCCCTGCCCCAGAGCGTCGCGCGATCGCCCACCCGCACGCCTGACAGCCCGGTCACGTCGACGGCGATCATGTCCATCGAGACGCGGCCGGCGAGCGCCCCGGTGCCCGCTGCGAACAGCACCGGCGCACCCGACGCGAGGTGGCGCGGCACGCCGTCGCCGTAGCCGGCGGCGACGATGGCGATGGCCGCGTCCCGCTCGGCGCGCCAGGTGCCGCCGTAGCCGACGGTCTCGCCGCGCGGCACGCGCCGCACGGCGATCACGCTGCTCTCGAGCGTCATGGCCGCGGACAGCCCGAGGTCGGTGCCGACCTGCCCCGGGAACGGCGAGACGCCGTAGAGCGCGAGCCCGGGCCGCACCCAGTCGCCCCGCGCCTGCGGCCAGCCGAGCAGGCCCGCGGAGTTGCCGATGCTGACGACCGGCCGGCCGCCGGGACCGGCGAACGCCGGATGCGGACCGAGCTGGTCGAGGATCGCGCGCAGGCGTGCGACCTGGGCGCTGGTCATCTCACAATCGCGCTCGTCGGCACGGGCGAGGTGCGTCAGCAGCCGGATCTCGCGCGGTGGCACCGGCAGCGCGCACAGCCGCTCGAAGGCGCGCGGGAACTCCTCGGGCCGGAAGCCGAGCCGGTTCATGCCGGTGTCCACCTTGACCCAGAGCGTGAAGCGTCGGCCGCGGCCCCAGCCCTCGAGCAGCGCGAGCTGCGAGGAATCATGGACCACCAGCTCGAAGTCGCGGTGCGCGGCCTCGGCGAGCTGCGCGCCGTTGAACACACCCTCCAGCAGCACCACCGGCAGGTTGATGCCGGCCTCGCGCAGCAGCACGCCCTCCTCGATTCGCGCGACCGCAAAGGCGTCCGCACCGGCGAGCGTGGTGGCGGTGGCCACCAGGCCATGGCCGTAGGCGTTGGCCTTCACCACCGCCATGACCTTGCAGCCGGGCGCGGCCGCACGAACGGCCGCGAGGTTGGCTCGCAGCGCCGCGCGATCGATGCTGGCGCGCAGGATCCGGCTCACGATGGGGTCAGCGCAGCACGCCCTCGGCGTACGAATCGGGCACGTAGTTGACGAAGCGCGAGTACATGCCCTGGAACGAGAGCACGAAGGTGCCGGTCTCGCCGTTGCGATGCTTGGCGAGGTCGATCTCGGCCATGCCGCGCTTCGGCGTGTTCTTGTCGTAGACCTCCTCGCGGTAGATCAGCAGGATCATGTCTGCATCCTGTTCTATCGCTCCACTCTCGCGAAGGTCGGACATCACCGGCTTCTTGTCGGTGCGCTGCTCGACGCCGCGGTTGAGCTGCGACAGCGCGATCACCGGCACCTTGAGTTCCTTCGCGAGCGCCTTCAGGCCCCGCGAGATCTCGGCGATCTCGGTGGCGCGGTTCTCCTTGGTGCCGGGCACCTGCATCAGCTGCAGATAGTCGACGACCACGAGGTCGAGGCCGTGCTCGCGGCTGACGCGGCGCGCGCGGGCGCGTAGCTCGGTCGGCGTGAGGCCCGGCGTCTCGTCGATGAAGATGCGGGCCTCGGACAGCTGGCCCGCCGCGCCGGTGATCCGCGGCCAGTCGTCGTCGGAAATCTGCCCGGTGCGGATGTGGCCGAGCTGCACGCGGCCGATGGAGGCGAGCATGCGGGTCATCAGCTGCTCGGAGGGCATCTCCATCGAGAAGATCGCGACCGAGGCCTTGACGTCGCTCTTGAGCGCGGCGTACTCGGCCATGTTGATCGCGAAGGTGGTCTTGCCCATCGAGGGGCGGCCCGCGACGATCACCAGGTCACCGGGTCGCAGCCCGCCGGTCTTCTTGTCGAACTCGTCGAAACCCGTCGGCAGGCCGCGCAGCTTGTCGGGGTTGGAGTGCCACTCGTCGATCTGGTCGATCAGCCCGGGCATCAGGGTCTGGATCGACACCGCGCCCTCGCGGCCGCCGCGCAGGCCCTGCTCGGCGATCTCGAAGACCTTGCCCTCGGCCGCATCCACCAGCTCGCGCGCCGTCTCGCCCTCGTTGTTGAACACCGAGGCGGCGATGTCCGTGCCAGCCTTCAGCAGCTGGCGCAGCAGCGAGCGCTCGCGGACGATCTCGGCGTAGGCGCGGACGTTGGCGGCGGTCGGCGTGTCGCGCGCGAGGCTGCCGATGTAGGCCAGGCCGCCGGCGTCGCCGAGCTTGCCGGCACGCTCCAGGTGCTCGCTGACCGTGACCGCGTCACAGGGCTGGTTCTGCGTGGCGAGGTTGCCGATCGCGTCGAAGACCAGCCGGTGATCGGGGCGGTAGAAGTCGTGCGTGCGGAGGATGTCCGCGACGTTGTCCCAGGCGGACGCGTCGAGCAGCAATCCGCCGAGCACGGCCTGCTCCGCCTCGACGGAGTGCGGAGGAGTCCGTGGCTCGGCGTCGCGGTTCACTCTTCGGCGACGACGCTCACCTGCAGCTGGACGTCGACGTCGGTGTGCAGGTGGAGCGTGACCTGGTGGTCGCCCACGGTACGGATCGGGCCCGTGGGCAGCCGGACCTCGGCGCGGGCGACCTTGTGGCCCTGGGTCGAGCAGGCCTCGGCGATGTCGGCGGTGCCGATCGAACCGAAGAGCTTGCCCTCGTTGCCGGCCTTGGCGGCGATCTTGAGCACGAAGTCCTTGAGGGCCGCGGCGCGCGACTCGGCCGAGGCGAGCTCGTCGCGGGCGAGCTTCTCGAGCTCGGCACGGCGCGCCTCGAACTTCGCGACGTTGGCCGGCGTCGCGAGCGTGGCCTTGCCCTGGGGCAGCAGGAAGTTGCGGCCATAGCCGCTCTTCACGTCGACGCGGTCACCGATGTTGCCGAGGTTGGCGACCTTCTGGAGGAGGATGACGTCCATGATGGGAAGCTCCGGCGATCAGTGCTGGTCGGTGTAGGGCAGCAGCGCGAGGAAGCGCGCGCGGCGCACCGCCTGGGCGAGCTGGCGCTGGTAGAACGAGCGCGTGCCGGTGATGCGGCTCGGCACGATCTTGCCGGTCTCGGTGATGTAGCCCTTGAGGGTGGCGAGGTCCTTGTAG
>JALORN010000061.1 GCA_025458905.1 Steroidobacteraceae bacterium
ACGCGGCCTTGCCGGGCTCCCGCTGCAGCACGTAGGTGCCTGGACGCTCGATATGACGCCCCGTCACGAATAGCCGGCGCCGGGTCACGCCGCCCTCGTCGTCGCCCTTGTTGAACAAGACGAAGACGTCGTCGACAGATGCAGCGAGCCCCTGCGTGCCGGCGATCATCAGGAGGGGATCGTCCATGTCTTTCCGCTTGCCTGCGTGCGCAATGATCATGATGTGCACGCGCATCTCGTGCGCCATCTGGGTCAAGGGGTGCAAGAACTGCGCCTCGCTATCGAACACCGAAACGCCGCGAGTCGGCGGCGGCCGGACACGGACCATGGTGTCGATCACCAGCAGGTTGATGCCGTGCCGCTTGATGAATCGGCGAAGCTCGTCCCGTCCCGCTTCGTCGAGCACTGGGAACTGACCGACGCGAGATAGCCGAGGCGCCTTGGTCACGCCGAACGAGGTGAATCGCTTGGTAAACAGCGCGACGTCCTGCTCGAGGTCGAGGTACGCCGCCTTCGAGTATTTCGGCACGCCGTTGAAGGCTTTCCAGTCGCCAACGAGATCCTTGCTGCTCGTATTCGCGATCAGAAGCTGGATCGCGAGGGTCGACTTGAACCCCTTCGGCGGCCCGACCAGCAACGACGACGCGCCGCGCGCAAGAAGGCCCTCTTGCAGGTACGGCACCGGCGGCGGCGGGCTATCGAGAAGGGTCTGCACGTCGACGGTGTGCTGGTCGACGTCGAACGCCTTCGGCGCCGGCGTGGGCGTCTTTGCCGCCCAATCGAAGAACTCTGTTTTTCCCTTCAGCGCCTTGTCGACCGTGTAGCGCAGCAGGGTCACCTTCCCGCGCCGGGTGTCCCACTTGTCGCGCACGCGGCTGCTCCGGCGCATCAGCTGCTCGATGCGGTCGGGGTCCGGGCCGCAATAGAACGCCAGCAGACTGGCCAGCGCGAGGTCGCCCTCGGATGGCGAGTCGCCGCTCTCCTTGCAGTTCCAGTAGGTCTCGAACTTATCGGCGTTGCGGGCCGCCCGAGCACGTTCGAGGATCTGCTCGTCGGTCGCGGGGCACTCGCGCTTGTCGGGGGCCGGCGGCGGCGACTCCGCAGACGCGGCCGGTTGCTCGCCGATGCGTGCCCGCACTAGCTCGACGGTCCGGGTGAGGGTGCCGAGCGACTTCACAGCGGCATTCCAGTGATGGTGAAGAACCGGTCCCGGCAGTAAAGCTCAGCATCATGGCGCTTCGCGCCGGGCGCGCCTTGCGGCCCCTTGCCGATGATGTGGACACCGCTGAGGCTGGGACTGCGCTCGATATACGCGCCTTCCTTCTTCGCCATGGCAATGATCGGCCTCGCCCACGGCCTGACGGTCTTGCCGTCGACGCAGTGGTCCAGGTCGATCAGCACGTAGGGGTCGGCGTCGCACGTGACGAAGCCGATGCCGTCGAGGCGGCCGAAGTGACGATTGGACGCGCGCTGGTAGCCGCGCAGGGCCTCGTCGAAGGTCGACCATGTCGACGGGTCGGTCGTGCTCGCCAACCTACCGTGCGGGGTCTTCGGGACCTTCGTCCACTTGTTCTTGTCCCACGAATAGACCCAGACCAACCACTGCGCGCGCGCCTGCAGCTCCGCAGGGATCCCATCCACGCGGGGCGGCGGGGCACTCGGCCGATCCGGCCGCGTCTTGGCGTGGGGGTCGGTCATCGCCCGGCGCGTCGCTCCGCGAGCAACGCCTCCACGGACGCGACCGCGATCACCCGCTTCCCGGTGTCCAGCCTGACGGCCTGCAAGCGGCCCTCGTCGGCGAGACGCCGGACCGTGCTCTCGGAGCACTCAAGGGCGCGGGCGGCCCCCGCCGTGCTCACCAACGCCGGAATCGGCGTCTTTCGTGCTCGTAAGTCCATGATTCCTATCACCCTTGAGAGGTTGCGAGCACCTCCCGAACGGCGGGATAATGCTCGCTACGCGCAACCTCTCACAGGTTTTATGAATCACACAACGCCCCCCGGCGGCGACGCCGGTTCCGCGAAACAAGAGGCCGAGACCCTCCGGTCTAAGCCCGTCGACTTCGATTGGGACGAACGCCGTCGGGTCGAGCAGCTGCTGTGGCTCGTCAATACGCGCAGTGCGAGCTCGACGCAGCTCCGCTCCATGCTGAAGGACCAGCTCCCCTCCAACGCGGACGGAACCCCCTACGGGCTTTTGGAGCCAGTGGAAGCGCGCGGGACGGGCAGCCAGCTCGCCGACCAGCTCGACGGAGTGTTGGAGGCCGTCGCGGCCGACCCGCGACGCGCATGGTTTCGGTTCGCGCCGATCCTCGACGCCCAGTTCCACCGCTCGCCGCTGATGGTGGCGAAGCACCTATGGAGCGACGACAACGGCGGCGTGGCCGCCGTGTCGCGCGAGTTCGCGACGACGGTCGACTCAATGCTGGCCTCGATCCTGTTCCTGCTACTCGACCCTCATCGGGCGTTCGGCGCCGCCCTCGCCCGCTGCTCCTTCGACGGGGCAGTCAAGGGCGGCGACGTGCTCGCGCCACCGTGTCGCCACTGGTTCCTGCGCCTGCCCCCCACGGCACGGGGCGGGCGCATACCCAAGTGGTGCTCTGAGAAGGACGCACATCGAGCAGCGCAGGAGCGTGTGGAGGCTCCGAAGCGCGTGAGGCGCTCTCGATCGAAGTCCAAGAAGTTGAACAAGCGCCGCCGGGTCGCTTCACCCGGCACCCAACAGGAGACATGACCAAATGGCACTTCTCTGGAGAATCAGGAATCGCAAACGCGCGGGCGGCACCGTGTGGTTGGTCGACTACGTTGACCGGTCGGGCAAACGGCACCAGACAGTAGTGCGCGGCCCGGATGGCCGCAGCACGAGAGAACTCGCAGAGGCGCGCCTGGACGAACTACGCGAAGAGCAGAAGAAGCGCCTAAAGCCACGAGGCCGCCGAAGAAAATTCTCCGAACTGGCAGAGGTTTGGCTTGCCGAGCAGAAGAAGCACGTTCGCGCCAAGACGCATGGTGATTACGAGCGCATTCTCCGACTGCGACTTCTTCCGAAGTTTGGAGAACTCGAAGCAATGGACATCGGCGTTGAGGAGATTCAACAGTTGCAATCTGAGATGGCGGAGACCCTGCACCCGCTCACCAACAACAAGACTCTTGTTGTCCTCTCTATGATCCTTAGCTCGGCTGTCGCGACCAAGGAACTGGATGCGAATCCATGCGACCACGTCAGACGCCTGGCCGATCCGGATAAGGAAGTCGATCCGGAAACCGGCGAGGTCATGGAAGGCGCACAGCGCACGCTAACGAAGCCGCAGTTGGCCAGTTTGCTCGCTGCGTCGCGAGAGATCGCCGAGGAAGCCCGGCGCATGGTAGGGCCAAAGGACAATCGCCGCGCGATTCACCGCCGATTCATCCACCCGCATTGGTGCTACCACACCCTGCTCGTGGTTGCGGCAGAGACTGGCCTACGTCGATCAGAGTTGTTTGGACTGTGGTGGGAGGATATCGACACGAACTTGCGCACGGTTAGGGTCCGCAGGGCCTGCATCGACGGAACGTTTGGCAAGCCGAAGTCGGAGGAGTCGCGGCGCACGGTGGAGTTAACGACCGCGGCCGTCTCGGCTCTACAGGCGTGGCGTCTACGTACGCCGTTCAAGAATCCGCGCCACCTCGCCTTCTGCACAGACAAGGGCGGACCGCTCAGCGGAAACAAGGTCACTGCGCATGTCAGAGCGGCGGCGAAGCGAGCGAAGCTCGAAGAGGTCGGTCTCCATACGCTCCGACACACCTACGGGTCCCATCTCCTAGCGGCCGGCGAGGACCTCGCCACCGTGAGCGCCGCTCTTGGACACGCCTCGATAACGATAACGGCCGACGTCTACCTGCACGACCTGAAGAAAGCACCGGGCGCCATCGCGGGAAAACTCGAAGCGTTCCGCGCGGCCGGGTGAGGCCTGTTGTTACGTCCTTGTTACGTTGCCGGCCTTTCCGCCGACCGCACTTTCGCAAGTGCTTGATATTGAATGGTGGAAAGGGAGGGACTCGAACCCTCGACCCCGGCATTATGAGTGCCGTGCTCTAACCGGCTGAGCTACCTTTCCACGGGTGGCGGAGCGCAAGGGGGGGCTGTCAAGGTTGCACCGCGAGCGACCTAACCTCCTGATTGGCAACACCTTGCTTCGCTGCTTCGGCCGCCGCGGCAAGGGCTTGCCGCGATCAAGCGGCGCGCCGCGCGGCCGATAACGCACCCGGAAGCCGGCCCCGACGGCCGCGATCCGGAGCTGCGATGGTCCCTGCTCTCCTCGGTGCGAATCCCGACCGGCCCGCCACGGACGCGCGTCCGCCGCACCGCCGCGCGGCCTTCGCGGCCGTGCTCGCCACGCTGGTCGCGAGCGGCTGCGGTGGCGGCGATGGCGACGGCGGCGGCGGTGTGCCGGCCACACCCGTCGCGGCGGCGGGCGCCCCGCCCGCGGCTGCCAACGCCGCCGACGATGGCAGCACGCGACGCCTGGCGATCGCCGAGCGGCTGTACACCGGCACGCCGCGCGTTCCCGAGGGCTTTCGGCTCGATCCGCCGCCTGCGGGCGCCACGGGACCGGTCGCGACCGTGCACCTGAAGAACGCGGACCTGCCGGGCGCCGCCGCCGGTGCGCCGCGCTGGGAACTCTGCACGTCCGATCCCGCGGAGGCGCTCGGCTGGTCGGAGCTGCGCTCGAGCTGGCAGGGCTCCTACGCGGACCTCGTCGAGACCCACGCCACGGAGACGATGTTCGAGTTCGTGCGCGTGCCGCGCAGCGACGCCACCGCAAGGCTGCGCCACCGCGTGTTCCGCTGCACCTGGCTGGACCGCAGCGGCACCGACCTCGACGCGCCGTCGGGCGCAGCCGGGACGTTCAAGGCGGTGCCGGTCGCGGAGACGGCGCTGCGCGACCTCGCCGAATACCTCTGGCAGTTCACGACCTTCAACAACGCCGATCACCTGGTGCTGGCCAGCACGGCCGCTGCCGGCGCGCCCGGCCAGCTCGCGTGGCGCATCGAGATGGCGCGCCTGGTGCGCGCCGGCACCGCCGGCGAATGCGACCGGATCGAGCGCATCGCGTGGACCCACGCGGCCGAGCCCGCGGGCGGCGCGCTGACGCGCCGCCTCGAGCTGCTCGAGAGCTTCCGCGCGCGGCGCGAGAACGGGGTGGTGCTGACCTGCGCCGGCTGAGCCAGCGGGCCGGTCAGACCCTGGTCAGCCAGCCGTGGGGGTCGGGCGCCTCGCCCTGCTGGATCGCCACGAGCGCGGCGCGCAGCCGCCGCGTGTGCGGCCCGACGCCGCCGTCGCCCACCCGGTGCTCGGTGCCGCCGCGCACCAGCGTGCCGACGCCGGCGAGCACCGCCGCAGTGCCCGACAACGCCGCCTCGCCGGTGCGCGCCCACTCGAGCATCTCGTCGACGCGGAACACGCGCTCGCTGACCCGGTAGCCCAGGTCGCGCGCCAGCGTCAGCAGCGAGTCGCGCGTGACGCCGTGCAGGAAGGTGCTGTCGAGGCTGCGCGTCAGCAGCTCGCCGTCGCGGATCAGCAGGAAGTTCGCCGCGCCGGTCTCCTGCACCTCGCCGCCGGGGCAGAACAGCACCTGGTCGACCCCGTGTGCCCTGCGGGCCGCGAGCGTCGGGCCCATCGCCGCGGCATAGTTGCCGCCGGTCTTGACCACGCCGAGGTGCGGCGCGCAGCGCTGTGCGTGCTCCTCCACCAGGATCTTCAGCGGCTTCATGCCGCCGGCGAAGTAGTCCCACACCGGGCTCGCGAGCACCACCAGCAGCGCCTCGTTCGACGGCGTGGCCGCGGCGCCGATGTTCGGCATGGTGCCGAACAGCAGCGGCCGCAGGTAGAGCGCGCCCGGGGCTTCCGGCACGTCGTCGCGGCAGCGCTCGACCAGCGTCGTCACCATCGCGGCGAGTTGCTGCGGGTCGGGCTCGGGCAGCACCAGGGCGCGCGCGCTCTGCAGCATGCGCGCGACGTGCCGGTCCATCCGGAACACGTGGACGCTGCCGTCGGCCCGACGATACGCCTTGAAGCCCTCGAAGCAGGAACTGCCGTAGTGCAGCGCGTGCGCCGCCGGGTGGATCTCCAGGGGCCCCGTGACGCGGATCTCGGCCTCGCTCCAGGCGCCGTCGCGATAGCTCGCGATCGCCATCTTGTCGGTGAGGAGGCTGCCGAAGGGCGCGTTCTGGTGCTTGGAAGGGTTCATCTCGGGACGGGCTCCGGGGGTACGGCGCCGATTGTGCCAGCCGCGGGGCCGGTCAGTCGATGAACAGCGTCGCGGGCTGCTCGAGGCGCTCCTTCAGCGCCTGGATCATCGCTGCGGCGTCGTGTCCGTCGACGAAGCGGTGATCGAACGACGACGACAGGTTCATCATCCGGCGGACGACCACCTGCCCGTCGAGCACCACCGGCCGCTCGATCGCCCGGTTGAGGCCCACGATCGCCACCTCCGGCAGGTTCAGGATCGGCGTCGAGACGATGCCGCCGAGCTTGCCGAGGCTGGTGATCGTGATCGTCGAGCCCGAGAGCTCGTCGCGCCGCGCGTGGCCCTCGCGCGCCGCCGCGGTGACGCGGCGGATCTCGGCGGCGAGCGCGCGCAGGCCGAGGCGCCCGGCGTCGCGGACCACCGGCACCTTGAGCCCGTCCGGGGTCTGCGTGGCGATGCCGGCGTGCACCGCGCGGTGCCGCAGCAGCAGGTTGCGCGCCGCGTCGTGGCGCGCGTTGCACTGCGGGTGCTGCGCGAGCACCGGCACCAGCGCCGCGACCACGAACGGCAGGTAGGTGTAGGGCGCCTCGCCGGGACGCAGCCGCGCGTTGAGGTGCCGGCGCAGCGACTCCAGCGCGGTGACGTCCACCTCCTCGACGTAGGCGAAATGCGGCGCCTCGCGCTTGGCCTCGGCCATGCGCTGCGCGATCACGCGGCGGATGCCGATCAGCGGCACTTCCTCGATCCCGGCCGCGGCCGTCGATGCCCCGGGAGCTGCGCCCGCGGCGGCAGCGGCTGCCATGACCGCCGCCAGGTCGGCACCCACGATGCGACCGCCCGGGCCCGAGCCGGCGACGCGCGCGAGGTCGATCCCCGCCTGCTTCGCGCGCCGTCGCGTCGCCGGCGAGGCCATGATCCGGCCGCCGCGCGTCGCGGTGCCGGCGGCGGCCACTGCGGCGCTCCCGGTGGCGGTCTCGCCCTCGGTCTCGATCTCGAACACCGCCAGTTCGGCCCCGACCGCGACCGCGTCGCCCGGCTGGCCTGCGACCGACACCAGCCGCCCGGCGACCGGCGCCGGTACCTCGACCACTGCCTTGTCGGTGGACATCTCCACCAGCGGCTGGTCCTCGGCGACGGCCTCGCCCGGTTGCACGCGCCACGCGACGATCTCGGCGGAGACCGTGCCCTCGCCGAGGTCCGGCAGGCGGAACACGTGGCGGCTCACGCGGCCTCCAGCAGCGCGCGCAGCGCGCGCATCACCCGCAGCTTGCCCGGGAAGTACTCCCACTCGAAGGCGTGCGGATAGGGCGTGTCCCAGCCGGCGACGCGCGCGATCGGCGCCTCCAGGCTCCAGAAGCAGGCCTCCTGGATCGAGGCCGAGAGCTCGGCGCCGAAGCCCGCGAAGCGCGTCGCCTCGTGCGCGACCAGGCAGCGCCCGGTGCGCGACACCGAGGCGGCGAGCGTGTCGATGTCGAGCGGCACCAGGGTGCGCACGTCGATCACCTCGACGTCGGCGCCGAGCGCCTCGACCGCGGCGATGCAGACGTGGACCATCGTGCCGTAGGTGACGATGGTCGCGGCATTGCCCGCACGCGCGACCGCGGCCCGCCCGATCGGCAGCGTGTAGTGGCCGTCCGGCACCTCGCCGAGCGGATGCTCGGCCCAGCCGGTGGCCGGCTTCTCCGGGTCGCCGTCGAACGGCCCGTTGTAGACGCGCTTCGGCTCGAAGAACACCACGGGGTCCTCGTCCTCGATCGAGGCGATCAGCAGGCCCTTGGCGTCGTACGGGTTCGACGGCATCACGACCTTGATGCCGCTGACGTGCGCGAACACCGCCTCGGGGCTCTGCGAATGCGTCTGCCCGCCGCGGATGCCGCCACCGCAGGGCGTGCGGATCGTCACCGGCGCGTGGAACGCGGAGGCGCTGCGATAACGCAGGCGCGCGAGCTCGCTGACCACCTGGTCGTAGCCGGGATAGATGTAGTCGGCGAACTGGATCTCGGCGACCGGCCGCAGGCCGTTCACGCCCATGCCGATCGCGGCGCCGACGATGCCGCCCTCGGCGATCGGCGTGTCGATCACGCGGTGCGCGCCGTACTTCCGCTGCAGGCCGTCGGTGACGCGGAACACGCCGCCGAAGTAGCCGATGTCCTCGCCGAGCAGCACCACGGCCGGGTCGCGCGCGAGCATCACGTCCATCGCGGAGTTCAGCGCCTGCACCATGTTCATGCGGGCCATGTCACGGCCCACCCGCGCCGGCCGCCGCCGCGGGCGACGCACCGGGCTCGTGCGCACGGGGCACCGCGCGCTCCGCGAGCTCGGCGGCGAGCTGCTCGCGCTGGCGCGCGAGGTGTGCCGGCAAGGTCGCGAACACGTCGTCGAACATCAGCGCCGGGTCGAGCCTCGGCCCGTCGGCGAGCGAGCCGTGGCGCACGGCCTCCTTCCAGGCCGCGGCGAGCTGCTGCTCGATCTCGCCCGCGAGCGCCGCATGCCGCGGCTCGTCCCATTCGCCGCGCAGCACGAGGTGGCGCATGAGCCGCTCCACCGGGTCGCCGAGCGGCCAGTGCTCGTAGTCGTCCCGCGGCCGGTACCTCGATGGGTCGTCGCTGGTCGAGTGGGCGCCGGCGCGGTAGGTGACGAGCTCGATCAGCGTCGCCCCTGCGCCGCGGCGCGCACGCTCGGCGGCCCAGGCGGTCGCGGCATACACGGCGAGGAAGTCGTTGCCGTCGACGCGCAGGCCGGCGATGCCGACCGCCGGCCCGCGCGCGGCGAACGAGCGCTGCTCGCCGCCGGCGAAGCCCTGGAACGTGGAGATCGCCCACTGGTTGTTGACGACGTTGAGGATCACCGGCGCGCGATAGACCTTGGCGAACAGCAGCGCATGGTGGAAGTCCGCCTCCGCGGTGCTGCCCTCCCCGAGCCAGGCGGCGGCGATCTGGCGCTCGCCCTTGATCGCGGCGGCCATCGCCCAGCCGACCGCCTGCGGGAACTGCGTCGCGAGGTTGCCGGAGATCGAGAACAGCCGCAGCGGCGCCGAGTGGTACATCACCGGCAGCTGCCGGCCGCGGCACATGTCGCGCGTGTTCGACAGCAGCTGGCACATCATGTCGAGCAGCGGCATGCCGCGCGCGACGTGCAGCCCCTGGTTGCGGTAGGACGGGAACAGCATGTCGAGCGGGTCGAGCGCCATCGCGGCCGCGACCGACACCGCCTCCTCGCCGAGGCTGCGCACGTAGAAGCTGATGCGTCCCTGGCGCTGCGTGCGCTGCATGCGCTCGTCGAACAGCCGCGTGACCAGCAGCAGCCGCAGGCCCTCGCGCAGGCGCTCCGCGTCGAGGCCCGGGTCCCACGGCCCGACGGCGCGGCCATCGTCGTCGAGGACCCGGACGAGTTCCTCGGCGAGCACCGCGGTCTCCTGCACCGGCACGTCGACCGGCGGCCGCGGCATCGCGCCGGCCGGACAGAGCCGGACGTAGCCGAAGTCGGGCCGCTCCCCCGGGCGGGCGGGGACGGCGGGAACGTGCAGCCGGGAGACGTCGTTCATGGCGACCTCGATGCAGCAGCAGCACCTAGGTTACGCAGGCCGCGGGAAATAAAGTGCAGCGTATCGCGGCGGCGGCGACCTCGTCCGTGGATAATTCATCCATGAAACCCGACAAGATCGATCTCGAGATTCTGGATGCACTGCAAAAAGACGGGACTCTATCCACGGTGGACCTCGCCGCACGCGTAGGCCTGTCGCAGTCGCCCTGCTGGAGGCGCGTGCGCCTGCTCGAGTCGGCCGGGGTGATCGAGCGTCGCGTGGCGCTGCTGTCGCGCGAGAAGCTCGGGCTCGAGGTGCTGGTGTTCGTGCACGTGAAGCTCACCAGCAACGGCTGGCAGTCGCTGCCGAAGTTCAAGCAGCGGGTGGTCAGCTTCCCCGAGGTGATCCAGTGCTTCGTGCTGATGGGCGACATCGACTTCATCCTGCTGGTCGCGACCCGCACGATCGAGGAGTACAACACCTTCGTGCAGAAGAAGCTGGCGCAGGTTCCCGGCGTGCAGTCGATCGACTCGCGGATCGTGCTGGAGGAGACCAAGAACACCACCGAGCTGCCGCTCCGCGAGCTGCGCGACCGGGCCTGACCTGCGGCTGCGCCGCGCCGTGCGCGGGGCAAGCCCGATGGCGCGCCGCAGCGCCGTCGCTCGTGGTATACGAGGCCTTCGCCCCCGACGCCACAGGACCCGCGCCCGATGTACCTCCCGGCAGGACCGACCCACCCCGATCCCCGGGCCCTCGACGCCTTCTGGGCCGAGGCCCGGGCCGCGCGACCCGACGCGATCCACGCGCCGCGCTACGGCGTGCGCTGGATCGGTCTCGACGCGCCGACCACCCGCCAGATCTTCGACCTGATCCGCAGCGGCGACAAACGCGGCACCTTCGTGCTGCCATGGATCTTCGGGCGGACCGGGCAGCCCGACCCGGTGCGCGGCGACTGCCTCATCCTGATCGACTTCGACGGCACGCCGACCATGCTGGTCCGGCTCGGCGAGGTCTACCGCATCGCGTTCGGCGACATCACCGCCCGCGACACCGCGATCGACGGCGCGCCGGTGCGCGATCCCGCAGTCTGGAAGCCGCTGCACACGCAGTACTGGAACGGGCTGCTGCGGCCGTTCGGCCTGCGCGTGACGCCCGAGATGCCGGTCTGGGTGGAACCGTTCACCCTGGTCCACGAGCGCCGCTGACCCCGGTGGCGACGTCGAGGCGCGCGGTGCCGCCACGCAGGGCACGGCGATGACGCTGCTCGCGGTCAAGCTGCTGCTCGTGCCGCTGCTGGTCGCGGCAGTCACCCTGGCCGGGCGTCGCTGGGGCCAGAACCTGGCCGGCTGGCTCGGCAGCTTCCCGATCGTCGCCGGCCCGATCCTGCTGATCCTCGCGGTCGAGAACGGCAATGCTTTCGGCGCCCGCGCCGCCCAGATGGCGCTCGCCGGCATCGCTGCGGCGATGGTGTTCTACGTGGCCTACGCGCGCCTCGCGCCGCGCCTCGGCTGGGCCGCGACGCTGGCCGCGTCGCTCGCGACCTGGGCGGTGGCGGTCGCGGCCCTGCAGGCGCTGCCACAGACCCTGCCGGTCGCCGCGCTGCTGGCGGCCGCCTCGCTGCTCGCCTCGCCGCGCGCGATGGGCACCCAGCCGCCGCCGGCGGCCGGCTTCCACCCGCACCCGCTCGAGCTGCCCGCGCGGATGGCCTTCGGGGCCGGCCTCACGGTCGCCACCAGCGCCCTGGGCGCGAGGCTCGGGCCGGAGGCGAGCGGCTACGCGGCGCTGTTCCCGATCGTCGGGGCAGTGGTCGCGAGCTTCAACCACGCGACCCACGAGGCGCGCGCCGCCGGCGCGTTCCTCGCCGGCATGACCCGCGGCATGTGGTCGGTGGGCACGTTCTGCCTGGCGCTGACGCTCGCCTTGCCGCGCTGGCCGCTGGCGGCCGCGTTCGTGGCGGCGATCCTGGGCACGGTGGCGACCCACGCGCTGATGCGCCCGCGCGGCCGCCAGCCGGCGCGCTGACGCGCGGATCGCCCGCCGGGCCCCTGGGACGGCTCAACCCAGGGAGCCGGCCCCGAGCAGGACCGCGACGCCGAGCAGCAGGAAGATCGCGGCGGCGATGCCGTGGACGAGCCGCATCGGCAGCTTGCGCGCCGCCACCTCGCCGAGCAGCACTGCGGGCACGTTCGCCAGCATCATGCCGAGCGTCGTGCCGGCGACGACCGCGAGCAGGGAGGCGTAGCGGGCGGCGAGGGCCACGGTCGCGACCTGCGTCTTGTCGCCGATCTCCACCAGGAAGAAGGCAGCCAGGGTCGCCGCGAACACGCCGTAGCGCGGCGGCTTCTCCTCCAGCCGGTCGACCCGGTCGGGCACCAGCATCCACGCGGCCATCGCGACGAAGGACAGTCCGAGGATCCAGCGCATCGGCGCCTCGCCGAGCGTCGCGGCCAGCCAGGCGCCCACCGCGCCCGCGATGGCGTGGTTCAGCAGCGTCGCCACCAGGATGCCGAGGATGATCGGCACGGGCTTGCGGTACTTGGCCGCGAGCAGCAGCGCGAGCAGCTGGGTCTTGTCGCCGATCTCGGCGAGCGCGACCACGCCGGTCGAGACGAGGAACGCCTCCAGCACCGATGGCTCAGACGTTGAAGCGGAAGTGCATGACGTCGCCCTCGCGGACCACGTATTCCTTGCCCTCCAGCCGCAGCTTGCCGGCCTCCTTGGCGCCCTGCTCGCCCCGGAGCGTCACGTAGTCGTCGTAGCCGATCACCTCGGCGCGGATGAAGCCGCGCTCGAAGTCCGTGTGGATCACGCCGGCGGCCTGGGGCGCGGTCGCGCCCCGGCGCACCGTCCAGGCGCGCACTTCCTTCGGGCCGGCCGTGAAGTAGGTCTGCAGGCCGAGCAGTGCGTAGGCAGCGCGGATCACGCGGTCGAGACCCGGCTCCGCGAGCCCGAGTTCGGCCAGGAACTCGGCGCGGTCGGCCTCGTCGAGCTGCGAGATCTCGGCCTCGATCGCCGCGCACACCGCGACCACCTGCGAGCCCTCGGCGGCGGCGAGCTCCTGCACCGCCTCCAGCATGGGGTTGGAGCTGAAGCCCGACTCCTGCACGTTGGCGACGTAGAGCACGGGCTTCCAGGTGAGCAACTGCAGGTCGCGCACCACTGGCCTTTCGGTCTCGTCGAACGACAGCGCACGCGCCGGCCGGCCGGCGTCGAGCGCGTCGCGGACGCGGCGGATCACCTCGCGTGCCTTGATCGCGTCCTTGTCCTGCGCCTTGGCGGCCTTCTCGGCACGCGCCAGCGCCTTCTCGACGGTCTCGAGGTCCGCGAGCGCGAGCTCGGTGTTGATGGTCTCGATGTCGGCGAGCGGGTCGACCTTGCCGGCGACGTGCACCACGTCCTCGTCGACGAAGCAGCGCACCACGTGCGCGATCGCGTCGACCTCGCGGATGTTGGCGAGGAACTTGTTGCCGAGGCCCTCGCCGGTCGAGGCGCCCTTGACGATGCCGGCGATGTCGACGAACTCGACCGTCGTCGGCACCAGCTTCTCCGGCTTCACGATCGCCGCCAGCGCCGCGAGGCGCGGGTCCGGCACCGGCACGATGCCGACGTTCGGGTCGATGGTGCAGAACGGATAGTTCTCGGCCGCGATCTGCGCGCGCGTCAACGCGTTGAACAGCGTCGACTTGCCGACGTTCGGGAGCCCGACGATGCCGCACTTGATGCCCATGGATGCCCGTCCGTGTGAGTGAGGTGGGCCGGAGGCGGTTGCCGCCGGCCGGGTTTCAGTTCGCCGGCGCGGTCCCCGCCGCGCCCGCCGGCCGCGCATGCAGCTTCAGCATGGCCTTCTGCGCGCCCTGCTCGATCGCGAGCGGCAGCACGTCGGCGGCGAGCGCGACCTGGCCGAGCAGCAGCTGCTCGGCGTCCGCCGGCGCCCGCGACAGCACGTAGTCCGAGACCTGGTCGCGATGCCCCGGGTGGCCGATGCCGATGCGCAGCCGCCAGAACTTCTCGCCGAGCACCGCGATCGCGTCGCGCAGGCCGTTGTGGCCGCCGTGGCCGCCGCCTTCCTTCAGGCGCGTCGTGCCCGGCGGCAGGTCGAGTTCGTCGTGCGCGACCAGGATCTCGCCGACCGGCACGCGATAGAAGCCGGCCACCGAGCCGATCGACTGGCCGCTGAGGTTCATGAACGTCGTGGGCTTCAGCAGCCAGACGTCCGCCGCGGCGAGCCGCACGCGTGCGAGCTCGCCCTGGTGGCGCGACTCGGCGCGGAACGTGCCGCCGTGGCGCCGCGCCAGCTCGTCCACCAGCCAGTAGCCGGCGTTGTGGCGCGTGCGCGCGTACTTGTCGCCCGGGTTGCCGAGTCCGACGATCAGCTTGAGGGGAAGTCCTGGCAACGGTCAGGCCCGCGAGGCAGGAATGAACCACGGCGCCGGGCGAAGGCCCGCCGGGCGCCACGGTGGGACGAGAGCGTACGGCGGGCGGGAACGGTGCGTGGCGCACCGTTCCCGCCACCGCATCACTTCTTCTTCTCGTCCTTCTTGGCCGGCTCGTCCTTCTTGGCGTCGGCCTTCTTGTCGCCGCCGGCCGCCGCGGGCGCCGCCGCGGCCGCCTCGGCACCGGCCGCCGCCGTGCCCTCGGCCGCAGCCTCCGGCTCCTCGGCACGCGGGCTGTGGATCGAGACCACGACCTGGTCCTTGCCCTGCACGAGCGCGGTGATCGCCACGCCCGCCGGCAGCGGGATGTCGGACAGCGACTTCGACTCGTTGAGCTTCATCTGCGAGAGGTCGAGCTCGAGCGACTCGGGGAGGTCCTTCGGCAGGCACTGCACCTCGACGTCGGCGATGCGGTGCGAGACCACGCCGCCCTGGGTCTTGACGCCCGGGGAAGCCGCCTCGCCGCGGAAGTGGATCGGCAGGCGGATGCGGATCTTCTCGGTCTCGAGCACGCGCTGCAGGTCGACGTGCAGCACCTGGTTCTTGGCCGGGTGCATCTGCAGGTCCTTGACGATCGCCGCCTGGGTGACGTCGCCGACCTTCAGGTTGATGATCGACGAGTAGAACTTCTCGTCGTCGATCAGCGTGACCAGCTTCTCGTGGTTGAGGGACAGCTTGCGCGGCTCGCGCTTGCCGCCGTAGAGGATGGCGGGGACGGCTCCCTTGCGACGCAGGCGGCGGCTCGCACCCTTGCCTTCGTCGTTGCGGAACTCCGCGCCGAGTTCGAACGAAATTTTCATGATGGACTCCGGAGGTTTTGGAATTCGCCGCCCCGCGACCAGGGCGGCGGTCAGTCGACGTACAGCGAGCTCACGGACTCCTCGTCCCTGATCCGCCGTATCGTCTCGCCGAGCAGGGCCGCCACGGACAGCTGACGGATCCGCCCGCACTTCCTGGCCGCGTCGGACAGGGCGATCGAGTCGGTGACGACCAGCTCGTCCAGCGCGGAATGGGAGATCCGCTCGACGGCCTTGCCGGAGAGGATCGGGTGGGTGATGTAGGCGACGACGCGGACCGCGCCCTCGTCCTTGAGCGCCTGCGCCGCGATGCACAGCGTGCCGGCGGTGTCGACCATGTCGTCGATCAGGATGCAGGTCTTGCCCCGCACCTCGCCGATGATGTTCATCACCTTCGACTCGTTCGGGCGCGGGCGGCGCTTGTCGATGATCGCGAGCTCGACGTCGTCGAGGCGCTTGGCGAGCGCCCGGGCGCGCACCACGCCGCCGACGTCGGGCGAGACCACGATCATGCCGTCGTAGCGCTGCTTCCAGGCGTCGCCGAGCAGCACCGGCGAGGCATACACGTTGTCGACCGGGATGTCGAAGAAGCCCTGGATCTGGTCGGCGTGCAGGTCGACCGTGAGCACGCGGCTGATGCCGGCGCCGGTCATCATGTTGGCGACCAGCTTCGCGGAGATAGCCGAGCGGGTGGCGCGCGGGCGGCGGTCCTGGCGCGAGTAGCCGAAGTACGGCACGACCGCGGTGACGCTGCGTGCGGAGGCCCGGCGGCAGGCATCCGACATGATGAGCAGTTCCATCAGGTTGTCGTTCACCGGCGGGCAGGTCGGCTGGACGATGAAGACGTCGCGGCCACGGACGTTCTCCATCAGCTCGAGGTTCACCTCGCCGTCGCTGAAGCGGCCGACGTAGGCGCGCCCGAGCGGCACCATCAGGTGGCGGGCGATGTCCTGCGCGAGCGCCGGGTTCGCATTGCCGGCAAACAGCGCCAAGGTCTGACTGTCCACGCTCTCACCTTCCGGTCGTAAACGGCACGCTGCGGCAGAAGCGAAGTGGCTGGGGTGGAAGGATTCGAACCTCCGAATGGCGGGATCAAAACCCGCTGCCTTACCACTTGGCGACACCCCAGCAGTCGTTGCGGTGCCTCGAAACCGTCGTCTCGTCTTCTAGTATCCCGGGCCGACCGCGCCCGGCGCCGCGAGCAGCGGCACCAGCGGCGAGGACGGCAGCCCCCTGGCGACCCAGGCGCGCCAGCGATCCGGCACCTGCGCCGCGATCCGCTCGGCCGCGGCGGGCGAGTCGAACTCGGCGAAGATGCAGGCCCCGGTGCCGGTCAGCCGCGCCGGCGCGAAACGTGCCAGCCAGTCGAGGGCGTCGGCCACGGCAGGGAAACGCGAGCGGACCACCGGCTCGCAGTCGTTCCGGCCCGCCGGACCCGAGGGGGCGCGTATTGTGATGACGGGGGAATTTCGTGTCAATTCAGGCGCCTGGAACACGTCGCGCGTCGGCACGGCGACCCCTGGATGGACCAGCAGGAACCAGCGTTCCGGCAGCGCCAGGGGCGTGAGCCGTTCGCCGACGCCGTCCGCCCAGGCTGAATGCCCGGCGACGAAAACTGGAACATCGGCGCCCAGTTGCAGACCAATCCTCGAAAGATCATCGATATCCAGCCCGCAGCCCCAGAGGCGGTTCAGCACCAGCAGCGTGGTGGCGGCGTCGGAACTGCCACCTCCCAGGCCGCCCCCGAGCGGGATGCGCTTGCGGACGCGGATGTCGACACCATCCCGGACGCCGGCTGCAGCCTGCAGGGCGCGGGCGGCACGGACACACAGGTCCGCGTCAGGCTCGACCCCGGGCGGCGGCCGCGTGCCGTCGTCGTCGAGGCGCCGCACGGCCCCCATCTCATGAACTTCGAACTGAAGTTCATCGCATAAGTCTATGATCTGAAATATTGTTTGCAGGAGATGATAGCCATCGTCCCGCCGGCCCGTCACGTGCAGGAAGAGGTTCAGCTTGGCGGGCGCTGGCCACCAGCGGCCCCTGGGTCGTGGCGCTGCCCCGTTCACCGGGCCTCCCCCGCGATCCAGTCCTCGATCACCATGCGCACCCGGGTCGACTCGCGGCTGACGGTGACGCGCCGGGGCAGCTCGCCGACGGGCCCGACGGCCACGTAGGCGGGGTAGTCGACGCGCCAGCCGCCCTGCTCCAGCCCCTCGAGCCGGGGAGCATCGGGCGCGAGACGCTCCGCGGCATCACTCGCCGGGTCGGGTACGCCGCGGATCCAGTAGCGCAAGGCGGCAACCGGCAGCGGGAAGCCGAGCCGGCGTTCGAGCTCGGCACGCGCCGCTGCCCCGTCCAGGCGCTCGCCCCGGGCGGTGGTCAGCTCCAGCGCGTCGCCCCGGGCCTGCAGCCGCAGGCCGCCGACCCCGAAGGGCCCGTCGAGTTCGATCAGGGCGTCACCCTGGCGCTCCTGCCAGCGGACGCCCGCGGAGAAGCCCTCCTCGCCCGCGGCCACGGCGATCCGTCCCTTCAGCTCGAAGCGCGGCAGCGCCTGCAGCGCCGCGCGACGGCTCGGCCAGTCGGACGTGACCGCGGAGCCGGGCGGTGGCGCGGGCGTGCGGGCGGGGGGCAGGCTGGCGCAGGCGGCGAGGGAGGCCACGAGCAGCGCGGCACCGGCGTGCGCGGCGCGGCGGCCGGACCTCGGGCGCACCGCCGCGACGACGCGCGTCGCGCCGCCGGTCGTGACCGCGGTCACTGCGCCGGCGCGGCGACGGGGGCGACGGTGGCGGCAGGAACCGGCTTGCCCGTGAAGCGCTCGATGGTCGCGCGCAGCGGCGCCGAATCGGGGGCCCGCGCCAGTGCGCGCGCCCAGACGGTGCGCGCCTCGGACTGCGAACCGCTCACCCACAGCACCTCACCCCAGTGGGCCGCGATCTCGGCTTCCTGCGACAGGCGCCAGGCCCGCTCGAGCAACGGGGTCGCTGCGCGCGCGTCGCCGCGGCGGTACAGCACCCAGCCGAGGCTGTCGAGGAAGGCGGCGTTGTCGGGCCGCGCCGCGACGGCCTTGCGGATCAGCTGCTCGGCTCGCGCCAGCTGCTGGCGGCGGTCGGCCAGCGTGTAGCCGAGCGCGTTCTGCACGGTGGCGTCCTCGGGGCGCGCCTTGAGCAGCGCCTCGAACGCCTTCACGGCCTCGCGCGTGCGGCCGGCACGCTCGAGCAGCATGGCGCGCTGGTAGAGCAGGTTCGGGTGCTCGGGGTGGCGCGCGAGCGCCTCGGAGATCGCGCCGAGGGCGGCGTCGAAGTCGTCGGCGTCGGCGAGCAGCTGGCCGCGCGCGACCGCGACGTCGATCGCCGCATCGCGGTTGGACTTGCCGAACTCATCGAGCAGCGCCAGCGCGCGGGCACGCTCGCCGCGCTCGATCAGCAGCGACGCGGCCCGGGCCCGCGGCAGCAGGCCGGCGCCCGCTTCCGCCAGGCGCTGGTAGCTCTGCAGCGCGAGGTCCTTGCTGCCGCGGCGCTCGGCGATCACGCCGAGGTAGAACAGCGCCTCGGCGGCACCCTCGCCCTGCTGCAGGCGCGCGCCGAAGCGCTGCTGGGCCTCGGCGAAGTCGCCCGAGCCGAGCGCCAGCAGCGCGAGCCGCCGGCCGGCCTCGGCGGCATTCGCGGGGTCGCCCTGCAGCCGTTCGAGCTCGCGATGCGCCTCCTCGGCGCGGTCCAGGTCGACCAGCGTCTCGGCGACCGCGAACGCGTGCTCACCGGGGTCGGCACGGGCCGCCTGGCGCGCGGACTCGAGGGCGGCCTCGGCCCCCGGCTCCCCCTCGGCGGCGGCGAGCCGTGCCCGGAGCCGTGCGACCGCGGCAGCCGTGCCGGGTTGCAGCTCGCCGGCCGGCAGCTGGCCGAGCACCTGGCGCGCACCGCCGAAGTCGTCGGCCGCGGCGGCGAGCCGCGCCAGCGCGAGCAGCGTGTCGGCGGAGACGGCGCGGCGGTCGACGATGCCGCCGAAGGCGAGCCAGGCGGCGTGCACGTGGTCGCCCTCGGCGACCAGCGGCAGCAGCTCGCCGAGCGCGCGGTCCGGCTCGACGTCGGGCTTGGCGAGCAGGTCGCGGAACAGGGCGCGGGCCTCGTCGATGCGCCACAGCTCGAGCGCCACCAGCCCGGCGGCACGCAGCGCGTCGACGTTCTCCGGGTCGAGCTCGCGCCAGCGCGAGGCGGCCTGCCAGGCCGCCGGCAGGTGCGCGCACTCGAGCGCGACGTCGGTGGCGCGGCGCGCGATGCGCGGGTCGCGCGTGGCGCGCGACGCCTTGACGTAGGCCTCGGCCGACCCGCGGCAATCGCCGCGCTCGCGCGCGAGCTCGGCGGCCAGCACGTCGGCGTTGCGGGTGGCAGTGCCGCCGCGCGGCTCGGGTTCGAGCGCACCGGCGAGGCCCGCGGCGAAGGCGAGCAGCAGGAGCGGGACGGACCAGGTATGCCGGCGATTCATCCGACGACTATAGCGGAATGCCCTGTCCCGAGCTTGTCACGCCCGCGCCCGGCCCCGAGAATCCGCCGGCTGCCGCCCACGCCCCGCGGCCGGCCGTTGCCACTCCCCGCCCGCCGCCACGTCCATCCCGATGAAGCCCTCGATCCGCCGACGCCTCGAGAAACAGACCGACCGCTTCGAGGAGGTCGGCCAAATGCTGGCCGACCCGGCGATGGACGGCGGCTCGCGCCAGTTCCGCGAGCTCTCGATGGAGTACGCCCGCCTCGGGCCGCTCGCCGCGGCCTTCGGTCGCTACCGCGACGCCGAGCGGGAGCTGGACGCGGCCCGGCAGCTCGCCGACGACGCCGACCCGGGCATGCGCGAGCTCGGCGCCGAGGAGTCGCTGCGCCTCGAGGGCGACCTGCAACGCCTGGAGCTGGACCTGCGGCGCATGCTGGTGCCGGCCGACGCGCGCGACGCGCGCAACATCTTCCTCGAGATCCGTGCCGGCACCGGCGGCGACGAGGCGGCGATCTTCGCGGGCGACCTGTATCGCATGTATGCGCGCTACGCGGAGCGCCGCGGCTGGCAGGTCGAGACCCTGGGCGAGAGCCACGGCGAGCACGGCGGCTACCGCGAGGTGATCGCGCGGGTGGTCGGTGCCGGCGCCTTCTCGCGGCTCAAGTTCGAGTCGGGCGTGCACCGCGTGCAGCGCGTGCCGGCCACCGAGGCGCAGGGCCGCATCCACACCTCGGCGTGCACGGTGGCGATCCTGCCCGAGCTCGACGAGGTCGAGGACGTGGAGCTGAACCCGGCCGAGCTGCGCATCGACACCTTCCGCGCCTCCGGCGCCGGCGGCCAGCACGTCAACAAGACCGACTCGGCGGTGCGCATCACCCACCTGCCGAGCGGGATCGTGGTCGAGTGCCAGGACGAGCGCTCGCAGCACAAGAACCGCTCGCGGGCGATGGCGCTGCTGAAGGCCAAGCTGCGGGCCGCGGAACAGGAGAAGCGCGACGCCGCGCAGGCCCGTTCGCGCCGGCTGCAGGTCGGCACCGGCGACCGCTCCGAGCGCATCCGCACCTACAATTTCCCGCAGGGCCGCGTCACCGACCACCGCATCGAGCTGACGATCTACCGGCTCGACGCCGTGATGGACGGCGACCTCGACGACGTGATCGAACCACTGCTGCAGGAGCATCAGGCGGAGATGCTCGCCGAGGAGGCATGACCGGCGCACCCGAGCTGGTGATCGACAGCGCGACCGGGGTGGAGGTCGCGCTGCCGGTCGCGGGCGCCGGCGGCCGCGCGTATGCGTTCGTGATCGACTGGCACATCCGCGTCGCGCTGGCGCTCGCCTGGTTCGGGGCCGGTGCGCTGCTGCACGCCTGGGCGACCCGCGGCGCGCCCGCGCTCGAAGTGCCCTTCGACCCCGGGCCGTCCTGGTTCCTGGGCGTCGTCGTGCCGTCGGCCGGCCTGTATTTCCTGTACCACCCGGTGCTCGAGATCGTGCTGCGCGGCCGGACGCCGGGCAAGCGCATCGCGGGCCTGCGGATCGTGACCCACGACGGCAGCGCACCGGGCCCGGGCGCGCTGCTGGTCCGCAACGTGTTCCGGCTGGTCGACAGCTTCCCGGCGATGTACTGCGTCGGCCTGGTCGCGGCGCTGGTGACGCGCCGGCACGTGCGGATCGGCGACCTCGCGGCCGGCACGCTGCTGGTCTACGAACGCGAGCGCATGCCGCCACTGCGCGACCTGCCGGCTGCCGCATCGCCGGGCGCAACCGGCGCGGCGCCGGCGGCGCGGCTCGCCGCGCCGCCGGAGGGCCTCGGCGCGACGCTGGCACGCGTCGAGCTCGTCGAGGAGCTGCTGGCACGCTGGGACCAGCTCGCGCCGGCCGCACGCGGCGCGCTGGCACGCGAGCTCCTCGGGCGCCTGGGCGGCGCGCCGCAGCAGCTCGCCGGGGAGGACGACGCGACGCTGCGCCGCAGCCTCGAGTCGCGCGCCGCCGCGGGCGCGGGGCCTCCCGCATGAGGACGCCCGCGGCGCGCAGCGGCGCGGACGCCGAGGCGGCGCGGCTCGCGGAACTGCTGTCGCGTGCCGGCGCCTGGCAGGAGGCGCGCGCGCTCGCCGGACGACTGCAGCGCGGGCGCGCAGCGGGAGTCGACGAGGCCGCGCAGGCCCTCGAGGCCTACGGCGCCGTCGCCCGCGACCTGTCGATCGCGCGCCGCCTCGCGCCGCGCAGCCGCGCCCGCGACTTCCTCGAGGACACCTACGCGCGCCTGCACGCCGAGATCCACCGCCCGGCGCTGCGACCGCTCGGCGCACTGCGGCACATGCTGCGCGACGAGCTGCCGGGCACGATGCGCTGGCTGCGCCCCTACCTCGCCTGGGTCACCGTGCTGTTCGTCGCCGCGACGCTCGCCGGCGCCTGGCTCGTCGCCGCGCATCCCGGGCTGGTGCCGCTGTTCGCCTCGGAGGAGATGATCGCCACGGTCGAGCGCGGCGAGCTCTGGACCGACAGCCTGCTGAACGTGATGCCTTCCTCGGTGCTGTCGGTGCAGATCCTGACCAACAACGTCGTCGTGGCGCTGTTCGCCTGGGTGCTCGGCTTCCTGTTCGGGCTCGGCACCCTGTACATCATCGGCCTCAACGGCCTGATGCTGGGCGGGGTGTTCGCGTTCACCGCACAGCACGGGCTCGACGGCCGGCTGTTCGAGTTCGTCGTGGCACATGGCGTGGTGGAGCTGTCCTGCATCTGCCTCGCAGGCGCCGCCGGTGCGGCGGTCGGCGACGCGATCGCGCGCCCGTCGCTGCCGTCGCGCGCCGCCTCGTTCGCCGCCGCCGCGCGGCGCAGATCGAGGGCTACGTGTCGCCCGATCCGCAGATGCCGCTGCCGACGCGCCTCGTGGTCGGCTTCGGCTACTTCGCGCTGATGGTCGCGTTGCTGCGCGGCTGGCTGCTCGGCGGTTCGCGACCGGCACGCGGCAGCTGAACGCTCAGACGCGCCGCCGGCGCCGCAGCGACTCGTAGGCGTCCAGCACGGCCGACTCGAGGTTCGCCTCGGCGGCGAGCACCACCGGTGCGCCGAGCCGGCGCAGCAGTGCGGCCTGCCGGCGCGCGCGTGCCTCGTGCTCGCGCGCCGCGAGCGCGACCCAGGCGTCGTCGTCGTCGCGCGCCTCGCGGTGTGCGAGTGCCGCGGTGTCGGCGTTGCGGACGCTCGCCACCAGCGCGAGGTGCGGCGGCGACAGCAGGCGCACGGCGCGCGCCAGCAGCGGGTGCAGCGCAGCATCCTCGACGTCGGTCAGGAGCACGACGAGGCCGCGATGCTGCAGCAGGCGGCGGGCCGCGAGCGCGGCGGCGACCGGGTCCGACTCGGCGCCGCGGCCGGCGAGCGTCGCGAGGCGCTCGCGCACCTGCAGCACCGCGCGCAGGCCGCGCTGCGGGGCGCAGGCCACCATCGGCGCATCGGCGAAGGCGAGCAGGCCGACGCGGTCGTCGCGCAGCACGGCCGCCTCGGCGAAGCGCGCCGCGACGTTGGCGAACAGGCCGAGGCGATCGAGTTCGCCGGCGCCCACCCGCGACAACCGCCCGGCATCGAGCATGACCAGCACGTCGAGGTGCTGGTCCTCCGAGAACTCGCGGGTCACCAGCTCGCCGGCGCGCGCCGTCGTCTTCCAGTCGATCCGCGACAGCGGGTCGCCGGGCGCGTAGGCGCGCAACTGGCGCAGCTCGGAGCCGGCGCCGGCGACGCGCCGCGCGCGCATCCCGCGGGTCGTGCCGGCGGCACGCCGGGTCGCGACCCGCGAGGTGTCCGGCGCGATGCGGCAGCGGGCCGCCGGCTGCAGCCGCAGCGACCACCAAGCCAGCCCGAAGCGGCCGAGGCGGCGCGCCGGCCAGGCCGGCCAGTCGTGCTCGCCGAGCCGGCGCGGCAGCAGGTCGAGCACTTCTTCCGCGGCCACGCCCGCCGCGACCTGCACGCGGCGCGGCTCGCCCAGTGGCCGGAATGCGGCCGGCACGGCCGGCGCGTACTCGATGGACTGCGCGCGGTGCCCGTCGTGCTCGAGGCACAGGACGGTGCGCGACTCGCGGCCGAGGTAGAGGCGGCCCGGCAGCGCGAGGTTCGCGCGCGGCAAGTGGCGGCGGCGCACCGCCGCCTCCCAGCCGAGGCCGGCGAGCAGCAGCGCGAGCGGCAGCGGCCAGGCAGCGCGCAAGAGCGCCTCGCCGCTCCAGAGGCCGGCGAGCGCCAGCAGCGCCGCGAGCAGCACCAGCAGCAGCGAGCGCGGCGCGAGGTTCATCGCGGCGGCGCGCGCCTCAGCGCGGCACCGGGATGCGCTCCAGCAGGCCGCGCACCACGTCCGTGTCGGTGACGCCCTCGAGCGTCGCTTCCGGCGCGAGCATCAGCCGGTGGGCGACGGTCCACGGCGCGACCTCCTTGACGTCGTCGGGCGCGACGAAGCTCGCGCCGCGCAGCCCGGCGACGACCCGCGCGGCACGCAGCAGCGCCAGCACGCCGCGCGTCGACAGGCCGAGCACCACGCGCGGGTCCTGGCGCGAGGCGGCCGCCAGGTCGAGCACGTAGGCCGCGAGCGCCTCCGACACGTGCAGCGCGGCGGCGGCGGCGCGCGCCGCCTGCAGCAGACCGCGGGCCACCGGCTCGGCGCGCGCGACCGCGCCGCCCGTGCCCTCGAAGCTCGCCCCGTAGCGGCGCAGCACCTCGGCCTCGGCCGCGCGCGGCGGATAGTCGACGTCGACGCGCAGCATGAAGCGGTCGAGCTGCGACTCGGGCAGCGGATAGGTGCCTTCGAACTCACGCGGGTTCTGGGTGGCCACCACGAGGAACTCGTCCGGCAACCGGAACACCTCGCGCTCGGCGCTGACCTGCCGCTCCTCCATCGCCTCGAGCAGCGCCGACTGAGTCTTCGGGCCGGCGCGGTTGATCTCGTCGACCAGCACCACGGTGGCGAACAGCGGGCCCGGGCGGAACGCGAAGCGACGCGCCGACTCGTCGTAGACGTGCACGCCGATGATGTCGGCCGGCATCAGGTCGGCGGTCCCCTGGATGCGCTGGAACTCGCCGCCGGTGGCCGCGGCGAAGGTCTTGGCGAGCAGCGTCTTGCCGAGGCCGGGCGCGCCCTGCAGCAGCACGTGGCCGCGCGCCACGAGCGCGATGGTCAGCGCCCGCACCGTCGGCTCGCCGCCGACCACGACCTTGCCCAGCTCGCGGCGCAGCGCCGCCTCCAGTTCGCCGACTTCGCCCGTCATGCCAGTCCCTGCTGCATCCTGCGCAGCAGATTGTGCAGCTTTCCGAGGGGCACCGGGCGGCCGCGCGCCGCCGCCGCATGCCAGTCGCGCAACTGGCGCAGGTCGGACGGATCGATGCCCGGCTGGCGCGCGAGCCACTCCCAGGGCGGCGCGGCGTCGCGGCCGTGCCGGGAACCGCGGCCGGATGGCAGCTGCGCGAAGAAGTGCTCGCAGAGGCGTGCCGCCGCCGCCGCAGGCGGCAGCACGCGCGAGAAGAACCCACCGGCGGCGCGCAGCAGCTCGCCGGGACGAGGCGCCGGCTCGGCGAACCGCGGGGTGCGCAGCCGCGTCGCGCCCAGCACCCACAGCAGCCACAGCGCGAGCAGCGTGCCGAAGGTCACGTGCAGCCGCCGGTCGCCGAACAACTGCACGGGATCGTAGGTGGGCGCGAGCCCCTGGTGACCGTCGTCGAACAGCACGGCGCCCTCGGGGCCGACCGACGCGGCCACGAGGTTCGCCAGCAGCCGGCCGTTGTCCCCGCGGCCGATGGCGCGGTTCGTCAGCAGCGTGCCATAGCCGCTGACGACGATGCGGCCACGCCCGATCGGCCGGCTCCACAGCACGCCTGCACCCGAGGCAGCGTCGCGGGCGAGCTCCAGGACGATGCCGTCGTAGGGCAGCCGCACCGCCCACGTGCTGCGTTCGTAGTCGGACTCGCCGGCGAGCGTCGCGACCCCCTCCAGCAGGGGCACGCCGGGCACGGCGCGGGCCGACTCGCGGCGCGGCGCCGGCAGCAGCACGCCGGGCTCGCGGGCCGGGACCGCGCGGCCGGCGCGCCCCTCGAGCAGCTCGAACTCGAGGCCGGTCACGGCCTTCAGGTCGAAGGCATCGGCGCCGGCGGTGCCCCTCGACCAGTCGGGCGCGTCGGCGAGCGCAGCCAGCACCAGCAGCGTGTTGCCGGCACGCAGCCAGCGATCGAGCGGCACCAGCTCGCTGGTCTGCACCGGCCCGGTGCCGGGCAGGGTCAGCACCAGCAGGCTGCTGCGGCCGGCGCCTGGCGGCGCGAGCCGGGCCAGCGCACCGAAAGGCTCGCGCAGCGACAGCACGCGCACGCCCTGCGACTCGAGCCAGCGCCGCGCGAGGGCATGGCCGTTGGCCGACGGCTCGACGCTGGACGGACGCGGCGTCTCGCCGACGTCGCTGCCGGCGCGGCCGCCGAACATCAGCACGAAGAACAGCAGCAGTGCGCCGAGCGCCAGCAGCGCGGTGGTGCCGCGTTCGCTCATGCTGCCGCCCGCGCCCCGGCCGGCGGACGCTCCAGGCGCGCGAGCAGCGCCTGCGCGGCGTCGATCGCCGGCTCGAGCTCCGCCGGCCGCGGTGGCGCCGCGCCGTAGCGCACGCGCTCCGCGGCGAGCGCGATCCCGCGCAGCGACTCGCGATCCGCCGCATCGTCGAGCCGCGCGAGGCGCGCGAGCTCGCGGGCGGTCAGTGCGCCGGTGGGCGGCAACCGCCCGAGGGCCTGCAGCCGGCGAGCCAGCCGGCGCAGCAGCCAGGCCGGTCGATCCGCCACGGCGACCTGCGCGAGTGCCGGTTCGGCCTGGCCGACGGCACCGGATGGGCCGGCCGAACCTGCGACGGGCGCGCGCCGCAGGCGCCAGCCGGCGGCGCGCAGCTCGGCGCGCACGACCCAGGCGACGAAGCCGACCAGCCCGAGCAGCGCGAGGTAGCCGAGCACGGTCCAGAACCGGGCCGGGGCCGAGCGCCCCTGGAGCCAGCGCGTCCAGGCACCCGGCTCGCCCGCACCCGACGCCGCCTCCTCGATGCGGGCACGCAGCCAGCGCGTGAAGCGCGTCCAGGGTCCGGCCGGCGCAGCCTCGGCGCGTGCCGCCTCGAGCAGCGCGGCGAGCGCGGTGGCGTCGGGCCGCGGCCGCGCGGCGACGGCGACGGCCCGCGGGGCGAGCAGCCCCCGCAGCAGTCGCAACCCGCCCGCCGAAAGGTCGCCGCCCGGCCTGCGCCAGTCCGCCGGCAGGGTCGCCGCGACGCTGCTCGCCTCGAGCGCCGCGGCGAGACCGGGGCAGCGGGCCTCGATGCGCGCGATCCCGACGTCGAGCTCGGGATCGAGTCGCGGCAGGCAGGCGTCGAGCGCGGCGATCGCCAGGCGCGGGTCGGCCGGCGCGGTCGCGGCGGCGGCGGCGCCGCCGAGCAGGCACAGGATCGCGACCGCGGCGGCGCGCACGTCAGGCCCCGGGCAGCGCCTCGATGCGGCGCGCGAGGTCCTCGCCCGCACGGCGCAGCTTCAGGTCGGCGTACTGCGCCAGCGACAGCGCGCACATGAACGGCGTGAACAGCGCGCCGACCAGCGCGCTGACGATCGAGGTGGCGAGGAACACGCTGCCCACGTCGCCGCCGCCGGTGACCTGCACGATGACCAGGCCAGTGAGCGTGCCGATCGAGTAGAACACCAGGATCGCGAACAGCGCGACCGTGATGATGGCCGCGGTGCGCCACCAGTTGCCGCGGACCAGCCGCAGGCTGGCACGCAGCGAGCCGGCCACCGACTCGCCGTCGATCAGCATCGCCGGATAGGCGAACACCAGCGCCACCATCAGGTAGAGGCCCGGCACCAGCAGCGCGACCAGGCCAGCGGCCACCAGCAGGCCGCCGACCACGGCCATTGCCAGCGACGGCAACAGCAGTGCGAGCGGCCGGCCGAGGTCGGCACCGAGCGAGGAGCGGCGGCCATGGCCGATCGCCTGCTGGCGCAGCAGGATCGCGCCCCAGATCAGCACGTTCGCGAGGCCCGCGAGCAGCACCAGCACGGCCTCGGCCGCCCCGATGTCCGACAGCGACGGCGTGCGGCCCCGGGCCATCGCCACCACCGACGGCAACTGACCCACCACCACCGCCACCAGCGAGAGCGGCAGGCAGCGCACCAGCGAGGCCTTGAACAGCGCGATGCCGGCGTCGAGCACTTCGCCTATGGACTTGGGACGCTCGAACGGCAGGATCGTCGCGGACATGCACACCTCGGGACCGGCGGCCAATGTAGCAGACCGCCGGTGCTGGCAGACTAGGCGCGCCGCGCGGCGGCACGGGAACGCAAGATGACGCGACACACGACCCTCGATGCGGCGATCGCCGCCGCGGCGCACCGGCTCGCCGCGCTCGGCGACGGCATCGAGC
>JALORN010000019.1 GCA_025458905.1 Steroidobacteraceae bacterium
CGAGGTCAACGACAAGGACTTCAAGGGCGTGTTCAAGCAGGTCCCGGCCCGCGACGACATCCTGCCCGACATCAACGAGAACCTGGTCGTCGAGCTCTACTCGAAGTAATCCCGCGCCGGCAGCGCCTCCCGCGAGGGCGGCGGTGCCAGGCAACCTTGCCCTCGCGGGCGCCGGCGGCGGCGTGGTGCGTGGCAGGGCAGGCCCGGAAAGGGCAGCAGATACGACGGTCCGGCCGCTTGCCGGGCCGAGATGAGATTCAGAGGAAACGCACATGCAAGGATCAGTCACGGAGTTCCTCAAGCCCCGCGTGGTGAAGGTGACCCCGGTCGCGCCCCGCCAGGCGCGCGTGGTCATCGAGCCGTTCGAGCGTGGCTTCGGGCACACCCTCGGCAACGCGCTGCGCCGCGTGCTGCTCTCCTCGATGCCCGGTGCGGCGATCACCGAGGCCGAGATCGATGGCGTGCTGCACGAGTACACCAGCATCGAGGGCGTGCAGGAGGACGTGGTCGACATCCTGCTGAACCTCAAGCAGGTGGCGATCCGCATGCACAGCCGCGACTCGGCCGAGCTGCGGCTCTCCAAGAAGGGCCCGGGCCCGGTCACCGCCGGCGACATCCAGACCGACCACGACGTCGAGGTCGTGAACCCGGAGCTGGTGATCGCGAACCTCACCAAGGCCGGCGAGCTGAACATGGTGCTGCGCGTCGAGCGCGGCCGTGGCTACCGCCCGGCCTCGCAGCGCGCCGCGTTCGAGGAGCAGACCCGCCCGATCGGGCGCCTGCAGCTCGATGCGTCTTTCAGCCCGATCCGCCGCGTCACCTATTCCGTCGACGCCGCGCGCGTCGAGCAGCGCACCGACCTCGACAAGCTGATCCTCGACATCGAGACCAACGGCACGATCGACTCGGAAGAGGCGATCCGCCGCGCGGGCTCCATCCTCAAGGACCAGCTGTCGGTGTTCGTCGACCTGCAGGGCGAGGAAGAGGCCGGCCAGAAGACCGAGGCGATGCAGTTCGACCCGATCCTGCTGCGAGCGCACCGAGGTCGAGCTGCTGCGCACCCCGAACCTCGGCAAGAAGTCGCTCACCGAGATCAAGGAAGTGCTGCAGAGCCACGGCCTGATGCTGGGCATGCGCCTGGATGGCTGGCCGCCGGCAGGCCTGCGTCACGAGGAAGAGCGCAGCAGCGGGCTGATGTAGGCCACGCGCGGCTGCCGCGCCTGCGCCCGCCGGCACCTACTGGAGGGCACCGGCGTCATCGTTCGAATCGAGGTTTCTTATGCGTCACAGACTTTCCGGGCGTCAGCTCTCGCGCAATGCCCCGCATCGCCACGCGCTGCTGCGCAACATGAGCGTCTCGCTGCTGCGCCACGAGACCATCCGCACCACGCTGCCGAAGGCGAAGGAGTTGCGGCGCGTCGTCGAGCCGCTGATCACCCTGGGCAAGACCGACACGGATGCGCGGCGCCGCCTGGCGTTCTCGCGGTTGCGCGATGCGGGCGTGGTCGAGAAGCTCTTCACCGACCTCGGTCCGCGCTTCAAGGCGCGCGCCGGCGGCTACACGCGCATCCTGAAGATGATGCCGCGGCCCGGCGACTCGGCGCCGATGGCGCTGATGCAGCTGGTCGACCGCGCGGCCTCGGCCGAGGCGCCGTCGGCCGACGAGAAGCCCGCCAAGAAGCCACGCCGCAAGGCTGCCAAGCCGGCCGAGGGTGCCGGCGAGGGCGAGGCGGCGGCCAAGCCGCGCCGCAGGAAGGCCGCAGCGGCCTGAGCCGTGCACGAGGCCCCGATCCGGGGCCGCGTAGCCTGCCCGGCGAGAGGCCGGCGTGCCACCGGGCCGCCGGCCTTTTTTTCGTTTGCGGGTTTCCCCTGCCCTGACGTACCTTCCCCGCGGACGGCGCCTTCGCTTCGCGCCCGTCCGCATCGAAAAGCAACAACGGCCGGCAGGCCGATCACGACCCGGAGGAGGGCGCAATCATGGGTATCGCATCCGAGTTCAAGGAATTCGCGATGAAGGGCAACGTCGTCGACATGGCGGTGGGCATCATCGTCGGCGGCGCCTTCGGCAAGATCGTCTCGTCGTTCGTCGGCGACGTGGTGATGCCGCCGCTCGGCAAGGCGATCGGTGGCGTCAATTTCAGCGACCTGGGCACGAGCCTCGGCCTCGGCGCCGACGGCAAGACCGAGGTCATCCTGAAGTGGGGCGCCTTCCTCCAGACGGTGTTCGACTTCCTGATCATCGCGCTGGTGCTGTTCATGGCGCTCAAGGGCATCAACAAGCTGAAGCAGCCCCCGGTGCCCGCCGCGGCCGCGGCCCCGCCGCCGCCGGCGAACGAGGTGCTGCTCGCCGAGATCCGCGACCTGCTGAAGGCGCAGCAGCGCTGACGGGCCGGGCGGCGGGCCCGGTCGGTCACTGCAGCGTGGCGAAGGCGGCGCGCGTCAGGTTGTCGCAGCCGTTGGGGGTGACCACCAGGTCGTCCTCGATGCGGATCCCGCCGAAGGGCTTCAGCGCCTCGACGCGCGACCAGTCGACGCGCGCAGCGTCGGGACCCTGGCGCAGCGGCGCGAGCAGTGCGTCGATGAAGTAGACCCCGGGCTCCATAGTGACCACGAAGCCCGGCTCGAGCACGCGGGTCAGGCGCAGCGCAGGATGGCCCGGCGGGCGCGGGATCTCGCCACCGTCGGGCCCGGCCTGGGTACCCCCGACGTCGTGCACCTGCAGGCCCAGCAGGTGCCCGATGCCGTGCGGGAAGAACCGCGCCGCGAGCCCCGACTCGACCGCCGCCGCAGGCGTGCAGCGCAGCAGGCCGGCTTCCACCAGCAGCACGGCGATGCGCTCGACCGCGAGCAGGTGGATGGCGCGCCAGTCGACCCCGGGGCGCACCTCGGCGCACAGGCCCTGCTGCAGGCGGTCCATCGCCGCCACGAGCGCGGCGAAGTCCGGGTCGGCGTGCGACCAGGTCCGGGTGATGTCGCTGCCGTAGCCGCGCCAGCTGGCGCCCGCGTCGATCAGCAGCGAGCGCAAGGGCCCGGGGGCGCGCCGTCGCAGGTGCTGGTAGTGCAGCGTGGCGCCGGCCTCGTTCAGTGCGACGATCGCGTTGTAGGGCAGCTCCTGCTCGCGCTGGCCGCAGGCGGCGAGGAAGGCCTGGTGGATGTCGAACTCGGAGCCGCCGGCGCGAAACGCGGCTTCCGCGGCCCGGTGGCCGCGTGCGCCGATGGCGTTCGCCTCGCGCAGGCAGGCGACCTCCCACGGTGTCTTGCGGGCACGCTCGTAGTCGAGGCGATGGCGCAGGTGCTCGGGATTCAGTGCGCCCAGCCCCCAGGAGAGCAGCTCCGGAAACGGCTGGCCGACATAGGCGACGCGGGCGAGCGAGGCCGGCAGCGCCGCGCGCGCCGCAGCCTGCGAACCGACCACGGCGACGTCGAAGGCCTCGACCCAGGGCTCGCTCGGCAGATCGGCGTTCTGGTGCCAATAGTCGTCGGGCTTATGGAAAACCAGGCGCGGCTTGCGGCCCGGCTCGAAGTAGACGAAGGATCCCGCGACGTCGGCGTGTGGCACCCAGGCCTTGAACGGCGGATGGGCGTGGAACGGGTAATGCTGGTCGTCGAGGAACAGCCCCGGCGGCTCGCCGGCCTGCAGCAACAGGCCGTCGTAGCGGCAGGCTGCGAGCGCGGCCGCGGTGCGTCCGCTTATGTCGCGGAGGTGGGCGGGAAACGAGGCTGCGGGATCGTCCTGGCTCACGGCGGCGCTCCTCCTGTGCTGGCCCGATTCTAGGCCACGCGGCAACCTGTCGTGCCGATGCGACGCCGCTGCGCACCGGTTTCAAATCAGGCCGGGAGCCACTACAATTCGCGCGCGATTCGCGTCGCCAGACAAACTAGCTAGGTTGTTTGATTCCCTAAACGCATCTCTAAATCCTGGGGTATCCGAAATGAAGACCAAGCTCGCCCTCAGCGCCGTTCTCGCGGCGCTCGCGCTGACCGCCTGCGCCAAGCAGGAAGCCGCCGCTCCCGAGGCCGCCGCTCCGGCCGCCGAGGCCGCCGCCGCCGCCGCGGGTGATGCCGCTGCCGCCGCTGGCGAGGCCGCCGGTGCCGCCGCCGACGCCGCTGGCGCTGCCGCGACCGACGCCGCCGCCGCTGCGACCGACGCTGCCGCGGGCGCTGCCGACGCCGCTGCCGCCGCTGCGACCGACGCCGCCGCTGCCGCTGCTCCGGCGATGGAGGAGAAGAAGTAATTCTCTCCTGAGAGGATTGCTGCTTCCGGAGCCTGACGGCTCCAGACGAGCCCGGGCACGGTGTCACCCCACCTGTCCGGGCTTCGTTTTTTCCGGGCGGCCTGTCGGGCGACCGGCCGCGGGAGGCGCGAAGATGACGGTGAGCGTCCGCGATGCACGGGCACTGCCTGCCGACCGGCGCTGGATCGAGGGCGTCTACCGCGATTACCTCGACGACCTCGCGCCGCTGAACACCGGCGTGTTCCCGATCCTCGGCGAGGTGGGCCACTCCGAGCCCGACCAGCTGACGCGCTGGTTCGCCGACCCCAGCGCGCACCTGCTGCTCATCCTGAAGTCCGGCGCACCGGCGGGCTTCGCGATGGTCGGGCGGGGCGGGCCCGCCCCGGGCCGGCCACCCAGCGACTACCGCATGGCGGAGTTCTTCATCGCCCGGCCATTCCGCCGGCTCGGCGTCGGTCGCGCGGCCGTGCCGCTGATCCTCGACCGCTTCGCGGGGCGGTGGGAGATCGTCGAGTACCAGCGCAACCCTGGCGCCGTCAGCTTCTGGCGCCGGGTGGTGTCGCTCTACACGCGCGGCGACTACCAGGAGCGCGTCGGCGACGGCGAGGTCCGGCAGACCTTCGTCTCGGGCAGCGCGCGCCGCACGCCGCCGCCACCGGGGGGGTCGCCACCGCGCTGAGCGTGCTGCGGGTCGTCAGCCGCCCGGCGCCCTGCGCGCTCCTGCCGCCGCCACCGTCGCCGCCACCGTCGGCGTCGTGGGCGCCGCCGCCGCCGCTGCGGCGAGACCTGCCTCGATCCTGGCGCCGATGTCGCGCAGCAGTTGCAAGTGCCCGCGCAGGCTCGGCTCGTGCTTCGCCGCGACGTTCATCACCCGGATCGCGAGCGTGCCGACGAAGTGGCCGGACAGGTGCAACGGGATCGAGAGGGTGGTCTCGCGGTCGCCGGCCTCGCCATAGCGCGCGTAGCCCTGTTCGCGGATGCGTGCGAGCAGGGCACGCAGCGCCGGCTCGTCGTCGGCCGTGGGCACGTCCGGGTCGCGGATCACCGGCACCGACGGGTCGTGGGCGCGCTGCAGCTCGCGGATCGTCGATGAGAGCACCGGCTCCTGCTGGTGCGCGAGGCAGAGCAGGCCGGAGCCGGCGAGCAGCACCGAGCGGTAGAAGCCGGCGCGGTAGCGCCGCAGCACGCGCTGCGTGGCATGGTCGGTCGTGTAGCGGACGAAGAAGCGGTCACCGGCGGGGGTCGAGAGCGTCAGCGGCCAGCCGTGCTCGCGGGTGAACTCGAGCATCAGGGGCTGCGCGACGTGCAGCAGCCAGCGGTCGCCGTCGAAGCCGTCGGAGAGGCGCCGCACGCGCACCGAGAGGCGATAGCGGCTGCCGCGGCGCTCGCTGGCGCGGGCCACGTAGCCGAGCGCGTGCAGGGTGTTGACGACGCGATAAGCGGCGCCGCGCGAGATGCCGAGCGCGGCCACCAGGTCCGCGGTCGAGATCGACTCGCGGCCGTTCAGCAGCCGCAGCGCGTCGATGCCGTAGCGCAGGCTCTGGATGTCGTCCTCTTCTCGCATCGGCATGCGCCGCATAGTATCAGTGCATGGGTCCGCCACCGTCCTCGCCAGCGACCGCGCGCCAGGTCGAGCGGCTGCAGTCGCTGGAGCGCGGCCTCGAGGTGCTGGCGTGGATGAACCGCAACGGCAGCGGCCGCAGCGGCCAGGTGGCGCGCGCCCTGCGCCTGACGCGCTCCACCACGCACCGCATCCTCGGCGTGCTGGTCGAGCTCGGGCTGCTGCGGCTCGATCCGGCGAGCCACCAGTATTTCCTCGATGCCGGCGTGCTCGAGCTGTCGCGCGGCTTCCGCGACGACCCGTGGGTGTCCGGCGTCGCCGGGCCACGGCTGCGCGAGTGGACGGCCCGGCACCACTGGCCGCTGGTGCTCGTGACGCCGGTCGGCGGCGTGCCGACGGTGCGGGTGTCCACGGACCACGACAGCCCGATCTCCGTCGACCGTTTCGTCCCCGGTGAACCGATGCCGCTCGTCGGCAGCGCCGCGGGCGCGCTGCAGGCGGCCTGGTCCGGCTCGCGGGCCGCGGGCCCGGGGCCGGAGGACGACGTCGCCGGCTTCCTCGCGGCCGACCTGCGCACGATCCGCAGGCAGGGCTACTACGCCGCGGCCACCGCCTGCCACGCCGGCGCGCGGCTCGGCGTGCCGCTGCTGCTCGACGCCGCCTACGTCGGCTGCGTGATCATGCGCTGCCTGCCCGAGACCCTGGCGTCGCCGCGCGACTGCCGGGAGTGGGCGGACTCGCTGAAGGCGCTCGCGGCGTCGATCATCGAGGCCTCCGACGCGACGCTGCTCGTCGACGCCGGCGCACGCTGAGCCGCCGCGCACCGGCGGCGCTCAGAGCTGCTCCAGCACCTCGATCGCGGCGCGTTCGCCGGACTCGAAGGCGCCCTCCATGCCGCGATTGCCGCGCGCGGTGTGCTCGCCGCAGAAATGCAGGCGCCCGGTGGCCGAGGCCGTGGCGTTGCCGAAGGCAGTGACCTGCCCGGGCTGGTAGACCGCCCAGTCGCCGGCGGCGTGGCGGTCGGTGGCCCAGGAATGCATCGCCACGACCCGCAGCGCGCCCTTCGCGGCCGGCCGGATGCGCTCGATCTCGGCGAGCACGCGCGCCTGTGCCTCGGCGGGCGGCAGCCGGTCGAGCCAGGTGGCGGTGATCCCACGCGGGTTGGCGACGAACCCGGTGATCTCGTTCGGGTCGTCTCCGAAGCGCTGGCCGATCACGGTGCCGCAGATCCCGTCGGTCCACATCGTCGGCGCGAGTCCGTCGCTCTCCCAGAAGCGGCGCGTCGGCACCATGAACACCAGCGTGTTGACCATGTAGGGGAGGGTCTTCACCGCGACGTCCTGCGCGCCGCGCAGCTGCGGCTCGAGGTGCAGCGAGCGCAGCACCGAGAACGGCAGCGAGCAGACGCAGGCCTTGGCGCGATAGCGCATGCCGTCGGCGCAGGTGGCGGTGACGCCGGCGTCGTCGGCCGCGATCGCCACGACCTCGCGGCGCAGGTGCACCTCGCGGCGCAGCTTCGCCGCCATCGCACGCGGCAGCTTCTCGTTGCCGCCGACCACCGACAGCGACTGCATCGAGACCGCCATCGAGACCTTGATGAAGGCGTCGTTGAACAGGTGCATCAGCGCCGACACGTCGTGCCCGGAGGAGCCGAAGTACGGATTGACCGAGAACGCCAGCGAGGCCGCCGCGTCGTCGAGGCCGAGGCGCCGCGCGTACTCGTGCGTGGACACGTCCAGCGCGGCGTGCGCGGGCGACAACCAGTCCTCGGGGGCCTGCAGCGGGTTGTTGCGGGCGATCAGCGCCCCCGAGACCTCCCAGGGCATGCGCTCGCGCAGCGGACCCTGGAAGGGATTGCGCGGATGGTCCTTCCAGCGTGCCCGCGGCACGAGCTCGCCGCCGAGCACCAGCTCGAGCTGCGGGGCGAGCGCACGGCGCGGCGCGTAGTCGAGCAGCGGCAGCCCGAGCTGGCGCGCGCGGTCGAGCACCCGGCCATAGGCGGCGCCGAAGGAATTGCCCCCGACCTCCGGATAGCCCGGCAGGTCGAACAGCGTCCAGACGCGCCCGCCAACGCGTTCGCGAGCCTCGATGACCTGCACCCGGGCGCCGTTCTCCTCGAGCAGCGAGGCGGCCTGCAAGCCGGAGAGGCCCGCGCCGATCACCAGCACGTCGGTGTCGGTGGCGCTGCTGCCGGTCCCGGCCCGCGTGGCGCGCCCCGCCGGCGCGGGGCGCTCGGTCGCCGCGGCGATCGGGACCGCGGACTGCGCGGCGGCGAGCGTGGCCGCCGCGGACCCGGCGGCGATGAACTGGCGGCGATCGAGGCGGGTCGGGCGTGACGGCATGGCGTGCTCCGGCGCGGCTGAGCCGCTGCACCTTGCCACATCGTGCGTCGGTGGGGGCCGGCCGCGGGACGCGGCCCGGCATGCGGGCAGGGCCGGTGCGCCAGGCGCGCCGCGCTCGCGTACAGTCTCGTCTCCACGGGAGGGAGGACGCACCATGCAGCATCGGGATCGACCCGCGTCGACGACGCGGCGCGAGTGGCTGAAGGGGACCGCGGGCACCGTGTTCGCGGGCACGGCGCTCGGCGCTGTCGCCGCGGCCGATGCGACGACCACCGGGCCGCTCGATCCGTCGCGCGCCGCGGACCGGCTGCGGATCTATCGCAAGCTGCGCTACCGTACCGACGACGGACTGATCTGGTGGTGGCTACAGGGCCCGAAGTTCGGCCAGGTCGGCACGACGCTGACGCCGCTGTTCACGCTGGTGGTCGGCACGCTGATGCGCATCCGGCACCGGGCCGATGGCGGCTTCGACCTGACCACGCTCGAGATGGTCTTCCTGGCCGACGTCGACAGCGGCGCGCGTCTGGCCGCGTGGCGCAATCCCTACACCGGCGAGACGCTGCCGGTGAAGTTCGACCCGCTCGGCCCGAGCACCGTCAGCTATCGGCCCGACAACTCGCGCGTGCTGCCGACCGAGATCGGCGGCGCGCGGCTCGAGGCGAGCGCGCGCAGCAGCGGGCCGCTGGTCGTCGGCGACGACGTGTTCGTGCGCGACGAGTCGACCGCCCGCGTGTTCAGCCCGGGCCGCACCGCGCCGTTCGAGGTCAACGACATCTCGACCTACCATGGCAACCTGCGCGAACTGCTCGACCCGAAGGTGACGATGGCGCGCGCCAGCGTCGCTTTCGCCGAGGTCACCGGCTGGCAGCGCTGGATGAACATGGGCGAGCGTCCCGGCAACCTCACCTCGCGCTCGGCCGGCGCCAAGGTCGCCGACTATGGCTCGATGCCGGAGAACTGGCGGGCGATGCTGGCCGAGGTGGCGCCGCGGATCGCGGCGGACCCGGTGGCGGCCCTCGAGGGGCCGGCGGCACGCTTCACGCGCTGAACGGTCGGGCCACGCCGGCCCGGTATCCCTGGGCTATGCTGCGGGCGGGACGTCGCTCCGGACGCAGTCGGGCGGCGCACCCGTACAACCACACAGAGAGGGGGAATCCATGGCTATCCGATCAAGGTGGATCGCGGCGGTCGCGGCGGGCCTCGTGCTGGCCGGTTGCGGCAGCCAGCAGGAGCCGGCGACCCAGGCGGTCGAGGCGGCGAAGTCGGCGATCGACGCCGTCCGCGACGAGGCCGCACAGTACGCCCCGGACCAGCTGAAGGCCGTCGACGAGGCGCTGGGCCGGATCCAGAAGCAGCTGGCCGACAAGAACTTTGCCGACGTGCTGACCGCCGCACCGGTCGTCACCAACCAGGTCAACGAGCTGAAGACGGCGGTCACCGAGGGCAAGGCCCGTGCCGAGGCGGCGATCGCCGAGGCCAAGGACATGTGGCCGCGGCTCGCCGAGGAGCTGCCCAAGATGAGCGCGGCGCTCAAGACGCGGCTCGACGCGCTGGCGAAGATGAAGAAGCTGCCGCAGGGCATGGACACGGCGGGCCTCGAGGCGTCGCGCCAGGCGTACGACGAGATGTCGAAGGACTGGGCCGCGGCGCAGGAGGACTTCACCGCCGGCCGCTTCACCGATGCCGCGAGCAAGGCCAACGCCGCGCGCCGACGCGGGGCCGACCTGATGGCGCGGCTGCAGGTGCCCGCCCAGGCAGGCTGAGCAGCTGCGCCACTTCCCGCTCGGTCGTCGCGCGCGCCCGGCGGGGCGGGTGCGGCGACCGGCGGGCCTGGCGTTCAGGCGCTGCGCTTCAGCAGCGGGGCGAGATACTGCCCGGTGTGTGAACCGGGCTGCGCGGCCACCTGCTCCGGCGTGCCGCTCGCCACCACCTGCCCGCCGCCTTCTCCGCCCTCGGGCCCGAGGTCGATGATCCAGTCGGCGGTCTTGATCACGTCCAGGTTGTGTTCGATCACGACGATGGTGTTGCCCTCGTCGCGCAGGCGGTGCAGCACCGCGAGCAGCTGTGCCACGTCGTGGAAGTGCAGGCCCGTGGTCGGCTCGTCGAGGATGTAGAGCGTGCGGCCGGTGGCGCGCTTGGCGAGTTCCTTGGCGAGCTTGACGCGCTGCGCCTCGCCGCCGGAGAGCGTGGTCGCGTTCTGGCCGAGCTTGAGGTAGCCGAGGCCCACGTCGAGCAGGGTCTGGAGCTTGGGCGCGACCAGCGGCAGGTTCTGGAAGAAGCGCAGGCCGTCCTCGACCGTCATCTCCAGCACTTCGTGGATGTTCTTGCCGCGGTAGCGGATCTCGAGCGTCTCGCGGTTGTAGCGCCGGCCCTTGCAGACGTCGCAGGGGACGTAGACGTCGGGCAGGAAGTGCATCTCGACCTTGATGACGCCGTCGCCCTGGCAGGCCTCGCAGCGGCCGCCCTTCACGTTGAAGCTGAAGCGCCCGGCGTCGTAGCCGCGGCTGCGCGCCTCGGGCACCTGGGCGAAGATCTCCCGCAGCCCGGAGAAGAGGCCCGTGTAGGTCGCGGGGTTGGAGCGTGGCGTGCGGCCGATCGGGCTCTGGTCGATGTCGATCACGCGGTCGATGTGGCCGAGGCCGTCGATCCGCTCGCAGGGCGCGCCGTCGGGCGCGGCGCCGTTGAGGTGCGTCGCGACGTGCCGGTACAGCGTGTCGTTGACCAGCGTGCTCTTGCCCGAGCCCGAGACGCCGGTGACGCACGTCATCAGGCGCAGCGGGATCTCGACCGTCACGTCCTTGAGGTTGTTGCCGCGCGCGCCGACGATCTTCAGCGCCATGTTCTTCTGGCGCGGCACGCGCAGCAGCGGCACGGCGATCGACTTGCGGCCGCTCAGGTACTGGCCGGTCAGCGAGGCGGGCGTCGCCTCGACCTGCTTCGGGGTGCCCTGCGCGACCAGTTCGCCGCCGTGCACGCCGGCGCCGGGGCCGAGGTCGATCACGTGGTCGGCGGCCCGGATCGCGTCCTCGTCGTGCTCGACCACGAGCACGGTGTTGCCGAGGTCGCGCAGCCGCTGCAACGTCGCGAGCAGCCGCGCGTTGTCGCGCTGGTGCAGGCCGATCGACGGCTCGTCGAGGATGTACATCACGCCGGTCAGCCCGGAGCCGATCTGGCTCGCGAGGCGGATGCGCTGTGCCTCGCCGCCCGAGAGCGTGTCGGCGCTGCGATCCAGCGCGAGGTAGTCGAGGCCGACGTCGACCAGGAAGCGCAGCCGGTCGCCCACTTCCTTGACGATGCGGTTCGCGACCTCGCCGCGCCAGCCGGCGACCTCGAGCCCGCTGAAGAACTCGAGGGCGCGCGCCACCGGCAGGCGGGTCAGCGAGGGCAGGGCACGGTCGCCGACGAACACGTGCCGCGCGGTGCGGTTGAGGCGCGTGCCCTCGCAATCGGGACAGGCGCGGATGCCGAGGTACTTGGCGAGCTCCTCGCGCACCGTCGGCGACTCGGTTTCGCGGTAGCGGCGCTCGAGGTTCGGCAGGATGCCCTCGAAGCGATGCTTGCGGCGGCCGAGCTTGCCGCCCGCTTCCGGGTAGCGGAACTCCACCTCCTCGTCGCCGCTGCCGTGCAGCAGCACGTGCTGCACCTTCGGCGACAGCTCGTCCCAGGGCGACTCGATGTCGAAGCGGAAGTGCTTCGCCAGCGACTGGATCATCTGGAAGTAGTGCGCATTGCGCCGATCCCAGCCGCGCACCGCGCCACCGGCGAGCGACAGGTTGGGGTGCGCGACGACCCGTGCCGGGTCGAAGAACTCCTGGTAGCCGAGGCCGTCGCAGGTGGGGCAGGCCCCCGAGGGGTTGTTGAACGAGAACATCTTCGGCTCGAGCAGCGGCACGCTGTAGCCACAGCTGGGGCAGGCGTGGCGATTCGAGAACAGCATCGGCTCGGCGGTGGTGTCCGGGCCGGCGCCGGCCGTCGTCGCGGCGCCCGGGCCGATCTCGGTGGGCAGCACGCGCGCCGTGCCGTCCGACAGCCGCAGTGCCGTCTCGAAAGATTCGGCCAGCCGCTGGGCGGCGTCGGGGCGCACGCGGAAGCGGTCGACGACCGCCTCGATGGTGTGCTTGCGGCGCGGATCGAGCTTCGGCAGCGCGTCGAGTTCGTGCACGCGGCCGTCGATCCGCGCGCGCACGAAGCCCTGGGCCTGCAGCTCCTCGAACACCTCGGCGTGCTCGCCCTTGCGGTCCTCGACCAGCGGCGCGAGCAGCAGGGCCGCGGTGCCTTCGGGCAGCCTCAGCACCTGGTCGACCATCTGGCTGGTGGCCTGGGCGGCGAGCTCGATGCCGTGGTCGGGGCAGCGCGGGACGCCGGCGCGGGCGAACAGCAGGCGCAGGTAGTCGTAGATCTCGGTGACCGTGCCGACCGTGGAGCGCGGATTGTGCGAGGTGGCTTTCTGCTCGATCGCGATCGCGGGCGAGAGGCCCTCGATGTGGTCGACGTCCGGCTTGTCCATCATCGAGAGGAACTGCCGGGCATAGGCCGACAGTGACTCGACGTAGCGGCGCTGGCCCTCGGCATAGAGGGTGTCGAAGGCGAGCGAGGACTTGCCCGAGCCGGAGAGGCCGGTGATCACGACCAGGCGGTCGCGCGGGATGTCGAGGTCGAGGCCGCGCAGGTTGTGGGTGCGCGCGCCGCGGATGCGGATGGACTGCATGGCGCCGAGTGACGGAGGGGACAGCCGGATAGCTTAACCCGCCGGGACGGCGCGACCTATGCGGTCCGCTCGCGGTGTGGTGCCGCGGGGCCTCTGGGCGGGGGCTCGGACGCTGGCGCCGCAGGGTCGTCCCGGGACGCGGCGGGTCGTCATTTCAGGCTGAACGCGGCGCGAATGGGGAATGCGTGACGGGCGGCACGGGACTAGAATGACGTTCACTTCCCCATTGCATCGAAAGGCGGCGACATGGCGCGCGGCATCAACAAAGTCATCCTGGTCGGCAACCTCGGCCAGGACCCCGACACCAAGGCCATGCCCTCGGGCATGACGGTCTGCAACATCCGCGTCGCGACCAGCGAGAGCTGGAAGGACAAGCAGTCCGGCGAGATGAAGGAACAGACCGAGTGGCACAGCGTCGCCATGTTCGGTCGCCTCGCGGAGATCGCCGGCGAATACCTGCGCAAGGGCTCCCAGGTCTACATCGAGGGCCGGCTGCGCACCCGCAAGTGGCAGGACAAGCAGGGCAACGATCGCTACACCACCGAGATCGTCGCCAACGAGATGCAGATGCTCGGCGGCCGCGGTGGCGGCATGGGCGGCGGCGGCGGTGACTATGGCGAGTCCTCCGGCGGCGGCGGGCGGCGCGCAGCGATGGCCGGCGGGGGCGGCAGCGGCGGCCGCGGCGGCGACGCCGGTGGAGAGCCGGTGCGCAGCAGCACCGAAGGCGACTTCGACGACGACATCCCATTCTAGTTTCCGCCCGAAAGTATCTCGCCAACCCGTTGAATTAGTTGAATTTTCAGGGGCGAGAGCTTCGCCCCTCGGCCGCGGGCGCGGTACCGCGGAGGGGCCAGAAAAGGTACCCTTGCAGGTTCGCGCCCTTCTTCCGTTATGCCCGGCCGCTATTTCATCAAGACCTTCGGTTGCCAGATGAACGAGTACGACTCCGCACGGATCGGAGACGTGCTCTCGGTGCACGCTGGCCTCGTGTCGACCGACGACCCGGCCCAGGCCGACGTGCTGCTGATGAACACCTGCTCGGTGCGCGAGAAGGCGCAGGAGAAGGTGTTCTCGCTGCTCGGCGAGTGGCGCCTGCTGAAGCAGGCGCGTCCGCACGTGCTGATCGGCGTCGGCGGCTGCGTCGCGAGCCAGGAGGGCGAGGCGATCACCCGACGTGCGCCCCAGGTCGACCTGGTCTTCGGCCCGCAGACCCTGCATCGCCTGCCCGGGATGATCGCCGAGCTGAAGCGCACCGGGCGCCCCGTGGTCGACATCAGCTTCCCGGAGATCGAGAAGTTCGACCGCCTGCCCGAGCCGCGCGCCGAGGGCCCGAGCGCCTTCGTCTCGATCATGGAAGGCTGCAGCAAGTACTGCAGCTTCTGCGTCGTGCCCTATACCCGGGGCGACGAGGTCAACCGCCCGGTCGAGTCGGTGCTCGAGGAGGTCCGCGCGCTCGCCGGCCAGGGGGTCCGCGAGGTCACGCTCCTCGGCCAGAACGTCAATGCCTACCGCGGTCCGATGGCCGACGGCGCCGTGGTCGACCTCGCCACGCTGATCCACTTCGTCGCCGCGATCGACGGCGTCGAGCGCATCCGCTTCACCACCTCGCACCCGCTGGAGTTCGACGACAGCCTGGTCGAGGCCTATGCCAACGTCCCCAAGCTCGCCAACCACCTGCACCTGCCCGTGCAGTCGGGCTCGGACCGCATCCTCGCGCTGATGAAGCGCGGCTACACGGTGCCCGAGTTCAAGGACAAGATCCGCCGGTTGCGGGCCGTGCGGCCGGACATCACGCTCACGTCCGACTTCATCGTCGGCTTCCCTGGCGAGAGCGAGCGCGACCACGCCGCCACGATGAGCCTGGTGCGTGACCTCGGCTTCGACCTGTCGTTCAGCTTCCTCTACAGCCGCCGCCCCGGCACGCCCGCGGCCGCGCTGCCCGACGACGTGCCGGCCGAGGTCAAGTCGCAGCGGCTGGTCGCCCTGCAGGCGCTGCTCGAGGAGCAGGGGCAGGCCATCAACCGGGCGATGGTCGGCACGCGCCAGCGAATCCTGGTCGCGCGCACCTCGCGGCGCGATCCGGGCGAGCTCGCCGGGCGCACCGAGAACAACCGCTGGGTCAACTTCGCCGGGCCCGCCTCGCTGATCGGCCGCTTCGCCGACGTGCAGGTGGTCGAGGCGCGGCCACACTCGCTGCGCGGTCGCCTGCTGGCGGTCGAGCCGTTCGATGGCGCGCCCGCCGCGGCGCGCGACGCGGCGCTGCTCGTCCCGCAGGAGGCGCTCGCCCATGCCTGACCCTGGAGGCGCGCCGCCCGCCGCGGAGCGCGAGTTCGACCTCGAGCCCTCCGACAACGAGCGCCTCGCGAGCCTCTGCGGCCCGCTCGACGAGAACCTGCGGCTCATCGAGTCGCGGCTCGGCGTGCAGATCCGCCGTCGCGGCAACACCTTCCGTGCGATCGGCGAGCGCGCCGGCGCCGCCGAGGACCTGCTGCGCGAGCTGTTCCACATGACCCAGAGCGGCGAGGTCACCCCGGACATCGTCCACCTCGCGCTGCGCGACCACCAGGGCGATGCGCCGGCGCCGTCCGCCGCGGCGGCGACGGGGGCGGCGGCGGGCGCGCGTGCCGCGGCGGCAGCCGACGACTCCGGCATCCGCGTGGCGCGGGGGGTGATCCGCGCGCGCGGCCCGAACCAGCGTGACTACCTGCGCCGCATGCAGGCGCACGACCTGACCTTCGGCGTGGGCCCGGCCGGCACCGGCAAGACCTATCTCGCGGTCGCCTGCGCGGTCGAGGCGCTGCAGTCCGACCGCGTGCGGCGCATCGTGCTGGTCCGGCCGGCGGTCGAGGCGGGCGAGCGGCTCGGCTTCCTGCCCGGCGACCTCACGCAGAAGGTCGACCCCTACCTGCGCCCGATGTACGACGCGCTCTACGAGATGATGGGCTTCGACCGCGTCGCCAAGTTCATCGAGCGCAACGTCATCGAGGTGGCGCCGCTCGCCTTCATGCGCGGCCGCTCGCTGAACGACTCCTTCATCATCCTCGACGAGGCGCAGAACACCACGATCGAGCAGATGAAGATGTTCCTGACCCGCATCGGCTTCGGCTCGCGCGCCGTGGTCACGGGCGACGTCACGCAGACCGACCTGCCGGCCGGCAAGCCCTCAGGCCTGCGTCACGTTCTCGACGTGCTGCGCGGCGTCGAGGGCATCGGCTTCCAGTTCTTCGAGGCGCGCGACGTGGTCCGCCATCCGCTGGTGCAGCGGATCGTGCAGGCCTACGACGCGCGCTCCGGCGACACCCAGGAGAACGCCTTCCGTGGCCCGCCCGGCTGACCCGGCCGTCCGCGACCGCACCGCCGCGGCCCGGCCCGCCACACGCGGTGTGGAGGTCGAAGTGCAGCGCGCGGTGCGTGCCTGGGCACCGGCCGCGCGCCGCATCGCGCAGTGGGTGCAGGCCGCGGTCGGCGCGCGCGGCGCCGGCAGCGCGGTGGCGGTGCGCGTCGTGGGCGCGGCGGAGGGGCGGCGCCTGAACCGCGGCTGGCGCCGCAAGGACCATGCGACCAACGTGCTCTCGTTCCCGGCGCCCCGCGGCACGCCGCCCCCGGCCGGCGGCGCTGGACGGCCGCTCGGCGACCTCGTGATCTGCGCGCCGGTGCTGGCGCGCGAGGCGCGCGAGCAGGGCAAGCCGCGGGTCGCGCACTGGGCGCACCTCGTGGTGCACGGCAGCCTGCACCTGGTCGGCTTCGACCACGAGCGCGACGCCGACGCGCGGCGGATGGAGCGGCGCGAGCAGCGCGTGCTCGCCGGCCTCGGCTTCCCGGATCCGTATGCGCCGCCGCCCGTGCGGCGGCGCGCGTCGCCTGCACGGGGCAACCGATGAACACGCAGAACGGCGGCCGCAAGTCCTCGCGCACCTGGGTCGGCAAGCTCGCCCGCGCGCTCTCGGGCGAGGCGCAGGACCGCGAGGACCTGGTGCTGCAGCTGCGCGAGGCGCGCGAGCGCGGCCTGATCGACGCCGAGGCCCTGGCCATGCTCGAGGGCGTGCTCGGCGTCGCCGAGATCCAGGTGCGCGACATCATGGTGCCGCGTGCGCAAATGGTGACGGTGCAGCGCGACGACCCGCCCTCGAAGCTGCTGCCGGTGATCGTGGAGTCGGGCCACTCGCGCTTCCCGGTGATGGACGGCGACCGCGACGACATCGTCGGCATCCTGCTCGCCAAGGACGTGCTGCGCGTGTTCGCCGCCGGCCGCGAGGACGAGTTCGACATCCGCGAGTGCATGCGGCCGGCCGTGGTCGTCCCGGAGTCGAAGCGCGTCAACGTGCTGCTCAAGGAGTTCCGCCGCAACCGCAACCACATGGCGATCGTCGTCGACGAGTACGGCGGCGTGGCGGGACTCGTGACCATCGAGGACGCGATCGAGCAGATCGTCGGCGACATCGACGACGAGTTCGACGTCGAGGACGACCAGAACATCCGCAAGGAAGGCGAGCGCCAGTTCAGCGTGCGCGGCGCGACGCCGATCGAGGAGTTCAACGAGTACTTCGGGGAGTCGCTCTCCGACGAGGAGTTCGACACCGTGGCCGGCCTCGTGATGAAGCAGCTCGGCCGGCTGCCGCGCCGCGGCGACACGCTCAACATCGGCGACATCGAGGTCCGCGTGACGCGCGCCGACCGGCGCCGTGTCGATACGCTCAAGGTGATCCCGCCGCGCGACGTGCTGCCCCCGGAGGAGCGCGAGGTCGCGGACTGACGTGGCCGAGGCGACCGCTCCCGGCAGCGCCGCGGCGCGCCCCTGGCCACGGATCGCCGTCGCGCTGCTCGCGGGCGCCTCGTTGTCGCTCGCCTTCGCGCCCTACGGCGCCTGGCCGCTGGCGATCGCCGCGCCCGCCACCCTGATCTGGCTCTGGCAGGGCGCCACGCCGCGCGCCGCGGCGCGCCTCGGGTTCGCCTTCAGCTTCGGTACCTTCGCCGCCGGCACCTACTGGCTCTACGTCAGCATCCACGGCTTCGGCCAGGCGCCGCTGTGGGTCGCGCTGCTGCTGATGCTCGGGCTGGTGTCGATCATGGGGCTCTACCACGCGCTGCTCGGCTGGGCGATCGCCCGATGGCTGCCCGCGCAGGGCGCGCTGCGCTGGATGGTCGGCGTGCCGGCCGCCTGGCTGCTGGTGGAGTGGCTGCGCGGCTGGTTCCTCTCCGGGTTCTCGTGGCTGTCGCTGGGCTATGCGCCGACCGACACCTGGCTCGTGGGCCTCGCGCCGATTGGCGGCGTCTACCTGCTCTCGGCGCTGTTGCTGCTGGCCGCGGGCGCGGTCGTCACGCTGCTGCGGCGCGAGGCGACGCGCGCCGAGCGCATCGCCGCGGGCGTCGCGCTGCTGCTGCCCTGGGTGGCCGGCTTCGTGGCGGGCCGCATCGAGTGGACACGGCCCGCGGGCGCACCGGTCGAGGTCGCGGTGGTGCAGGGCGCGATCCCGCAGGACCAGAAGTGGCTGGACGCGAATCGCGACCGCACGCTCGAGCTCTACGCCGACCTGACCGAGCGGGCACTCGGCGTGCCGCTGATCGTCTGGCCGGAGGCGGCGGCGCCGGATCTCGCGAACAACATCGTGCCGTACCTGCAGTCGATGGCGACGCGCGCCGGGGAGCGCGGCTCGACGCTCGTGATGGGCGTGGTGCGCGCCGACCGGCCGGAGGGCGCACGCGAGACCGAGTACTTCAACTCGGTGCTGTCGCTCGGCCGCGAGTTCGCCTTCTACGACAAGCACCACCTCGTGCCGTTCGCCGAGTTCTTCCCGGTGCCGGGGTTCGTGCGCGGCTGGCTGCGGCTGATGAGCCTGCCTTACTCGGACTTCACGCGCGGCGCGGCGCTGCAGTCGCCGTTGCCGGCCGCGAACCTGCGGCTCGCGACCACGATCTGCTACGAGGACGCCTATGGCAGCACGCAGCTGCCGCTGCTGGCGCAGGCCAACGCCCTCGTCAACGTGACCAACGACGCGTGGTTCGGCCGCTCGACCGCGCGCTACCAGCACCTGCAGATCTCGCGGATGCGCGCGATCGAGGCGCAGCGCTACCTGGTGCGTGCCGCCAACGACGGCGTCTCCGCGGTGATCGGACCGCGTGGCGAGCTGGTGGCGCGCGCGGCGGAATACGTGCCGACCGTGCTGCGCGCACGCATCGTGCCGCGGACCGGCCTGCCGCCCTATGCGCACGTGGGCAACTGGCCGGTGGTGCTGCTGTCGCTGCTGCTCGTGGCCTGGGCGGCCCGCGCGGCGCGTGGGCGGGCGCACGCCAGCCGGCACCTGCCCGGCGCCGCGCCGCAACCCCATGCCGGGTCCTGAACTTCCTTCGAGTCCGACGGTCTAGGAGCGCACAACCATGCGATCGCCCGCTTTCCCCAGCCCCAGTCGCTTCTTCCGCGAGGTCCTCGATATGTCGCAGCAGCCCGTGGTCCGGCGTTCCGCCGGTGCCGCCCTGGTCGTCCTCTGCCTGAGCGCCTGCTCGCCGCAGTCGTCCACTGCCGCAGACGCGGGAGGCACGGGGGGCGGGGACAAGGGCGCGCCGTCCGCCGCACTGGTCGCACAGTCGCCGGCGCCGGCGCCCGCGGGCGAGATGCCGCGCCAGGGTCTCTCGGGCCGGGTGCTGCCGGACTTCGCCGGCCTGGTCGACCGCTTCGGCCCCGCCGTCGTCAACGTCTCGGTGGTCGGCAAGCGCCAGACGGTAGGCGGCCCGGGCGGGCTCTCGCCCGACGACCCGTTCTACGAATTCTTCCGCCGCTTCGGCATCCCGCAGCCGGGCGCGCCCGGTGGCCCGCGCGGCCAGGCGCCCGCGCCGCGCGGCGAGGGCTCGGGCTTCATCGTGAGCCCCGACGGCTACATCCTGACCAATGCGCACGTCGTCGACGAGGCCGACGAGGTCACGGTGCGCATGACCGACCGGCGCGAGTATTCCGCGAAGGTGGTCGGGCTCGACAAGCGGACCGACGTCGCGGTGCTCAAGATCGAGGGCAAGGACCTGCCGGTCGTCCGGCTCGGGGACCCGTCGAAGCTGCGCGCCGGCGAGTGGGTGATCGCGATCGGCTCGCCTTTCGGCTTCGACAACAGCGTGACCGCGGGCGTGGTCAGCGCCAAGTCGCGCTCGCTGCCCGGCGAGGACAGCAACTACGTGCCGTTCATCCAGACCGACGTCGCGGTCAATCCCGGCAACTCGGGCGGCCCGCTGTTCAACCTCGACGGCGAGGTGGTCGGCATCAACTCGCAGATCTACAGCCGCACCGGCGGCTACATGGGCCTCTCGTTCGCGATCCCGATCGACCTCGCGAGCGACATCAAGGACCAGCTGGTGAAGTCCGGCAAGGTCTCGCGCGGCCGCATCGGCGTCAGCATCCAGGAGGTCAACGCGCAGTTCGCCGAGAGCTTCGGTCTCGACCGGCCGCGCGGCGCGCTGGTCGGCTCGGTCGAGAACGACGGGCCCGCCGCCAAGGCCGGCGTCAAGGCCGGCGACATCATCCTCTCGGCGAACGGCCGGCCGATCGAACGCTCCAGCGAGCTGCCGGCGGTGATCGCGGCCGTGCGCCCGGGCAGCTCCACCACCCTGGAGGTGTGGCGCGACCGCACCGTGCGCAAGCTCGACGTGAAGGTCGGCGAGCTCGTCGAGAAGCCCGAGCGCGTCGCGCAGAGCACCGGCCAGAGCGGCCCGTCGCCGGATCGCCTCGGGCTCGTGGTGCGCGAGCTGACGCCGGCCGAGCAGCGCCAGGCCGAGACCAGTGGCGCGCTGCTGGTCGAGCAGGCCGATGGCCCGGCGGCCGACGCCGGCATCCAGTCCGGGGACGTGATCCTCGGCGTCAATGGCCGCAACGTGAAGTCCGTGAAGGACCTGCGTGACGCGACCGAGAAGTCCGGCAAGACGGTCGCGATGCTGATCCAGCGGCAGGATGCGCAGATCTTCGTGCCGTTGCGGATGCCCTGAGCACGCCGGGGCGCGCGGCGGCCGCCGACGGGGCGGCGTCTGCATGTGGGCGCCCGCGCGCACCGTGCGGGCGGCCGACCTTCGGGGGACGGCTCGCCTTCAGACCGGGATCGGGCCACCGTTGACCAGCCAGGGCGTGCCGTAGCGGTCGGTGACCATGCCGAAGGCCTGCGCCCAGAACGCCGGCGCCAGCGGCATCTGCACCTGGCCACCCTCGGCAAGGGCGTCGAACACACGCTGCGCGTCCGCTGGTGTGGGCAAGGTCAGCGCCATGCCGAAGCCCTGCATCGCTGCGAACGGCACGTCGGCGGGCGCGTCGCCGGCCATCAGGATCGATCCATCGGGCAGCACCAGGCAGGCGTGCATCACCCGTTGCGCGGCCGCGGGCGCCATGCCGGCACCCATCGGCGTGTCGGCGAAGCGCAGCAGCGCCTGCAGGCGCGCATCCAGCGTACGCCCATAGAACTCCATGGCCTCCGCGCAGCGGCCGTCGAACGACAGGTAGGCTGCAACCATCGGCATCGGTGTGCGGTCTTCGTACATGGCTCTCTCCTCGATCGCGAGCGTTCCGGTGTCCCGAGGACGAACGTGGGTTCGCTGCCCCGACATCCCCTCGTCGGCGTTGCGCTAGAGTCGCAGGCGATGGGGCCCGCCAGTCGCGGGCCTGTCCGGGGGGAAGTGCCGATGCGGGATCCTGGCGAGCGGATGAAACGGCCGATGGCGAGGCGCACCTTCGTGCGGGCGAGTGCCGCGGTCGGAGGGCTCGTCGCCGCCGGGCTGCCGGCCGTCGTCGGCGTCGCGGCCCCGAGGGCTGCCGGAGTGGCTGCTGCGGAGCCGACGGCGAGACGTGGCGGCCGGGGTGTGCCGGAACGCGTCGACGTGCTGGTGATCGGCGCCGGCCTCGCCGGTTTGAATGCGGCGCGCCTGCTCGCCGAGGGCGGCGCGCGGGTCGTCGTGCTGGAGGCGCGCGATCGCGTCGGCGGCCGCGTCCACAGCCTGCGCGACGTGCCGGGCGTGGCCGAGGCGGGCGCCAACACCATCCTGGGCGCCTATGCTCGCACCCTCGACCTCTGCCGGAGCCTGAAGCTGCCGACCCTGGACCTCGCGCTGCGGCGCGAGCACGATCGCACGTCGCTCGCGATCCGCGGCCAGGTGCTGAAGCCCGAGGACTGGCGCGGCTCGCCGCTGAATCCGTTCGCCGGCGAGGACCGGCGGCTACTGCCGCAGGCCTGGGCGATGGCGCAGGTCCGGCGCCACAACCCGCTGCGCGATCCTGCCGACTGGCTGGACCCCGTGTTCGCGCACACCGACGTGTCGATGTACGAGGCGCTGCGCGGCTGGGGCGCCACGCCCGAGGCGATCGAGCTCGGCCACGACACCAACGTGCCCTACGGCATGTCCTCGCACGAGGTGTCGACGCTGATGATGTACTACACGGAGCGCTGGTTCGCGCGCCAGCGCGAGGCGAGCCCCGCCGAGGTCATCGTGCGCGGTGGCAACAGCGGGCTGCCCGAGGCAATGGCCGCCGGCCTCGGCGACGCAGTGCGCCTCGGTGCCGCAGTGGCCGCCGTCACGCAGCGCGCCGACGGCGTCGAGGTCGAGTGCGCCGACGGCCGGCGCTTCGTCGCGGCGCACGTCGTGGTCGCGACGCCGCTGCCGCCGCTGCGCCGCATCCGCTTCGAGCCGCTGCTGTCGCCGCTCAAGCGCGAGGCCATCGCGCGCGTGCCGCAGATGAGGGTCACCGAGCTGCACCTGGTCGCGAAGCGGCCGTTTTGGGACGACGACGGGCTCGGCAGCTCGATGTGGACCGACGGCATCGCGGGCGCGATCGTCGCGCAACGCAATGGCGACGACCCCAAGGCCGTCACCAGCCTGCTGGTCTGGGGTCGCGCGCACATCGCCGACTGGTACGACCAGCTCGGCCCCGAGGCCGCGGGCCGCGCGGTGATCGCCGAGATCGAGCAGCTGCGGCCGGCGGCGCGCGGCGCGCTGCGGGTCGCGGGTTTCAAGTCGTGGCAGCTCGATCCATGGTCGGGCGGCGATTGGGTGGTGTGGCGGCCGGGGCAGATCGGGCGCTACCACTCGGCGCTGTCGGGAGCCGAGGGGCGGCTGCGGTTCGCGGGCGAGCACACGGGGCGGCTCGAGCGCGGGCTCGAGGCGGCGCTGGAGTCGGGTGAACGCGCGGCGCTCGAGATACTCGGCGCGTGACGCGGCCGTCAGGTGACGGCACTTCTCGAGACTGCGGTCCCTGCGGAAAGCTCGCTCGCACGAGGTGCAGACGATCTCTCGGTAATGGGATCGTTCGCTTCGACCCTGGCATACGGCACGAATACTGAACCACTCGAACTGGAACAGCTGGGACGCCGCAGCGGCCAGCCAATACTGGCCGATCGCAGATCATTGCCGTAGATAAGCGTCCTTTCCGAGGAGAGCGAGTCTCATGCGATTCAAGCGAGTGAAGGGGTGTCACCGTTCAAGGCCCAGGTGCGGCTGTACGGGCAGAAGCTGACACCGCACGGAGTCTCGCTGCCGATGTCGGCGGGAATGCAAGTGCAGGCGAAGACACACCAAGGAGCGCAGACGGTGCTCGAGTTTCTGCTGTCGCCTGTGCGACGCGTTGTCGGTGAGACAGGAGGCGAACGGTGAGAAGGAGAGCTGTGCTCCGGGCAGTAGGGGTAACGTCGACGTATGTAGTTGGAAGCGGATTGGCTGGCTGCATTCCTAGTTACCGTACGAAGCTCAAGTGGGAGGAGGACGTCACGCTCGGGTCGGGCGAGGTGATCCGAATCGCGCGTGACATCGACTGTAATCGCGAGCAGTCGCTCGGCGGCGAAGCGGCAGGTGCGCGCTATTGGGAGCGTGCGATCCTGCGATCCGTCGCTACCCCGGCGCTGTTTCCCGAGTGGGACGCGCCGCTCTATGCTATCTGTCTGGATCGCGACGAGAACGGAGTCTGGTGGCTCATTGCGGCGACCGACGACGTGTCCTTCTGGAATCGGAACGGTGAGCCCCCGACGTCGCAGTGGGCGTTCCGGGTCAAGGGAGACCGATGGAATCTGGCCGCTGTGCCTTCCGCGTACATGGGGCGACGCGCCAACCTGCTCGTCGATTACCGCCCCAGCGACTGGGACAGCACGGTCGCGCGCGAGGCCGCGGAACGCAAGGCATCGCCCGATCCCAGATGGGTGCACGTGTGGAAGCAGACCGTGCTGTCTGAGAAGCCCTACGTCTACCGGCCCAGCTGGCCGCAGCCGGCGCAGTACCGAGAACTCAAGTCGTTTCTGGAGTGAGGCGCCATGAATAGAGTTACCGACTAACAGTTCGCATTGTGCTCCGCGCGAGCCTGCGCACCGACCGAAGCCAATTCTTTACCGGATCCGGTCGGCTGGGTGAACCGCCCAAAGATGATGGACGCGAATGTCAGCTGCGGGGCTACTGTGGGACACTTGTCATGGTGAGCGAACTGTATAGAGTTATCTCCAAGAGGGCGCTCTATTGCGTCGCAATCGCAGCGGTACCGATCGGTGTGGTGGCTATTCAATTGCTCATAGTTACGGGAGACATGCCTTCGATCGCCGCAGTGATCAGGGCAAGTGGAGGACTTTCCGTTCTGCTTCTGATTGTCGCTGTGTCGATAGCGGCTCGCTCGACTTGGCTTGATGTCCAGAGCGGCGCGCTCGGCAGCCGTACACATGATGGTTAAGGAAGCTCTGATCTAGACGCGCTGACGATTCTTCCCGCGGTCGTCTCCCGGTCCGAAGCCTTGGGGAAATCGCAACCGTGGAAGCTCTTCAATAAAGGGCAAGTAGCAAACGATGGCGCCGCGTGACTTCGAGCGCTACTGCAAGCCGACGTGGCGCGAGCAGTTCCTGCGGGAGGTGGAGTAGTTCGGACCGTGGTCGAGGCTGACGGCGCTGGTGGAGCCGATGTACCCGAAGGGCGAATGCACTGGGCGGCCACCGGTGGGTCGGGAGCGGATGCTGCGCGTTCGGCGCCTCCGGCAATGGTTCAACCTTTCAGATTCGGCCGCGGAAGAAGCGCTGGACGACGCCCGGGCAATGAGCAACGTTGCCGGGATCGGCCTGTATCGCGAGCCGTTGCCGGACGAGCCCACCATCTGCAAGTTCCGGCATTTGTTGGAGGCGGGCGACCTTGGGCCGAGGATGCTCGAGGCGATCGACGCGCGTTTCGTAGAGAAGATCTTTTGAATCACGACCCGGTCGATCATCGATGCGACGATCATCCTCGATCTGGGTCGTTGGGGAGGCGCAGCGTGCAGCGTTCGGACTCGCGCCGCGTAGCTACGAAGGCTGAAGGCGCCTGTACCCGGGCAGGGCCGCGACCAGCAGCAGCGCCGCAGCCGGCGCGCCGAGCCCGACGATCCATGCCATGGAATCACCGACGCGGTTGGGGTCCTCGAAGATTGCGTCGTTGACCCAGCCGGTCAGGAACGAGCCGAGGCCGATGCCGCCGAGGTTCACGAAGAAGAGGTAGAGCGCCGAGACCTGGCCGCGCAGCCGGTTGGGTGTCACCACCTGCAGCGCCGCGGCGGCCGCCGCGAACGCGAAGCTCGAGAAGAACATGAAGGCGGCGAAGATCGCGAGTGCGGCGCCGCCGCTGCCCGCTTGCGCGGTCGAGATGCCGAGCGGCAGCACGGCGAGCGCGCTGACGATGCCGGGCCAGAGCTCGGCGGTCGCGATGCCGCGGCGGCGCAGGGCGTCGGCGAACAGGCCGCCGCTGAAGATGCCGGCGGCGCCGCCGATGGCGAGCACGAGGCCGAGGGTCGTGCCGAACTCGGCGGGCGCGAGGCCGTGGACGCGGATCAGGTAGGGCGCCATCCAGAACACGATCGCGTTGAACGCCATCGTCAGCATCGAGAAGCCGAGGAAGTGCGCGGCGAAGAAGCCGGCGTGGGCGCGCAGGAAGGCGAGCGCCTCGGACAGCGGGATCTCGGTGCGGGCGTCGGCGGCGGTGCGACGCGGCGGCTCGCGCAGCGTCGCTGCCCAGAGCGCGACCAGCAGGCCGGGCACGCCGACGATCAGGAAGGTGGCGTGCCAGGCGGCGAGCTCGCCGAGCAGCGGGACCTGCAGGGGCGGGCGCGCCGCGAGCGCGCCGACCACGGCGCCGCCGATGATCGCGGCGAGGCCGATGCCGAGGTAGACGCCCATCGAGTACAGGCCGAGCGCGCGGCCGCGCTTCTCGGGCGGGAAGGAGTCGGCGATCGTCGAGTAGGCCGCGGGCCCGAGCGCGGCCTCGCCGACGCCGACGCCGACGCGCGCGAGGAACAGCTGGCCGTAGGTCTTCGCGAGGCCGCAGAGTGCGGTCGCGAGGCTCCAGAAGAAGATGCCCCAGGCGATGATCCGGCGGCGGTCGCCGCGGTCCGCGAGCCGGCCCATTGGGATGCCGACCAGGGTGTAGAACACCGCGAACGCGAAGCCCTGCAGCAGGCCGATCTGCGTGTCGGTGACCTGCAGGTCGCGCTTGATCGGCTCGACCAGCATCGAGAGGATCTGGCGGTCGACGTACGACAGGGTGTACGCGACCATCAGCACGACGGTGGCGTACCAGGCCTCGCGCGGCGCGGGCCAGGGCGCCGGGGCGGCCGCGGACGGCATGACGGGGGAGAGCGGCGCTTGCGGTGCCGCGCCTGGGCGTGGGGGCGGATCCGCGGCCGTGCTCATCGCGCGGGCCGGCCGCCGTCAGTAGTTCGGCGAAGGCGGCAGCGGCTGCCCGTAGGGCTGCAGCTCCGGCGGCAGGACCGGGCGGTGCGGCGGGTTCCAGGTGAAGGGCTTCTTCACGGTGTCGAAGGTGTTCACCAGCGGCCCGTTGACGGTGCGCACGAACAGGTTGTAGCCGGTGTCGGTGCCCGACGGGCCGTGGTACACGTCCTCGCGCCACCAGCAGTAGCCACCGCGCTGCATACGGCCGACGTCGCCCCAGACGTAGTCCCCCTCGAGGCAGTAGAGCTCCTCGACCATCGGGTGCGTCCACTGGGGCTTCGCCATGCCCGGCGGCACGCGGTGCGGCGGCGAGCAGTAGAGGAACGAGGTCTCGCCGGTGTAGGGATCGGTGCGCAGCGGCTTGATCGCCACGCCCTTGGAGAGCTGCGGGTCGACGAGGCCCGGGTCCCACTCCATCGCGAGCGGGTTCACGTACTCGACCAGCAGCTTCGGGTCGAAGCCCGGCGAGGCGCCGCGGCCGAGCAGGGGCTGCCCGTAGAACATGGTCAGCAGCACCGCGCCCTGTGTCGATGACGCACGCTCGCGGACGTAGCCGGCCGGCAGGAACCCGTACGTGTGCTTGTCGTAGGTGCGCCCGCTGATCGTGATCGCGCCGTCGAGCACGAGGAATTCCTCGTGCGTCGCGAGGTGCTCCGGTGCACTGCGCGACCAGCCGGCCGGGTAGCGGACGATGCAGGTGGAGCTGTGGTCGACGTCGTCGCGGCTCAGCAGCTTGTGTTCCACGTCATGGCGCGCGTCGCCATGCAGTCCGCGGGCCCAGGGGATCATCTGGGCCTGGACGAACAGGATGTGTGGGCGCGCCATGCGTGAGCCGTCCTTACTTGCCGAAGCGGTAGGTCAGCTCGACGCCCCACAGCCGGCCCGGGGCCGGGTAGCCGAGCGCATTACCGATGTTGAACGGGTCGCGGCGCCCATCGCTCGTGGAGGTGAACTGGACGATGTTCTGGAAATACTCCTCGTCGCCGAGGTTGCGCCCGAACGCGGCGAGTTCGAGCGATCCGCTCTCATTGGAGTAGGCGACACGGGCGTCGACCAGGGTGTAGGCCGCCTGTGACATCACCGTGGTGTTGGCCGGCAGGAAGAACACACGGCCCTGGTGGGAGACCTGCGCGAACAGCGACACGCGACCGCCGGCGGCGAGATCGATGCCGTAGGTCGCCGACAGGTTGCCCTTCCACTCTGGCGCGTTGTTCAGGCGGTTGCCGGCGGCGTCGATCAGGCGCGGCAGCCCGGGGCGGCCGACGCAGCGCGAGTCGAGCGCGGCATTCGCCGCGCTGCAGGTGCCGTACGGGGTGACGAACTGGTCGTAGGTGGCATCCAGGTAGCTGATGGCGGCCGCGATCTCCAGATTGCGGACCGGGAGGGCCTGGACCTCGAGCTCCAAGCCCTGCACGGTGGCCTCGGCGGCGTTGGTGGTGAACGTCGTCGTGATGCTGCCGATGTTGGCGAACACGGAAACCTGCAGGTCACGGTAGTCGTAGTAGAACGCGCTCGCGTTGACGCGCAGGCGCCCGTCCTGCCACTCGGTCTTGGCGCCGATCTCGTAGCTGTCGACGAACTCGGGGTCGAACGGCGGATTGATGACCGACAGGTCGTTGAACCCGCCGGACTTGAAGCCTTCGCTGTAGGACACGTAGTAGAGCTGGTCCTCGGCCGGCCGCCAGTTGACGACGAACCTCGGTGTCCAGGCCGACCAGCTGCGGGAGAAGTTGCGCGAGCCTGCGGCCGTGGGCGCAGGCAGCGGGCGCGGTGAGAACAGGCCCAGCAGCTCGGTGTCCGGCAGCAGCGTCACGTTGCTGAGCAGGCCATCCTTCTCCTCGTCGTTGTAGCGGATGCCCGCCGTCACCGACCACTGGTCCGTCAGCCTGTAGGTGGCCTCGCCGAACAGGGCACTGGCCTGGCCGCTGCCGTCGGCGAGGAACACGAAAGAGCGCGGCGCCTGCACCAACGGCGGCGTGAACCCTGCGCGCACCAGGCCGAGGCCGCCGAACTTGTCCTCGTCGATGTAGAACGCGCCGATGATGAAGTTGCCCCGGTCGTAGTCCCCGGCGAGGCGCAGCTCGGTCGAGACCTGCGAGCTCGAATAGATGAAGCTCGAGCGGGTGACCTCGATCTCGGTGCCGTCGGTGTTGAACAGGAAGTCGCTGTCCCACTCGCGGTAGCCGGTGACCGAGCTGAGCGTCAGCGCGTCGTTGATCTTCCAGTCGAAGTTCAGCGTGACGCCGCCGGTCTGCCAGTCGTGGAAGCTCGGCGTGTTGTTGCGCGTCTTGTGGATGTCGCCGGTCGGCACGGCGCCGAGGCTCTCGGCGAGGCCGACGTTGTCGATCGGGAAGATGCTGGTGTTGCCGTTGCTGAACTCGCTGTAGTCGACGCTCGCCGAGGCGGTCAGCGACTCGCCGGCCCAGCGCAGCGTGCCGCGCACGGCCTGCAGGTCGGTGTCGTCGATCTGGTTCGAACCGCGCGGGTCGAGGTCCTCGGTGTAGCCGTCGTCCTGCACGCCACGCACCGCGACGCGCGCCGACCAGCCGCCGCCGAGCGGGCCCGATAGCGCGGCGCGCACCTCGCGGCGGTCGAAGCTGCCGACCAGCAGCGAGGCATAGCCCTCGACCTCGTCGGTGGGCTGGCGCGAGATGATGTTGATCGCGCCGCCGGTGGCGTTGCGGCCATAGAGCGTGCCCTGTGGCCCGCGCAGCACCTCGATCCGCTCGACGTCGAGGAATTGCGTCAGGCCCATGTTGGCGCGGCCGATGTACACGCCATCGATGTGGGTGGCGACCGACTGGTCGACGCCGATGCTGAAGATGTTGCTGCCGATGCCACGGATGTAGACCTGCGCCTCGCCGCCGGCCTCGCTGTAGGCGATCGACGGGGTCTGCGCGGCGATCGCGGAGACGCTGGCGAGGTTCAGTCGCTCCAGTGCCTGGCCATTGATGGCCGCGATCGCGATCGGCGTGTCCTGCAGGTTCTCGGTGCGCTTCTGGGCGGTGACGACGATCTCCTGGAGCGCGACCGGGTCGCTGGCGTCCTGAGCCTGGGCGGCGCGCAGCGGCAGGGCCGCGGCGACGGCCGAGGCGACCAGCAGGCTGGTGATGCGAATCTGAGACATGGGTGGATCCTGCAAGGAAGGGATGGGGCGGTTGTACGGGCAAAGATCTACCCTGTCAACGATCGCTCGGCTGCGTTATTTGCTTATGGCTGCCGTGATGAGTGAGAATATTCCAATCGATGGCTTCCGAAAGGAAGTTATATGCAGGGCAGGCTCGACGACGTCGATCTCGGGATCCTGGCGCGGCTCCAGCGCGACAGTTCGGCTTCGGTGGGGGAGATCGCAGAATCGGTAGGTTTGTCCCAGTCGCCCTGCTGGCGGCGCATCCAGCGCCTCGAGCAGGAGGGGTTCATCCGCGAGCGGGTGGCGCTGCTCGACCGCGAGAAGCTGGGCTTCACCCTGCAGGTCTTCGTGCAGGTGCGCTTCTCGCGGGAAGGCGGCGCGACGCTCGATGCCTTCGAGGAGGCGATCCGCGCCGCCCCGGAAGTCCTCGAGTGCTTCATGCTGATGGGCGACGTCGATTTCCTGCTGCGCGTGGTCACGCGCGACGTGCAGTCCTACGAACGCTTCCTGCGCCAGACGCTGGCGCCGATCCCGGGCGTGCGCGACATCAACTCGACCATCGCGCTGTCCGCCGTCAAGGCGACCACCGCGCTGCCGCTGGAACTGGCGGGGGACCGGGCGTGAGCCGCGCCGCCGTCCCGACCGCGCACTCGGCGTGAGCGCCGTCGCGACCGCCGGCGCGCCGGCGCTCGACCACGTGGGTTTCGTCGGCTCCGCGCTGCCGAGGCTCGAGGCCGCGATGCGCCGCCTCGGCTTCTCGACCACCGCGCCGCGCGAGCTGATGCGCGTCGACGCCGCGACCGGTGCCCCGGTGTCGCTGCAGCAATGGAGCTGCCATGCGGTGTTCGGCCGCGGCTACCTCGAGCTGTCGGCGGTGGTCACCGACGATCCCGGCCATCACCTCGCCGCCTACCGCGCGCGCGGCGACGGCCTGCACATCCTGGCGCTCGGCAGCGACGACCCGGACGCCGACTGGCGACGCTGTGGCGCCGCCGGGCTGCCGTGCACGGCGCCGGCGGATGCTTCGCGTCGCATCGAGTACGGCACGCGCCACGGCGAGGCGCGCTTCCGCTGGTTCATGCTGCAGCCGCAGGCTTCGCCCGAGGGCCTGCTGTGCTTCGCGCGCAACCTGACGCCCGCGCTCGTGTTCCAGCCGGAGGTCAGCCGCCATCCGAACGGCGTCGAGGCGCTGTGCGAGGTCGTGGTGCAGGTCGAGTCCCCGGCGGCGGCGGCCGCGCGCTTCGCCGGCGTCACCGGCGTCGAACCACGGGCCGACGGCGAGGGCGTGCTGCGCTTCGCGCTGGCCGGCGGCGATGCGCTGACGCTGGCCTCGCCGCAGGCGCTGCAGCGGCGTTTCGGCGACGCGGCCGTGCAGGGCGTCGCCCGCGGGCGGTTCGTGGCGCTGCAGCTGCGCGTGGCGCAACTGTCCGCGGCCGAGGCCTGGCTGCGCGCCGCGGGCGTCGCCTGCGAGCGTCGGGGGGCGGAGCTCGTGGTGCCGGCGCGCGAGGCTTGCGGCGCGGTGCTGGCGCTGCGGGAGTAGGGGCCATCCGGCCGGCCCGCGGCAGCGAGCCTGCAGCCCGGGGGATGCTCGTGTATCCTCGGGCGCCTTCCCGGTCGAACCAAATCCCAGGCTTTTCAGATGGATGAGCGCTACGAGCCGGCCGCGATCGAGCGTGCCGCGCAGGGCTTCTGGAACCAGCACCGCAGCTTCGAGGCGGCCGAGGATCCGAAGCGCGACAAGTTCTATTGCCTGTCGATGTTCCCGTATCCCTCGGGACGGCTGCACATGGGGCACGTGCGCAACTACACCATCGGCGACGTGCTGTCGCGCTTCGCGCGCATGCAGGGGCGCAACGTGCTGCAGCCGATGGGCTGGGACGCCTTCGGACTGCCGGCCGAGAACGCCGCGATGCAGAACGGCGTCGCGCCGGCGAAGTGGACGCGCGACAACATCGCCTACATGAAGAAGCAGCTGCAGGCGCTCGGCTTCGCGATCGACTGGCGGCGCGAGATCGCCACCTGCGACCCCGCGTACTACCGGTGGAACCAGTGGCTGTTCCTGCGGATGCGCGAGGCCGGCATCGCCTACAAGAAGACCGGCGTCGTCAACTGGGATCCGGTCGACCAGACCGTGCTCGCCAACGAGCAGGTGATCGAGGGTCGGGGCTGGCGCACGGGCGCGCTCGTCGAGAAGCGCGAGATCCCGATGTACTACCTGAACATCACGAAGTACGCCGACGAGCTGCTCGGCGACCTCGACGGGCTCGGCGGCTGGCCCGAGCGCGTCAAGGTGATGCAGGCGAACTGGATCGGGCGCAGCGAAGGGGCCGAGGTCGGCTTCCCGTACGGCGACGACGTGCGCGCGCTGCTGGGCGCGGACGGCGCCTTGAAGGTCTTCACGACCCGCGCCGACACGCTTTTCGGCGTCACCTTCATGGCGATCGCGGCCGAGCACCCGGTCGCGCTCGCAGCCGGCGCCCGCGACCCGCAGCTGCAGGCCTTCATCGACGAGTGCCGCCGCGGCAGCACCATGGAAGCCGACGTCGCCACGATGGAGAAGAAGGGGCGGCGCACGGGCCTGCACGTGAGGCACCCGTTCACCGGCGAGCCGGTCGAGGTCTGGGTCGCGAACTACGTGCTGATGGGCTACGGCGAGGGCGCAGTCATGGGCGTGCCGGCGCACGACGAGCGCGACTTCGCGTTCGCGACCCAGAACGGCATCCCGATCCGGATGGTGGTGAGGTCGGCGAGCGGCGCCTACGACGAGGTGGTGGCGCCGTGGATCGAGGCCTATGGCGAGCACGGTGTCACCGTGAACTCGGGGGAGTTCTCGGGCCTCGGCTACCGGGAAGCCGTCGATGCGATCGCGAAGGCGCTGGAGGCCCGCGGCCTCGGCCGCAAGCGCATCCAGTTCCGCCTGCGCGACTGGGGCATCTCGCGCCAGCGCTACTGGGGCTGCCCGATACCGCTGGTCCACTGCGAAGCCTGCGGCGAGGTGCCGGTGCCGGATTCGCAGCTGCCCGTGGTGCTGCCCGAAGACCTGGTGCCGGACGGCAGCGGCAACCCGCTCGCGAAGTCGGCGGCGTTCCGCGACTGTGCCTGCCCGGCTTGCGGCAAGCCGGCGCGGCGCGAGACCGACACCATGGACACCTTCGTCGACTCGTCCTGGTACTTCCTGCGCTATGCCTGCGCCGACAACGGCGGCGCGATGGTCGACGAACGCGTGAAGTACTGGCTGCCGGTGGACCAGTACATCGGCGGCATCGAGCACGCGATCCTGCACCTGCTGTACTCGCGCTTCTGGACCAAGGTGATGCGCGACCTGAAGCTGGTCGGCGTCGGCGAGCCGTTCGCGAACCTGCTGACCCAGGGCATGGTGCTGAACCACATCTACTGGCAGCAGCCCGCGGAAGGGCGGCGCCTGTACTTCAACCCCAACGACGTCGACGTGGAGGAGGGCGACGGCGGCAAGCGCTACGTCGCCACACGTGACGACGGCACGAGGCTCGAAGTGGTCTACGACGGCCTCGGCACCATGTCGAAGTCGAAGAACAACGGTGTCGACCCGCAGGGCCTCGTGGAGAAGTACGGCGCCGACACGGCGCGGCTGTTCATGATGTTCACGGCGCCGCCCGAGCAGTCGCTGGAGTGGTCGGACGAGGGTGTCCAGGGCTCGTTCCGCTTCATCCGCCGGCTGTGGAAGGCGGTGCACGACCACGTCGCCGCCGGGCCCGCGCCCCGGCTCGACGTCGCCGCACTGACGCCGCCGCAGCGCGCGCTGCGGCGCGCGGTCCACCAGACCCTCGCCAAGGTGACCGACGACATCGGGCGGCGCCGCACCTTCAACACGGCGATCGCCGCGGTGATGGAACTGCTGAACGCGATCGGCCGCTCCGAGGACGGCTCGCCGCAGGGCCGCGCGGTCGCGCACGAGGCCTTCGAGGTCGTCACGGTCGCGCTCTCGCCGATCGTGCCGCACGTCTGCCATGTGCTGTGGCAGGCGCTCGGGCACTCGACGGCGCTGGTGGACGAGCGCTGGCCGTCGCCGGACCCCGCGGCGCTCGCGCAGGACTCGGTGACCATGGTGGTGCAGGTGAACGGCAAGCTGCGCGGCCAGGTCTCGGTGCCGGTCGACGCGGGCGAGGAGGCGATCCGGGCGGCGGCGCTCGCCGAGGAGTCGGTGCAGCGCTTCGTCGGCGGCGCGACGCCGCGCAAGATCGTCATCGTGCCGCGCAAGCTCGTCAACGTGGTGGTGTGAGGGATGGCCGGCGCGCGCACCCGGGCCGTCGGCCCCGTGCTGCTGGCGGCGCTGCTGCTGCCGGGCTGCGGGTTCCGCCTGCAGGGACGCGTGCCGCTGCCGGCCTCGCTGGCCTCCACCTGGATCGAGGCCGATGACTCGCAGAGCGACTTCGTCGTCGACCTGAAGCGTGCGCTGCGTGCCTCCGGGGCCACGCTCGCGACGCGGCGCGCCGGCGCGACCGCGGTGCTGCGCGTGGAGCGCGACCAGCTCACCGAGCGGGTGCTGTCGGTCTCGGCCCGCAACCTGCCGCGCGAGCTCGAGCTGACCTACACGGTGCGGCTCGCGGTCGAGGGGAGCGGGGCGGTGCTGATCCCCTCCGAACAGTTCGCGGTGACGCGCGACCTGAGCTTCGCCGAGGAGCGGCTGCTCGCCAAGGAGCGCGAGCAGGAGGCGCTGCGCGCCGCGCTGGCGCGCGACCTCGTCGGCGTGGTGATGCGGCGTCTGTCGAGCCTGCCGTGAGCGACGCGGCCGCGCGACCGCCCGCGTCCGCCGATGAGGGCGGCGGTGGACCTGCCGGCGCCGCCGGGACGCCAACGGACGAGCCATGCGTGTTGCGTCTCTATGGCATGGAGCGCCTGCCACTGGCGCTGCTCCTGGCGCGTTATGGGTTGCAACTGCGCCTGGTCGCACCGGACGAGTCGATCCCGGGGTCCTACTGGGGCGAGAGCGAGGCCGGGCTGATCGGCGAGGTGCTCTACGCGCGCCTCGACACGCCGCTGCACTCGGTGCTGCACGAGGCCAGCCACTACGTCTGCATGTCGCCCGAGCGCCGCGCCTGCCTCGATCGCGACGCCGGCGGTGACCATGCCGAGGAATGCGCGGTCTGCCTGCTGCAGGTGCTGATGGCAGAGGCGCTGCCCGGCGTCGGTCGCGAGCGGCTGCTCGCCGACATGGATGCCTGGGGCTACAGCTTTCGCCTCGGCTCGGCCCGCGCCTGGCTGGAGCAGGAGGCCGACGACGCGCGCGAGTGGCTGCGGCGCGAGGGCGTGACCGACGAGCGGGGCGTGCTGACGGGGCGGTGCCGGTGCTGAGGCGCCCGGCGGTAGGCCCGCTGGGGCGGCGCCAGTTCGGTCGTCTGCTGGCCGGATCCGCGGCCGCCGTGGCGTCCGGCTGCACCGGCCTCGGTTTTTCGATCGCGAACCTGCCCGCGCTGCGTGGCCCGTTCGAGCGCAGCGCCGGGCTCGCGTACGGCGACGCGGCGCGGCAGTCGCTCGACGTCTATCGTCCGAAGGACGCGCGCGATGCACCCCTGGTCCTCTTCTGGTACGGCGGCGCGTGGGTCAAGGGTCGCAAGGAAGACTACCGTTTCGTCGGCGCGGCGCTCGCGGCAGCGGGCTGCGTCGCGGTGCTGCCCGACTATCGCCTGTACCCGGCCGCACGTTTCCCGGCCTTCATCGAGGACGGTGCGCTCGCCAGCGCCTGGGCGATCCGCCACGCCCGCGAGCACGGCGCCGACCCGGCGCGCGTGATCCTGGCGGGGCACTCGGCCGGTGCGCACCTCGCCGCGATGCTCGCGGTCCAGCCGCGATGGCTGGAGCGCGCCGGCGCCGATCCGGCTGCGATCCGCGGCCTGATCGGACTGTCCGGTCCTTACGCGCTGCAGCCGAACACGTCGACGCTGAACGCGATCTTCGCCGCCCCGTTCAGCAGCGCCGACTGGCGGCCCGCGGAGCAGGTCACCCCGCGCGCGCCGCGCACGCTGCTGCTGCACGGCGCCGACGACGGCGTCGTCTGGCCGCGCCATGCCGAGACGTTCGCGACCGCGCTGCGCGCCGCCGGGGTGCCGGTCGAGCTCGAGATCTACCCGGGCCGCGGCCACGCGGACACCGTGGCCGCACTGTCTGCGCCGGCGCGCTCGCGGGCGCCGGTGCTGCCCGCCATCCGGCGCTTCATCGGCCTGCCGGGCTAGGCTGCCGGCGCGGAAGTGCCCGGGCACGAAGGGCTCCGGTGGCCGGCCTGCCCGAGCCGAGCGCCGAAAGCGTGCCCGTCCGACAGCCGGCCGTTGGCCGCCGGTTGCAGAATGCGGACAATGGGGCGTTGCGCCGCCCGGCGCGCCGAGGTTTCCGGACCATGCCCACGCTGTTCGAGAGGATCGTCTCCGGCGAGTTGCCGGCGAAGATCGTCCACCAGGACGAGCACGTCACCGCGTTCCGTGACATCCACCCGCGGGCGCCGACGCACATTCTGGTCGTGCCCAACAGGCCGATCCCGACCGCGGACGACGTCGCCGACGATGACGCGCTGCTGGTCGGGCGGATGTTCCTGGTCGCGCGCGACCTCGCGCGACGCGAGGGCATCGCCGCGGATGGCTACCGGCTGATCGTCAACTGCCGGGCCCACGGCGGCCAGGAAGTGCCGCACCTGCACCTGCACCTGGTCGGCGGTGAGCCGCTCGGCCCGATGCTGTCGCAGCGCCGCTGAAGCGCGAGGGACCATGAGCCCATCGAACCGCCCCGAGGACGGCGCCCTGCGCAGCCTGTATCCCGCGATCGAGGCCCGCCGCAGCGGCTGGCTGCGCGTCTCCGAGCTGCACGAACTCTACTGGGAGGAGAGCGGCAATCCGGACGGCAAGCCCGTGGTGTTCCTGCACGGCGGTCCCGGAGGTGGCACGGACCCGCGGATGCGCCGCTTCTTCGACCCGCGGCGCTACCGCATCGTGCTGTTCGACCAGCGCGGCTGCGGGCGCAGCCGTCCGCATTCCTCGCTGGTCGACAACACCACCTGGCACCTGGTCGCCGACATCGAGCAGCTGCGCGAGCACCTCGGCATCGCCCGCTGGCAGGTGTTCGGCGGCTCCTGGGGCTCGACGCTGGCCCTCGCCTATGCGCAGGCGCACCCGACGCGGGTCACGGAGCTCGTGCTGCGTGGCATCTTCCTGGTGCGCCCGTGGGAGTTCCGCTGGTTCTACGAGTCGGCCGATGGCACGGCGGCGCTGTTCCCGGACCTTTACGAGGAATACGTGCGGCCGATCCCGCCTGCCGAGCGCGGCGCGATGATGCAGGCCTATTACCGGCGCCTCACCAGCGACGACCCGCGCGTGCGCGCCGAGGCGGCACGCGCCTGGTCGATCTGGGAGGGCGCAACGAGCTTCCTGCGGATGAATCCGGACTACGTCGCGAAGTTCAAGGAAGACGCTTATGCGGAGGCCTTCGCGCGCATCGAGTGCCACTACTTCGTCAACGGCGGCTTCCTGCGCTCGCCGACCCAGCTGCTCGACGACGTGCCGCGGATCCGACACCTCCCCGGCACGATCGTCCAGGGACGCTACGACGTCGTCTGTCCCATGAAGAGTGCCTGGGACCTGCACCGCGCCTGGCCCGAGGCGGACCTGCGCATCGTCGCCGACGCCGGCCACTCCGCATTCGAGCCCGGCATCGCCAGCGAACTCATCGCCGCGACCGACCGCTACGCCCGGTAGAAGGGAAAAAAGGGGACGGATTTATTTTCCGAAAAGAGGGACAGACTTATTTTCCCGCCAGCGGGAAAATAAATCTGTCCCTCTTTTCGGAAAATAAATCCGTCCCCTTTTTTCCCTTCTAGTACTTGTAGATCTCGACCTTGGTCGCGGCCAGGGAGTAGGCGGACGCACCGAGCTGGGTGTTCTTTTTCGTGATCTTCATCTTGCCAGTGACCCAGTAGGCCTCGTAGATCGAGTCGAGCGCGAGGCCCTTGGCGGTCTTGACGTAGACGATCTGGTTCGGCGGCGGCGGCGGGACGTGGATGCAGGCGCCGAAGTAGGGCACCAGGAAGAACTCGGAGACGAGCCCGTCCTTGCCGACGTCGAGCGGCACGATGAAGCCCGGGAGCTTGACGTCGACGCCGTCGAGCTGCTCGTTGACGCTGAAGTCCATCGGCTGGGCGGCGGCCATGCCGCCCTCGCCGAGGTAGTCGTGGATCGGGGGCGGCGGGCCGGCGCCGGCGAACTTGGAGCGCGCGTCCTGCGGGACCAGCTCTTCCCAGTCGAGCTCGAGCACGGCGCCCGGCCGGGGCGCGGCGACGGCCGCGCCGCCGGCCGCGCCGCCACTGGACTTCGTGCCCGACGCCGGCACGGGCGTGCCGACGGCCGGTGCCTGCGCCGGCGTGGCCGGCGCGGGCTTCGGCGGCGTCACGGCTGCGGCAGGCGTCACCGCGAGCAGCAGCACGACGGCGAGCACCGACATGGCGGGCGGGCTCGATGCGGGGGCGGTGGAGTTGCGCAGGATCATGTCGGATGCAGCCTCGTCGTCTCGGCCGGTGACGGCTCGTGCGGTACGGAGGGCGCCGCCGGCCCCGGCACCCGAACGGGGGCTAGACGCGGATCGTAAGCCCGTCGCTGAGGGTGTTGCGGTAGGCGCGCCACGCGGGCAATGCGCCCATCAGGAAGGCCGTGCCCACGATCGCCCCGAGCAGGCCGAGATCGTAGCGGGTCAGACCCCCGATCTCCAGAAAGATTCCGAAGCGCTGCTCGAGGACGGGCCGGGCCGCGGCGACCGCGGCGAAGGTCAGGGCGACCCCGGCGAGGACGCCGCAGGTGGCGAGCGTGCCCGCTTCCGCGACCAGCAGGGAGAAGACGTGCCGCGGCTGGGCACCGACCGAGCGCAGGATCGCCATTTCGCGGCGGCGCTCGTTGAGGCTCGTCAGGATCGCGGTCAGCATGCCGAGCAGCCCGGCGAGCACGACGAAGCCTGCGACGATCATCAGCGCAGTGTCGGCGATGCCCACGAGGTCCCACAGCTGGGTCAGGGCGACGCCCGGGATGATCGCCATCAGCGGCTCCTGTCGATACTCGTTGATCGCGCGCTGCATCGTGAAGGTCAGCACCTTCGAGCGCATGCCCACCATGAATGCGGTGATCGAGTCCGGGGTCAGGTCCATCGTGCGCGCCTGCGCCGCGCCGACACGCGCCCCGGGCGGGGCCTGGATGCCGCTCTGCCAGTCGACGTGGATCGCGGTGATCGCCTCGAGGCCGACGTGCACCGTTCGATCGACCGGCGTGCCTGTGCGGCCGAGGATCCCGGCGACGCGGAACGGCTTGTCGTCGTGGTTGGCGAAGCTCACGTTGCCGAGCCCGTGGGCGACTACGATCGGGTCGCCGAGCTTCAGGCGGAGCTCGCGAGCGACGTCCGCGCCGAGCACCGCGTCGTAAAGGTCGCCGAAGCGCCCCCCGGCCTCGAAACGCAGCTCGCGCGTGCCGGCAAAGTGGTAGTGCTCGAAATAGTCGTTGGTGGTGCCCATCACGCGATAGCCGCGGTAGGAGTCTCCGAGCGAGATCGGGATGGTCCAGGCGACGTCCGGGTGGCGCGCGATCTTCTGGTAGCTCGCCCAGCTGACGTTGGCAGTCGCGTCGCCGACGCGGAACACCGAGTAGAGCAGCAGGTTCAGCTGCCCGGAGCGCGCGCCGACGATCAGGTCGACGCCCGACACGGTGTTGGCGAAGCCGTCCTTGGCCGCGGTGCGCAGCTTCTGCACACCGAGCAGCAGGGCGACGCTGATCGCGATCGCGGAGATCGTCAGCAATGCGGTCGTGCGCCGGTTCCAGATCGAGCGCAACGCGAGTCCGAGGATCGGGGTCATGGCGGGGGCCGCGGAGGTGTCACCGGGACGATCAGGCGGGCGCGGGCCCGCCGGCGCGGCGGTTCAGCTCGGTCAGCGACTCGATGCGGTCGAACAGCGGGCCGAGCGACGTGTCGTGGCTGACGAACAGCAACGTCGATCCCTGCGCACGGCACTCGTCCATCAGGAGCCGCAGGAAGTTCTCGCGCGCGTCGTGGTCGAGCGAGGAGGTGGGCTCGTCGGCGACGATGATCTCCGGGCGCCCGAGCAGCGCGCGTGCGGCTGCGACACGCTGCTGCTGGCCGATCGAGAGCTGCGTGACCTCGCGCTCGAGCATCGAGCGGTCGGATAGGCCGAGCGCCGCCAGCAGCCGCACGGCCTCGGCGCGCAGCGCCGCCGGCCCGCCGATGCGCGTCGCGCGGCCCGCGGAGAACAGCGCCGGCAGCATCACGTTCTGCAGCACCCCGAGGTAGGGGATCAGGTTGAACATCTGGAACACGAAGCCGAGGTGCTCGCCGCGGAAGCGGTCGCGTGCGGCGGCCGAGAGCGTGCTGACCTCGCTGCCGAGCAGGCGCACGCTGCCGGATGCCGGTGCGAGCACGCCGCCGACCAGGCCGAGCAGCGTGCTCTTGCCGCTGCCGCTCGGGCCGCGCAGGAACACGCGCTCGCCACGCGCGACGGCGAAGCGCTCGATGCGCAGCAGCGGTGGCTTGCCGGGCCAGGCGAAGACCAGGTCGCTCACCTCGATCGCCGGCGACGTCCCATCGGCCGCCGCTCCCGGCCCGCCAGCCGCCCGGGCAGGCTCGACGCCGCTGCGCGCCGCCTGGCCGCCCGCGGTCATCGGCATCCGTCAGCGCAGCTCGACACGCAGCGCATCGGCGCCGAGCGTGCGCTGCGTCTGGACCTGCGGCGTGACCAGGTTCACCTCGACCTCGGCCACGCCCTTCAGCCGGCGAACCAGCCACAGGTCGGCCCAGGCGAGCGCGGCCGGGTTGGCGCAGCGGAAAGTGAAGCGCGCGACGTAGTCGGCGTGTGCCTCGCCGTCGCCGTCGCCGTCGCCGTCGTGATCGTGATCGTGGCCAGGGTCGTGGTCATGCGCGTCGCTGCCGAGCTTCGGCGGCGTGTAGCGCACGTCGCGACGCTCGCAGCCTGCGGCCGGCGGCACCCCGAGCACGCCGACGCCCGAGGCGAGCCAGCGGTCGACGGCGGCGACCTCGCGCTTCTCGGCATCGGAGCGTGGTGCGCGCTCGAAGCCGATGACGTTGATCGCGGGTGCATCGAGCTCCGCGGTCAGCGTGTCGCCCTCGAGCGCGAGGTTGACGACCACCTTGCCGTGCAGGTGCGCGCTGCGCTGTGTGAAGGTCGTGTCGGAGGCGGCCGCAGCGGACTTGCCGCCGCCCTGCTGCGCCAGCACGAGCGGCGCGAGGATGGACGTGGCGACCGTGGCGAGCAGCGCGAGGGTCGTTCGGGACATCGAGGTTCCTCCAAGGGGCGAAGACGGGGGCTCGGGAGCGGGATGGGGCACGGCACCGTGGCTTCAGAAATCCAGTCGCACGCCGGCCGACACGGAGCGGCCGGCGAGCGGCGCACGGTCCTTCAGCGGCGAGGCGTGACGGCGGGCGTCCTCGTCCAGCAGGTTGCTGCCGCGCACGAACAGGAGCATACCTCGCCCCCAGGCCGGAACGCGCCAGGCGAGGTCGGCCGACAGCAAGGTGAAGCCGTCGGTCGGCAGCTCGTTCGCGGCCAGTCGCCGCTGCGCGTCGTGCCAGATGGCGTCGACGCCGAGGCGCAGCGTGCCGCGCTCGAGGCCGAGCCCCGCACCGAGCCGGCGCGGCGGGATCAGCGGCAGCGGGTCGCCGTCGCCATCCTCGGCGCGCACCAGGTCGCCGAACAGCCGGGCCGAGAGGCGCCCCGCGGCGGTGTCGAGCGCCGGGGCCTCGAGCTGCAGCTCGAGGCCGGTGAAGCGCGCCTCGGTGGCGTCGAACTGCACGACCGGCAGGCCGTCCTCGAACGTGCCGGCGAGGCGCGGGAAGATGAAGCCGGAGTAGTCGCTGACGAACGCCGAGACCTCGCCACGCCAACCGCCGCGCGCGAGCCGCAGCGCCAGGTCGGCGGTGCGCGAGCGCTCGAGCCCGAGCGACGCGTCGCCGATCTCGAAGCGCTGCACGGCGAGGTGCGGACCGTCGGCGAACAGCTCGGTCGCCGTCGGGTGGCGCTCGGTCGAAGTGAGGTTCAGCGCGACGCCAGCGCCGCCCGGCGCGCTCCACAGCACGCCGGCCGAGGCGCTGAGCGCCTGGTCGTCGTAGTCGGGTTGCGCGGTGTCGGCCTCGACCTGCTGGCGCTCCAGGCGCAGCCCGCCTTCCAGCACCACGGCGCCGAAGCGGCGCTCCTCGACCAGCCAGGCGCCGAGGTTGCGGGTGCGCGACGGCGGCACGAAGGCCTCCTCGCCCGCGGCGACGAGGTCGACGTCGCGCCATTGCAGGCCGAGCACGCCACGCCACCCGGCGAGCGGCCGGTGCTCGGCGGAGAGCCGGGCCTCCCGTCCGCGCTGGTCGAACTGCGTGCCGACCTCGCCTTCGGGCTCGATCTCGGCATGCGCGTAGTCGTTCCAGGAGGCGCGCAGCCGCAGCGCCTCGATCGCGGCCAGGGGTGCGCGCCACTCACCCTCGAGGTCGTAGCGGGTCTGGTCCATGTCGATGCGCACGGCCTCGTCGCCGGGAATGCCATAGCCGGCGTCGTAGCGCGAGACGGCGAGCCCGACGTGGCCGGCGTCGCCCACCCAGGACAAGCCGCCGGCGCCGCCGCGCGAATCCGCGGCGGAGTTCGCGAGCCGCCCACGGCCGTCGTCCGGTGTCTCGCCGGCGGCCTCGAGCGCCGCGCGCAGCGCGTCCGACTGCGCGAATCCCGGGATCTGCAGGTCGTCGGTGCTGCGACGGTGCAGGTCGCCGTGGAACTGCCAGGCGCCGCGGCGGCCGTCGGCCCGGGCGACGACGGCGCGCTCGCCGCTCGCCTGGTCGCCGCGCACCTCCAGGCTGGCGCCGAACGGCGGGGCGTCGCGCCGCCGCGGGATGCGCCCGGTGATCACGTTGACGAGCCCCGCGGAAGCCGTGCTGCCCCAGGCGAGCGTGGCCGGTCCGCGCACCACCTCGATGCGCTCGGCGAGCAGCGACTCGATCGTGACCGCATGATCGTCCGAGAGCGCCGAGACGTCCAGGGCGTCGCCGCCGTCCTGGAACATCTGCACCCGATCGCCCCCCAGGCCGCGGATCACCGGCCGGCTCGCCTGCGGACCGAAGGCCGTGGCGCTGAGGCCCGGCAGGTCGGCGAGCGTCTCGCCGAGGCTCGGGGCGCGGACGCGCACGAGGTCGTCGCCGCCGCGCAGGGTCACGGGCTGCACCGACTCGAGCGCCGGCTTGCGCAGGGGTGTCGCCGTGACGACCACCTCCTGGAGCCTCCCGGGCGGCGCGTCCGCCGCGAGACCCGGCGACATTCCGAAGGCGAGCAGCAGGCCGCCGCAGCCGAGCGGCGCGGACGGGCGCACCCGGCGCAGCGTGGGCGGACGAAGCGGCGCGGCGAAAGCGGGGGGAGGGCGCATGGTCAGGGCCTCACGGACGCTGGGTTAGTTATTTTATAACATATCATCCCGTCGGCGGGACAGCGGGAAGTGGCTGGCGGATAATCCCGGCCGCGATGAAGCTGACCCTCGAGAACCTCGCCGGGCACCTGCAGGGTCGGATGGCACCCGTCTACCTGGTGAGCGGCGACGAGACGCTGCTGGTGGGCGAGGCCTGCGACGCGATCCGTGCCAGCGCCAGGGCGGCCGGCTTCGCCGCCCGGGAGGTGCACTTCATCGAGCGTGCCGGCGATTGGGCCGCGGTCGAGGGTTCGGTCGGCACGATGTCCCTGTTCGGCGACCTGCGCCTGCTCGAGATCCGGCTGCAGAGCGCAAAGCCGGGCAAGGAGGGCGGGGCGGTGCTGGCTTCGCTCGCACGCTCCGGACCGGACACCCTGGTGCTGGTGGTCACGCCCCATCTCGATCGCGACGCGCAGGCGAGTGCCTGGGCCAAGGCGCTGGCCGAGGCGGGTGCCTGGCTGCCGGTGCGCGAGGTGGACGCGCAGCAGCTGCCCGGCTGGCTCGCGCAGCGCTGCCGGCGCGTCGGCCTCGCGCCGAGCGACGAGGCGGTCGCGCTGCTCGCCGCCCGGGTCGAGGGCAACCTGCTCGCCGGGCAGCAGGAGATCGACAAGCTGCGGCTGCTGGTCGAGGGCGAGCGTCTCGAGGCCGCGCAGGTGCTGGCGGCGGTCGCGGACAGCTCGCGCTACGACGTCTTCCGCCTCAGCGAGGCGGTGCTCGCCGGCGATGCGCCGCGCGCCCTGCGCGTGCTCGAGGGCCTGCGCGGCGAGGGCGTCGAGCCGACGCTGGTGCTGTGGGCGCTGACGCGCGAGCTGCGGCAGCTCTGGGCGCTGCGCCAGGGCGGGCCCGGCGAGCGCGGGCCCTGGCGCCCGCCGGCGCAGGCCGCCGCCCTGGAGCGGGCCCGGCGACGGCTGCCGCGCTTCCCGTTCGCGCGCCTCGCCTCGCGCGCGCTGCGTGCCGACCGCATGATCAAGGGCCGCCTGCAGGGCGAGCCCTGGGACGAACTCCTGCTGCTGTGCGCCGAGTTCTGCGGACTGCGCGCGCCGGCGCCGCCGCGCGGCGCCTGAGCCTCCCCTTCATCCTCGCTTCCGGTCTTCCCTGCGCATGCAACCCATCGGCATCTTCGGCGGCACGTTCGACCCGATCCACTTCGGCCACCTGCGCACCGGCTTCGAGCTGTGGCAGGAGCTGCGGCTCACCGAGCTGCGCTGGGTGCCCACGGGCAACCCGGGTCATCGCGAGCAGCCGATCGCCGACCCGGGCCTGCGTCTTGCGATGGTGCGGGCCGCGGTGGCGGACCAGCCTGGCTTCGTGGTCGACGATCGCGAGATCCGCCGCACCGGGGTCTCGTACTCGGTGGACACCCTGAGCGAGCTGCGCGCCGAGTTCCCCGAGCGCTCGCTGTGCCTGATCCTCGGCATGGACGCGTTCCTCGGCCTGCCGAACTGGCATCGCTGGCGCGAGCTGGTCGAGCTCGCGCACGTGGTCGTCGCGCACCGTCCCGGCTGGAAGGCGCCAACCAGCGGGCCGCTCGGCGAGCTGATGGTCGACCACGGCACCGGCGGCGTGCGCGACCTGCACGCGGCGCGCGCCGGGCGGATCTACGTGCACGCGGTCACGCAGCTCGAGATCTCCTCGACCGACCTGCGCAACATCATCACTTCCGGCCGCGACCCGCGCTTCCTCGTGCCCGACGCGGTGCGGGAGATCATCCTCGACACGGGATGCTATGCTCGGCCGCGTCGCTGAAACGGCCACCGACACGAGGTCCATCCCAGCCGCATGACAGCCCGCAAGCCCGCCCGGCGCGCCGCCCGCACGGCCGCCCCCGCCGCGACCGCCTCCACGCCCGCCGCTACCGTTCCCACCCCCCAGCCGCCGCGCCAGCTGAAGCTCGTCGAGGACGCCCTCGACGACATGAAGGCCGTCGACGTGCGCGTGCTCGACGTACGCGGCATGACCGACATCGCCGACTGGATGGTCGTCGCCAGCGGCAACTCCGACCGTCACGTCCGCTCGATCGCCGACCGCGTGGTCGAGCGCTCGAAGGCCGCCGGCACCCGGCCGTTCGGCGTCGAGGGGTCGGACGAGGGCGAGTGGGTGCTCGTGGACCTGCCGGACGTGATGGTGCACGTGATGCTGCCGCGGGTGCGCGAGTTCTATGCGCTCGAGGACTTGTGGGAGCGGCCGGTCGCGAAGGCCGCGCCGGCGGCGGCTCCCGCCAAGCCGCGCCGCGCGTCGCAGAGGCCGCGCGCCGCCGCGCCGCGCCGCGACGACGGCGCCGCACCCCCCGGGCGCGGTCGCCGTGCACCCGGCGTCGCGCGCCGCGGCCCGGCGCGCGCTGGCTGAGGCGCGCGGGGCCGCAGCCTCGCGGCGCCGCGCGCGCCACGACCCGCGATGCGCCTGCGGATCATCGCCGTCGGCTCGAGGCTGCCAGAGTGGGTCCAGGCTGGCGTCGAGGACTACGCCCGCCGCCTGCGCACGCACTGGAAGTTCGAGCTGCTGGAGGTGCCGGCGGCGCACCGCGGCGCCTCGCAGGCGCCGGAGCGCGCCATCGCGGCCGAGGGCGCCAAGGTGCTCGCGGCGCTGCGGCCGGCCGAGCACGCGATCGCGCTCGATGAACGCGGGGTCGCGATGACCACTCGCGAGCTCGCCGCGCGGCTCGCGGCAGGCGAGCGCGAGGGCCGCGACCTCGCGCTGCTGATCGGCGGACCCGACGGTCATGCGCCCGAGGTGCGCCGGCGCTGTGCGGAGAGCTGGTCGCTGTCACGGCTGACGCTGCCGCACGGGCTCGCCCGCGTCGTGCTTGCCGAGCAACTCTACCGCGCGCAGAGTCTGCTGCTGAACCACCCTTACCACCGTGACTGACACGCCGCTCATCTGCCTCGCCTCCGCGTCGCCGCGTCGCCGCGAGCTGCTCGCCCAGCTCGGCGTGCCGCACCGGGTCGCCCCGGCCGGCATCGACGAGTCGCGGCGCGCCGGGGAGCCGCCGGCCGACTACGTGCTGCGCATGGCGCTCGAGAAGGCGATCCGCGTCGCCGCGCAGCCCGACCTGTCGGGCGCGCTGCCGGTGCTCGGGGCCGACACCACGGTGCTGGTGGAGGGGCGCATGCTCGGCAAGCCCGCCGACGCGGCCGAGTCGCGCGCGATGCTCGAGCTGCTCGCCGGACGCAGCCACGAGGTGCTCTCCGCGGTCGCACTGGTCGATGCGCAGGGCGCCCGGTCGCGCCTGTCGCGAACCGAGGTGCGCTTCAGGCGCATCGATCCCGGGGAAGCCGCGGCGTACTGGGCGAGCGGCGAGCCGTGCGACAAGGCCGGCGGCTACGCGATCCAAGGACGTGCCGCGGCCTTCGTCGAGTCGCTCTCGGGCAGCTACAGCGGCGTCGTCGGGCTGCCTCTGTTCGAGACCGCGCAGCTGCTCGAGGCGGCGGGCATCGCGCCGTGGCGGGGGGAGCGCGGGCCGCGATGACGTCCGAGATCCTGGTCAACATCGGGCCGCGCGAGTCGCGCGCGGCGCTGCTCGAGAACGGCGTGCTGCAGGAGGTGTTCGTCGAGCGCGCGAGCCGCCGCGGGCTCGTGGGCAACGTCTACAAGGGCCGCGTCTCGCGCGTGCTGCCCGGGATGCAGGCGGCGTTCGTCGACGCGGGCCTCGAGCGCACGGCGTTCCTGCACGTCGACGACATCGCGGCCGAGCACGTCGCGCTCGACGCGCAGCGCATGGTCGCGGGCGACCCGCGCCCGGCCGACGGCGACGGCGGTGAGGGCGTGCGCGCCGCGGTCGCTCCCGACATCCGGCGGCTGGTGAATGCGGGCGACGACATCGTCGTGCAGGTCCTGAAGGACCCGATCGGCGGCAAGGGTGCGCGGCTCACCACCTTCGTCTCGCTGCCCTCGCGGCTGCTGGTGTTCATGCCGCGCGGCAAGGGCCTCGGCGTCTCGGCGCGCATCGAGTCCGAGGCCGAGCGCACGCGGCTGCGCGACGCGCTCGGCGCGATCGTGCGCGAGGGGCACCCCGGCGGCTACATCGTGCGCACCGCCGCCGAGGGCGCGACCCCCGAGCAGCTCGCCGCCGACCTCGCCTACCTCGAGCGCCTGTGGGCGCACGTGCGCGACCTCTCGCTGCGCTCGCGTCCCGGCGAGCTGATCCACGCGGACCTCGCGCTGCCGCTGCGGATGCTGCGCGACGAGCTCGCGCCCGCGGTGCAGCGCGTGCTCGTCGACGACGCCACGGAGCACGCGCGCATGCTGCAGTTCGCGCGCGACTTCATCCCCGATGCCGAGGCGCGCATCGAGCTCTATGCCGGCGCGCGGCCGATCTTCGACCTGCACGCCGTCGACGAGGACATCAACCGTGCGCTCGACCGCAAGGTGACCCTGAAGTCGGGCGGCTACCTCGTGATCGACCAGACCGAGTCGATGACCACGATCGACGTCAACACCGGCGGCTACGTCGGCTACCGCAACCTCGAGGACACGATCTTCCGCACCAACCTCGAGGCGGCGGTGGCGATCGCGCGGCAGCTGCGGCTGAGGAACCTCGGCGGCATCATCATCATCGACTTCATCGACATGGAGGACGAGGCGCACCGGCGCCAGGTGCTCGAGGCGCTGCAGCGCGCGCTCGCGGGCGATCGCGCGCAGACGCAGATCGCGAGCCTCTCGCCGCTCGGGCTGGTGGAGATGACGCGCAAGCGCACCCGCGACAGCCTCGAGCACCTGCTGTGCCAGCCCTGCCCGACCTGCGAGGGCCGTGGCTTCGTGCGCTCGGTCGAGACCGTCTGCCAGGACATCTTCCGCGAGATCCTGCGCCAGGCGCGCCAGTTCGGCAGCCGCGAGCTGCTGATCCTCGCGCAGCAGGACGTGGTCGAGCGGCTGCTCGGCGAGGACTCGCCGGTGCTCGCCGAGCTCGAGGCGCTGACGGGGCGGCCGATCCGCCTGCAGGCCGAGTCGCTGTACGAGGTGGACCAGTACGACGTGGTGCTGGTCTAGCGGGCGCGGCGGCGAGCGCGCGGAACCCCGAGGAGGCGGCGTGCCCGAGGACCACGGCCACGACAGGCGAAACCTGGCACTGGTCGCGAGCATCGCGCTGGCCGCGGTGCTCGCGCTGGCCGCCGCCTGGATCTCGGCGCTGGCGCGCGTGCCGCAGCAGCGTGCGGCGGTCGAGCGCCTGCTCCGCGCGCAGACCGGGCTCGACGTCAGCTACGGACGGCTGGTCGTGCGCGTCGGCTTCTACGGCCCCGAGGCGGAGTTCGGCAACATCGAGATGCGCCGGCCGGGCGTCGCGGCCGGCACGCCGCTGCTGCGGGCGCCGCGGATGGTGGCGAGGTTCGAGAGCTGGCGCCTGCTGCGTGGCGGCCAGCTGCGCCCCGGTCGCGTGCTGGTGACGGGCGCGGAGATCGACCTGCGCCAGCTCGCCGGCCTGCAGCGCGAGGTCGGTGCCGCCGCTGGCACGGCGGACGATTCGCCGCTCGCCACCCTCGAGTCGCGCCTGCCGTCGCTGCTCTCGGGCATGCCGGAGGGTAGCCTCGAGTTCGAGGCGGTGACGTTGCTGTGGACCGGCGCGGCCCGCGCCACGGAGCCGCTGCAGTTGCGCGCGCCGCGCCTCCATGCGAGCCGGCGCGTCGACGGCGCCCAGCTCTCCGGCACGCTGCTGCTCCCGGCACGTTTCGGCCGCACGCTGTTCGTCGCGCTGCAACTGCGCGACCCGGACGGTGCCGGCGGCCTCGACGGCCGGCTGCGCGTCTCAGGTCGCGGGCTCGTGCTCGCCAGCTGGCGCGAGTTCGGCCTGCTGCCGCAGTCGCTGGTGGGGGGAACGGGCGACCTGTCGGTCGCGGTGCAGCTGCGACGCGGGCGCGTGCAGCAGGCCGAGGGTGAGCTGCGGCTCACCGGCCTCGGCTTCGTCGGCCCGGCACCGATGGTGGCGCGGCGCTTCGGCGTCGCCGCGGCCGACTTCGACTTCGCACGGCTTCCCGATGGCGCCGAGCGCTGGCGGCTGCGCGACGTCGAACTGCGGCCCGCCGGCGCAGGTGCGGCGCCGTTCGCGGAACGCGGCGCCGTGGAACTCGTGCGCGTCGTGGGCGGTCGGTCCGGCTCGCTGAGCCTGCGTCGGCTGCCTGTCGAGGCCCTGGCCCTGCTCGCCGCGGCGCCGCCGCGCGACCGGGCGGCGACGCTGCCGTCGCTGCGCGTGACCGCCGGGGAGATCGTCGAGCTCGAGACGCGCTGGAGCGCCTCTGCCGGCTCCGCAGCGACCCGCGCTCGCCTGCAGGGCCTCGTGCTCGGCAGCATCGACGGTCGCTGGCACGCCGAGGCGCTGGCGGCCGGGATCGAAGGCGACGGCGCGCACTGGCGCGCGCAGTTCGAGGGACGCGAGGTCGCGCTGCGCCTGCCGGGCCTCGAGACCGTGGCGCAGCCGGTGCGTGCGACCCTGCGTGGCGACCTCGAGCTCGCGGCGGCCGGAAGCGGCTGGTCGCTGGCGCTGCCGCAGCTCGAGGCGCGCTTCCGCGACGGTCCCTCGCTGCAGGTGCGTGGCTCGGCCGGCCGCGACCGCGAGGGCCGCGACGCCAGCCGCTTCGAGCTCATGCTCGCCGAGCCGCTGCCGCGCACGGCGATGGCGCTGCCGGAGGCGCTGCTGCGCGACTCGCTGCCGGCGCAGTTCTGGTCGGCGTTCGCGGCCGGCCGGCTCGAGTCCGCCCGGCTCGAGCTCGTCGATGCGGTGCCCGGCGCGGCGACGCTCGCGTTGCGTGAGATGGACCTGGCCGCCGACGGGGCGCGGCCGGCGGCCAGCGGCCTCGCCCTGGATCTCGAATGGGACGGAGCGCGCCTCACGGGCCGCCTCGGCGGCGGCCGCGTCGGCGCGTTGCAGCTCGAGGGGGGGCGCCTGGACTGGAAGCCCGGGCCCGGCGGCGGCGTGCACCGCGCCACCGGGCTCGACGTCGAGGCGCGCCTCGCGGGCCGGCTCGAGGAGGCCCTGCGCCTGCTGCCGCGCGATGCCGTGCCGACCGAGCTCGCGACCGGCATCGCCGGCCGGGTCCGGGTCACCGCGCGACTGCGGGCCGTCGGCACCGCACGACGTGCTGCGCCGCAGCCCGAGTACGCGATAGACGTCGAGGACGGCCGCTGGCAGCCGCTCGCTGCCGCGGCGCCGGTCCTCGCTTTGCAGGGTCGCCTGGCCGCGGATGCGGGCGGGCTGCGCAGCGGCCGGCTGGACGGTCGCTGGCTCGGGGGGCCGGTGCAGCTGCGGCTCGGCACCGAGGGTGCGCGCGGCGGGCCACTGTGGATCGCGGCAAGTGGCCGCCTCGCGCGCACGGCACTCGAGCGCGAGTGGGCCTGGCTCGGGCTGGTGCCGCCGGAGACGCGCGGCGACCTCGACTGGTCGGCCGAGTTGCGCCGCGACCGGGACGAGCCGCCGGCGGTGCCAGGCAAGGCACGGCGGCGGAGCGGTGACATCGGTGGCGGCGCCGGTCCCGCCCGCGGCGGCCGGGCCGGTGACGGCACCGAGCGCGAGGCCGATCCTGCCGCGCCCGAGGCCGCGCCCGAGGCCGCGCCTTGGCGCATGCGCGTCGCGCTCGCCGCTGCGGCGCGTGCCGACCTGCGCTGGGTACCCGACGGCGCGCCCGGCACCTGGCGCCTCGACCGTGGCGTGGTGCGCCTCGGCGACGGCGAGACACTCGCCGGCATCCCGGGCGCGCTGGTGGTCGGCGGTCGCGTCGGACGCATCGACGTCGGGGGCCTCGCAGCTGCGCTGTCGCAGCTCGCGGCGGGTCCGGGCTGGCAGCGGCCGCTGGTGGGCGAGGTGGAGGTGGCCGACGTGGCGCTCGGCGCGGTATCCCTCGGCGCGGCGCGCCTGCGGCTCGCAGGGTCGCGCGAGAGCACGGCGGTGGACCTGCAGGGCGAGGCGCTGGCCGGGGAGTTGCGCCAGGCGCACGGCGAGGCGGCGCGACTGCAGCTGCGCTTCGCGCACCTGCGCCTGCCGCCGGAGGCGCCACTCGCTGCGCTCGGCGACGCATTCCTGCCGGCACGGACCACGTTCCAGCTGCAGGTCGCGGACCTGCGCCGCGGCGAACGCTCGCTCGGCGAGCTGGCCGCGACCTTCGAGGCCGATGGCGCCGCGATCGCGACGCGCGACCTGGCGCTGCGCCGCGGGGCGCAGCGCCTGGGCGTGAGCGGCCGGTGCGAGCGGGCGACCCTGGCCTGCACCGCGGAATTCGCCCTCGCCGACGCCGACCTTGCCGAGTTGCTGCGCGACCTGGGCCATGCTCCGTCGGTGCGCGGCGCCGAGGTCGAGGCGCTCGGCCGGATCGGCTGGTCGATGCAGCCGGAGGCGGGTTTCGCGGCGACGCTGCAGGGCGAAATGGAGTTCGGCGCACGGCTCGAAGGGCGCTTGCCGGCCGCCGACTCCACCCCAGGCGCGGCAATCGGTGGCGCCTCCGGCAGCGACTCCGGCAGCGGTCCCGGCGGCGCTCGCGAGGCGTCGGCGCGGGCGCCGGCCACCTGGCCGCTGCTCGCGCCACTGCTGGCGACCGTCGCCGGGCAACGCGCGGTGCTGGCCGAGCGCGCCGCGGCGGCGATTGCAGCGGCACCCCCCGGGCGCCCGGGCATGGCGTCGCTGCCGGCCGTGGATGCGTCGAGCCTGGAGCCGGCCCTCGAGATGCAGCGCCTCGACCTGCAGCTCGCGCTGCGCGACGGGGTCGCGAGCATCGTGCGCTACGAGGCGCTCGGGCGCGAGGCGCGGCTCAGCATCGGCGGCCGCTTCGACTTCCGCCGCGGCGAGCTCGAGCAGCAGGCCGAGTGGTACTGGATCGCACCGGGCGTCGCCGGGGCGGTCGATCGCCTCGATCCGCGGTCGCCGCTCGCTGCCGGGCTGCGCACCCTGCGCGAGCTGCTCGGCGCGCGCCGCAGCGACCGCGCGGCAGCGGGCCGCGACGCCACCGACGCGCGCGCGCTCGGCGGCGTCGCCGAGCGCTTCGCACTTTCCGGACCGCTGCAGCAGCCGCGGCTGGAACGCAGCGCGCTGCTAGACTCACCCTGATGATCGTCGCAGCCCTGCAGATGACCTCGGGCGCCGAGGTCGCCGCCAACCTCGCCACCGTCGAGCGCCTCGCGGCGGATGCGGTGGCGCGGGGCGCGCGCATTCTGGTGCTGCCGGAGAACTTCGCGTTCATGGGCCTGCGCGATGCGGACAAGCTCGCGGTCGCCGAGCGCGACGGCGCCGGCCCGATCCAGGACGCACTCGCCGCGCTCGCGCGCCGCCTCGGCGCCTGGATCGTCGGTGGCACGATCCCGATGGCCGGGGCCGACGCAGGCCGTGGGCGCGTCGCCGCCGCCTGCCTGGTGTTCGATGCCGCGGGCGAGCGTGTCGCGCGCTACGACAAGATCCACCTGTTCGACGTCGACATCCCGGCGCGCCAGGAGAGCTATCGCGAATCGGCCTTCGTCGCGCCGGGCGACGTGCCGCGCGTGCTCGACACGCCTGCCGGCCGGCTCGGGCTCGCGGTCTGCTACGACGTGCGCTTTCCGGAACTGTTCCGCGAGCTGGCGCTCCGCGGCGCCCAGTGGTTCGTCGTGCCGTCGGCCTTCACGGTGCCGACGGGCCGGGCCCACTGGGAGACCCTGTTGCGCGCCCGCGCTATCGAGAACCTGGCGTTCGTGGTCGCCGCGGCCCAGTGGGGCACGCACCAGAACGGGCGTGAGACCTGGGGCGACAGCTTGCTGGTCGACCACTGGGGGACGGTGCTCGCCCGGCTGCCGGCCGGCGAGGGCGTAGCCTGCGCCGACCTCGACCTCGCGGCACAGGCCGAGGCCCGCACCCGTTTCCCGGCGCTGGCGCACCGGCGCCTGTGAGCCCGCCCGGCGGGCCGTCGCCCGATCGGCGACAATGACGGCCGGCCCCATTGATCGCGCCCGGGTCGCCACCATGCTGGCAGCGACGGGCGCGCGATCCAGGACGTACCCGAGGATTCAAGGATGAATGCAAGCCTGCCTGCGACCGATGCCCTGGCACTCGCCCGCGACCTGATCCTGCGCCCCGCCGGCCTCGACGAGGGCCGCATCGACGGTGCGCTTTCGACGGTGCTCGGCGCCGCCGTCGATGCCGCCGACATCTACTTCCAGCTGGCGCGCGACGAGTCCTGGGCGCTCGAGGACGGCATCGTCAAGGAGGGCAGCGCCAGCATCGAGCAGGGCGTCGGCGTGCGTGCCCTCGCCGGGGAGAAGACCGGCTTCGCCTATTCCGACGAGATCGTGCTGCCGGCGCTCGAGGAGGCGGCGCGCGCCGCGCGCGCGATCGCCTCCAGCGGGGCGAGCGGCCGCGTGCCGGCGCTCGCGCCAGCGACCGGCCATAGCCTCTACCTGCCTATCGACCCGGTCGGCTCGCTCTCGGACGACGACAAGGTCGCGTGGCTGGAGCGCGTCGACCGAGAGACGCGGCGCATCGACCCGCGCATCGTGCAGGTCATGGCCTCGGTGTCGTCGTCCTTCGAGGTGGTGCTGGTCGCGCGCAGCGACGGCCGCCTCGCTGCCGACGTGCGCCCGCTGGTGCGCTTCAACGTGTCGGTGATCGCCGAGCAGGACGGCCGCCGCGAGGCCGGCTACTCGGGCATGGGCGGACGCATCTCGCTCGCCGAGCTGGTCGCTGGCGAGCGGCCGCTCGCGCTCGGCCGCGAGGCCGCGCGCCAGGCGCTGGTGAACCTCGGCGCGGTGCCCGCGCCCGCCGGGGCGATGACCGTCGTGCTCGGGCCGGGCTGGCCCGGCATCCTGCTGCACGAGGCGATCGGCCATGGTCTCGAGGGCGACTTCAACCGCAAGGGTACGTCTGCATTCAGCGGCCGCGTCGGCGAGCGCGTCGCCGCCGAGGGCGTCACCGTGGTCGACGACGGCACGCTGTCCGCGCGCCGCGGCTCGCTGAACGTCGACGACGAGGGCACGCCCACAGAGTGCACGACGCTGATCGAGGACGGCATCCTCAAGGGCTACCTGCAGGACAGCCTCAACGCACGCCTGATGGGCACGCGCTCCACCGGCAACGGCCGCCGCGAGTCGTTCGCCCACATGACGCTGCCGCGGATGACCAACACCTACATGCGGCCCGGCCGGCACGACCCGGGCGAGATCCTCGCCTCGGTCGAGCGCGGCATCTACGCCGTCAACTTCGGCGGCGGCCAGGTCGACATCACCTCGGGTAAGTTCGTGTTCTCGGCGGCCGAGGCCTACCTGATCGAGAACGGCAAGGTGGGCGCCCCGATCAAGGGCGCGACCCTGATCGGCAACGGGCCCGACGTGCTGACCCGCGTGTCGATGGTCGGCAACGACCTCAAGCTCGACGACGGCATCGGCACCTGTGGCAAGGAAGGCCAGAGCGTGCCGGTCGGCGTCGGCCAGCCGACGCTGCGGATCGATGGCCTGACCGTCGGCGGCACCGGCGGCTGAGAAAAAGGGGACGGAAAAAGGGAAAAAGGGAAAAAGGGGACAGATTTATTTTTGGAAAAAGCAGACCGATTTATTTTTCGCGCGTTCCGAGAGCGGA
>JALORN010000062.1 GCA_025458905.1 Steroidobacteraceae bacterium
GTCGTCAAGCACGGGCACGCCGAGCCGCTGGCGCGCTGCCGGGTACTCGAGGCCGGGCATCCGTACCCGGACTCCGATGGCGTACGTGCCACCGAGGAGGTGCTGCGTTTCGCATCGAAGGCACGAGCCCAAGACCTGCATCTCGTGCTGCTGACCGGCGGCGCCTCCGCACTGCTCGCAGGGCCCGCGGGCGCCCTGACGCTCGACGACGAACTGGCGGTTTCGCGGCTGCTGGTCGCGAGCGGGGCGACCATCCAGGAGGTCAACGTCGTGCGGCGTCACCTGTCGCGGATCAAGGGCGGCCAGCTCGCCCGTGCACTGGCACCCTCGACGAGCCTCACGCTCGCGATCTCCGACGTGCTCGGCGACGATCCTGCGACCATCGGCTCCGGGCCGACGGTACCGGATCCCTCGACGCACGCGGATGCACTCGCGATCCTCGGGCGCTTCGGTCTGGCCGAGCAGGTACCGACACCGGTGCTGCGCCACCTGCGCGCCGGTGCGGCGGGGGACCTGCCCGAGACTCCGAAGCCGGGGGACCCGGCGTTCGAACGCACGCGCTTCGCGATCGTCGCCTCGAGCGATGATGCCGTTGCCGCGGCCGCGGCGGCGGCGCGCGCCGCGGGGTGCCGCATCGTCCGCTGGCCGGGGCCGCTGGAGGGCGACGTGCACGTCGCCGCTCGGGCATTCGCCGGGCGCCTGCGCGCGCTCGCCGCCGCTGCCACCGCCCTGGATCCGCCGACGCTGCTGCTCGCGGGCGGCGAGACGACGCTGAGGGTGCGGGGCGCTGGCCGGGGCGGGCGCTGCCAGGAATTCGCGGCGATCGCGGCGACCGAATTCGCCGGCACGGACGGCCTCACGTTGCTGGCCGCCGGGACCGACGGGACGGACGGCCCGACCGACGCGGCCGGGGGGTTCGCCGACGGCGGGACGCTGGAGCGCGCGCGACGCGCCGGCCTCGACCCTGCGGCGCGGCTGGCAGACAACGACAGCCACCGGCTGCTCGCGGGCGCCGGCGACCTGTTCGTCACCGGCCCGACCGGCACCAACGTGATGGACTTGGTACTCGGTGTCGTGGGAACCACTGACGGGTCACCGGGCGTGGGCCCGCTGTCCTAGAATCCGCTGCGGCTTTCGTGCCGGCTCGGGCCGGCTGGAGACACGGATGAGCGAGTCCCTTCCCACGGTCGCCGTAGTCGGCGGCACCGGCAACCTCGGCGCCGCCCTGGCGCGGCGGCTCGCGGCCGCGGGTCGCAGGGTGCTGATCGGCTCGCGTGACCGCGAGCGTGCCCGGGCCGCCGCCGCGCAGCTGGGGCCGGGGCTCGGGCACGGGACCAATGCGGAGGTGGCGGCAGCGGCCGACGTGGTCATCGTCGCGGTACCGTTCGCATCGCAGCAGGGCACGCTGCAGGACATCGCGCCGCACGTCGCCGGCAAGATCGTGGTCGACACCACGGTGCCGCTCGTTCCGCCGAAGGTGATGCGCGTGCAGCTGCCGCCGGAAGGCAGCGCGGCGGTGCTCGCACAGCAGGTGCTCGGGCCGGGCGTGCGAGTCGTCTCCGCGTTCCACAACGTCGCGGCCCACAAGCTCGCCGCCGACGGCGCGGTCGAGTGCGACGTGCTGGTGTTCGGCGACGATCGCAAGGCGCGCGAAGTGGTGGTGGCGCTGGCCGACGCCTGTGGCCTGCGCGGCCTGCACGGCGGGGCGCTGGTGAACTCCGCCGCCGCCGAGGCGCTGACCTCGGTGATCATCTTCATCAACAAGACCTACGCCGTCGATGGCGCGGGCGTGCGCATCACCGGCCAGCTCGTCCCGCCCGCCGGTTGAATGCCCGCGTCGTCGCTCGCGTTGCAGGCCCTGTCCGGACTGCCGGAGGTGCTGCCGGGCATGGACCTCGCGGCGCTGCTCTGTAGTGCCGCCCGTGACGCCGGCCAGCACCTCGTCGACGGCGACGTGCTGGTGGTGGCCCAGAAAGTGGTGTCGAAGGCCGAGGGGCGCTTCATGGACCTGCGGGACGTCGCGCCGTCCGCAGCGGCCCTCGCGCTGGCGGCGCGCGTGCGCAAGGACCCGAGGTTCGTCGAAGCCGTGCTGCGCGAGTCGTCCGCCGTGGTGCGCGCCAGCGCCCACGTGCTGATCACCCGGCACCGGCTGGGATACGTGATGGCCAACGCCGGCATCGACCGCTCGAACGTGCCCGGCAGCGACGGCGGCGAGCGGATCCTGCTGCTGCCACTGGACCCGGACGCGTCGGCGCGCGCGCTGCGGGCAGCGATCCTGCGGCAGTCGGGTGCCCGCGTCGGTGTCGTGATCAGCGACAGCTTCGGCCGTCCGTGGCGCATCGGCACCGTCAACGTCGCGCTCGGCGTCGCCGGGTTGCCGGCGGTCGTGGACCGGCGGGGTGGCGTCGACCGAGACGGTCGCCGCCTCGAGACGACGCAGGTCGCGCTGGCCGACGCGCTGGCGGCGGCCGCCGGCGTCGTGATGGGCGAGACCACGGAAAGTACGCCGGTGGTGCGGCTGCGCGGGCTACACTGGGACGGTCCCGGGGGGAGCGGCCAGGACCTGTTGCGGTCGGTGGCGGAGGACTTGTTCCAGTGAACGCGGCGCCGAGAGTGCTGGCGATCTGCGGCGGCGTGGGCGGCGCCAAGCTCGCGCTCGGCCTCGACCGTGTGCTGCCAGCCGGGGAACTCGCGCTGGTGGTCAACACCGGCGACGATTTCGTGCACCTCGGCCTGCACGTCTCGCCCGACCTCGACACCGTCATGTACACCCTCGCCGGCGTGGTGTCCCGCTCGCAGGGCTGGGGACGCGAAGGCGACACGCGGCGCTTCCTCGACGAGATCGGTCGCCGCGGCGGCCCGACCTGGTTCCAGATCGGCGATCTCGATCTTGCCGTGCACGTGGAGCGCACGCGGCGGCTCGCCGCCGGCGAATCGCTGGGCGTGGCCACCGCCGCGCTGGCTGCGTCGTTCGGCGTGCGGCGCCCGTTGCTGCCGATGAGCGACGACCCGGTGCGCACCCTCGTCGAGACCTACCATGGCGTACTGGAGTTCCAGGAATACTTCGTGCGCCTGCGCTGCGAGCCGCGGGTGCGGGCGATCCGCTTCGCCGGCGCCGAGACCGCGCGCCCGTCGGCCGCGGTGCTGTCGGTGCTCGCCTCGGACGGGCTCGAGGCGGTGCTCGTCTGCCCGTCCAATCCCTGGCTCAGCATCGATCCGATCCTCGCGGTGCCCGGCCTGCGTCGGGCGCTCGAGCGCTGCCGCGCGCCAGTCGTGGCCGTGTCACCGGTGGTGGCCGGCCGCGCGATCAAGGGGCCGACCGCGAAGCTGATGGCCGAGCTCGACATCGAGGTCTCTGCGGCCGGCGTCGCCTCGCACTATGCCGGGCTGATCGACGGCTTCGTGCTGGATGAGCTCGACGCGGCGCTCGCGTCCCGCCTCGCGCTGCCGTCGGTCGCGGTGCCGACCGTGATGCGCAGCCTCGCGGATCGCGAAGCGCTGGCCCGCGCCACGCTGGACTTCGCCCGCAGCCTGACCGGCGGGCCGCGCCTGAGGCATGCCTCGTGAAGGGCACCTGCGCCATCGTGCCGGTGCGCTCGGGCGGCCTAGGCAAGTCGCGCCTCGCCGGCGTGCTCTCGCCGCTCCAGCGGGGCCGGCTGATCGAGCAGATGCTGGGCGACGTGGTCGCAGCGCTGCGCGCCGCGCGCGGCATCGATGCGATCCTGGTCGTCAGTCCGGACCTGGAGTCCGCGCCGGCGGGCGCCACGCTGCTGCGCGATCCGGGCGAGGGACTGAACGCGGCGGTGGCGCTCGCACTGCGCTCGGTGGGCGCCCGGTACGCCGCAGCCCTGGTGGTCGCCGCCGACGTGCCGCGCCTCGCGGGCACGGAAGTCGAGCGCATGCTCGCAGACTGCCATGACGCCGACGTCGGGCTCGCGCCGGACGTGCGGCACGAGGGCACCAATGCGCTGTGGCTGCGGCTGCCCGCGAGGATCCGGCCGGACTATGGCGGCGCGAGCTATGCCCGCCACCGTGCCGCGGCGCTCGCTGCGGGCGCCCGGGTCCGCGTCGTCGACCTGCCTGGCCTGTCGCACGACGTCGACCTGCCGGCTGACCTGCCGGGCGGCAGGCTGTCGCGCGAGGCTGCGCTCGAGCTGGCGGAAGACTCCGACCTCGAGGCCCTGATGGGTGCGGCCGCGGCGCTGGCCCACGACGGCTTCGGCCGGCGCGTCAGCTATTCGCGCAAGGTGTTCATTCCGTTGACGCAGCTGTGTCGCGACGTCTGCCACTACTGCACCTTCGCGGCGCCGCCTCGGCCCGGAACGCGGGCCTTCCTGCCGCCGGACGAGGTGCTGGCGATCGCCCGCGCGGGCGTCGCGAACGGCTGCCGCGAAGCACTCTTCACGCTCGGCGACAAGCCCGAACTGCGCTACCGGCAGGCGCGCGCCGAGCTCGATGCGCTCGGTTTCGCCACGACCCTCGACTACCTCGAGCACTGCGCCCGGCTGGTCTTCGAGCAGACCGGGCTGCTGCCGCACCTGAACCCGGGCCTGATGGCCCTGTCCGACCTGCAGCGGCTGCGGCGCGTCTCGGCCTCCATGGGCATCATGCTGGAGACGGCCTCCGAGCGCCTGGGGCGCAAGGGTGCCCCGCACCATCGGTCGCCCGACAAGCATCCGGCGGCGCGGCTCGCGACGCTGCGCGCAGCGGGTGAGGCGCGCGTGCCGTTCACCACCGGCTTGCTGATCGGCATCGGCGAGACGCGGCGTGAGCGCCTCGAGGCACTGCTCGCGATCCGCGACCTGCACGACGAGTTCGGGCACGTGCAGGACCTCATCATCCAGAACTTCCGCGCCAAGCCCGGCACGCGCATGGCGGCCGCGCTCGAGCCACCGATCGAGGAGCTGCTGTGGACACTCGCAGCGGCACGGGTGGTGTTCGGCCCGGCGATGTCGATCCAGGCGCCGCCGAACCTCAGTGCGCCTGGATCGTTGCCCAGGCTGCTGGCCGCCGGGATCAACGACTGGGGCGGGGTCTCGCCGGTCACGCCAGACCACGTGAATCCGGAGGCGCCGTGGCCCGAGGTGGACGCGCTCGAGGCGGCCACCGGCGCCACCGGGCGCTGCCTGGTCGAGCGCCTGGCGATCGTGCCGGCGTATGCGATGCAGCCCGAGCGCTGGCTCGACCCGGCGCTGCGCACCGCGGTGCGTCGGGAGGTCGATGCCTCCGGCTACGTGCATGGCTCCGAATGGGTGTCGGGCGCAGGTTCGCCGCCGTCGCCACGCCACGCCGCGCTGGTGACCCGGGCGCCGCCGCCCGGGACGACGCGCGACCGGCTCGGCGTCGTGCTCGAGCGTGCTGGCCGGGGCGAGCGGCTCCCCGAGGAGGAGATCGCGCGACTGTTCGCCGTGGACGGCGAGGACTTCGCGCGCGTGGTCGCCGCGGCCGATGCGCTGCGCGCCGAGGTGTGCGGCGCCACGATCACCTTCGTCGTGAACCGCAACATCAACTACACGAACATCTGCAGCTATTCCTGCGGGTTCTGCGCCTTCGCAAAGGGGCGCAGCGCCCGCGCGCTGCGCGGCCCGGGCTACGTGCTCGACCTCGGCGAGATCGAGCGGCGCGTGGCCGAGGCGCGTACGCGCGGCGCGACCGAGGTCTGCATGCAGGGTGGCATCCACCCGTCGTTCACCGGCGAGACCTATCTCTCGATCGTGCAGGCCGCGAAGCGCGCCGCACCCGGGATCCACGTCCATGCGTTCTCGCCGCTGGAGATCACCCACGGCGCCGAGTCCCTGGGCCTGGGCCTCGAGGACTACCTCGGGCAGCTCCGCGACGCGGGCCTGCGCACCTTGCCGGGCACGGCGGCCGAGATCCTCTGCGACGACGTGCGCGCGGTGATCTGCCCCGACAAGGTCGACACGCGCCAGTGGCTCGCGGTGATGCGCGCGGCGCATCGCGTCGGACTGCGCAGCACCGCGACGATCATGTTCGGCCACGTCGAGACGCCGCTGCACTGGGCGCGTCACCTCCTGCACCTGCGCGACCTGCAGGAGGAGACGGGCGGGTTCACCGAGTTCGTGCCGCTGTCGTTCGTGCACATGGAAGCGCCGCTGTGGCGCAAGGGGCTGGCGCGATCCGGCCCCAGCTTCCGCGAGGCCATGCTGATGCACGCCGTCGCCCGCCTGGTGCTGCACCCGGCGATCCCGAACGTGCAGGCGTCGTGGGTGAAGCTCGGCCGCGATGGCGCGCTGCTGGCGCTGCGCGCCGGTGCCAACGACTTCGGGGGCGTGCTGATGGACGAGTCCATCACGCGCGCCGCGGGCGGCGTCAACGGCCAGCAGTTCGACGCCGAGTCGATGCAGGCCGCGATCCGCTCGATCGGGCGGATCCCGCGCGAGCGCACGACCCTTTACGGCGAACCGCCCGCGCGGAACTCAGCGCAGCTTCGGCAGCACCTCGCGGCCGATGATCTGCAGCGCGTCCATGGGGTCGTCGTGTAGGCGCAGCGCCACTTCCGTGAGCCCCGCGCGGCCGAAGGTGCGGAAACGCTCGATCTCGCGGTCCAGGTCCTCGAGGCCGCCGGTCGAGGTGAAGTATTCTGCGAGCCGGTTCGGGATGTGCTCCGGCACGCCCTTGACGTCGCCGGAGCGGTCCAGCCAGGCGGCGACGAAATTGCCGTAGTTGTCGCGCACCAGCTGCGCTTCCTCCTCCGACAGGCACTGCATGATCAGCTCCTTCTGCAGCTTGATCGCGCGCCACGGCAGCTCGCGACGCGATTCGCGGTAGCCTGCGGCCCGCTCCCTCTTGAGGTGCCAGCCCCAGAAAGTGTTGATGCGCAAAGGCGCCATCCCCGGCTCGCGCTTGGCCTCGCCCTCGCGGACCTCGGCCACCGCGGCGGCCATGACCTCGGGCGGCGTGCAGCCGACGAAGACGCCGTCGGCGACGCGCGCTTCCATCCGCATCATCTGCCCGCGGTAGGCGGTGCCATAGACCAGCGGCGGCGCCGACTTCACCCAGTCGTAGGCGCAGGGCAGGGTGACGCCGAAGTCCTCGCCGTCGTAGCCGCTGGCGAGCTGGCGGCGCGCGGCCCGGCGCACGATGTCGATCGACTCGCGCACCGCGCGGACGATCTTCTCCGGGCGCTTGATGCGGAAGGTGTCGATGTTGCCCTCGCCGGCGCCCATCGCGATCACCGCGCGTCCGCCGATCATCTCGTTGAGCGACAGCAGGCTGTTGGCGATCTTCATCGGGTGCATCTCGAAAGGGCTCACCGCCAGCGGCCCCATCAGCAGCTTCGAGGTCGACTGCGCGAGCGGCACCAGCGACAGGAAGCAGTCCCAGTGCGCGAAGAAATTCGAGGTCCAGAGTGCGCGGACACCGAAGCCCTCTGCGACCTGGCCGAGCTCCGCGACCTGGCGGGGGGTGAGATCGGGCTCGAGGATGATGTCGACTTCCATGGCCTTGGGCGCTCCCTTGGAGGATGGGCGAGAAGGGTCGACGGGATTGTAAGGGCCTGCACGCCCCTCACGCGGCCTCGCCGTGCGCGACGACCGTATGCCGGGGCGATCGTCGAGGTCGGCGACGGCAGCGGCCGGGGCTCAGGGTGCCAGGATTGCCCGCCGGAATCCCGTGTCCTTGCGCGCGGCATCGCGCGCTGCCTGCGCCGCGGGCCGCGGCAGGGTCGCGGGCGGCGTGCGTGCCGCGAGCAGTGCGAACACGAACACCGGCAGCAGCCAGACGATGCGCGCCTGGTAGCGGTGCGCGATGCCGGACAGGGCCCCGGTGAGTGCCGCGTTGGCCACGCAGGCGACCACGATCAAGGCCAGCAGGCTCGCCGCCGTGGGCGTCAGCGAGTGGCGGCCGTGCAGCAGCAGCAACAGCAGCAGCCCGGCCACACCCGCCAGCACGACCGAGTGGATCGACCCGAGCGTCTCCCAGGGCAACGTGCCCCGGTTCTGGAGCGAGCCGCGATAGGCTTCGTGCTCTGCAGGAAAGAACGTCGCGACCACGTCTTCGGCCTTGCTGCCGAGGCAGGGACAGTCCTCGTCGGTCGTGGTGGCGCTGAAGAACTGTCCCACGGCATTGCGCACGGCGTGCCCGAGCACCTCGGTGGGATACGCCGCGACGGTCCCGTGCACGATCGCCGAGGCCTCGCCGAGGAGCCCGCGCAGTCCGAGCGTCTCGCGCAGCTTCCGCAAGGGCGATTCAGGCTTCCAGAGGAAGCGATTGTGGTCGGCGGGGATCTGGTGCCGGTAACGGCAGAGCAGGTGGCCTGCACCGGGACAGCGCTCCTCCAGGTAGCGACGCGCCGGACCGTCGTCCAGCAGGCGCGCGAGCATGAAGACCGGGCCGTAGGGCGAGGGCGTCACCGTGCCGGTGAGCGCGTACCCGTAGGCCGACTGCGCCAAGAGCGCGAGCGCCGTCGGTCCGAGCACCATCAGGGCGCGGCGCGCCTGCGCGATCCGCGGGGCGCGCTGCTTCCAGCCCGCCAGGAGCGCGGCCGCGAGCACGGCCAGCGCCAGCGGGGCGTTCGCCTGGTGCACGGCGACCATCCCGAGCAGCAGCAGCGGCATCAGCACCCGCTCGGCGCGCGCCAGTGATTCCCAGCCGAAGCAGATGCAGAAGATCAGCAAGACCAGCAGCGGCGTGAAGATGTCCGGCATCACCTGGTTCGAGAACCACGGCAGGCTGGTCAGTACGGCGGCGGTTACCAGCACCAGGACGAAGCGCGTGGGAGACATCGTGGGGAAGGCGATCCGCAGCGCGCGCGACACGACATAGCAGGCCAGCAGGTTCTGGACCAGCACGACCGGCCAGAGGCTCAGGCCGAGGTGGACCGGGACCAGCGCCAGACTGTAGAACGGCGGGCGGTCGACGTCGGCTTCCAGCCACAGGGCCTGGCGCACGTAGGTGCCCGTGTCGGGGAACACCAGCACGTAGCCGTTCGCGAGCGCCACCAGGCACAAGGCCAGCGCAGCCAACACGACCCATACGCCCCAGCGCCCAGCAGCCACGTCCGCCGTACGCGCGACCGCCGCCGCCCTCGGCCCGATCACCACGCTGCGCTCCTGGAATCGACCGTGTGGTCCCGCAGGGTGGACGGGCCCGGCCTCGCCGGCCAGCGGCGTGGTCCGGAGTCGGTCGTCCGGGTTCATCCGACAGCCGGCACGGGAACGTGCCGGCCGGCAGGAGGTGGTGGAGGCGGCGGGAATCGAACCCGCGTCCGCAAGCCCTAGACTGCAGGATCTACGTACGTAGCTCTCTCTTTGGTTCTCGCCTCACGCTACCCGAGGAGCAGGGAAGACGCTCGGCCAGCAGACGGTAACTCTTAGCGGGACACCCCGTCGCACGGTGGTCCGCGATCCTGTGAGCGCGTCCCCTGATTCAGCGGCACAGGCACCCACTGGTCAGGGGTTAGGCGGGATTAAGCCGCCAGAGCGTAGTTGTCGTCGTTGGCAACTATGTGTTTGCAAGAAAGTTTAACGAGGGTCCCTGCACCTCGGTACGCCCCTGAAGGTTCGTAGCCCACGTCGAAGCCGGTCGCCCCCAGAGAATCTCGAGCATACCTCAGGACCGCGGATCCTGCCCGAAGTTCCGAGGGAGCGAGGGGCCGGTCCCGACGTTCCACGCCGACCGGGGGCGGGGCCCGCCGTCACGCCGCTGCCTGAGCCATCAGCGCCGCAGGGCGCGCGCCTTGTCCCGCTGCCAGTCCCGCTCCTTCTCGGTGGCGCGCTTGTCGTGCTGCTTCTTGCCTTTGGCGATCCCGATCACGAGCTTCGCGAAGCCCTTGCGCCAGACCAGTTCCAGCGGCACCACGGTGTAGCCGTCGCGCTGGGTTGCGCGCGCCACCTCGTCGATCTCGCGGCGATTGAGCAGCAGCTTGCGGGTGCGGGTGGGCTCCGGCTGCACGTGGGTCGAGGTCGTCTTGAGCGGCGTGATGTGCGCGCCGGTCACGAAGACTTCGCCCTGGCGCTCGAAGACGTAGGCCTCCGTGATCTGGGCCTTGCCGGCACGGAGCGACTTGACTTCCCAGCCCTCGAGGGCGAGGCCGGCCTCGAAGCGCTCCTCGATGAAATAGTCGTACCGGGCCTTGCGGTTCTCGGCGATCGGCCGGGACTCTGGACTGGGCTTGGACATTGCGCTGCCATTCTACTGGGCGGCGTGGGCGAGGTCGCAGCAACCGGCCGCCTCGGGCAGTACGGCAGGCGGTGCCGGTTGTCGCGACCCCGCCCTTGCTCGACACTAGGACGATGCGAGAAGTCATGCGCTCGGCGCTGGTGGCGCACTCGGCAGCCGAGATCTACGAGCTGATCGTCGACGTGGAGCGCTACCCGCAGTTCCTGCCGTGGTGCGTCGATGCGCGGCTGCAGGAACGCAGCGAGGGCTCGATGCTCGCGTCGCTGTCGATCCGCCGCGGGCCGCTGCGCACGCAATTCACCACCCGCAACACCCTGCAGCGCGACCGCTCGGTTGGGATGAGCCTGGTGAGCGGGCCGTTCCGCAACCTCGAGGGGGCGTGGACGCTGACGCCGCTCGGCGAGGACGGTTGCCGCGTGGAGTTGAAGATGCGATTCGAGTTCTCGGCGGCCGTCCCGGCGACCTTGCTGGAGCCGGTGTTCGAGGAGACCGCGGCCTCGCTGGTCGACGCCTTCGTCGCCCGCGCGCGCGAGGTGTACGCCCGATGAGGCCGGGGTCAGGGCCCGGTCACGACGCGTCCCTGGAGTGCGCCTTCGCCTATGCGTCCCCGACGGTGCAGCTCGTGCTCGCGCTGCAACTGCCGGTCGGCGCCACGGCGCGGGACGCGCGCGACGCGGCACGCGCGTTCCTCGCGGCGGGCGAGGCCGGACGGCTCGCGATCGAGGCAGCGGGCGGCACGCTCGCCGTGCGGCAGGGAGCGTTGCCGGCGGCAGGCTCGCCGATGGATGCGGCTCTCGACGAGATCCCCTGGGAGGGTTGCGAGTGCGCGATATTCGGGCAGCCTGCCGGGTGGGACTCACGCCTGCAGCCCGGTGATCGGGTCGAGGTGCTGCGACCGCTGCGGGTGGATCCACGCGCCAGCAGGCGCCGTCGAGTCGCCGAGGCGCGCAGGCAGGGCACGCGGCCCGCCGGGCCGCCGGAGGCAGGCGACGGCTGAGGCGCGCTCAGGTGGCGGGCGAGGACGGATCGGCGCCCGGCACGGGCGCCGGCATCGGCGGCCTGAGCTCAGGAGGGACGTCCGGCATGGCCTCGACTTCGTTCAGCGTCTTGGGCGTGTCGAGCGGCGTGCCGACGTTCTCGAAGCGGGCCACCTTGTCTTCCTCGAAGAACACCGTGAGGCGCCGCTGGTCGGGGCGCTTCAGGCGGCCGACCTGCTGGAAGTAGAGATAGTCCCAGCGATCACGATCGAAGGCGTCGGGGAGCATCGGAGTGCCGAGCAGGAAGCGCACCTGGGAGCGCGTCATGCCCACCTGCAACTGGGAAACCTGCTTGGGGTCGAGATAGTTTCCCTGCTGGACGGTCATCCGATAGACGCAGCCACCGCTGGCGGCCAGGAGCGCCGCGGCCAGGCAGGCGAGCACGAGCCGGCCAGCGGGCGAGCGGTGGTACGAGGAGGCCGGACGTGGTGGGGTCAGGCGCGCTTGGACCATAATGGCGCCAGATTCTACTCCATCGGGCGGATATCCAAGTGGAAGGCAAGGACCTGCGCAAGGCGGGACTCAAGGTCACACTGCCGCGTCTCAAGATCCTCGACATCCTCGAGGGCAGCGTGACCCGCCACATGTCCGCCGAAGACATCTACAAGCGTCTGATCGACTCGCGCGAGGACATCGGCCTCGCCACCGTCTATCGCGTACTGACCCAGTTCGAGACCGCCGGCCTCGTGACCCGGCATCACTTCGAGGACGGCATGGCCGTCTTCGAGCTCAACCAGGGCGCGCACCACGACCACATCGTCTGCCTCGACTGCGGCCGGGTGGAAGAGTTCGTCGACGGCGGCATCGAGGAGCGACAGAACGTCGTCGCGCAGCGCCTCGGTTTCGAGATCCGCCACCACGCGCTGGTGATGTACGGCCACTGCCGCAAGCCCGACTGCAGCAATCGCCGCAAGACGAGCGCGGGCTAGGTCCTGCCGGCCGCTAGGCCTTGGCGCGCCGCGGGCGTGACACCCGCCGCGGCGACGCCGAGGCGGCACCGCGCAACATTTCGGAGGCGTGCTCGCGCGCCTTGTCCGTGATCGACACCCCGCCCAGCATGCGCGCGATCTCCTCGACCCGCTCGTCGCCGTCGAGCTTCACGATCTGGGTGCGGGTCGTGCGTCCGTCGGTGAGCTTGGCCACGCGCAGGTGGGCGCCGCCCTGGGCGGCGACCTGCGGCAGGTGGGTCACGCACAGCACCTGCGCATGGCGCCCGAGCGAGGCGAGCTCGCGGCCGACGATCTCGGCAACCGCGCCGCCGACGCCCGAGTCGACCTCGTCGAATACCATGCAGCGCGCGTCGCCGGCCGTGGCCGCGCCGTCGGGCCGTGCGGTCGCCACCTGGACCGCCAGCGAGAGCCGGGACAGCTCGCCGCCCGAGGCCACCTTGCCTAGCGGCCGCGGCGGTTGCCCGGGGTTGGCGGAAACCAGGAACTCGACCTGCTCGAGGCCCTGCGGATGCGTCTCCTCGACCGCGAGTGGCTCGATCCGCACTTCGAACCGGCCACCGGCCATGCCCAGCGTCTGCATGCGCGTGGTGATCGCCGGCCCGAGGCGCGCGCCGATCTCGCGACGCCGCGCCGCCAGCTGCGAGGCGAGCTCTCGCCAGCGGGCGACCGCCGCAGCGACCTCGTCGCGCAGCGCCCCGAGGTCGTGCTCGATGCGCTCGAGCTGCGCCAGCTCCGCATCGATCTGCGCCGCCTTCGCGACGAGCTCCGGTGGCGCGACCCGGTGCTTGCGAGCCAGCTGCTCGATGGCGGCCAGGCGCTGCTCGACGAACTCCTGGCGCGCGGGATCGACGTCGAGGTCGTCGAGATAGCCTGCGAGCCCGCGAGCGGCCTCGCCGATGCGGATCAGCGCCTCGTCGACCAGCGGCACCATCGCGCCCAGCCGCGGGTCGAGGCCCGCCGCCTGGCGCAGCAGCCCGAGCGCTCGGCTCGTGGCCGCGTGTGCGTTGCTGTCCTCGACCTCGTAGAGCATCAGCAGCGCGCCGCGCGCCGCCTCGGCGAGCCGGCCGCGGTTGGCGAGCCGCGAGCGCTCCTCGCCGAGAGACTGCAGTTCGCCCTCGCCGAGCTCCAGCGAGGCCAGCTCGCGCGCCTGGAAGCGCAGCAGGTCGAGACGCGTATCGCGGTCGCCGACCGCGGACTGGAGTGCAGCGAGACGGGCGCTCAGGGCGACGCGCTCGCGGTGCGCGGCGGCCACCTGGCCGGCGAGCCCCAGCGCATCGCCGAACTCGTCGAGCAGTTCACGCTGCGCGGCCGGGCGGGCCAGAGACTGGAACTCGTGCTGGCCGTGGATGTCGACCAGCCACTCGCCGACGAGCCGCAGCGTCTGGATCGGCACCTGCTGGCCGCCGAGGTAGCCACGCGACTTGCCCTCGCGGGTGACGACGCGGCGCACCACCAGCTCGTCGTCGGCGTCGACGGACTGCTCGGCCAGCAGCTCGTGCAGCGGCGCAGGCGCCGCGGCGAGGTCGAAGGTGGCGGTCACCTCGGCGCGCTCGCAGCCGTGGCGGACCACCTCGGCACCGGCACGACCGCCGGCCGCCAGCTGCAAGGCATCGACCAGGATCGACTTGCCGGCACCGGTCTCGCCTGTGAGCACCGTGAGCCCGGAGAGCAGGTCGACCTCGATGGAGTCGATGATCGCGAAGTCGCGGATGTGCAGGTGGGTGAGCATGGTTCAGCGAGGCAGGTCGAAGGCGCGCCGCCCCCAATTGAGCTTGGAACGCAACAGGCGGAAGTAATCGTACCCCCGGGGGTGCAGCAGCGTGATCTTGTGGTCCGAGGGGGAGATCAGCAGGGCCTCGCCGAGTTCCATGGCGCCGAGCACGCGACCGTCGCAGGTGACCTCGGCCCGGGTGTCGGGTCGCTCGACCAGGCGGACCTCGACCACCGAGCGCGACGAGACGACGATGGGGCGGTCGGACAGGGTGTGCGGGCAGATCGGCGCGACCACGATCGCGTCGAGCTGCGGCTCGACGATCGGGCCGCCGCAGGAGAGCGCGTAGGCCGTGGAACCGGTCGCCGAGGCCACCACCAGCCCGTCGCCCCCGTGGGTGTTGACGTAACGTCCGTTGATGGAAGTCTCGAAGTCGAGCAGGTGGCCCGACTGCCACTTCTGGATGACGACGTCGTTGAGGGCGAGGCCGCGGGCAGTGACCCTGCCGTCCGCGGTGCGAAGCTGCGCGGCGAGCAGCCGGCGCTGGTCGACCTCGACGTCGCCGGCGAGCGCCGCGTCGACCGACGCGAGCATGTCGGCCGGAAGCACGTCTGTCAGGAAGCCGAGGCGCCCGCGGTTGATCCCGAGCAGGGGCGTGCCGCGTTCCGCGACGAGGCCAGCGGCGTAGAGCAGGGTGCCGTCGCCGCCGATGGCGACGACCAGGTCGGCCCGTGCCGCGAGTTCGGCCTCGGCGACGCCGCTGACCTCGATGCCGTCGAAGCGGTCGATCTCGTCGTCGAGCGCCAGCGGCGCGATGCCGCGGGCGGCGAGGTGGGCGGCGAGTTGCCCGGCGCTTTCGGCGACGCGCGCATCGGCGAACCTCGTGACCAGGGCGCAGGAACGGATCGTGGTCGTCATGGGGCACCGCGGGCGATCCGGTCTTTTATCATGGCCGCAAGGCCCGGCCAACGCGCCAAACTGCCGCGCTCTCCCCGATATGCCGGTCGCGTTGCGCACCGTGGCGCTTGACGCGGTTCGCGGTCTGTCGCTAGCCTCGACGAAAGCCCGTAACGAGGACTGCGACGTCACGCGCGCATGGCGCACGATCACGACGACATCCTGAGCGACCGCGCCCGCCAGCTGCTGCGGGTGCTCGTCGAGAGTTACATCCGCGACGGCCAGCCCGTCGGCTCGAGGACCCTTTCCCGCGATTCAGGCCTCAGCCTCTCCTCGGCGACCATCCGTAACGTGATGGCCGACCTCGAGGAGCTCGGTTTCGTCGCTTCGCCCCACACCTCCTCGGGGCGCATCCCGACCGACCGCGGCTACCGGTTCTTCGTCGACACGCTGCTGCGGGTCCAGCCGGTCGACCAGCTGGCCGTCGACGAGCTGCGGCGCCATCTCGGTGCGGCGCCGTTCGAGAACTCGAAGTCGCTGGTGTCGACCGCCTCCCAGGTGCTGTCTAACTTCACTCGCCTGGCCGGCGTGGTGACGGTACCGAAGGCCCAGGGAGCGGCCATCACCCACATCGAGTTCGTCGGCCTCTCCGACAACCGTGTCCTGGTGGTCCTGGTGTTCAATGGCCGCGAGGTCCAGAACCGGATCGTGCGCCTCGATCGCCACCACGGCGCCGACGAGCTCAAGCGCGCGGCCAACTTCCTCAACGAGCAGTTCGTCGGCCGCACCCTCGACCAGGCGCGGGCCGAGATCCTGCGGCAGCTGCAGGAGGCGCGTGAGACCATGAACGCCATGATGGTCGAGGCCATCTCCGTGGCCCAGCAGGCCTTCCAGCAGGACGTGCGACCTGGGCTGGAGTACGTGATCGCCGGCGAGACCAACCTGATGGGCGCGGCGCACCTCAACAACGTCGACAAGCTGCGCCGCCTGTTCGAGGCGTTCAACGAGAAGCGTGACTTCCTCAACCTGCTCGACCAGAGCCTGCACGCCGAAGGGGTGCAGATCTTCATCGGTCAGGAGTCCGGCTTCCAGGTGCTGGACGACTGCAGCGTCGTCACCGCGCCCTACCGTGGCGACGACGGGGTGGTGGGGGTGATCGGCGTGATCGGCCCGACGCGCATGGCGTACGAGCGGATCATCCCTATCGTCGACATCACGGCCAAGCTGCTCGGCTCGGCCTTGAATTCCCGCCTCTAGCCCCAATCTTTCCGCAAACGGTTGGCTCGACGCTGGCAGTCGCGTCTAGCTTTTTCTGTTATCTCATTGATTTCCAAGGTGTCTGATGTCAGCTACGGCCCCTGACCCAGCGTCCCAGGCTTCCCCGGACGAGGCCGCACCGGCGTCCTTCGGGGGCGAAACCACGACACTGATGCCCGAGACCGCGACCGCGCTGGTCGAACTCGAGCAGCTGAAGCTGCGGCTCGGCGAGGCCGAGGAGCGCGCCAGGAACCACTGGGAGCAGTACCTGCGCGCGGTCGCCGAGCTGGAGAACGTGCGCAAGCGCGCCCAGCGCGACGTCGAGCAGGCAAGCCGCTACGGTCTCGAGAAGTTCGCGCAGGAGCTGATCCCGGTGAAGGACAGCCTCGACCTCGGCGTCGAGAACGCGGCGCGGTCCGACGCGGCCGCGTTGGCCGAGGGGCAGGCCGCGACCCAGCGCCTTCTCGCCAAGGCCTTCGAGAAGCTCGGCATCACCGAGCTGGACCCGGTCGGGCAGCCCTTCGACGCCAACCAGCACGAGGCGATGGCGATGCAGCCGTCGACGACGGCCGAGCCGGACTCGGTGCTCGCGGTGGTGCAGCGCGGATACGTCCTCAACGGTCGCTTGTTGCGCCCGGCGCGCGTCATCGTCGCACGCGCTCCCTGAGCGCGGCGCCACCGGGCGCCTGCGCCTTGATTTATCCACAGGCAATCCCATAACCCCGCCAACGGCAACCGTCACGGGCCAAGATCTTCGGAGCACAACGCCATGGGCAAAGTCATCGGTATCGACCTCGGCACCACCAACTCCTGCGTCGCGATCATGGAGGGCGGCAAGCCTCGAGTGATCGAGAACAGCGAGGGGGATCGCACCACGCCGTCGATCGTGGCGTTCACCAAGGACGACGAGGTCCTGGTCGGGCAGTCGGCCAAGCGCCAGGCGGTCACCAACCCGCAGAACACGCTGTACGCGGTCAAGCGCCTGATCGGCCGCCGCTTCGACGAGCCGATCGTCCAGAAGGACATCGGCATGGTTCCGTACAGGATCGTCAAGGCGGACAACGGCGATGCCTGGGTCGACGCGCAGGGCAAGAAGATGGCCCCGCCCGAGATCTCCGCGCGCGTGCTGATGAAGATGAAGAAGACTGCCGAGGACTTCCTCGGCGAGGAAGTCACCGAGGCGGTGATCACCGTCCCGGCGTACTTCAACGATTCGCAGCGCCAGGCCACCAAGGACGCCGGGCGCATCGCGGGCCTGACGGTCAAGCGGATCATCAACGAGCCGACCGCGGCTGCGCTCGCCTACGGCCTCGACAAGGCCGGCGGCGACCGCAAGATCGCGGTCTACGACCTCGGCGGCGGCACCTTCGACGTCTCGATCATCGAGATCGCCGAGGTCGACGGCGAGCGCCAGTTCGAGGTGCTCTCGACCAACGGCGACACCTTCCTCGGCGGCGAGGACTTCGACCTGCGCGTGATCAACTTCCTCGCCGAGGAGTTCCTGAAGGAGTCCGGCGTCGACGTGCGCAAGGACCCGCTGGCCATGCAGCGCCTGAAGGAGGCCGCGGAGAAGGCCAAGATCGAGCTCTCCTCCAGCCAGCAGACCGACATCAACCTGCCGTACATCACGATGGACCAGAGCGGGCCGAAGCACCTCGCGGTGAAGCTGACGCGCGCCAAGCTCGAGTCGCTGGTGGACGACCTGGTCCGCAAGACCATCGAGCCCTGCAAGGTCGCGCTGAAGGACGCGGGACTGTCCGCGGCCGAGGTCTCCGAGGTGATCCTCGTCGGTGGCCAGACGCGCATGCCGCTGGTCCAGAAGTACGTCAAGGACTTCTTCGGCAAGGAGCCGCGCAAGGACGTGAACCCCGACGAGGCGGTCGCCGTGGGCGCCGCCATCCAGGGCGGGGTGCTCGCCGGCGAGGTCAAGGACGTGCTGCTGCTCGACGTCACGCCGCTGTCGCTCGGCATCGAGACGCTGGGCGGCGTGATGACCAAGCTCATCGAGAAGAACACCACGATCCCGACCAAGCACTCGCAGGTGTTCTCGACCGCCGACGACAACCAGACCGCGGTGACGATCCACGTGCTGCAGGGCGAGCGCGAGCGCGC
>JALORN010000100.1 GCA_025458905.1 Steroidobacteraceae bacterium
ATCAGGATCATGTCGGACTCGTTGATGCCCTTCCAGCCGGCGATCGACGAGCCGTCGAACATCTTGCCGTCGCGGAACAGACCCTCGTCGACGACCTTGGCCGGGATGGTCACGTGCTGCTCCTTGCCGCGCGTGTCGGTGAAGCGCAGGTCGGCCCACTTCACCTCTTTGTCCTTGATCATCTTGATGACGTCACTGGGGGTCATGTTGGCTCCGTATGGCAGGCGAAAAACGTACGCCTGGAGGGTTCGCCCGCACCGCTCCGAGGTGATCTTCTGGTGAGGTCCCTGACGGTGCAGGAAGCGTGCCGCTGCACCTTTTTGCTGCAGAATCCGCAGCTTGCAGCGCATCGATCCGCCGGCATGGCGACCGTGTGCACCATGGTAGTGCATCTACGTGACTTTCCGCACCCTGCCAGGGCGCCGGAGCCCGTTCCGAGCATCCGTCGCCACGCGCCGACGTTGCGCGGCCGGGGAGCGGCTCCTAGTCTGGCAGCCGTTCGCCACCTGCCCCGGAGCCCGACGATGATCCCCATGACTCACCGCTCGCCGCGTCCACGCCTCAGGAGAGACGACCCGGGAGTGGGCCGCCCGGTGCTCGCGGCAGCCGTCCTGCTCGCGCTGGTGGCCTGCGGTCAGTCGCCGGCGCCTTCCGGCGCCGGCACGACGGCCCAGGACGATGCGGCGCGCGCCGCGCAGCTCGAGGCACGCGAGCGGGCGGTCGCGGAGCGCGAGGCGGCGATCGCCGCGAAGGAGCGCGAGGAAGCCGCCGCGGCGGCCGCGGCGGCGGACGCCGAGGCGCGCGGCAAGGCCGAGGCCGACGCAGCGGCGCGGGCACAGGCCGAGCGCGACCAGGCTGCCGCGGAGCAGCGCCGGCTCGCTGCCGAACGCGCCGCGGCCGACAAGGCCGCAGCCGACGAGAAGAAACGGCGCGAACGGGCAGCCGAGGCCGAGGCCGAACGGCGCCGCGCCGAGGCGAAGGCGCGGGCCGCGGCCGCGGCGAAGCCGATCGAGGTGCCGGCAGGCACACGCCTGGCGGTGGCGCTGAAGCAGTCGCTGTCGAGCAAGAGCGCGCGTGCCGGAGATGCGTTCGAGGCGGTGCTGACCGAGGACGTCGCGGGAGCCGACGGGCGCGTCGCCGTGCCGGCCGGTGCGACGCTGCAGGGCACGATCACCCACGTGGTCTCGGGGAGCCGCAGCATCGGCGCGACGCCGGTGATCGGCCTGCGGTTCGATCACCTGGTCGTCGCGGGCGGCGAGCGCATCCCCATCAGCGGCGAACTCGACGAGCGCGGCGCCAGCGAGCGCGGCCGCGACACCGCGAAGATCCTCGGCGGTGCCGCGGCCGGTGCGGTGATCGGCAACCAGTCGCGCAGCAACGATCGCGGCAAGGTGATCGGCGCGCTGGTCGGCGGCGCGATCGGGGCGATCGCCGCCAAGAAGACCGGGACGGAGGTGTCGCTCGCCGACGGCGCACCGCTGACGATCGCGCTGAACGCGTCGTTCAAGGTGACGCCGAAGCCCAAGGGCGGCTGACGCCACGCCGGCGCCCGCCCCCCCCCACGGCGGGCCGTGGGGGCGGTGCGCCCGGCACGGGGTAGCTCAGGGCTTGGGAGCCGCCGTCGCGGCCGCGGCCGCCGGCACCGGGAACTTCGCGAACACGCTGGCGACGACCGAATCGAGCGCCGGTTGCAGGTTCTCCAGCGTCTTCTGCGTGACGCGGCCGACCGCGACGCCTTCCCAGACGAGCTGCTTGCGACCCGCGTCGACGAGGTCGACGTTCAGCGTGCCTTCCTTGTACTGGTCGACCCGCGTCTCGGTGGCCGGGTAGAGCGGCCAGGCGCCGTACAGCCCTGCACGGTAGCCGTAGTAGCCCGGGCCGAGCCCGACGCCCAGCCCCATGGTCGGCACCGGAACCTCGCTGACGCGCAGCTTGTCGTTGAGTTTCGCGCCGAAGTTGACCAGCAGCTGCGGTGCAGCCTCGTCGTAGCGGTAGCCGCGCGCCTCGAGCTCGCGACGGGTCGCGGCCTTGAGGTAGGTCGAGACTGCCGTCTGGTAGCCCTCCTTGTCGGTCCCTAGCGGCGCGAAGAAGCCGAAGGTCTGGTAGCGACGGAAGTCGGCGCTCCGGTCGTACTCGGCGCGAACCGTCGGGCCAGGGGCGGCGCAGCCGGCGAGCAGCAGCAGCGCGGTGGCCAGGGCGGCGGCGAGGCCGCTGCGGGTCGAAGGTGCGGGGATGGGCATGCCGATTCTCCTGTCGTGGGGGCGCATCATCCGCGGCGCGGAACGCCACGGCAATACAGTTTCAGTCACCGCAGACTATTGCATCTGCGCGACAGAAACGACTCATGGTCCTTCACTGGGCGCGCGGATGATCCGGTGGCCGACTCGGTCCCACAGGTCACTCAGCGCGGGCGAAGTCGCCGGCCAGCGACTTGTAGAGCGTGGCGAGCGCCGTCGCGCGCGCCACGCCGCCCTGGACCACCCGGTCCTCGAAGTCGAGGGCACTGCGCTCGGCATCGAGCACGGCCAGGTAGTCGCTGGCGCCGGCGTCGTAGCGGACGCGGGCGATGCCGAGGGCGGTGCGCGCCGCGGCCAGGCCGGCCTCGCTCGCGGCCAGCGACTCGGTGGCGGCGCGGTAGCCGGCGAGCGCGTTCTCGGTTTCCTCGAGGGCGCGCAGCACGGTCTCGTCGTAGGCCGCCAGCGCGCCGCGCTGCTGGGCGCGGGCCTCGGCCACGCGCTGGCGGACCCGGCCGACGTCGAGGAAGGCCCAGCTGAGGGTGGGCCCGTACGACAGCCGCTCGGCGAGCGGCTCGAACAGCTCGGTGCGCCGCTGGCCGGTGTAGCCGAAGGTGCCGTTGAGCGACAGCCGCGGGAAGTAGTTGGCCTGCTGCACGCCGATGCGCGCGGTCGCGGCGGCGAGGCGGCGCTCGGCGGCGCGCACGTCGGGGCGACGCCGCAGCCACTCCTCCGGGGTGCCGACGGCGACCAGCGACGGGGGTGGCGGCAACGCCTTGGTGGGCGCGAGCCAGGTCGCGCGCAACTCGCCCACCGACAGCGCCGTCAGCACCGCGAGCCGCTGCTCCTGGCGCGCGACCTCGGCCTCGGTCTGCGGCACCTGCGCGGCGATGCCGGCCACCAGCGTGCGCTGGCGCGCGGTGTCGAGCTCGGTACCGCGGCCGGCCTCGAGCCGCGCCTCGAGGATCCGCAGGTCCTCGCGCAGGTTCTCGAGGTTGCGCCGCTGCACCGCGAGCCGCTGCTCCGCGCCGCGCAGTGCGAACCAGGCCTGGGCCACCTCGGCGGTCGCGGCGAGCCGGGCCAGCGCCTCGTCGGCCGCCGCGGCGGCGGTCTCGCCGCGCTGCGACTCGGCCGCGCGCCGCGCGCCGCCGAACACGTCGATCTCCCACGCGGCGTCGAGGCCGGCGCGGTAGATGCTGATGCTGCCGATGGCGACGCCGGGTGGCAGGAACGGGTCGCGGCCGCTCGGCTCGTTGAGGTCGCGCTGCGCGCTGGCCGTGACCGAGGGCAGCAGCGCCCAGAACGTCAGGCCGCGCAGCGCGCGCGCCGCGTCGAGCCGCGCACGGGCCTGGGCGATGCTGCGGTTCTCGGCCTGCGCACGCGCGATCAGCGCGTCGAGCTCGGGCTCGCCGAAGCTCTTCCAGACCTCGGCCGCGAGCGGCGTGCCGGGTGCGAGGCTCGCGCCGCGCGCCTGGACGAAGCGATCGGGCAGCGGGGCCGGCGTCGGCGGCTCGCGATGGTCCGGGCCGATCGCGCAGCCGGCGAGCAGCGCGGCCGCGAGGCCCGCGGCCGCCGCGAGCCGGGCCGGGGCGGCAGGGCGGGCGGGTGCAGCGACGCGGGAGCGAGGGCGCGACCGGCGGACGTCAGCCATGGGCGCCCTCCCCGGGCGGACCCGCCGGCGCCGGCGGAGCGCCGTCCGGGCCGCGCTGCCGGGCCGCGCGCCGCTCCTTGCGGGTCGCGAGGCGCCGCATCAGCACGTAGAACACCGGCGTCAGGAACAGGCCGAAGAAGGTGACGCCGAGCATGCCGAGGAACACCGTCAGGCCCATCACGTAGCGGATCTCGGCGCCGGCGCCGCTGGCGAACACCAGCGGCAGCACGCCCATGATGAACGCGAGGCTCGTCATCAGGATCGGCCGCAGGCGCAGCCGGCAGGCCTCGAGCGCGGCGTCGATGGTGTCGCGGCCCTGCTGCTCGAGCTCGCGCGCGAACTCGACGATCAGGATCGCGTTCTTGCAGGCGAGGCCCATCAGCACGATCAGGCCGACCTGCGTGAAGATGTTGTTGTCGAGGAACTCCGGCGGCGCATCGGCGCCGAACACCGCGAGCCACAGGCCGTGCACCGCGTTGATCACCCAGATGCCGCCGATCGCCGACAGCAGGCACAGCGGCACGATCAGGATCACCGCGAGCGGCAGCGTCCAGCTCTCGTAGAGCGCCGCGAGCACGAGGTAGACGAACAGCACGCACAGCGGGAACACCAGCAGCGAGGCGTTGCCCTGGTTCACCTGCTGGTAGGAGAGGCCCGACCACTCGAAGGTCATGCCGCTCGGCAGGGTGCGCGCGGCGATCGCCGCGGCGGTCTCGAGCGCCTCGGTCGAGGACATCAGCGCCGGGTTCGCCCCACCGGCGACGTCGGCCGCAGGGAAGCCGTTGAAGCGCACCACCGGGTCCGGGCCGAAGGACTCCTTCACCGAGACCAGCCCGCCGATCGGCACCATCTCGCCGAGCCCGTTGCGCACCTTCAGGCGCTGGATGTCGGCGACCTCGTCGCGGAACTGGGCGTCGGCCTGTGCATAGACGGTGTAGGTGCGCCCGAGCAGGTTGAAGTCGTTGACGTACGCGGAGCCGAGGTAGACCTGCAGGGTCTCGAACAGCGAGTCGAGCGACACGCCCTGCTGCTTGGCCTTGGTCCGGTCGACGACCGCCTCGAGCTGCGGCACGTTCGGCTGGAACGAGCTCAGCACCGAGAACGGGTCGAAGCCCGGCGTCTGGCGCATCTGCCCGGTGACGCCCTGCACCGCGGCATTGAGCTCGGCGAAGCCAGCGTTGCGCCGGTCCTGCACGTACATCTCGAAGCCGGCCGCGTTGCCGAGGCCGATGACCGCCGGCGGCATCAGCGCGAAGCCGAGGCCCTCCTTGATGC
>JALORN010000101.1 GCA_025458905.1 Steroidobacteraceae bacterium
GCGGTATCCCGCCAGGGCGTCGGACTCGCCGCGCCGGAACAGCGCCCGCATGTACTCGATGTCGAACTCCTCGCGGTGCGGCGCCGCGAAGTCCTCGGGAATGTGCGCGAGATTGAACGCGACGCCATCCCGCTGGCAGGTGAGGTAGATCCGGTACAGGTCGCCGATGCCCTGCGAATGGATCAGCGAGTCGATGGCGCGGCCGGCGATCGAAATGGCGCGGCGACTCGTCTGGGCCCACTCCGGAACCACCTCGGTGTTCAGGATCACCCATAGTCGCCGCGTGCGCTGCGCGCCCTGGTCGGCCGACAGCTCGGCGAGCCGCAGCGCCGGCGGATAGACGAACACCTGCGACATCGCGCCGCCGTCGACGTGCATCTCCTGGTAGCTGCGACCGTCGACCGTCACGTCGATCATCACCGGCGGAAAGGCGCCGGGGATCGCCGCGGAGGCGATCATGACGTCGTGGAACAGCTGGAGGGCACGCGGATCGCGCCTGGCGGCGATCCGGGTCATGTTCCAGATCACGCGGCGCCGCGCATCGATGTCGACGGTCGAGATCCACAGCTGCCGGCCGCGCTCGTATTGCGCCCCGATCTCGTCCAGCAACGCGCGGGTCACGAAGCGCACGATCAGCGCGCGCAGCGGCGCCGTGTCGTCGATGGCGTCGTTGGTCACTGCGGACAGCAGGTGGCGGGTGCGCACGATCTCGCGCCGCGGCGTGCGAGTGTAGAACGCCTCGAGCAGCGGATCGTACTTCGGCCCCAAGAAGGCGAACGGCGCGATCAGCCCGCCGGTGCTGACGCCGCTGACCAATGCGAACTCCGGCCGGTTGCCGGCGCGGCTCCAGCCGCTGAGCAGGCCCGCGCCATAGGCCCCGCCGTCGCCGCCGCCCGACAGCGCCAGCAGGTCGGCGTCGGGCAGCGTGGCCGCCGGCCCGACGCCGGCGCCGAGCGCTTGGCGTTGTCGCCGCCAGGTGTCCTCGATCTCGTGACGCAGTCGCGCCATGTCCGGTTCGTGACCGACGATGTAGCGCACGTCCTCCAGGCCGGGCACCTGCGCGAGCGTCGAGGCGGCTGCGGGCACGGCCGGCGCACGACCCGGCTCCCACGCAGCCCAGCCGATCAGCATCGCGCCCAACGCCAAGGCTGCCGCCGCCCATCCGAGCTGACGCAATCGACGCTCCATTCTCAGGTGCCCGCGAAGGAAGGCTGCCGGACGATGGCCTCGCAACTGGCCGCGACGCAGGGGCGGCAACAGCGCGCAGTCGCGCTCGTCACCGCGGATGTTGCCACACGTCGCCGGTCGGCCGGAGACCCGGGCGTCGCCCGGAACGGCGCGCAGGTGCGGCCCTCAGTCGTCGAAATGGACCCGGCCGCGCCCTGACTTGGTGCCCGAGCGCCGCGCCTTCGACTCGAGACGTCGCTCCTTCGAGGCGCGCGTCGGACGCGTGGCGCGTCGCACCTTTGGCTCGACCAGCGCCTGCCCGACCAGCTCGGCGAGCCGCGATTCCGCCTCGCGCCGGTTCCCTTCCTGGGTGCGATGGTTGCGCGCGAGGATCAGCAGCGAGCCCTCGTCGGTGACGCGGTGGCCTGCGAGCGCCCGCAGCCGCGCCTTGACGCGCGGCGCGAGCGCCGCCGTCCCGGCGAGGTCGAAGCGCAGCTGGCAGGCGGTGGCGACCTTGTTGACGTTCTGCCCACCCGGCCCGCTCCCGCGGACGAAGGTCAGCGAGTAGTCGGCGTCGGGGATCGTCAGCTCACCGACGCGGATCGGCATCGTCTTGGTCGCCGGCGGGCGGCAGGGGGCGGCGGACGGCGATCGCGCCCGGATCCATCACCCGGATCTCGTGCTGCGACACCGGGATGGTGATGCCGGCATCGCGGAACAGCCGCCAGATCTTGCGGTTGACGTCCGAGCGCACGTTGTTCACGCCGTTCATCGGGTCGCGGATCCAGAAGCGGCACTCGAGCTTCATGCCGTAGTCCTCGAAGGACATCAGGCGCGAGACGGGGCCGGGGTCGCGCAGGATGCGCGGGTGCTCGCGCGCCGCCTCGATCAGCAGCTCGAGCGCGTGCTCCGGGTCGTCCTGGTAGCTGATCATCACCGGCAGGCGCAGGCGCACGCGCTGGTCCGAGTAGCTCCAGTTGATCACCGAGTTGGTGATCAGGTTCTGGTTCGGCACCAGGGTCTCGACGCCGTCGCGGTCGCGCACCACGACGTAGCGGCCGCGCAGCTCCTGCACCCAGCCGAAGTTCTCGGTGCTGGTGCCGGTGTGCTGGGTGAAGCTGATCACGTCGCCGGGCTTGATCGACTTGTCCATCAGCAGCACGAAGCCGCTGACGAAGTTGCTGGTGATCGCCTGCAGGCCGAAGCCGAGGCCGAGGCCGATCGCGCCGGTGAGCACGGTGAGCGCGGTCAGGTCGACGCCGGTGGCGTTGACGCCGAGCAGGATGCCGAGGCCGATCAGGAAGAAGTAGGCGAACTTGGAGATGCCGATGCGGGTCGAGAGCGCCAGCGACTGCATCGCCATCACGCGGCGCTCGACGGTGCGCGCGATCAGGCTGGTGATCACCACGAAGCCGGTGACCACGACCACGCTCTTGAGCAGCGCCCAGAGGCTGAAGGTGGCCTTGCCGGGGATCAGGTCGATCGCGTCGAGCGTGGTCTCGAGGCGGTCGAACCAGCCGAGCAGCTCGAAGCTGATCGCGAGCCAGATCGCGATCGTGATCTGGTTCTCCCAGGCGCGCACCCAGGACTTGTTGCCCATCAGCAGCGCGAACACGTAGATGCCGAGGCGCACGAACAGCAGCGCGGCGACCAGCTGGAGCGCGACGTCGACCGCGGCGACGTGGGTGTCGAGGGCCGCCAGGCCGGCCCGCAGCGGCAGCAGCACCAGCAGCGCCACGAAGAACGGCGCGACCACGACCCCGCCCTCGAGCAGCTTCCACTGCCAGCCCTCGGCGTCGAGGCCGGACTCGATGCGCCGGAACCAGGCGCGGATGAAGTGCGCGGCCGCCGCGGAGATGCCGATCGCGAGTGCGATCGCGACGATCTCGGTCAGGACTTCGGCACTGGTCAGCTGCTCGAACAGGCTCCGCGTCGGGGCTTCGCGTTCCATGCGCGGCTCAGGCGTTCAGGTCCGGGATCATCTGGCTCTCGAAGCGCTCGATCTGGTCCTTGAGCATCAGCTTGCGCTTCTTCAGGCGCTTCAGCTGGATCTCGTCGACGTGGATGTCGAGCGAGAGCCGGGCGATCACGTCGTCCAGGTCGCGGTGCTCGATCCGCAGCTGGCGCAGTCGCTCGAACTTGCGGAACAGCTCCCGGTCGACGTTGTCGGTGGTGCCGTCCGCGGGCGCGTCGGGACCTGCGCCGGGGGCGTCGATGTCGGGGTCTTTGGGGGCCATCGGCAGTCGCGTTCCCGGGCCGAAAACGAGGCGGGCTCAGAGCCGCCCTGCGACGGGCTCGAGGTCGGCCGGTAGCTTAGCGAAGCGGCCGGGGGTATTCCACGTCATGGCCGGGTCGTGGAAGTCGGACCCACAGGAGGCCGCGAGCCCGGCGCGGCGTGCCAGCGTGGCGAGGCGGTCGAGGTCGGCGCGGCCCATGTTGCCGAGGCTCACTTCCAGCGCGTGGCCGCCGAGGGCCGCGAACTCCTCCACGAGGCCGCGCAGGGCGCCGCCCGAGAGCCGGTAGCGGTGCGGATGCGCCAGCACGACCTGCGCGCCGGCGCCGCGCAGCGCAGCGACGGCGGCTTCCAGCCCGGGCCAGTCGCTCGGCACATGGCCCGGGCCGTCGCGGCCGAGCAGCCGCCGGAACACATCGTCGAGGTCGGTCGCCACGCCCGCCCCGACCAGGGCCCGCGCGAGGTGGGTGCGCGTCGGCACCTCGGCTTCCGCGCACACCCGGCTGGCGATCGCCGGCGCCTGCACGAGCCGCGCGCGGCGCGCGAGGCGCTCGCCGATGGCCAGCAGTCGCTCGCGACGGCGGCGGCGCAGGTCCTCGAGGTGCGCGCCGAGCACGGGGTCCGCGGCCTGCAGGCCGAGGCCGATCACGTGGATCGACTGGCCTCGCCACCCGGCCGTGACCTCGACCCCGGGTGCGAAGCGCAGGCCTTCGGCGGCACAGGTGTTGGCCGCCTCGTCGAGGCCGGCGACGGTGTCGTGGTCGGTCAGCGCGAGGTGCCGCACACCGCGCGCGGCCGCGAGACCCACCAGCGCGGCGGGCGCGAGGCGACCGTCCGAACGGTCGCTGTGCAGGTGCAGGTCGGCGAGGGGCAGGGCGGACATCGCCGGTATGATACCGGTCCCCATGAGCCATCCCCCGCATCGCCCGCCGGACTGGCCGGCCATCGACACCGTGCTGCTCGACCTCGACGGCACGTTGCTCGACCTCGCCTACGACAACCACGTCTGGCTCGGGCGCATCCCGGAGCTCTATGCCGAGGCGAATGGCCTCTCGATTCCCGAGGCGCAGGCGGCGCTCGCGCCGAAGTTCCGCGCGTGGGCGGGCAGGCTGGAGTGGTACTCGATCGAGTTCTGGGCTCGCGAGCTCGCACTCGACGTGCACGCGGTGCACGTCGAGGAGGCGGCACGCGTCGCCTGGCTGCCGGGCGCGCGTGGCTTCCTGGAGGCGCTGCGCAGCCGTGGCAAGCGGCTCGCGCTGATGACCAACGCCCATCCCTCGATCCTCGAGATCAAGCACGCGCGCACCGGTGTGCTCGACTGGCTCGACGCCGCCTACACCTCGCACGGCTTCGGCGCGCCGAAGGAAGACCCGCGCTTCTGGGAGGCGGCGCGCGCGGCCGAGGGCTACGACCCGGCGCGCACCCTGTTCGTCGACGACAGCACCGCCGTGCTGCATTCGGCGATCCGCGCCGGTTTGCGCTGGGTCTACGGCGTGCGCCGGCCCGACTCGTCGGCCACGCCGCATCGCCACGAAGAGTTCGAGTCCGTCGACGGCGTCGCCGAGCTGCTGTAGGGGAAAAAGAGGGGGAAAAAGAGGGACGGATTTATTTTTTTGAGGGGGACAGATTTGTTTTCGCGTGCGCGCACCTGCTCGCTGGCGCCCGAGGGTGCCGCGGCGTCGCCAGCGGTCGCAGCCGCGCCATTCGCGGCGCCGCCACGACCACGGCCGCGACCGCCGCGACGACGTCGGCGCTTGCGGACGGTGCCCTCTGCCGCGGCTCCGCCGCCGGGACCGCCGGTCTCCGCCGGGCTGCTGACGCCCTGCACCGCGGTCTCGGCCTGGAGCGCACGAGGCGTCTCGGGCGCCGCGACCGCAATGGGCGCAGGCGCGGACGCCGCCGTTGCACCGCTGCCGGCCTGGGGCGGGCGCAGGCCGCCGCCCGGGCCGCCCTGGCGCGGCGGGCGATCCCGGTCGCCGCCACGACTGCGACCCCGGTCGCGGTCGCGTCCGCCACCGCTGCCCCCGCGTCCACCGAAACGGTCGCCGCCCCGGCCCCGGCCGCCGGGACCCGGCCGCGGTTCCCAGGCCCGGCGCGGTGGCCACACCACGTCGACCGCGAGGATGTCCGGGGTGATCGGTTCGAAGGGAATCTTGCGCCCGATGTACTTCTCGACGTCGGGCAGCGCTACCGCGTACTCCTCGCAGGCGAACGTGATCGCGTCGCCCGAGGCGCCGGCACGGGCCGTGCGGCCGATGCGATGCACGTAGTCGGCCGCGTCCTGCGGCACGTCGTAGTTGAAGACGTGGCTGACGTCCGGGATGTGCAGGCCCCGCGAGGCGACGTCGGTCGCGATCAGCACCGCGAGGTCGCCGGCGTGGAAGTCGGCGAGGAACTTCAGGCGCTTCTTCTGCGGCACGTCGCCCGAGAGGGCCTGCGCGTTGATGCCGTTCGCCCGCAGCACGTCCTCGAGGCGCTCTGCCTGGCGCTTGGTGTTGACGAACACCATGGTGCGCCGCGCATCGTGGCGGCGCAGCAGCCCGAGCAGCAGCGGCAGCTTCTCGGTCATCGAGGGGTAGTAGATGACCTGGCGCACGCGGTCGGCGGTGATCTTCTCCGGCTCGATCTGCACCAGCTCGGGGCTGTTCATGTGCTCGTAGGCGAGCTCGAGCACGCGCTGCGACAGCGTCGCCGAGAACAGCATCGACTGGCGATGCTCGGCGGCCGGCAGCCGGCGCAGGATGTAGCGGATGTCGGCGATGAAGCCGAGGTCGAACATCCGGTCCGCCTCGTCGAGCACCGCGACCTGCGCGTGGCGCATGTCGTATACGTGCTGCTTGTAGTAGTCGATGATGCGGCCGGGTGTGCCGATCAGCACGTCGACGCCGCCTTCGAGCTCCCGGCGCTGCTTGTCGTAATCGACGCCGCCGAAGACCACCGCGATCTTCAGGCCCGTGTGCCGGCCGAGCACCTCCGCGTCGTTGTAGATCTGCACGGCCAGTTCACGGGTCGGCGCGATGCAGATCGCGCGGATGCCGGTCCTGCTGCGCGTCGGCGGCGGCGGGTTCGACAGGAGGTTCTGGAAGAGGGCGACCAGGAAGGCAGCCGTCTTGCCGGTACCGGTCTGGGCCTGGCCGGCAACGTCCTTGCCGGTCAGCGCGATCGGCAGTGTCTGTGCCTGGATCGGCGTGCAGCGGTCGAAGCCGGCTTCCTCGATGCCCTGCATCACCAGTGGATGCAGCCCGAGCGAAGAGAAGGTGAGGTCGGAAAGGTGTTTATCGGACATGTATTACCGTCACGTCGGCGTGGGATCACGCCGCTTGCAAATGGCGCGCAGAAGCGCTAAAAAATGAACCCCAAGAGCGGACGTTCTGTTCGTTCGGCAAGGTCTCAGGCTTTCCCGATCCTCGCTGGCGGCCTCCAGACGGTGACCCCGGTCCAGGGCGCCGATCCGGGGCCCCGAAGAGTCCGACTCCCCATCCACCAAGGCACCGGGAGCGGTCACTGGCGAGGGCGGCGGCGCCAACCGAGCAGGTTTGGTCGAGCAGCGCCCTCCCATCAGCGCCGATCGAGACAAGCCCATCGACAAGGGACGAAGCCGAAGCACCAGGGCCGTGAGATTTTCCGACCAGGATCCGACAAAGTACCCGTCCACCGAACCGCCAGCGAGCCGCCGGTCCCGACCGGCCCGAGCACCGGCACCTCAAAAATGAGCCCCCACCGAGGCGAACCCGTAACTCCTTGACGGTCTAGTGTAACCGTTTGACGGCCCTTCATGACACGGCGTTCCGCCGCGGGCCGAAAAACTCCCATCCCAACCCCTTCCGATCGACCCGACTCCCAACCGGAGGCCTTCCGCGTGAGCAGCCCGCACATCGTGCATACCAGCGATTCGACCTTTTCCCAGGACGTCCTCAAGTCCGACAAGCCCGTCCTCCTCGATTTCTGGGCCGAGTGGTGCGGACCTTGCAAGATGATCGCGCCGATCCTCGACGAGATCGCGACCGAGTACCAGGACAAGCTCAGGGTCGCCAAGCTCAACATCGACGAGAACCCGCAGACCCCCCCGAAGTTCGGCATCCGCGGCATCCCGACGCTGATCCTCTTCAAGAACGGCACGGTCGAGGCGCAGAAGGTCGGCGCCCTGTCCAAATCCCAGCTCTCCGCCTTCCTGGACAGCAACCTGTGAGGGGCTACCTCGGCAACCAGGGCCGCAACCGGCCCAACAAGGGCCAGCGGCACGGCGGCGGCAACCGTGACGGCAACCGCGACGGCAACCGCGGCAACGTCGCCCGTCCCGAAGACATGGCGATGGACCACGCGCCGTTCATCGACTCGGGCGACGACGCCGAGATCATCAGCCCCGCGGAGCTCGCCGCCTCGCGCAATTCGATGAGCCTCACCGCGCTGAAGGCGATGCCGATCGGCAAGCTGGTCGACCTCGCGCAGTCGCTCGGCGTCGAGAACATGGCGCGCTCGCGCAAGCAGGACATCATCTTCAGCCTGCTGAAGGCCCACGCCCGCAAGGGCGAGCCGATCTACGGCGACGGCGTGCTCGAGATCCTGCAGGACGGCTTCGGCTTCCTGCGCTCGGCCGACGGTTCCTACCTCGCGGGCCCCGACGACATCTACATCAGCCCGTCGCAGATCCGCCGCTTCAACCTGCGCACCGGCGACTCGATCTCGGGCCTGATCCGCCCACCGAAGGACGGCGAGCGCTACTTCGCGCTGCTGAAGGTCGGCGAGATCAACTTCGACTCGCCCGACAGCTCGCGCAGCAAGGTGCTGTTCGAGAACCTGACGCCGCTGCACCCGACGCGC
>JALORN010000063.1 GCA_025458905.1 Steroidobacteraceae bacterium
GGCAACTTCTCCTTCGGCGACTACTTCAAGCGCGACGCGATCCGCTTCGCCTGGGACTTCGTCACCGGCGTGCTGAAGCTCGACCCGGCGCGCCTCTGGATCACGGTCTACCGCGACGACGACGAGGCGGCGCGCATCTGGGTCGAGGAGGTCGGCGTGCCGCAGGAGCGCCTGTCGCGCCTCGGCGAGTCGTCGAACTTCTGGGCCATGGGCGACACCGGGCCCTGCGGCCCCTGCAGCGAGATCTTCTGGGACCACGGCCCGCAGATCCCGGGCGGCCCGCCGGGTTCCGCGGACGAGGACGGTGACCGCTTCGTCGAGATCTGGAACCTCGTCTTCATGCAGTACGAGCGGGCGCCCGATGGCACGCTGACGCCGCTGCCGAAGCCCTCGGTCGACACCGGCGCCGGCCTCGAGCGCCTCTCGGCCGTGATGCAGGGCGTGCACAACAACTACGAGATCGACCTGTTCCGCGAGCTGGTCGCCGCCGCCGCGCGCCTCGCGGGTACGCAGGACCTCGCGAACCCCTCGCTGCGGGTGATCGCCGACCACATTCGCGCCTGCGCCTTCCTGGTGCTCGACGGGGTGCTGCCCTCGAACGAGGGCCGTGGCTACGTGCTGCGCCGGATCATCCGCCGCGCGATCCGCCACGGCCACAAGCTGGGCATCCAGGGCAGCTTCTTCCACGCACTGGTCGCACCGCTCGAGCAGCAGATGGGCGAGGCCTATCCCGAACTCGTCAAGGGTCGCGCGCAGGTCGAGAACGTGCTGCGGCAGGAGGAGGAACGCTTCGCCGAGACGCTCGCCAACGGCATGGAGCTGCTCGAGGGCGCGATCGCGGCGCTGGCGCGCGCCGACGGGGCCGACGGGCGGGGTGGCGCGGGCCCGGGCGCAGCGCGGCCGTCGTCCGGTGCGTCGGGCTCGGCGGGTGGCGGTCCGCGCGTGATCGATGGCGAAACCGTCTTCAAGCTCTACGACACCTACGGCTTCCCTGTCGACCTGACCGCCGACGTCGCGCGCGAGCGCGGCCTCGCGATCGACCAGGCGGGCTTCGAGGCGGCGATGGAGGCGCAGCGCGAGCGCGCCCGCGCGGCGAGCCGCTTCGGCGTCGACCAGCGCGCGGTGCAGCTCGATGCGCGCAGCCGCTTCTGTGGCTACGGGTCGACGCGGGGCGAGGGTCGGGTGATCGCGCTGATCGCCAACGGCCAGCGGGTGCCCGAGCTCAAGCCGGGGGAACGTGGCGAGGTGGTACTCGACCAGACGCCGTTCTACGCCGAGTCCGGCGGCCAGGTCGGCGATTGTGGCGAGCTATCCGGTGAGGGCCTGCGCTTCGTCGTCGAGGACACGCAGAAGCGTGGCTCGGGGAACGCGCATGCCCACCTCGGAAGGGTACCCGAGTCCTCGGCGCCGATCCGCGAGGGGCAGGTCCTGCGGGCCGAGGTCGATGCCAAGCTGCGCCGCGCCACGGCGTCCAACCACTCCGCGACCCACCTGCTGCACGCCGCGCTGCGTGCGGTGCTGGGTGCGCACGTCCAGCAGAAGGGCTCGCTGGTCTCGCCGGAGCGGCTGCGCTTCGATTTCTCGCACTTCCAGCCCGTGACGGCCGACGAGCTGCGTCGCATCGAGCGGCTGGTCAACGAGCAGGTGCGCGAGAACGCCGCCGCCGAGATCCGCGAGATGGACTACGACGCCGCGGTGGCGAGCGGCGCGATCGCGCTCTTCGGCGAGAAGTACGAGTCCAAGGTGCGCGTGCTGCGACTCGGGGATTTCTCCACCGAGCTCTGCGGCGGCACCCACGTCACGCGCGCCGGCGACATCGGGTTCTTCAAGATCCTCGGCGAGGGGGGCGTCGCTGCGGGCGTGCGACGCATCGAGGCAGTGACCGGGCAGGGCGCGCTCGACGTCGCCGACGCCAACGAGAACGTGCTGCGCGAGATCACGCAGGTGGTGCGCGGCACCCGCGACGACGTGGCGGCCAAGGTGCGCGACGCGCTGGAGCGCATCCGCCAGCTCGAGAAGGAGAACCGCAGCCTCAAGGACAAGCTCGCCTCCGGGCAGGGCAGCGACCTCGCCGCCGGCGCGGTCGAGGTCGCCGGCACCCAGGTCGTCGCGACCGCCGTGCCGGGTGCCGACGCCAGCGCGCTGCGCAACGCCGTCGACCAGCTCAAGGAGCGGCTCAAGAGCGCAGTGATCGTGCTCGCGTCGGTCGAGGCCGGCGGCAAGGTGGTCATCGTCGCGGGCGTCACCGCCGACCGCACGGCGAAGGTGAGGGCCGGCGAGCTGGTCGCGAGCATCGCCGGCGTCGTCGGCGGCAAGGGCGGCGGGCGCCCCGACTTCGCGCAGGCGGGCGGCAGCGACGGCTCGCGGCTCGACGAGGCGCTCGCAGCGGTTTTGCCATTTGTACGAACCAAGCTTTCGTGACGCGGGCGCGGCGCAGGATGGACGCGACCGGCGCTTTCTTCTATTGTGCAGCCGCGGATTCGCCCGCCAACGATCCGGGCCAGCCAAGGACAAGGGAACGACCGGCCGCTCCGGCTGACCGGTCGCGGACACACGGAGAGGTCACGTTATGCTCATTCTCACGCGGCGCGTCGGCGAAACCGTGATGATCGGTAACGAAGTCACGGTCACGGTGCTCGGCGTCAAGGGCAACCAGGTTCGGCTCGGCATCAACGCGCCGAAGGATGTCGCGGTGCACCGCGAGGAGATCTTCGAGCGCATCAAGGCCGAGCGCACCGACGGCGAGGGCGGGTCCGCAGGCTCCGGCAACGGCGCGCACAACGGCAACGGCCACTACGACGCGCGTTCCTGAGCGGGCACCCGCGCTTTACGTTCGTATTGCCCGCCAGTATCATTGCGCGCCTGCCTCGGGCGGCCAGGCCGACAGCCCTCACAAGCGACTGATCCAGAAGGAGTTTCAGCCCGGCCGGAGCTTTCGGTCCGAAGCGGGTGCCCGGACGGGGTGGCCCGGAGAGTGTGACCCCGGAGAGATGGCCGAGTGGTCGAAGGCGCACCCCTGCTAAGGGTGTAAGGGCCAAAAGCCCTTCGAGGGTTCGAATCCCTCTCTCTCCGCCAGCCTCCGACCGCAGCCCACGGCAGCAGGCAGACAGTTTCAGACGGCGCGCCCGTAGCTCAGTTGGATAGAGTACCTGGCTACGAACCAGGTGGTCGGGAGTTCGAATCTCTCCGGGCGCGCCAATTTCCTTCCCTCGGCGATCCACTCACCACCGCTTCCATTCAGGGTGCCGGCCGCGACGCCGCCTCGGGCGAGCCCCGGCGCGGCGGCCGTGACGCGTGCTCGCGCTTGCTTCACAACACGTGGCTGCGGGCGTTAAGCTCGCCGCCGTCGTTTTGCCACCCTTTCCCCACTTTTCCCCGCGCGGGCGCGTGCAGGCCAGGGAATCAGGCCGGGCCGCGGATTCAAGGAGAACGCCGAAATGATCAATTACCCGATCGTCCGCCTCTACGCGACGTCGCAGGCCGCCAAGGCCGCGGTCGCGAACCTGAAGCGCTGGGGCTTCGAGGACGAGCTGATCAACGTCGTCGATGCATCCTCCTCGCCGCCGGCGAACGCCCCGGCGAGCGCCGCGTCGAGCGATCCCGTCCTGTCGGCGATCCTCTGCGGCTTCGTGCTCAAGGCGCACGCCGAGGTCTACGCCCGTGAAGTGCGCGCCGGGCGCACCCTCGTCAGCCTGCGCGCGCCGTTCGGCGTCGGCGGCATCGCCGAGGAACTGCTCGACGAGGCCGGACCGGTGCCCTCGGCGGTCAAGACCAGCGAAGTGCTGCCGACCTGGGACGACGCCGCGCCGTTCTCCTCGGCTCTCGGCCTGCCGACGACGGTGCGTGCTACCGCGCCGTTCTCGACTTTCTGGGTGCTGCCGACGTTGACGCGCCGCGGCCGGACCCTCGGGTCTGCGCTCGGCTTCCCCGAGATCTCGAGTTCCCGTTTCATCTTCGGCAGCCCGTCGCTCTCGCGTTCGGCCGCGCCGTTGTCCTCGATGCTGAAGCTGCCGTTGCTCAGCGGCCGCTGATCCTTCCCGCCTTGCCGGCACCCGGGCGATCAGCCCGGGCAGCCGCGCCCGGCCCGGCGCTCCCGTTCCGGGTCCGGGCCCTGGGTCTCGGGCGGCAGCGGGCTCTCGACGCCTGGGCGTCTCGCGCCCACCCGTCCTCGCCGTGCCGCTCGCGTCCTGCCTTCTCGCCTGTCTCCCTTCCTGTTTCCCTTCCTGTCTTCCTTACCCGTTCTCCCTGCCTGCCGGCCGGGACCCAGCGACGCTCGGGCCCCGAGCGCCGCGGCAGGCGCGAATCGCTCTCATGTGTCAAGTACGGATGACATCTTGAATTGACAACTAGGTTTGACATTCCTAGACTCCCCATTGCCCGGGAGTCCGCAGGGGTTCGACTTCTAGTGCACAGAACAACAAGTCACGAGGAGTGCCGCTCCGCGCCGTTCCGGCGGCCCGAAGTCGTCCTTTTCTTCTCCGTCATCTGCATGGCGCAGCGACGGTCAACCGGCGTGCGGGGCTCGCACGTATCTTCGATGGGGTAATCGCTATGGCATCTGATGATCCAAACCGCGTCTGGCCGACCGGCCTGACGCTCCCGGAGTCCGAGGAACTCCACAAGCACGTCATCGACGGCTCGCGGGTCTTCTTCGCGATCGCGCTGGTGGCGCACCTGCTGGCGTACATCTATACGCCGTGGCTCGGCTGACGCGAGGGCACTGACATGAACCAGGGAAGAATCTGGCTGGTGGTCAAGCCCACGGTGGGCCTGCCGCTGTTCCTCGGCACGGTGCTCGTCATCTCGTTGCTGGTCCACTACGCGGTGCTGTCGAACACGTCGTGGTTCCCGGCGTTCTGGGAAGGCGCTGCCGCGAAGCCCGCTGCTGCGGCCATCGCCCCGGCGTCGACCGACTCGACCATCGTCGCGAGCCGCTGAGGCGTCCTCGCCACTGAGGGTCCGGTGGGGGCCAGGATCGACCGGTCCTGGCCCCCCGCTCGCCGGACCCGGGTAGAAGAAGAGGGATCGGCAGTCCCATGAACACGGTCGGGCGGCGCCTGATCCAGAAGTGGGTCAGCTATGGCCCTCGCTTCATGCCGTTCGCCGACGCGGCCACGCCCGAGTTGCCGCTGTCGCGCCTGCTGCGCCTGTCGCTGTTCCAGGTGTCGGTGGGCATGGCGCTGGTGCTGCTGGTCGGCACCCTCAATCGCGTGATGATCGTCGAGCTCGGCGTGCCGGCCTCGCTCGTCGGCATCATGGTCTCGCTGCCGGTGCTGTTCGCGCCGTTCCGCGCGCTGGTCGGCTTCCGCTCCGACACGCACCGCTCCGAGCTCGGGTGGCGGCGGGTGCCGTTCATCTGGCAGGGCACGCTGATCCAGTTCGGCGGGCTGGCGATCATGCCGTTCGCGCTGCTGGTGCTGTCGGGCCAGGGCAATGCCGCCCAGGCCCCGCCGTGGCTCGGGCCGCTCGCCGCCGGCATCGCTTTCCTGATGACCGGCGCGGGCCTGCACATCACGCAGACGGTCGGGCTCGCGCTCGCGACCGACCTCGCGCCCGACGAGGCGAAGCCCAAGGTCGTCGGCCTGATGTACGTGATGCTGCTGGTCGGGATGATCGTCAGCGCGCTGGTGTTCGGCGCGATGCTGGTCGAGTTCACTCCGGGCCGGCTGGTGCAGGTCATCCAGGCTGCAGCGCTGCTCACGATGGTCCTGAACGTGGTGTCGCTGTGGAAGCAGGAGGCGCGGCGGCCGCTGCGCTTCCAGAAGCCTCGGGAGCGGGAGCCGAGCTTCCAGGAGTCCTGGGCGCGCTTCAGCCAGGGGCGTCACGCGCTGCGACGCCTCGCCGCGGTCGGGCTCGGCACGATGGCCTTCGGCATGGCCGACATCCTGCTCGAGCCCTATGGCGGGCAGGTGCTGGGCCTGACCGTCGGCTCGACCACCCGGCTGACCGCGGCGCTCGCGATCGGCAGCCTGGTCGGCTTCGCGCTCGCGTCGCGGGTGCTGACGCGTGGCGTCGACCCGGTGCGGCTCGCGGGACTCGGGGCGCTGGTCGGCGTTCCGGGCTTCGCGGCGGTGATCTGCGCGGCGCCGCTCGCCTCGCCGGCGGTGTTCGTGCTCGGCACGGCGGCGATCGGCTTCGGTGCGGGCCTGTTCGGCCACGGCACGCTGACGGCGACGATGAACCTTGCCCCGCGCGAGCAGGTCGGGCTCGCCCTCGGTGCCTGGGGCGCGATCCAGGCCACCGCCGCGGGCCTCGGCGTCGCCCTCAGCGGCGTGATCCGCGACCTCGTCACCGCAGCCACCGCCGGGGACACGCTGCCGTTCGGCATCAGCGCGGCCGCAGGGGGCTACTCGGTCGTCTACGCGCTCGAGATCCTGCTGCTGCTCGCGACGCTGGTGGCGATGCTGCCGCTGATGCGCGGGTCGCGGGCGCAGCGCGAGGCGGGGGTCGAGGCACCGCTCGCGCATGCCGTCGCGGGCGACGCGGGCGAGTCGCGCTGATGCGGCTTGCCGTGCTCACGCATCCCGATCCCCGGCTGCGGACCGTCGCACAGCCGGTCACGGAGTTCGGCGCGGCGCTCTCGCAACTGGTCGACGACCTGCTCGAGACCATGTATGCGGCCCGTGCCATCGGCCTGTCGGCGACCCAGGTGGACGTCCACCAGCGCGTGGTCGTGCTCGACGTGTCGGCCGACGGCCGTGCGCCGCAGGTCTACGTCAATCCGCAGGTGCTGGCGCAGGACACCTTCGGCATGGTCGAGGAGAGCTGCATGTCGGTGCCGGGGGTGCTCGACAGCGTGCGGCGTGCGACGCGCCTGCGCGTGCGCGCCCAGGACCGCGACGGCGTGCCGTTCGAGCGGCGCATCGAGGGCATGAACGCGGTCTGCCTGCTGCACGAGATCGACCACCTCGACGGCCGCCTGTTCGTCGATCGCCTGTCGTGGCTGCGCCGGCTGCGCTGGCGGCGGCTGCTCGGCCGCGAGCCGCGGGCTTCCGCCGCCTGAGCGGCGGCGCTCGCGTCACCCGCGCAGAGCGGGCCGCCGAACGGAATACCGTCATGCGCCGCGGTTAGGGTGACGGCGGGAAGTTCCTGCCCCTGCGCCTGGACGCGCAGCGCGATCGCACCGTCGCGCCCCGGGACGCGCGCCTCGGAGACTCGGCCATGGAAGGATTCGACGATCTCGACGCGTGGTGGCGCGCCGCCAATTACCTGAGCGTCGGGCAGATCTACCTGCTCGGGAACCCGCTGCTGCGCGAGCCGCTGCGGCTCGAGCACGTCAAGCCGAGGCTGCTCGGGCACTGGGGCACGACGCCCGGGCTGAACTTCATCTACGCGCACCTCAACCGGGTGATCCGTGCGCGCGACCTGCGGATGCTGCTGGTGACGGGTCCAGGGCATGGCGGGCCGGCGCTGGTGGCGAGCACCTGGCTCGAGGGTAGCTACAGCGAGCTGTGGCCCGAGGTGACGCGCGACGGCGACGGCATGCAGCGGCTGTTCCGGCAGTTCTCGTTCCCGGGCGGCGTGCCGAGCCACGCCGCGCCGGAGACGCCCGGGTCGATCCACGAAGGCGGCGAGCTCGGCTACTCCCTGTCGCACGCCTATGGCGCGGCCTTCGACAACCCGGAGCTCGTGGTCTGCTGCGTGATCGGCGACGGCGAGGCCGAGACGGGACCTCTGGCCGCCGCGTGGCAGTCGAGCTTCTTCCTCGACCCGGCGCGCGATGGCGCGGTGCTGCCGGTGCTGCACCTCAATGGGTGGAAGATCGCGAACCCCACCGTGCTGGCGCGCATGCCCGAATCGCAGCTGCGCGAGCTGCTGCGCGGCCACGGCTACGAGCCGCTGTTCGTCTCGGGTGACGACCCCCGCGAGGTGCACCCGGCGATGGCGGGTGCGCTGGACCGGGCACTCGACACCATCGCCGCGATCCAGGCGCGTTCGCGCACCGCCGATCCCGGCGCGCGGCGCGAGGCGTCCGGCGTGCCGCGCTGGCCGGTGATCGTGCTGCGCACGCCCAAGGGCTGGACCGGGCCGGCCGAGGTCGACGGCCTGCCGACCGCCGGGCACTGGCGCTCGCACCAGGTGCCCTTCGGCGAGCTCGCCTCGAAGCCCGGGCACCTCGCGCTGCTCGAGCGCTGGCTGCGCAGCTACCGGCCCGAGGAACTGTTCGACGCCGAGGGCCGCCCGCAGCCGCGGATCGCGGCGCTCGCGCCCGCGGGCGATCGCCGCCTGGGGATGACGCCGTGGTCCAACGGCGGGCAGCTGCTGCATGCGCTGCGCCTGCCGGACGCCCGCGAGTTCGCGGTGGCGGTGACCGAGCCCGGCGCGCTCGAGGCCGAGTCGACGCGGCCACTGGGGCGCTATTTCGCGGCCGTCTTCCGCGCCAACGCCGACCGCCGCAACTTCCGCCTGGTCGGTCCGGACGAGACCGCCTCGAACCGACTCGGCGAGGTGTTCCGCGCGACGCCGCGCGCATGGATGGGCGCGGTGCAGCCCGACGACACCGACCTCGCGCGCGACGGCCGGGTGCTCGAGGTGCTCTCGGAGCACACCTGCCAGGGCTGGCTCGAGGGCTACCTCCTGACCGGCCGCCACGGCTTCTTCTCGTGCTACGAGGCCTTCATCCACATCGTCGACTCGATGTTCAACCAGCACGCCAAGTGGCTGAAGACCAGCGCGGAGGTGCCGTGGCGACGGCCGATCGCCTCGCTGAACTACCTGTTGACCTCGCACGTCTGGCGCCAGGACCACAACGGCTTCTCGCACCAGGACCCGGGGTTCATCGACCACGTCGTCAACAAGAAGTCCGACGTGATCCGCGTCTACCTGCCGCCCGACGCCAACTGCCTGCTGCACGTGGTCGACACCTGCCTGCGCAGCCGCCACCTCGTCAACGTGATCGTCGCCGGCAAGCAGCCGGCGCCGCAGTGGCTCGACATCGAGGCGGCATGGCGGCACTGCAGCGCCGGCATCGGCATCTGGGAATGGGCCGGCACCGACCGCGGCGGCGAGCCGGACGTGGTGCTCGCCTGCGCCGGCGACGTGCCCACGCTCGAGACGCTCGCGGCGGCGCAGATCCTGCGCGAGGCGCTGCCCGGGCTCGCGGTCCGGGTCGTCAACGTCGTCGACCTGATGACGCTGCAGCCGCGCGAGGAGCATCCGCACGGGCTCAGCGACCGCGCCTTCGACGGCCTGTTCACCCTCGACCGGCCGGTGATCTTCGCCTACCACGGCTATCCCTGGCTGATCCACCGGCTCACCTACCGGCGCCGCAACCACGACAACCTGCACGTGCGCGGCTACAAGGAAGAGGGGACGACGACCACGCCGTTCGACATGGTCGTGCTGAACGACCTCGACCGTTTCCACCTCGTGATCGACGTGATCGACCGGGTGCCCAAGCTCGGCCATCGCGCCGCCGGCCTGAAGCAGGCGATGCGCGACCGGCTGCTCGAGCACCGGCGCTGGATCGTCGAGCACGGCGAGGACCTGCCGGAGATCCGCGACTGGGCATGGCGCGGCAGCCGGGCGGCGCCGGAGCCGGGGCGGGTGCCCGCATCCGGCGGGCAAGGCGCCGCCGGGCCGGTCGGCGACTGACCCGATGCGCGTGCTGGCGATGAACGCCGGCAGCTCGTCGCTGAAGGCGGCGCTGCTCGACGCGCGGGACGGCCGGCGGCTCGCGAGCGTGCACGAGCGCGAGGTCGCCGACCACGCGGCGGCAGCGGAACGGGCGCTCGCCGCGCTCGGGTCGCAGGCCGGCGCGGCCCTCGCGGGCCTCGAGGCGGTCGGGCATCGCATCGTGCACGGTGGCGCCGGGCTGCTGCAGCCGGTGTGCGTCGACGATGCCGTCGAGGCGCGCATCGCCGCCTGCGTGCCGCTCGCGCCGCTGCACAACCCTGCGGGCCTCGCGGTGCTGAGGGCGGCGCGCAGCCGCTTCCCCGGCGTGCCGCAGGTGGCGGTGTTCGACACGGCCTTCCACGCGGCGATGCCGGAAGCGGCGCGTCGCTATGCGCTGCCGGAGGAACTCGTGGCGCGCCTCGGGCTGCGTCGCTACGGCTTCCACGGCATCAACCACGCGCAGGTCATGCGGCGCGTGTCCGAGACCCTCGGCATCGGCATCGGGGCGCTGCGGCTGGTCAGCTGTCACCTGGGCGCCGGCGGCAGCGTCGCCGCGATCGACGGCGGGCGCAGCGTCGACACCAGCATGGGCTGGACGCCACTCGAGGGGCTGGTGATGGGCACACGGGCCGGCGACCTCGACCCGGGCGTGGTGCTGCAGCTGGCGCGCGATGCGCTGGCCTCGACGCCAGCCGACCCGCTCGCCTCGCTGGAGGCGCTGCTGAACCGGCGCAGCGGCCTGCTCGCGCTCGCGGGCACCGCGGACATGGCCGCGGTGGAACGGGGCGCACGCGCCGGCGAGCCGCGGGCGGGCCTCGCGCTCGAGGTCTACGTGCAGCGCCTGCGGCGCTACCTCGGCGCGATGTGCGCCTCGCTCGGCGGCGCGGACGCGATCGCCTTCAGCGGCGGCATCGGCGAGCACGCGTCGCTGGTGCGGGCGCGGGCCTGCAGCGGGCTCGGCTGGATGCGCGCGCAGCTCGATGCCGAGGCGAACGAATCGGCCGCGGTCTCGCACGCCGCGCCGGTGGCGCGCATCTCGACGCCCTCGTCGGCCGTGCGGCTGCTGGTGGTGGCGGCGGACGAGGAGCGCGCGATCGCGGAGGAGGTCGACGCCCTCCTGTCTGGACGCTCCGGCGCCGAGGCGGCATCCTAGCCTCCCTTCGAGGAGGCCGAGTGTCCGTCGCTTATCCGCATCTCTTTTCGCCGTACCGGCTCGGGCCGGTGACCCTCAAGAACCGCATCGTCCATGCCTCGATGTCCACCCGCTACGTGGTGGCCGGCAAGGTCACGGACCGGCTGATCCTCTACCACGCCACGCGCGTGCGGGGCGGCGCGGCGATGACGGTGACCGAGCCGCTGAACCTGCTGAAGCGCCAGCAGAACCCGCAGAAGGTCATGGTGCGCGCCCCCGAGAACGCCGAGGGGCTGCGCCGCTGGGCGTCGGAGATCCGCGCCGCCGGCTCGCACCTGATCGCGCAGATCCAGGACCCGGGCCGTGGCCGCCACCAGCCCGGCCGCAACCACGACGCGATCGGGCCGTCGTCGCTGCCGGACGACCTCAGCTGGACGGTGCCGCACGTGCCGACCACCGAGGAGGTCGCGCAGATGATCGAGGAGTTCGCGGAGTCCGCGTACATCCTCCAGCAGGCGGGCTTCAGCGGCGTCGAGATCTCCGCGGGCCACGGCCACCTGTTCCACCAGTTCATGGCCAGGCGCTCCAACCTGCGCACCGACCGCTACGGCGGCGACCTCGAGGGACGGCTGCGCCTGCTGACCGAGCTGCTGCTCGCGCTGCGCGCGCGCTGCGGCCGCGAGTTCGTCGTCGGCGTGAAGCTGCCGGGCGAGGACGGCCAGGTCGATGGCATCGACCTCGAGACCTCGGCGGAGGTGACGCGCCTGCTGCACGCCACCGGCACGATGGACTACCTCACCTGGTGCTGGGGTTCGCACGCCGACACGCTCGACTGGCACCTGCCGGACCTGCACGGGCCGCGCTCGCCGTACGTCGAGAAGATCGCGGCGCTGGCGAAGCACGCGCCGGGCGTGGCGATCGGCGCGCTCGGCCTCATCACCGACCCGAACGAGGGCGAGCGCTTCGTGCGCGACGGGCTCGCCGACCTCGTGATGCTCGGGCGGCCGCTGGTGACCGACCCCGCCTGGGGCATCAAGGCCGAGCAGGGTCGCGAGGCGCAGATCCGCTACTGCGTGTCCTGCAACACTTGCTGGGGCGCGATCGTCGGCGGCGGGCTGCTCGCCTGCGACAACAACCCGCGGGTCGGCCTGGTGGACGAGCTCGACTGGTGGCCGAAGCCGGCCGCGAAGCGGCGCCGCGTGGTCGTGGTCGGCGCCGGCGTCGCCGGCATGGAGGCGGCCTGGGTCGCCGCGGCACGTGGCCACGAGGTCACGGTGTTCTCGAGCTCGGCCGAGGTCGGCGGCAAGACGCGGCTGCACGCGCTGCTGCCGGGCGGCGAGAACCTCTCGAGCATCTACGACTACCAGCGCCTCGCGGCGAGCCGCGCCGGCGTGCGCTTCGAGTTCGGGCTGCGCGCCAGCGCCGACGACGTGCTCGCCCTGCAGCCGGACGTGGTGGTGCTCGCCACCGGCGCGACGCCCGCCTGGCCCTCGTACCTGCCGGAGGAATATCGCGGCGAAGGCCTGTTCCCCGACGTGCGCGAGGCGGCGGCGTCGCTCGCCACGCGCACCACGCGCGAGGCGGGGACCGCGGTGCTGGTCGACCAGGACCACACCGCCTTCACCTACGCGACCGCCGAGCTGCTGCTGAAGCGCTTCACGCGCGTGGTGCTGGTGACGCCGCGCCCGGGGCTCGCCGCGGAGGAGCCGCTGGTGAACCGCCAGGGCATCTACCGACGGCTCTACGCCAAGGGCGTGGAGATCGTCACGCTGTCCGAGCTCGTCTTCGACGACGATTTCGCCGATGGCGTGCTCACCACCCGCCACCTGCTCGGCGGTCCCGCGACGCGCATCGAGGGCGTGGCGCTGCTGGCCCATGCCACCGCGCGCGTCCCGGACGACGCGCTGGCCGCGCCGCTGCGCGCCGCCGGCGTCGAGCTGCGGATGGTCGGCGACTGCTACGCGCCGCGCTCGCTGCTGGTGGCGACCCGCGAGGGGCACGCCACCGGTAACGCGCTGTGATACGCCGCCCGGCCGCCGCCCCGGCCGGGCCGCGCCGCGGATGCGCCGCCCCGGGTGCCTGTGGCTAGAATGGGGCCCGACCCGGAGCCCCGAGCCCATGCGACAGAAGCCGGTCCTCAGCCACGACGACGTCCTCGCCATCGCCGCCGCGACGCGCGGCGAGGCGCAGCGCAACGGCTGGGCGGTGAGCATCGCGCTGGTCGACGACGGCGGCCACCCGCTCTACCTCGAGCGTCTCGATGGCGCCCGGGCGAACACGGTGGCGGTCGCGCTCGGCAAGGCCCGCACCTCGGCACTGCTGCATGCGCCGAGTGCCGGCATCGCCTCCCGGGTCAAGGACAATCCGGCGCTGCTGGCGCTCGACCTGATGCCCCTGCAGGGCGGCCTGCCGCTGATGTGCGGCGAGCACTGCGTGGGCGGCCTCGGTGTCTCGGGCGTCCAGGCCCACCAAGACGAGCAGGCCGGCGCCGCCGGCACCGCCGTGCTCGAACGGATCTGGCACGCCGCACGGGGCGATTGATGGCGCCCGGCGCCACGGAGGAGTCCGCAATGAGCCTGCCCAACATCGAGGAACTGGTCCGCCCGAGCCACGACGAGCGCGCCCGGCAGGGCTTCGTCAGCATGCTGCGCAAGCACGCGATCATCGACCTGCGTCGCGCGATGAAGGAGGACTACGAGTCGCGCGTCGAGCCGGCGCTCGAACGCAGGGGGCAGCGCCCCGCCGACTGGCGGGGCATCGAGGCCGCGATGCAGTCCGAGCCCTCGTACCGCTTCTACAGCACGCTGCGCTACAACGCGCAGGAGATGTGCTACCTCAGCGTACAGCCCGCCGTGGAGCGCGCGCTGCCCGGCCTGGTCGCGGTCGCGCGCGAGGCGGCGGCGCGCAACCCGGCCGGCGGTTCGTTGCGGGTGGACCCCACCCTGGAGGTGCCGCGTTACGTCTCCGCCCTCGACGTGCACCTCGCGCCGGGCTGGGTACACGCCGAGCACACCGCCGACGATGTCGCGCAGGCTGCGGTGGTCGCCTTCGGCGGCAAGGTGTTCACCGGCCATCACCCGTTCCGCAAGCGTGCCGGCGTGGTGGCCGAGTCGATCGGGGCCTGGGTCAAGGAGCGATACCCGGGCTTCGCGCCGCGCCGCATCCTCGACCTGGGCACGACCAACGGCAAGAACCTGCTGCCCTATGCCGACGCATTCCCGGGCGCCGAGCTGCACGGCATCGACGTCGGCGCGCCGGTGCTGCGCTATGCGCACGCGCTCGCCGAGCACGAGGGCGTGGCGGCGCACTTCAGCCAGCAGAACGCCGAGCGCACCGACTTCCCGGACGGCCACTTCGACCTGATCGTCTCGAGCTTCTTCCTGCACGAGATCCCGGTGAAGGCCACGCGCAACGTGCTGCGCGAGTGCCACCGGCTGCTCGCACCGGGCGGCGTCATGTGCCACATGGAGCTGCCAGACGAGGGCTCGGTCAGCGCCTACGAGAACTTCTTCTGGAACTGGGACACGCACAACAACAACGAGCCCTACTACACCTCGTTCCGTGCCCAGAAGCCGGCGGAACTCTGCGCCGAGGCGGGCTTCGAGCCGGATCGCTGCTTCGCGCACCTGATCCCCGACTTCGCCACCACCGGGCCCGAGAAGCTGCGGCAGTTCGTGCGCGGCGAGTACGCGGCGCCGCCGCACGGCAGCGGCGGCTGGTTCGTCTTCGGCGGCGTCAGAGGCCGCTGACAGGGGCTGCCGGGCGGCGCTGCTCGCTGCGGCGCGGGGCGCTCCCTAACCTCCCTCGCAGTGCAGGGAGGAGCAGGGCCATGACGCACGCCCCTCGGATGGATCGTCGACCGGTCGGTTTCCCGCGGAGTATCGCGTGAGCCTCGCCCTGCGTGAGCTCGAGCGCGCCCCGTCGCCCGTGATGGCGGCCGTCGCCGAGGCGCCGGCAGGCGGGCCCGCGGCGTTGCGCGAGCGCATCGAGATGCTCGAGAGCGTGAACGCGAGCCTGCGCCGTACCGTCGCGAGGCTGCAGGGCGAGATCACCGTCACCCGCCGGCTCGCCTACCACGACGCCCTGACCGGTCTGCCGAACCGCCACCTGCTGCGCGACCGCCTGGAACAGGGCGCGCGCCGGGCCGCCCGCGAGGGCCGGTCGATCGCGCTGCTGCTGCTCGATCTCGACCGCTTCAAGGTGGTCAACGACACGCTCGGCCACGAGGCCGGTGACCAGCTGCTGCGCGAGGTCGCCTGGCGCCTGCAGGGCTGCACGCGCGGTGCCGACACGGTCTGCCGCTGGGGCGGCGACGAGTTCATCGTGATGCTGCCGAACGTCGCCTGCCGCGACGAAGTGGAGCGGGTGGCGCGCAAGGTCGAGGCCTGCATCGCCGCGCCGTTCGACATCCGCGGCGAGGCGGTGCACGTCGGTGTCAGCGTCGGCGTGGCGATGCTCGCGCCGGAAGACGGCGCGATCGAGCGGTTGATCCGCGATGCCGACCGGGCGATGTACCGTGCCAAGCGCGCGGCGCGCGCCTCGTTCGCGATGCGCGCGCGGGCCGCCGAACCGGCGGGTGGGCCGCCGTCGCCGGCGGGTGCCGCTGCCGGCGGGGTCGGCGCCTCCTGAGTGGCCGCGCCGGCCGGCGCGGCCGGGTGGAGGCCGGCCGGGGGGCTACGGGGCGGGCGCGGGCGCCGCTGTCGGGGCCGGGCCCTGGGGCGCCGGTGCCAGCGTGTTCGGGGCAGCAGGCGTCAGGCCGCTCGCCGGCACCGGCACGATCCGGTCGACGAAGTAGCGGGTCTCGCCGAAGCAGTTGGTCGGGATGCCGACGTGCTCCGTGTAGTGCAGCTGGACGCGCTCGCCGACGTTGCGGGCGAGCTCCTCGGCCACCTTCGGGTCGCGGGCACTGAAGGACCAGATCTGCGGCGCGACGCCCGCCACCACGTACATCGCGAGCTCGCCCTCGTAGGTCTTGCAGACCCAGCCCTTGCGCGAGAACTTCTGCAGCACGCCACCGCGGTCGCCTTCCGAATACGCCCAGCTCAGCGTGAACCAGGTCCAGCCGGCGAACAGGATGATCGCGACCAGCAGCAGCTTCAGCAGCACCGAGCCGAAGCCGCCACCGCGGGCACTGCCCGAGGTAGGGGAGGAGGCGGTGGGAGAGTCGATCGTCATGGGGTCACCTCAGGCCTTCTTGCCGGCGAGCACGCCGAGCGGATCCGCGACCAGGTCCGGGTGCACCTGCCGGGTCAGGCGCAGCACCTCGGGCGGCAGGTCCTCGACGCGCTCGACCTTGCCGCCGAGCCCGTTCTGCAGCGTGTTCCCCGGGGCGTTGCCCATCTTCATCCACGGGCGCCAGGCCGTCGCGGCGGAGTAGATCACGTCGGTGGAGACGCAGTGGACGGCCGGATCCTGCAGCGCCTTCCAGTCGCCGCGCCAGATCGTCCACTCGCGGTAGAAGAAGCCACGCTGGCCGGGCTCCGCCGGCAAGACCCGGGTGTTGAGGTCCTCGCGCACGCGGAACATGCCGTCCTCGAGCTGCGGCTCGCTGACCAGCTGCTGTGCGATCGCCTTGCCGCGGCGGAAGAAGCTCGCGCCCTGGGCCGTCTCGCTCGCCATGCCGAAGTCGCGCGTCTCGTCGAGGCGCAGCGCGACCTTGCCGTCGGACGGCCCGGCGCGGTACGCCGGCACGTCGACCACGGTCCCGGTGACCGGCATCGTGAGCTTCTGCAGCAGCGCCCCGGTGCGGATGTCGACGAAGTGCGCGACCTCGAGGGTGCGGCTCTGGTAGAGCGTGTCGCTGCTGCGGCGGAACGTCTGGAAGGTCGCCGCGAGCAGCCGGTACATCGGCCAGGTCTCGCCGTCGACGAAGGCGTAGTTCACCGCGTCCATCCAGCCGATCGTCAGGCGCTCGTCGGTGGCGCCGCGCAGCTTCATGAAGGTGCGCATCAGCGCCGCGTCGTCGAGCGCCACGGGGCGGATCGTCGCCGCCGAGGCGCCGGCACCGGCGTTCCCCGCCGTTGCGGCAGGCGTGGCGGGCGCGGCCGCCCCTGGCGAAGGCGCGGCGCCTGCCGCCACGGCAGCGGACCCGAGGGCGAACAGCATCGAGCGACGGTCGGTCCTGGTCACGCGGATCTCCTGCGAAGCGGTGGATTGGGGGTGACGCGCCGCTCGCCGCTCACGCGAGCGTGTGGAACACGCGCTGCACGTCGTCTTCCTGCTCGAGCTTGTCCACCAGCTCGAGCACCTCGCGGCCCTCGGCCTCGCCGAGCTCGACCGGTGCGGTCGGGAGGTATTCGTGCTCGGCCGAGAGCGGCGCGAGGCCGCGCGCCTCGAGCGCCGACTGCAGCGTGCCGAAGTCGCCGAAGGCGCAGCGCGCGACGATCTGCGGCTCGCCCTTCTCGCCGGTGCTCTCGCCCATCTCCTCGAGGCCGTGGTCGATCAGGTAGAGCTCGAGGTCGTCCTGGTCGATGCCGGCCGGGTCGAGGCGGAAAACGCCCATCTTCCTGAACTGGAAGCTGACGCTGCCGCTCGTGGCGAGGTTGCCGCCGTTCTTCGACACCACGTTGCGCACGTTGGCGACGGTGCGCGTCGGGTTGTCGGTGGCGGTCTCGATCAGCAGCGCGATGCCGTGCGGCGCATAGGCCTCGTACAGCACTTCCTCGTAGTTCGTGGCGTCGCGGCCGGAGGCGCGCTTGATCGCGGCCTCGACCTTGTCCTTGGGCATGTTGACGGCGCGCGCGTTCTGGATCACGCGGCGCAGCGCCGGGTTCGAGGAGGGATCCGGGCCGCCGGCCTTGACCGCCATCGTGATGTCCTTGGCGATGCGCGCGAACTGCTTGGCCATGCGGTTCCAGCGCGCGAACATCGTGGCCTTGCGGACTTCGAAGATACGTCCCATGCTCGTCCC
>JALORN010000064.1 GCA_025458905.1 Steroidobacteraceae bacterium
CGGCGCTCGCCGACGCCATCCGGCCGCTGGTCCCGAACCCGGTGGGCGCACGCGAGGCGCGTCGCCAGGTCGAGGCGCAGCTCGCCGCGGTCCGCGGCGGCGCCTCGGCGCAGGGCGATTTCCTGCCGGCGCTCGCCGCCCTCGCCGCGGCGCGCGGCGCTTCCCCGGAGACCGAGCTGAAGGCCCTGGGCTACCGCTCGGGCAGCTTCGAGGTGCGCCTGAAGGCGCGCGACGCGGCCAGCCTCGAGCGCATCAGCGCGGCGCTGCGCGAGGGGGGCTGGGCCACCGACCTGCTCGGCGGCACCGGGACCGGCGAGGCCTACGAAGGCCGGCTGCGCATCAGCGCCGCCGGCGGCGCTGGGAGCGGCTCGTGAACGCCCTGGCCGCCCGCCTCTCCGCCTGGTACGACGGCCTCGCGCCGCGCGAGCGCATGGTGCTGACCTTCGGGGGCGCCGCCGCCGCACTGATCCTGGTGCTCGGCGGCCTCCTGAGCCTGCACCAGGGCGTGGAGCGCTCGCGCGAGCGGCTGCAGCAGAAGCAGCGCGACCTCGCGTTCGTGCAGGCGGCCACCGCCGAGATCCTCGCCGCCGGCCCGGTGCGGCCGGCGGCTGCCGCGGGCGAGCCCCTGGTGGTGCTCGCCGACCGCGCGACGCGCCAGGCGGGCCTGGTCGAGTCGTTGACGGGCTCGGAGGCCGCGCCGGACGGCACGCTCCGCACCTCGTTCCGCGCGGTGCCGTTCGATGCGTTCGCCGGCATGGTCGCGAACCTCGGACAGCAGGCCGGCGTCGCGGTGCAGTCGGCGGAAATCGAGTCCACCGGCGAGCCCGGCAAGGTCAACGCGACCGTCGTGCTGCGGGCCGCCGCACGCTGATGGCGGCGCGCCGCGGCCTGGTCGCGCTCGCGCTGCTGGCGTTCGCGGTCGTGTTCCTGGCGCGCCTCCCCGCGCGCTGGCTGCCGGCCCTGTTGCCGCAGGGCGTGGTCTGCATCGAGCCCTCCGGCACGGTGTGGAACGGCGCCTGCGCCAACTTCGAGGCGCGTGGACTGCGGGCCGGTGCGCTGCGCTGGTCGCTGCACCCGCTGCGCCTGCTCACCGGCCGCGCCGCTGCGACGCTGCGGATCGCGCAGCCGCTCGCGACGGTGCAGGGCGAGTTCGCGCTCGCGCCCGGCGGCACCCTCGAGGCCCGCGACGTGCGCGGCACGCTGGCGCTCGCGCCCGGCGGGCTGCTGCCGGGCATCCCGGGCGACCTCGACGGCAGCGTGGCGCTGGCGGTCGACGAGTTGGTGCTGCGCGGGCGCGCGGTGCGCCTGCTGCGCGGCCGGATCGAGGTGCAGGACCTGCGGCAGCGGACGGGCGAGGGGCCCCTGCCTCTCGGTGGCTACCTCCTGCTCTTCGGCGGCGAGGCCGACCCCTCCGGAAACGTGTCCGGGACCGTGAAGGACACCGGCGGGCCGCTCGACGTTCAGGGCACGCTGACCCTGACGCCCGCGCCCGGCTACCTCCTGGACGGCAGCGTCGCGACGCGTCCGTCCGCACCGCCGGTGCTGGTGCGCCAGATCGCCTTTCTCGGCTCCCCCGATTCCGCCGGCCGCCGCCCCTTCGCCCAGGAAGCCACCTTCTGAAAGGGGGACGGATTTATTTTCCTCGAAGAGGAAAATAAATCCGTCCCCCTTTGATCCGGGCTAGGCGGTCGGTGGGATTTCTTCGAGGCGGGGCAACAGCGGGAAATAGAGCGCCAGGCGCACCGGCTGGGGACCGAGCGCCCGCGCCAGGGCTGCGCAGCGCTGCAACCTGGGGGCATGGCGGTGCAGCTCCGCGGCGACGAAGGCCTCCAGGTCGCCGCCCTCGTGCGGGCTGACGCGGTAGTCCACGAGCCAGCGCACGCCCTGCGCGTCGAGGAAGCTGCGATCGACCCGGACGCTCGTGAACCGCCCCTCGTGAAGGCCGCTGAGCGCGAGCCCGCAGGCGGACTCGCGGTGGCCCGGGTCCAGCAGCCAGCGTCCCTGCGGGTCGGCCAGGATCCGGCCGAGCGCGTCGCGCACTCGCCGCGCCTGCGCCTCCAGTTCCTCGGGCGGCACGCCCAGCGCGGCGAGCAGCCGCCGGTGGCGCGCGAGATCGCCGGCCGCATCCTCGATGCGCTCACGGGTCGCGGCCGCGAGCCGCTCGAGCTCGCTGTGCAGCACCCGCCCCACGTGCCGGGTCGAGGATGCCGCGCGCAGCCGTGCGTCCGGCGCGTCCGGCGCGTCCGGCAGCTCGGCGGTCGCCACCTCGAGCGCGCCCGCGGCGCCGATCGGCAGGGGCAAGGTCGGCACGCGCCACGGTGCGACGGCACGCCACGCGCGGGGCGGCGCGGTCGCCTCCAGTGCCGCGGGATCGAGCGCGCCGACCTCCGGCTCCGGCGGGAACGCGACGCCCACCGCCGGCCACAGGCTCGCCAGCAGCGAGCCGGCGCGCGGCGCCGGCGCTCCACCCTTGATGGCGTCGAGCGACCCGAGCAGGTAGAGCGCCGCGCGCGCGCGCGTTGCCGCGACGTAGAGCAGGCGCACGCGCTCACGGTCGCGCCGGCAGTTCTGCAGCGCGCGTATCCAGGCGCCGAGGGGCGACGGCTCGTCGGACTCCGGCGCACGGATCGGCGCGAGCAGCAGCTGCGGCTCGCCGTCCCGGTCGGGCCACTCCACGAAGCTCAGCAGTGGCTCCTCCCCGAGCCGCCCGGCGCGGCCGAGCGACGGCAGGATCACCGCGTCGAACTCCAGCCCCTTGGCACGGTGGATGGTCATCACCTGCACCGCGTCCTCGGCCGAGGTGTCGCTGGCGGCGAACAGCCGCGCGACCAGCGGACCGAGGTCGTCGACGCCGGTCCACTCGCCGCCCTGCTCGCGCTCGGCGAACGCGTCGAGGAACCGCCGTGCGTCGAGCACCGCCGAAGGCTCCGCATATGCGACCGCACCGCCGAGCCGCAGCCATGCGGCCTCGACCACCGCCGCGAGCGGCGCGCGCGCGAGCTGCGCGCGCGCGGCGTCCAGCGCCTCGTGCACGTGTCGCAGGCGCTCGATGCCACCCGCGGGCAGCGGCTGCCACCGCGCCCCGTCGTCGAGCAGCTCGGCGAGCGTCGCCTGCGGCGCCCCTTCCAGCAGCCGCGCCAGCGAAGCGAGGTCGAGCCCGCTCCACGGGGCCCGCAGCAGAGCGATCCACGCGACGCGATCGGCCGGGTCGAGCAGCGCGCGGGTCAGCGCGATCAGGTCCTGGACGACCGGCACCTCGGCGAGCGGGATCAGGTCCACGCCCTGTACCGGGATGTCCGCGGCGCGCAGCGCGCGCGCGATCGGCGTCGCATGGCCACGCGCCGAGACCAGCACTGCGATCGTGGCGGCAGGCGACTCGCTGCGCAGCCCGCGCACGATGTCCAGCACCGCGTCGGCCTCGGCCTGCACGTCGAACGGCGGCAGGTGCCGCAGGCGCACCCGCGGCGCGACCGCCGGCTCGCGCGCGGCGGCCGCCTCGCAGGCGAGGTAGCGCACCGCTGCCTCGCGCGGGTCGTCCTGCCGCGGGAAGATCGTCGCGAACGTCCGGTTGACGAACCCCACGATCGCCGGGTCGGAGCGGAAGTTGCGCGTCAGCGCCAGCGGCTCGGGCATGATCCGGCCCAACCCGGAGTCGCGGGCGCGCAGGAACAGCCCGACCTCCGCCTCGCGGAACTGGTAGATCGACTGCATCGGGTCGCCCACCAGGAACAGGCTGCGCCCGTCGCCCGGCGCCCAGTCGCGCGTCAGCGCCTCGAGCAGCTCGAACTGGTCGAGCGAGGTGTCCTGGAACTCGTCGACGAGCAGGTGGCGCAGCTGCTCGCCCTGGTGGATCGTCAGCTCGGTGCCGGCCTCGTCGTCGCGGAGCGCCGTGCGCGCCGCCGCCGCGATGGCGACGTAGTCGACACGGCGCACGTCCCGGAACAGCAGCTCCAGCTGTCCGGCGGCGTACCGCAGCAGCACGATCAGCGACTCGAGGACCGCGGCGTCGCGAGGCTCGAGCTGCGCCGGCGGGAGCCCGGGCAAGGCGGCGAGCGCCTCGACCGCCGCCGGCGCGTCGCGCAGCGCCCCGAGCCAGGCGAGCGCGCGGGCGCGCAGCGCCCTGTCGCCGGCCGGCAGGCCTTGGCGCGCATTCAGGGTCTTGCGCAGCTCGCCGTCCTCGGTGAGCGCCAGCTTCGCCAGCGCGCACCAGGCCGGCAGCTGCGCCGCGTCCTCGCCGAGGTCTTCCAGCGCCTCGAGCTGCGCCCCCAGGGCTGGATCCCCCTGGCGCGCCGCCTGCCCGGCGAGCCGCAGTCCCTCGATCCGCAGCGCCCCGGGCAACCGTGCGCGCGCCTCGCGCAGCGCCTCGGCCACGATGCTGGCGAGCGTCCGCTCGACGCGGTGCCGCAGGTCCAGCGGGTCGCTGCCGGCCACGTGCCGGAGCCAGTGGCTGCGGCGCGCCAGCATGTCGGCGAGCAGCCCCTCGAGGCGCAGCCAGTGGTTGTCGAGGCGCCGCAGCAGCCGGTCCGAATGCGCCTGCAGCGCCGGGTCGGCTTCGGCGTCGAGCAGGGTGCGCCGCGCCGCGTCCAGGTAGACCTGCCGCTCGCGTTGCGTCACCTCCAGCGTCTGCCCCGCCGCGGCCGCGATCGGCAGGCTGGCCGCCAGCGAGCGGTTGAGGCCGTCGAGCGTCTGGATCCGCAGTCGTGCCGGGTTCGACTCGATGTCCCAGCCCCGTCGGCGCGACCGGGCCAGCGCCTGCGCCGCGAGCTCGAGCGTCGCGTCGTCGCCGTGCTCGCCGCGCACCGGCAACTCGCTGGCGCGCAACGCACCGACGATGCGCGTGCGCATCTCGGCCGCCGCCTTGCGGGTGAAGGTCACCGCCAGGATCTGCTCGGGCTCGTCGACCTCGGCGAGCAGCCGCAGGAAACGCTGCGTCAGCAGCGTCGTCTTGCCCGAGCCCGCTGGCGCCTGCAGCAGGATCGAGCGCGACGGGTCGAGCGCCGCGGAGCGTGCCGCGGCGTCGCTGCCGCCCGGAGACTCAACCATCGAACGACCCACCGACCCCGAGCTCGGCGCGCCGGCAGGCGCCGTGCAGGTGGCAACGCCTGCAAGCCTGGGAGATCGGCTCGACACCCGCCTCGCCGCGCAGGAAGGCGCGTGCCAGCCGCTCCACCTGCCCCTCCCACTGGCGCAGCAGCAGGGCCCAGTCGAAGGCCACCCTGGATTCCGGCAGCAGGTCGTCCGCTTCCGTCATCGCGCAGTAGACCTGGCCGCGGCGCACGAGGTGCACGTTGCCGAGCGCCGCGACCGCGCCCGCGCGCCTCGCCTGCAGCGCCCGCGCATAGGTGAAGAGCTGCACGGGCTCGGCCCGCTCGCCCAGCCAGTCGAGCGGCCGGGAGGCGCCGGTCTTGTAGTCCACCACCGCCAGCCGACCGTCTTCGAAGGCATCGACGCGGTCGATCCGCAGCCGGATCGGCGCGCCGGCGACCTCGCCCTCGATCTCCCATTCGCGCGCCAGCACGCGGAACGGCGCACGGGCGCGATCCTGCGCCAGCATCAGCACCACCAGCTCGACCGCACGCGCGCGCTCGCGCTCGACCGACCGCGGGTCCGGCGCGCCGCGCCCGCCACGTCGCAGCACCACCAGGGCCTGCTCGGCGGCCCGCGCCACGCGCGCCTCGAGCGCCTCGTCCGACAAGGCGCGCAGCGCCGTCGAGTCGCCGATCTCGCCCCAGGCGAGGTCGAGGACCCGGTGCAGGTACTCGCCGCGTTCGAGGGCCGGCACGCCCGGCTGCGGTACCCGCGGCGGCTCGGCCCCGAGCCGCAGCTCGGCATAGGCGCGGAACGGACAACGGTTCTGCAGCTCCAGGCTGCGCGTGCCCCGCGGCAGCGGCCGCCCGGCCGGCCAGGGCAGGCCGACCCGGTCCTCGACCTGCTCGAGCGCCAACGGCGCAAGCGTGCGCAGCCGGACGGCGAGCGGCGGCGTCGCCGGCTGCCGCGCGCAGCTGTCCCAGGCGGCCAGCAACGGGCTCGGTGCGAGCTCCGCCTCGTCGTCGCGGCAGGCCCACGACAGGCAGAGCTCCTCCGCCGATGCACGCCAGGCCGCGAGCGACTCGCGGGCGAGGCGCAGGCAACCGGCGGGGCTGCCGGCGTCGACTCCCGCGCGCCGCTGCAACGTCCAGGGCACGTAGGGATCGAGCCGTGCCGGGGCCGGCCAGCGGTCTGCCTGCAAGCCGCAGACCCAGATCCCGTCGTACTGCACCACGGGGTCGTCCAGCGAACCGGTGACGAGCACCGGCGCATCGGCCCCGACCGGTGCGAACGGCTCGCGCCGCGCCATGCCGGCGAGCACGTCGACGGCGCGCGCGGCGCCGCACGGCGCCAGTGCCCCGCCCAGGTCCGCGAACTGCTGCAGCAGGCCGCGCCAGCCGTCGAGCGCCTGCTGCCCGACCGTGTCCGCGATCCCTGGCCCGGGCCAGCCGAGGTCCTCGAGCGTCGCCGCGAACGCCTCGGCCCATTCGGCGGCAACGAGGCGCCCGGTCGGCAGGCGCCCGGAAGCCTCGCGCAGCCGGGTCGCGAGCGCCTCGCAGGCACGATCCCCGGCGCAGGCACCGCCGAGGGCCTCGAGCAGGTCGGGCAGCTCCAGCACGCCGCTGGCGCGCGCCTTCAGCCAGCGCGCGGCGCGCGCCCGGCCCGGCCGCGACCCGGGTGACCAGCAGCGCGCGTCGAGCACCGCCAGCACCGCCGGGACCTCGACCGGTCGCGTCAGCAGCGAGAGCACCCCGAGCGCCTCGCGCGGCAGCGGCCAGTCGGCGAGCGGCGAGCCCCCCTCGAAGCCGAAGCTCAGCGGCGGTGCGGCGCGGTCGAAGCAGCCCGCCGGCTCCAGGGTCTCGCGCAGCACCCGGTCGAGGTGCACGCGTCGCCTCGCGAGGTCGGGGACCACGACCAGCAGCCGGGCCGACGGGTCGGCCGCCAGCCGCGTCGCGCACCACTCGGCGGCGAGCTGCAGCTCGGCGGCCGGATCGCTCGCCTCCACCACGCGCACCCGCGCCCGCGGGCTGCCGCCGGGATGGCGCATCACGCGCAGCCCGCGCCCGCCCCAGGCCGACAGCAGGTGCTCGAAGGCCGGCGACAACCGCCCGTGGCCCGCGAGGTGCAGGCGCTGCCCGCCGAGCGCGCCCGGATCGCAGCCAGCCAGCGCCGTCCAGCTGCGGTGGCGCGGCACCGCACCCAGCGCCGCGGCACGCCGCTCCACGTGCTGCAGCGCGCGCGCCAGCCAGCGCGCCTCGTTGCCCGGGTCGGCGGCGATCGCCGCAGCCGGGATGCGATGCTCGGCCGCGAGCTGCGCGGCGCGCGCGAGCCCGTCGGCGATCGACTCCGGCAGCAACAGCACCGCGCTGCGGGTCAGCTCGGCGGCGGCCTCGCCCCAGAGCAGCCATTCTTCGTGCACACCGAGCGCGCGCGGCAGGTCCTCGCCGGCGGCGCGCAAGCGCCAGGCGACCGACTGCAGCCAGCCGCCGGTGGCTTCGACGTCGGGGGTCTTCCAGGCGGTGCGGCGGCGGCGCAGCTGCGCGGCCGCATGGCTCAGCCGGATCGCGACCGCACGCTGCCGGCTCGGGACCACGACCGGGTCGCCGACCTCCAGGGCCTGCAGCAGGGCGTCATCGAGCGTGTGCAATGCGGCGCGGCTTGCCTGCGGGCGATGCAGCTACTTGAAGCGATCCTGCGCCTCGACCACCCGGGCGCGCGGCGCGCGCTGCGGCGCGTCGCGATACTCGCCGAGCAGCTCCTCGACGCGCTGGAACACCGTCCGCAGCGTCGCGGCGTCGGGCAGGTTCGTGATGCGGAAGTGGTTGCGGTAAGGCACGTTGAAGCTGACCCCTGGGGCGACCAGCACGTGCTTCTGCTCGAGCAGGTCGAGCGCGAACTGCTGGTCGTCGAACTGCGGCACGCGCTCGGTGTCGACGCCCATGAAGGCGTACATCGCGCCCTTCGGGGCCTGCAGCACCAGCGCCGGGTTGGCCGCGGCGGACTCGACGATCACCCTGCGCGACTCGTACAGCCGCCCGCCCGGCGCCGTCAGCTCGCGGATGCTCTGGTAGCCGCCGAGCGCGGTCTGCACCGCCCACTGCCCGGGAACGTTGCTGCAGAGCCGCAGCGAAGCGAGCAGCTCCATCGCCTGCAGCAGCTCCTGCGCGATCCGCATCTTGCCCGACACCACGGCCCAGCCGACCCGGTAGCCGCAGGCCCGATACACCTTCGAGAGCCCCGACATGGTGATGCAGATCGTGTCCTGCGCGAGCGTCGCCATCGGCACGAACTGCGCGCCATCGTAGGTGATCTGGTCGTAGATCTCGTCGCACAGCAGCACGAGGCCGCGCCGCTCGGCCAGCGCGGCGATCTTCTCCAGCACCTCGCGCGGATAGACCGCGCCGGTCGGATTGTTCGGGTTGATGACGACGATCGCACGCGTGCGCGCCGTCACCAGCGACGCCAGTTCCTCGACGTCCGGCACGAAGCCGTTCTCGGGCCGGCACGGGTAGTGGACCGCGCGGCCGCGGTTGAGGTTCACGGCCGCGGTCCACAGGGGATAGTCCGGGCTCGGCACCAGCACCTCGTCGCCCTCGTTCAGCAGCGCCCGCAGCGTCAGGTCGATCAGCTCGCTGACCCCGTTGCCGATGAACACGTCCTCGGCGCTGACGCCGACGACGCCACGCGCTTGCTGCTGCATGACCACTGCCTCGCGCGCCGGGAAGATCCCCTTCTGGTTGACGTAGCCCTCGCTCTCCGGGAAGTTCTCGATCATCGCCAGCCGCATCGTCTCGGGCGTGCGGAAGCCGAACAGCGCAGGGTTGCCGATGTTCAGCGAGATGATCTCGTAGCCCATCCGCACCAGGTCCTGGGCCCGCCGGGCGAGCTTGCCGCGGATCTCGTAGCGGACGTTGCGCAGGCTCTCGCTCGGCTTGAGCGCCGGTTCGTTGCTCATCGGCATGTCTCGGTGAGGGGAAAGGGGCTCGGGACGGGGCACGCGGACCCGAAGGGTCAGGATAGCGGCTCCGCCCGCCTGGCGCACGCGCCGACCCTGGTGCCGATGCCCCTCCGCGACGCGGATCACGCGACCCCGAGCCCGTTGCGCGCAACCGGCCCGGCCGACGCGGGCGCCAGCCCGCGCTGTGCTAGATTTTTGCGTCGCGGGTGCTGCCTCGCCCGCGCCCCGGGCCCGGTGGCCTCTCCCGCCGGCGCCAGGGTCGACCCTCCTTCGGGAACACCGGGACGCCCATGCTAGACACGACCACCGATCACGCTGCCGGCCTGCCGCCGTCGCCCTCGCCCGCGCCGCGGGCCATCGACACCATCGCCCTGCCGACGCGAGACGAAGCGGTGCGACAGCGCTTCGTCTCGACCCTCCGCAAGCGGCTGATGGTCGACATGGCCGGCCGGCTGCGCCGTACCTGGGACAGCGAGGTCGAGCCACAGCTGCGCCGCCGCCAGGGCCGCACCGCCCGGGACGGTCGCGAGGTGCGCAGGGCGATGCTGTCGCACCCGTACTTCAAGGCCTGGAGTGCGCTGCGCTACGCCGCGCAGGAAATGACCTGGTGGTCGGTGCAGCCGCAGGTCGAGCGGCGCCTGCCGGAACTGGTCGAGGCCGGGCGCGCCGCCGCGGCCGCGGACGGCCCCGGGTCCCTGCGCCTCGACCCGGCGTTGCCCGTGCCCCGCGACGTCTCGGCGATGGACATCCACCTGATGCCCGGCTGCTTCCACACCGAGTACCAGCCCGACGACGTCGCCGTGGGCGCGGTCTACTGGCACGGCACCGCGGTGTTCAGCGCGGGCCTGAAGCTGCGTCACGCCGGTGGCGGCGTCGCGCGTTCCATCGCCGAGTACCTGCGCATCGTGCATCCGCGCTTCCGCCCGCGCCGCATGCTCGACATCGGCTGCTCGGCCGGCAACCAGCTGCTGCCCTACCTCGACGTGTTCCCCGGCTGCGTCGGCCACGGCGTCGACGTGGGCGCGCCGCTGCTGCGCTTCGCCCACGCGCGCAGCCGTGCCCTCGGCTACGACGTGCACTACTCGCAGCAGGACGCGCGGCGCCTGGATTTCGCCGACGGCAGCTTCGACCTCGTGGTCTCGAGCTTCTTCCTGCACGAGCAGTCGCGCGCGACCAACCGGCAGGTGCTGAAGGAGGCCCGGCGCCTGCTGGCCCCGGGCGGCATCATGGTCCACATGGAACTGCCGCCCGCCGCCGCGGTGGACCCCTACTACAACTTCTATCTCGACTGGGACGCCTACTACAACAACGAGCCGCACTACGCCGGTTTCCGCGAGCTGGACCCCGTCGAGGAGTGCGTGCGCGCCGGGTTCGCGCGCGAGGCCTGCTTCGCACGCCGCATCCCGAATTTCGGCACCGTCCCGGACGAGGAATTCCGCGAGTCGGCGCTCGGGCTGCGCCCGGCGCCGGCGCACGGCAACGGGGCGAGCTGGTTCATCTTCGGCGCGACCCGCTAGGACGGCTGCGCGCAAACGGAACGGGCCGCGCGTGCGGCCCGTTCCTGCCCCGTGGGGGGCTTCGACGACGCTCGCGGGCCGACGCGTGGCCGGCCCGGGCGAGCCTCAGCGACGGCGGCGCTTCTTGCGCTTGTGCGCGTGCTCCACCTGGCCGTCACCGTGGTGGTGCGGCATGTCGCCATGGGCATGACCGTGGGCGTACTCGAAGTCGACCGGGTGGTTGTGGCCGTGGGTGTTGATCCACTGGTAGAGCTCGGGCATCCAGTGCTGCACGCGGCTCGCCGCCCGCTCGCGGTTCTCCTCGATGTTCGTCCACGGGTTGTAGTGGAAGTGGTTGTAGAGGCGGCTGTCGGTGCGACCGATCGCGAGCGTCCCGAGCTTGCAGCCGAACGCGCCGTGGTTGATGTACGGCGGGCGGTAGAAGTAGCCACCGGTGGGCAGCTCGCCGAACTGCATCATCCAGGAGGTGCCCCAGATGTGATAGGCCTCTTCCGAGCAGTCGTGGTAGCTGATGTTGTCCTGCCAGAAGTTCGGCGTCATGCAGTACAGGAAGGTGAACCCCTGCGTGCGGTTGTCGAAGTGCAGCACCTTGACCATGCAGCCGGGCGCCGTGGCCGGATAGAAGTTCGTCGAGCTCCACTGCAGGTTGTCGTAGGAGTTGACCGCCTTGAAGTTCTGCTTCTCGGCGCGCGGGTGGTCGGAATCGGACTCGATCCACGACGGCTCGCCGTAGTTGAAGAACATCAGCGCCAGCGCGCCGCGTGGCGAGGACATCGCCTCGATGGCGACGCCGGCGGGGACGAAGAAGTAGCTGCCGGGGCCCCAGACCTTGTCGCCGATCTGGATCGAGCCGGACTGGATGAAGAGCTCGTACTCGCTGTAGCTCATGCCGGGCGGCTGCTTGTAGCCCGGCTCGTACATCACGGTCATCGAGCAGGCCCCGTTGTCGGGGTCCAGCGAGAGCATCTTGTACTGCATCCCCTTCGGGAAGCCCGGCAGGGTCAGCTTCTTGAACGGGACGTCGCGATCGACGAAGGGTTCGATGTGTGGGCGTGCCATGGTGTCGGGCCTCCCTCAGAACACGACGCGGAACTTGCGCTTGGGCTTCACCGGGACCTCTTCGGGCCGGATCTTGCGCAGCTGGTCGAAGTGCACGTGGAAGCCGCGGGTCTGTATGCGGTGCAAGAAATCCGCGATCCACTTGTCGCGCTTGGGCTCGAGCGCGTCCTGTTCCGCGACGATCTTGCGGTAGCGGACCTTCTGCTCCGCGACCTCCTTGCGGATCCAGGCTTCGACTTCCCGGCTGCGCTTGTGCTCGATGAACTTCATCTTGACCCCTCTCTGTCGAGACCGGTTGACGTCCCAGCGAGGCTTATAACCGAACGCGACGCGGACGGACAACCGCAATTGCCCCGGCGACTCCCCCTTGGCCGGCTTCTGGTCGGCGCACGCTGCGGCCGCGCGCTCAGCGCGCCGGCACGCTCATGAAGCGCGACAGGTGGATGCCGCGCGCGTTGTGCGCCCAGCCGGCGAGCGCGGGCGAGACCAGTCGCCGCCCGACGAACCAGTACAGCGGCGCCACCGGCTGGTCCGCCAGCGCGACCGTCTCGGCCTCGCGCAGCAGCGCGGCCCGCCGCCCGACGTCGCTTTCGCGCGTGGCCGCGGCCACCAGCGCGTCGTAGCGCGTGCTGGCGTAGCCCGACGGATTGGTCGTCGTGCCGGCCGCGCCGCCGTCGAGCCGCTCGAGGAAGGCCATCGGGTCGGTGTGCCCGGAGAGCCAGAGCACCCGCGCCGCGTCGAACTCGCCGCGCGCGATGTCGGCAACCAGCGCGCGCTGCTCCTTAGCCTGCAGTTCCGCGCGCACGCCGACCTGCCGCCACATCGCATCCAGCACCACCGCGATCCGCCGGTTGATGTCGTTGGCGGGGAACGCCATCCGCAACCGCAGCGGGTTGCCGGGCCCGAAACCGGCCTCCTGCAGCAGGCGCCGCGCCTCGGCCTGGCGTTGCACCACGGGCCACGTGGCGAAGTCGACGCTCGCGCGCCGCGGGTAGCGGCTGACACCCGGCGAGACGTACCCGTAGGCGGCCTGTCGCGGCTCGCGCAGGACGTTGCGCGCCAGCGCATCGCGGTCGATCGCCAGCGACAGCGCGCGCCGCACGCGCGCGTCGCGCGTCGGGCCGCGCCGGACGTTGAAGGCCAGCGCCTCGAGGCCGATGCCGAGGTCGATCTTCAACTGCGCCCCGAACTGCGCCTGCAGACGCTCCACCTGCTCGGCCGGCACGCTGAGCACGAAGTCGAGTTCGCCCGCCTGGAAGCGCCGGATCGCCGTGGCCGGCTGCGTGACCGGATAGTGCACCACGGCGTCGGCAGGCACGTTCGCGGCGTCGTAGAAGTTCGGGTTCTTGCGCAGCCGGATGAAGGCGTTCGGGCGCCATTCCTCGAGCACGAAGGGGCCGTTGGTGACGAGGCTGCCCTGGGCGATCCAGGCCGAGCCGCGCGCCTCGACCAGTCGCCGCGGCACCGGCATCGCGAAGGTCGCGAGCACCTCGTCGAGGTAGGGCGCCGGATGCTCCAGCTCGATCACGACGGTGCGCGCGTCGGGGGCACGTACGCCGAGTTGCTCCGCAGGCACGGTGCCCTTCGAGACGGCGCGCGCGTTGCGGACCATGAAGAGGCGGCCCGCGAACGGGAATGCCGTCTCCGGCCGCAGCGCGCGGCGCAGCGACCATTCGAAGTCCGCGGCGGTCAACGGACTGCCGTCCGACCAGCGCAACCCGGGCCGCATCCGGAAGGTCCAGGTGAGTCCGTCGGCTGAGACCTTCCAGGACTCGGCACACCCCGGCATCGGCCGGGCCTCGGCATCGAGGGTCGTCAGACCGACGAACAGGTCCGACATGATGGTGGTCTCGCCCGGGTATCCGACCTTGTGCGGATCGAGCGTGGTCGCATCGTCGGTGCCCGCGCGGTGCACGACGCGCTGCGCGGCCTGCGTCGTCACCGGGACCGCCAGAACCTGCAGCAGCAGGACCAGCAGCAGCGGGAGCGCCGGCCACGGCGTGCGCAACCGGGCACCGGCACCTGCGGGCCGCCGCCGCCCCGCGGCCCACCGTGGCTGCCGGCGCAGCATCACGCGCCCGGCCCGCGGGTCCGCCGGGCGCGCGCCGCCTGCGCCGCCCGCGTCCCGGCGGGACGCGACCGAGCGGCGCCGCGTGCGGGCCGGCGCGCGGCGCGCCGGCCCTGGTCGAGCTGCTGGCGACCGAACAGCGCTTCGCGCGCCTCGGCGTCGGGGTTGCCGATCTTCATCCGCTCCTCGAGCAGCGCGACGCCGCGCTGCACCGCCGGACGCGCGCCGATCGCCTGGTACCAGCGCTTCACGTTCGGAAAGGCGTCGAGGTCGATGCGGTGCAGCCAGCGCACGTGCACCCAGGGCCAGGTCGCGACGTCGGCGATGGAATAGTCGCCCGCGAGGTAGTCGACCTTCGCGAGCCTGCGGTCCATCACCCCGTACAGCCGCAGCGTCTCGTTGCGGTAGCGCTCGATGGCATATGGGATCTTGCGCGGCGCATAGCCGAGGAAGTGCCCGCACTGGCCGAACATCGGCCCGACGTTCGCCACCTGGAACGTCAGCCACTGGATCACGGTGTAACGCGCGGCGAGTTCGCGCGGCATCAGCTTGCCGCTCTTCTCGGCGAGGTACTGCAGGATCGCGCCGGACTCGAACAGCGCGAACGGCCGCCCGCCGGGTCCGTCGCGGTCGACGATCGCCGGGATCTTGTTGTTCGGGTTGACCTTGAGGAACGCCGGGCGGAACTGCTCGCCACGCAGCATGTTCACCGGGCGCACCCGGTACTCGAGGCCGGCCTCCTCCAGCATGATCGGGATCTTGTGGCCGTTCGGCGTGGGCCAGTAGTACAGGTCGATCAAGTCGCGCTCCGCGTGGTGACGCGGCGACGTGGGCGCCGCTAAGATCGATCGACGATAGCACACCGAAAACGCCGCGCTCCGGGAGCCGCCCCATGCTGACCGCGATCATCGCCGTGACCCTCACCGTTCCCGACCTCGCCGCCGCGCAGTCCGCCTACGTCGCCGCGCTCGGCTACCGCGTCGCCGCCGAAGGCGTGGTCTCGCGCGCGCTCGCCGCCGGCTGGAACGCGCCGCTCGCCGAGGGCCGGCGCTACGTGCTGCTGCAGCCGGCGAGCGGCGAGCCGACCTGGCTGCGGCTGGTGCAGTCGCCCCCCGTGGCGGGTTTCGAGGCGATGAAGACCCACGGCTGGAACTCGAACGAGATCCTCGTGCAGGACCCCGACGCGCTCGCCGCGAGCTTCGTGGGCTCGCCGTTCCGGGTGGTCGGCGAGCCGCGCCCGCTCTCCACCAACCCCGCGGTGCGCGCGATGCAGGCGATCGGCCCCGCGGGCGAGCTCAACTACTTCACGCGCATCCCGCCGTCGGGCTCGGTGTTCATCAAGACCCAGGCCCGCAGCTACGTCGACCGCACGTTCATCGTCGTGCTCGGCGGCGCCTCGATGCAGGCCATGCAGGCCTTCTACCGCGACACCCTGGGCGCGCCCGTCACCGAGCCGGTCGGCGCGAAGATCCACGTGCTGCAGGACGCCTGGGGGCTGCCGCGCGAGACCGACACGCCGCTGGCGCTGGTCAACTTCTCGACCGGCTTCGCGATCGAGCTCGACGAGTATCCGCCGATGGCCGGCCCGCGCCCGCGCCGCGACGGCGACCTGCCGCCCGGCATGGCGATGGTCAGCTTCGTCGTGGACTCGCTCGAGGCGCGCCCGTTGCCGTGGGTCGCCGCGCCCGCCGCGCGTCCGGAGTCGCCCTATGATGGTCGCCGCGCCGGCGTGCTCATCGGCGCCGCGGGCGAATGGATCGAGCTGGTCGAGGCACGCTGAGGCCTCCGGCCGCTCAGCGCGGCGCGACCTCGAGATAGCGGTCGAGATGCACGCCGCGCGGGTTGTCGACCCAGCCCTGCACGCGCGGCGACACCAACCGCCGCGAGACATAGACATAGAGCGGCGCGATCGGCTGCTGCCGCGTCGCCCTGCCCTCCGCCTCGGCGAGCAGGGCGGCGCGGGCGGCGAGGTCGGCGGAGGAGGTCGCCCGGTCCAGCAGCGCGTCATACGCCGGATCGGCGAACCGCGACAGGTTGAGCGGCCCCGCCCGGCTGTCGAGCAGCGCGAGGAACGAGGCCGCGTCGCGATCCTCTGCATACCAGGCCGCACGCGCGACGTCGAAGTCGCCCTGCTGCAGCGCCTGCTGGTGTGCCCTCAGGTCGGCATTGACGAGCTCGGCGCGCACCCCGAGCGGCTGCCACATCGCGGCCAGCGCCAGCGCGACGCGGCGCTGGGTATCGGAGTTCGGGTGACGCAGCCTCAGCGTGAGCGGCTTGCCCGGGCCGTGGCCCGCGGCGGCCAGCAGTTGCCGCGCCTCCTGCTGGCGGCGCGTCGCCGGCCAGGCGCCGAAGTCGGCACAGGCGCCCCGTGGGTAGTTCTCGACGCCGGGCGGCACGACGCAGTAGGCGGCCGGCTCGCCGCCCTGCAGCACGCGCGCCGACAGCACCTCGCGCTCCAGCGCCATCGAGAGCGCGCGGCGCACTCGCGCATCGTCGAGCGGCGGGCGGCGCGTGTTGAACGCCAGGTATTCCAGGCCGATCTGGCGCACCAGGCGCAGCTGCGGGCCGAACTCGCGGCGCAGCGCCGGGATCTGCTCGGATGGCAGCGTGACCACCACGTCGAGCTCGCCCGCTCGGTAGCGTCGCAGCGCGGCGCCGGCGTCCTCGACGGGCACGTGGAACACGGCATCGAGCCTCACGGTCGCGCTCTGGTGGAAGCGCGGGTTGCGGTCGAGCCGCACGTGGCTGCCCGGCCGCCACTCGCCGAGCACGAAGGCGCCGTTGCTGACCAGCCGTCCCGGCCGCGTCCACTCGCGCCCCCATTTCTCGACGACGTGCCGCGGCACCGGGAAGGCGCGGTGCACCAGCAGGTCGACGAGATTCGGCGCCGGATGCTCGAGCTCGAGCGTCAGCGTCAGGGGGTCGGGCGCCGCGACTGCGAGCCGCTCCGGCGGCGCGCGACCGGTCGCGACCTCGCGCGCGCCGCGGATCATGAAGAGCAGCGAGGCCGAGGGCGCTGCGGTGCGCGGATCGAACAGCCGCCGGAACGACCAGAGGAAATCGCGCGCGTCGAGCGGCACGCCGTCCGACCAGGTGAGGCCGCGGCGCAGCCGGAACCGGTAACTCAGGCCGTCGGGCGAGACCGACCAGGACTCGGCCTGCCCGGCGACCGGGCGCGCGGCGGCGTCGAGCGTGGTCAGGCCCTGGAACAGGTCCTGGGCGATGTTCCCGTCCTGGCCATAGGTCCAGAGCTGCGGATCGAGCGTCGAGGGCTCCCCGGTCGCCGAGCGGCGCACTTCGCGGCCTGCCGCCGCGGCATCGAACGGCAGGGCCGCCCCGGACAGCGCGAGCAGCGCCGCGAGCAGCCCCACGCAGCGCGCGAGCCGGGCTCGGCGACCGCCCCCGGGCAAACCGCGGGACGCGAGCGCTGCCACCTCAGGGCTTCGCCGGCACCACCTCGTACTCGGTCAGTTCGTAGCGGGTCATCATGTAGCCGGTCACGTAGGCGAGCAGGAACACCCGGTCGCCGTCGTCGGTGCACCACAGGTCGTACGGCGGGTGCTTGCCCGGCTCGTTGCGCGTCTCCGCATCCGCATCGGTGGTCTCGGAATAGCGGAAGTGCAGCGCGTCGAAGGTGCCGGCGGCGACGGTGATGCGCTCCTTGCCGATGAAGGACTGCTTCACGCCCATCGGGTGCCGCATGATGAAGGGCCCGGTGGCGCCGCGGTGGTCGAGCGAGCACATCAGCACGTTGGGGTACACGCCCTGGCTCGGCCCCTTGGTGTGGTCGACGATGCTGGTCAGCCAGGCATCGGCGGCGATCGGGTGGGTGCCGAAGCCGTCGATGCGCTGCTTGAGCGGATAGCGCTG
>JALORN010000065.1 GCA_025458905.1 Steroidobacteraceae bacterium
GTAGCCGAAGCCGACGTTGTACTGGGTGCGCGACTGGCGCAGCACCTGCTTGCCGTTGACGGCACCGGAAGGCGCGAAGCTCGGGAACAGCTGGAAGGTCGTGAGCGACGCCTCGTCGTAGGTGGCGTCGATCAGCGCGATGCCGGCATTGGCGCGCAGCGACTCGGTGATCTTGCCCTCGACGCTGAACTCGGCGCCCTTGACGGTCGAGTCGCCGGCGTTGGTCTCGAACGCCGTCGGGATGGTGATCGGCCGCCCGTCGACCTCCTCGACGATGTTCGGGATCACCTGGTCCTTCCAGTCGTACCAGAACACGTCGAACTCGGTGCGCACACGGCCGCCGAACAGCTCCGCCTTCGCGCCGATCTCGTAGGCGAGGATCTCTTCCGAGTCGTAGGGACGGAACACCGGGACCTGGACGGTCGGGTTGGCGGCGAAGCGCACGGTGCCGGTGGCGAAGTCGCCGCTCTTCGGCGCGTCGGCGACCGAGGCGTACAGGGTCCAGTTCGGTACCGGCTTGTAGCGCAGGTTCACGCGCCAGCTCGGCAGGGCCCAGCTCTCCTCGGCGCTGCGCGAGGGCACACCGCCGATGAGGAATGCCGAGGGTTCCTTCTTCTCATCGGTCCAGCGCGCCTCGGCGCGCAGCGTCAGCGCATCCGTGAAGTCGTAGTCGACGGTGCCGAACACCGACCAGCCCCGGGTGTCGCTGCGGATCGCCAGCGGGAAGCCGCCGCCGTTCGGATCGTTGAACCAGGGCAGGAAACTCGCGTTCGCGCCATCCGAGGCACCGGGCGTCGGGAAGCCGAGGGTCGGCGAGATGGTCACGCAGGGGCAGAACGAGCCGAAATCCGCCGGCAGCGCCGGCTGCGCGATCACGCCGTCGCTGCCGCCCTGGGCGCGGTTGTCGTAGAAGTAGAGGCCGCCGCTCCAGCGGAACGCACGATCCTCCGCGCTGGTGAAGCGCAGCTCCTGCGCCACCTCCTCCGTGGTGTCGGGGAAGCCGGTCTGCAGCTGGGTCGCACGGAAGGTGCGGATCGGGCGGAACGCGGTGGGGGTCGCGGCCATGGCGGCGTAGGCATAGGTGACGAAGCCGGTGCCGCGCGTGCCGTCGATCAGGAAGGTCTGCTCGACGTTCGAATACGAGCTGAGCGAGGTCAGCGTGCCGCCCGCGAGGTCCCACTTCAGCTCGAGGTGGATGCGCTGCACGTCGCGGCGTTCGCCGGTGGCGTTGGGGATCGCGCTCAGCGAATTGCGGTTGATGCGCGGCAGCTCGCCGCAGAAGTTCAGGAACTTGGTGCTCTGCATCGGATCGACGAGGTTGCGGTTCTCGCAGTTCGCCAGCACCTCGGAGGTGGCCGAGGGGTCGATCGCGTCGTCCGAGTAGTAGCCCCACAGGTAGGCCTGGAAGTTCCCGCCGGGCGCGAACAGCAGGCCACCGCTCGCCGTCTTGTACTCGTAGCCGCCGATGTCGGGGCCGCCGGCGATCTGGTTGTCGTAGGAGCCGTCCCAGGTGTCGTAGCCGAGGGCGATGCGGCCCATCAGCCGTCGTTGCCGAGCTGCAGCTCGGCCTTGCGCAGCGGCTCGCGGGTCGGCCGAGCCGTGACGTAGTTGATCGCCCCGGAGAACGCGGCGCGGCTGTAGATGGCGGCCTGCGGACCCTTGACGACGTTGATCGTCTGCAGGTCGAGCTGGCTGAAGTTCAGGCCCTCGCGGCCGGCGACATAGATGCCGTCGATGTAGATGCCGACGTTGTTCTCGGCATTGATGCTGACGGGTGCGACGCCGCGGATCACGGGCGCCGGCAGGAACTCGCCGAGCACGTTCGAGAACTGCAGGCCCGGCGTCAGCTGGGCGATGTCGTCGAGGTTGCGGATGCCGCGCGACTCGATCTGCTCGGCGGTGAAGGCTGTTACGGCGACCGGGACGTCGAGGAGCTTCTCCTCGGCACGCCGCGCGGTGACGACGACCTCCTCGAGCGCGAGCGAGTCGCTCGCGGCCGTGTCCTGGCCGAGTGCCGCCTGGCCGGTGGCCGCGGACAGCCACGCTGCCGCGCCGACGACCACGGCGCGGAGTCTGGTTTGGTTGACCTTCATCTCGAGTCCCCCCCGGGAATGCATCGCTATTGTTTTCCAGCGACTGCTGTGCCAAACGTACCGCCATCGCGCGCGCGACGCCAGCGTAGCCTCGCGCGAGCACGGATCGTATCCAGCGGGGGGTCACCACATGAGAACTATTCGCGATTCGTATATTTCCTTTTCGTTTTCAGCGCTCGCGCTCGTGCTCGCAGGCTGCCAGTCGCCCGGCAACGGCGTTGCCGACGCGCCGGCGCCGCGCCCGGTGACGGCGCCGCAGGGCGCAGTGGTGACGACCAAGCCGGGCGAGATGCCGTCGTGGCAGATTCCCAACATCGGCGAGGCGGCCGAGTCCTACTACGGGCCCGACAGCGAGCACCTGATCGCCCAGGTGCAGAGCCCGCTGGCGGTCAAGAGCGCGCGCGGCATGGCGGGCTTCCTCACCAAGACCTTCACCGACGCGGGCACCGACGTCGTGCTGGTCAACGACAAGGGCTGGGACGCCTGCTCGTACTTCTTTCCGGATGGCAAGAAGCTCGTCTGGACCTCCATCAAGGACAACCTGCAGATGCCACTCGGCAACTGGTCCGACTGGCGCAACTATCCGCAGGGCGCCGAGCTCTACGTGTCGGACCGCCAGGGCAAGAACGTGCAGCGCCTGACGGACAACAAGTACTACGAGGCCGAGGTGACGGTCTCGCCCGACGGCAAGTGGATCGTGTTCGGCCGGATGATCGACGGCAACATGGACCTCTGGGTGATGAACGCGGACGGCAGCGGCGAGAAGCAGATCACCTTCACCAAGGACGAGCAGGAGGGGGCGCCCTACTTCCTGCCGGACAGCGAGACCATCCTGTACCGCGCCTGGAAGGCGTCCGAGTACGACCAGAAGCCGACGCCGATGACGATCTACACGATCAAGCGCGACGGCAGCGGCAACCAGCGCCGCACCTTCACCAACGACATGAACTGGGCGCCGTTCCCGGCACCCGATGGCGAGCACTTCGTGTTCGTGCGCGCCGAGACGCCGCGCAACTGGGAGGTCTACCTCGGCTACCTCGACGGCAAGACGCCGCCGAAGCGCCTGACCTTCGACGAGGGCTTCGACGGCTTCCCGGCGCTCTCGCCCGACGGGCGCAAGATGGTCTGGACGAGCTCGCGCAGCGCGGCGGGCGCCGGGTTCATGCAGGGCCTGCGGCTGCACGTCATGGACGTGTCGTCGCTGAACCTGGGTCCGAAGAAGGCCTCGCGCCGCAAGTCCTGAGCCACCTGCACCGTCCCGAGGGGGGAACACCATGTCGAAGAAGCACTCGTCCCGGATCGATCGTCGCACGTTGCTGATGAATGCCATGGCGGCAGGCGCCGCCGGGGCCGCCACGACCGCCGCCGCACCGGCCGCTGCGCAGCAGGCCGCCGCAGGTGCGACGGCCGGCGGCCAGCGGCCGCCGATGACGCCGATCAAGGTGGCCAAGCGCGGCGCCTACGAGACGGCGCCGCTGCGCCAGGACGCGATCAACGTCTGCGCGGTGCAGTCGCGCGTCTGGTCCGTCGAGGTGAAGAACCGCGCCGCGACGATGAAGCGCAACCTCGCGCACGTCACCAAGCTGATCGACTACGCGCAGGGCTCGGCCGAGGAATGGGGCGGCGAGCGGCTCTGGGGCGCGAAGCAGGACCTGATCTGCATGCACGAGTTCCCGGTGCAGGGCTTCCAGCCCTGGACGCGCAAGGAGCTCAACCAGATCGCGTTCGAGCTGCCGGGGCCCGAGGTCGACGTGATCGCGCAGCGCGCGAAGAAGTACGGCTGCTACATCGCCTTCGGCTGCTATGCCAAGGAGAAGGACTGGCCGGACCACGTGATCAACATGTCGGTGATCGTCGGCCCGAACGGCGACATCGTCAGCAAGCAGTGGAAGGCACGGAACATCCTCGGCCTGTTCGGCGAGGGCGCGCTGATCGGCACCACGATCTACGACGTGCTCGACCGCTACGTCGAGATGTACGGCTGGGACGCCACCATGCCGATCGCCCGCACCGACATCGGCAACATCGCGATGACCGCGGTCGGCGCCGAGCCGATGCTCTACACGTGCTATGCGCTCAAGGGCGCCGAGATCATGATCCTGACGGTCACCGGCGGCACCAACGCCGAGTCGGCGATCGCGACCGCGCGCGCCAACCGCACCTACGTGGTCGGCGTCGGCAACTCGGTGTCGCCGGACAACCCGGGCTTCCTCGAGGGGGCGGGCTCGCGCGACGAGGGCACGGTGGTCGTCGACCCGCGCGGCACCGTGCTCGCCAAGACCGCGAACCACCACGAGGATGCCGCCAGCGCGCGCGTGCCGATCGCCGACTTCCGCAAGACCCGCCGGATGCCGGAGTTCCCGATGGCGCTGATGCTGCCGGTGTTCCAGCAGTACGAGCCGGTGTTCAAGCCGAACGCCTTCCTCGAGAAGCTGCCGGAGACCTACCAGGAGTCGGGCGAGCTGGTGCGGCGGCGGATGGGCATGAAGTAGGCAGACGCGATCAGCGGCCGGACTTCGCCACCCGCAGCGCGTCCTGGAGCGATTCGTCGGGCGCGTTGAAGAAGAGGGTCGAGAGGCGACCGTCGCGATCGACCAGGTAGAGCTGCGCCGAGTGGTCGACGACGTAGGCGCCGTCCGGGCCGGTCGGCGGCTGCCTGACGAAGCTCGCCGAGAAGCTGCGCGCCACGGGGCGCACGCGCGCCGGGTCGCCGGTGAGGCCGACGAAGCGCGGCGAGATCGCGTCGAGCAGGCGCTTCAGCCGGGCGGGCGTGTCGCGCTCGCCGTCGACGCTGATCATCACCACCTGCACGTCGGCGAGCGCGGGATCCGCGGCCAGCAGGTTGCGGACCCTCAGCAACGTCGTCGGACAGACGTCGGGGCAGTTCACGAAGCCGAAGAACACGAGGCTGACGCGGCCCGCGAACGCCTCGCGGGAGTGGAACGGCCGGCCGTCCTGGTCGGTCAGCGTGAACGGCGGAAGCGCGCGTGGCTGCGCGAGGCGCAGCGCCCGCGCATCGCGCGCCGGAGGCGGGGCGTCTGCCGTGGTGGATGGGAGCGCGGCGCGCGACCCGGCGGCCCCGCCCCGCGCCGCCGGCGTCGCGCCGGAGAGCGGCCCGGCGAATGCGAGTCCGGCGAGCACCAGGGCGGCGCACAGCGCGACGGCTGGATCGACCGGCACACTGCGGCGCGCGACGAAGCCCATCCGCTCAGTCTGCGTACAGCCGGTTCGCCGGCACCGTGACGAAGGTCGCGTTGCCGGGCGTCTGCCAGCGCAGTCGCATCACGGTGTTGCCGGTGTTCTCGAAGTACTCGAGGCGGACCTCGTAGCGCTGCCCGGCCTGCAGCGTGATCGTCGCGCTGGTGTCGGTGGTCGCGCCGTGCAGCGTCCAGTTGGCGACCAGCGGCACGCCGTTGACCCACAGGCGCACGCCGTCGTCGGAGACGGTCTGGAAGCGGTAGGTGCCGCTCGCCGGCGCCTCCACCGTGCCGCTCCAGCGGACCGAGAAGCGGTCCGTCGGCACGCCGGCGCCCGGCGAGCCGGTGCCCCAGGCGAAGTCGACGGCCTCGGTGCGCGTCAGCAGCGGCGCGCCGGCGAGCGCCGTACCGCTGAAGTAGCGGCCGACCAGGCCCGAGCCCGTGCCGGCACCCTGCGGTGCGGCGGCCTCCTCGCGGCCCACCTGCCGGAGGTAGGCGACCAGACGATCGACGTCCGCGGCCGGCAGCGTCGCGGCGCCACCGTGCGCGCGGATCGCATCGCCGAGCGTCGCCGCCGAACCATCGTGCAGGTAGGGGGCGGTCGCCCAGACGTCGCGCAGGGTCGGTGGGTCGATGCCGGCGAGCGGTGCGCCGAGGCGCCGTCCGCTCGAGGGCTCGACGGTGCCGACGTCGAGCAGCGTGTTCACGCCGCTGGCGCTGAACGCGGTGCCCGCATGGCAGGACGCGCAGTCGAGTGCCTGGAACAGCGCCCGGCCCTCGCTGCCCGCCGGGGTCAGGGTCGTGGAGTTCACGCGGTGCGGCGAATCGTCGAAGCGGTTCAGCGAGGCGACGTAGGCCGCGAGCGCATCGAGGTCGGCGCTCTGCCCCGCCTTGCGCTCGCCGAGCGGCTGGCTGCGCGTGCCGGCGAAGAACGCGGCGTCGCTCATCAGGCCCGTGCCGCCGGCGAAGCCGCGGATCTGGCCCTCGAAGTCCTGCACCTCGTCGAAGTTGTTGCTCCAGTGCAGGAAGCCGTGCCCGGCGGCGCGGCCACGCAGGCTGATGGTGTTGCGCAGGCCCTCGCCGAAGCCGGTCAGGTCCCAGGTGCGGCCATCGTGGCCGCCGTCGTCGTGGCAGGAGGCACAGCTCATGTAGGCGTCGCGCGCGAGGCGCGGGTCGCGCGCATCGTAGAAGAGGCGCTTGCCGGCGAGCACGGTGGCGGCCAGGCGCTCGGTGCCGACGGCGTTCAGCGTGGTCACCGCGGGCACGTCCGCCACGCCGCGCACCAGCAGCGGCGCGAGGTCGAACACGCCGACGCTGCGGTCCATGAAGTTGCTGACCCAGAGCTGCAGGCCGTCGGGCGACAGCGCGAGCGCCTGCGGCGCGCGGCCGACGTCGAAGCGGAACATCTCCCAGCGGCCGTGCGCATCGACCACCGCGACCTCGCGGCTGGTCTCGAGCGCGACGAACAGGTAGTTGCCGCGACGGTCGTAGACGGCGGCGGTCGCGCGGCTCGAGTTGTCGTGGTCGAGCCGCGCGGCGTGGTCCTCGGCGTCGGTGGCGAGGTCGATCCTCGAGCTGATCGCGCGCACCGTGTTCTGGAAGTCGAGCGGCCGGCCGTCGCGCGCCAGGCCGCGCTGCACGTTGTCCTGCTTCGACGGCACCCAGGCCTGCGTGCCGTCGGGCGAGATCGCCACCGCGCCGAGGTAGTTCGGCACGCCGCGGCCCTGGTTCTCGAAGTCCGGCTTGCTGCTGGCGCGCAGCGTCACGGTGCGCTGCACGGCGAAGCTCGCGGCGTCGACCACCACGACCTCGCCGCCGGCGTCGCCGGGCTGCACGTCGGTCGTCGACTCGCCGGGCAGCGGCGGCGTGATGAACCTGGACACGTAGACCTTGGCGCCGTCGGCGCCGACGGCGAGGTGGCGGACGTTCGCGCCCACCTCCAGCGTACCCGTCCGGGCGAAGGTGGCGGAGTCGTAGCGCAGCAGCTGGCCGGTCGCGGCGAGCGCGACGTAGGCCGTGTTGCTGCCGGGACGGAACGCGATGCCGTAGGGCTGCGAGGCGCGGGGCAGGCCGATGGTGCGCACCACCGCATAGGTCGACGGGTCGATCACGCTGATCGACCCCGACTGCTTGTTCGCGACCCAGATCCGGCCGTCGGGTGCGACCGCGAGCGAGCGTGGCGCGGTGCCGACCGTGATCTCGGCGAGGCGCGTGCGGGCGACGACATCGAGCACGCTGACGCTGTTGTTGTCGGCGTTCACGACCCAGGCCTGCGGATTGCCCGTCGCCGGCTGGCGCGCGACCAGGCTCGAGGACATCGACGGCGCGCGCGGGGTCGCAGGCAGGTGCACGGCGTGCACCAGGGTCTCGCTGACGATGGCGCCGCGGTCGTCGGTGACGTCGACGCGGACGTAGTAGATGCCCGGCGCGGCGAAGCGGTGTCGCGCAGCGGGCGAGTCCGACCAGGCGGTCGTCGGCGTGCCGTCGCCGAAGGTCCAGCGGTAGCGGGCGTTGATGCCGTTGACTGCGGTCGCGGCGAAGCTGGCTTCGCCGGAGGCGAGCGTCGGCGTCGAGGGCGGCGGCGGCTCGAGGCCGAGCGCCGCGGCCTCGGTCAGCGTCCACAGGAAGCGCGCGGTCGCGGCGTTCAGGCCGTCGCTCGCCGCGACCACCACGTCGTAGCTGCCGGCCACCGTGGGCTGGCCGGCGATCACGCCCGTCGCCGGGTCGATCGACACGCCCGGCGGCAGGCCGCTCGCGGCGTAGCCGAGCACGTCACCGTTCGGGTCGCTCGCGACCAGCGCGAACGACACCGGCAGGCCCACGAGGCCGGAGCGGCTGCCGGGGTCCTGGAGCACGGGCGTGATCGCCGGGTTCATATGCGGCGCGACGCCCACCTGCACCATCGCGGCGACCGAGGGCACGCCGGCCGAATCGATCGCGAACAGCATGTAGAAGCCGGGCGGTGCGTCCGAGGCGCGGGTCGGCGCCTGGATCGCGAGCCGGTTGCCGCGCACCTGGAACGTCAGTTCGGTGAAGCGCTGGTCCATGTTCCAGCCATGGGTGCCCGAGCCGGTGCGCACCAGCGTGACGCGGGCGATCGCGTTCGCGCCCGACCAGTCGGCGAAGAAGGTCTCACCGACCTGCACGGTCGCCGGGGCGTTCGCGATCGAGGGGCGCGCCGCGCGCTGGCCGTTCGAGTCGAAGAGATAAGGTGGGTAGTAGATCTCGGCGTTGGTGTTGACCTGCGGGCCGGGCGCACCGCCGCCGGCCACCAGCACCGTGGCGTCGGGCATCAGCAGCGCGTTCGAATGGTAGAGACGCGCGCGCACGCCGGCGGCCCCCTGGGTCCAGGTGCCGGTGTCCGGGTTCCAGATGTCGGCCGTGTAGGCGACGTTGGTCATCTGGTTCCACACCGCGCTGCCGCCGGTGACCACCACCTTGCCGTCGGCGAGCACGGTGGCGTTCGCGAGCCGGCGCTGCGAACCCATCGACTGGGTCGCGGTGAAGGTCGGCGAGGCGCCGCGGATGTCGATCACGAGGGCGCCGTTCGAGGCGCCACCGGCCTGCAGGATGCGGCCTGGGCGGAACATCACCGCCGTGGCGTCGCTGCCGCGGTTGGCGGTGGGCAGCAGCTGGCCGAGCTGGGTGATCGACCCGGTGCCGGCGGGGTTGACGTAGTAGACGCGGCCGTTGCTGTCGTAGCCGAACACGCGGCCATCGGGCGCGATCCAGTTGCGCGGGTACTGGAACTGCAGGGCACTGGTGTCGGCGCCCGGGAGCAGGCGGAACTGGCCGTCGATGCCGCGGATCTCCGGCCGATCGGTGCCGCTCGAGCCGCCCTGGATGTAGATCTCGCCGTCGAGCAGCGTGGTCGCGCTCGAGTACCAGCGCGCGCGGTTCATGTCGGCGCCGCGCGCGAGCGTGTTCGCGCCGATCGAGAACACGTTGGTGTCGTTGTTGCCGGTGTTGGTCGTGCCGGTGCCGGTCCAGTTGTCGCCGCCGGCGAGGAACACGCCTCCGCCCTCTGGCAACACCAGCTGCGAGCCGCAGAAGATGTCGGTCAGCGTCATGTTCGGCAGCGTCAGGTGCGAGTCCGGGCCGGTGCCGAGCGATGGATCCCACACGTCGTAGACGAAGTAGCCGGTCTGCTTGCCGGCGCCGTCGGTGCCGTAGGTGAGCACGCGGCCATCGGGCATCAGCACTGCATGCACCGCGATCAGCGGCCAGGCGTGCACCGGCGACCACGCCCCACGGACGTTGTCGGCGAGGCCGGGCGCGGCAGCCGTGGACAACGCGACACAGGCCAGTGCGCGCACGAAGGCCCGCGAAGCACCCGCCTGCCGGCGGACGCCCGTCGATTCGACCATAGAAATCCCCTGATCCCGTCGTTCTCGTTCTGCGGATCAGGCTAGCGGTGCGCGCTGCGCGGCTGGCGCACAGCAGACATAAAGGCTGCAGGAACCACGCGAATGCAGCGGGTCCCGGGGGATTAAGTCAGGACTGCGCAGGGCGCGGGGCATCGATGCCGATGCCGCGCCGCGCCCTGCCGTGCGCTCAGTGACGCGACGTGGGCCGGTCGTCGCGCGTTGCACCCTTCAGCTTCTCGCCGAGGCTGCGCTCGCGCGGCTGCGTGCCGGGAGGCGGGTTCGGGCCGCCGGCGACCTTGTCTTCCTCGTCGTTCCAGGCGTCGCCGGTGGCGCGCTCGAGGCGCTGGTCCGCCTCGCGCGCCAGACGGTCGACCTCGACGTCGGTGCGGCGCACGGTGTCCTCGACGCGCTCGGTGCGCTCGCTGACCTCGCGCCCGACGACGACCTCCTCGACCACGCGCGCCACCTTCTCGACGACCGGCTCCTCGGTGCGCTCGCGGACCTCGATCGTGTCCTCGCGGAAGTTCTGGAGGTCGGCCGTGGTGGCCGCGCGGTCGACCGGACGACGCTCGATCCGCGCCCGCTCCTCGCGCAGCCGCACGAGCTCGCTGATCGGGGTCTCGGTGACGCGCCGGATCACGCGTACGCCGCCCTGCTCGACCGAGCGCTTGCCGACCTTGACCTCTTCCTGCACGACCGGCATCACGACCTCGCGGTCGGCGCCGGCGAGGTCGGCGGCGCGGTCGCCGCCGGTGAGCGCGTCCCGATCGGTGAAGCGGTCACGATCGCCGCTGCGCTGCTCGCCGAGGTCGCGATCGGCGCCGGCGGGAGCGGTGTGCACCACGCGCTCCTCGCCGCTCAGGGCCTGCAGGGCCATGGCCCCCGCCGTGCCGCCCTCGACACCGCGATGCTGCGACCCGTCCTGCCAGCCCTCGGAGCGCCAGGCGCTGCTGCGCTCGTCGAGGTCGATCGTGCCACCCTGGTCGCGCATCAGCTGCGCGGCCCGGTCCGCGAGGCCCTCGTCGGCCGCGTCGACCACGAGGATCGTGCTGCCGCGGCGCACCGCTTCCGAGTAGATGCCGACCTGCGCGTCGGCGTCGTTGCCGAACAGCGAGGCGAAGAAATGCCGCACGCCGCCGAGGAAGCCCTCGTCGCGGTCACCGTCGGCCGCGTTGCCCGCGTCGTAGCGCGGCACCGAGCTCGCGCTGGAATCGAGGGTGTCGGGCGTCGACTGCAGGTCGATCGAGGCGCGCGGGATGCCCTGCTCGACGAGTGCCTCCACGGTGCGCTGGGCGGACTGTCGATCGTCGAAGGCGCCGATTACGGTGTACATGGTCATGCTCCTTGCGGGGTGGGTCCGGGTTCGAGGGTCTTGCGGTGGCCAAGAGGCGCCCGCTCCGGCGCCTGGTGCGGGATCCGAGTGTCGGCTCCGGGTTCGTTCCGGTGCGAGGGCGGAGAATCGACCGGGGCCCAGTCGCCGGTCGCGGGATCGAGGCGCTCGACGATCGCGACCTCGCGGCGCAGCGTGACGGCATGCACGGAGGTCTGGGTGCGGCGGCGCCGGGAGATGCGGATCTCCTCGCGCAGCACGTGCTCGGTCCGTACCACGAGCCGTTCCTCGACGACGGGGATCACGAGCACGCCGTCCTCTTCCCAGCTCTCGAGCGGCCCGTCGACGAGGCGGCCGACCGGCACCCGCTCGACCTGCACTTCCTCGTGGACCGTCGGCAGCTCGAGTTCCTGGCGGTCCTCGCGGACCACCTTGCGCACGCGCGTGGCGCGGCCGGACTCGACGGTGCGGCGCGCGACCTTCACGCGCTCCTCGAGCACCGGGATCACGAGCGGGCCGTCCGCGCTCGCGGCGGCAGGACCGTAGCCGGCGCCGGGGGCCGGGATGGAAGAGGTGGAGTTCATGGCGGGAGCCGTACTTTCGGCAAGCCCGCAGGCGATGGCTGTAGGACGGCCCCGCTCGCGCGGCCGGGAATGCGACTACCGCGCTACACCAATCTGGCGGCGCGTCCGGCGGGCCGCCCGTGCCCGGGCCGCCGCGCGGCGCGGTGCGCAGGAACGATCAGCCGGGGCGGCGGCAGTACCAGGTGCGCAGGTAGCGCTGCACCGGCTCGCCGCGGGTCACCTCGAAGCCCGCGTCGCGCAGCTCGCGGGTGAAGTCGCCGTAGACGAACTCCAGCGACCAGGGCTCGCCGTTGTACTGGTGGTCGATGTCGAGGAAGTACTGCAGGCCGGCCGGGATCGGCTCGCCGGCGGGGAAGTCGAACACGTTGAACACGCCACCGGGCCGCAGCACGCGGAACACCTCGCGGACGATGCGGCGCGTGACCGCGAACGGCACCTCGTGGAAGAGGATCGTCGACTGCACCATGTCGAAGTGGCCGTCGGGAAAGCCGCTCTCCTCGGCGAGCCGCTGGCGGAACGCGACGTCGACGCCGAGCTCGACCGCGCGCAGGTGCGCATAGCGCAGCAGCTGCGCGGCGGCGTCGATGCCGGTGACCTCGGCCTGCGGCAGCGCCTGCTTGAGCGCGGTGGCGCCCTGGCCGATCGAGCAGCCGATGTCGAGCACGCGCGCCACCCGGCCGTCGGCCGGCCGCGGCGCGAGGCGCGCCAGCGACTCGTGCAGGTCGTCCTGGTCGTTGGTGCCGACGAAGAACACCTTGGTGCCGTAGTGGTAGACCGGGCCGGTCAGCGCATCGCCCTGGTAGCCGCCGGGCTGGGTGTGGAACTCGGCGCGGGCATAGTCGGGTACGCGGAACTGCGGCGACCACTCGACCAGGCCGGGCCCGCGCGCCTCGGCCTCGGCGAGCGCGCGCTCGACGTCGGCGCGGCGGCGGCCGTAGCTCTCGAGGAGGTTGCGCCACATCATCTGCTGGCTGGCGCGCAGCAGGCGGTTGCGCGTGGCGAGGATCGGCACCGCGTCGCCGGTGCGGCGCAGCGCGAGCCGCTCGGCGCGCGGGCCGGGCGCCGGTGGCGTACCGAGCGCGCCGTGCAGCGCGAGCATCGCGGGCATCGCCATGCGCTCGCCCGAGAAGCCGCGGATGCCCTCGACGAAGGCCTGGTAGCTCTCGTCCTCGAGCCGCGGCAGCCGCGGCAACCGTCCCTGCATGCCCCGATCCAGCTTCATGTCGGCTCCTGTGTCACGGTCGGCCCCTCGCCGGTCACCGTCGTGCCAAACGCTCGACGTACTGGCGATAGGGGGTGGGCTCGCGGCCGAGCAGCATCCGCAGCACGTTCGGGTTGCCGCGCATGCCGTGGGCGTCGTAGTGGCGGTTCATCACCGTCATCTGCTCGATCCGGTCCTCGCCGAGGCCCGCGGTGCGCGCCTTGGCCTGCATCTCGGCGAGCGGGACCGCGCGCGCCGTCACCGGGCGGCCGAGCACCTCGGAGAGCACGCGCGCCATGTCCTCCTGGCTCAGCGACTCGGGGCCCGCGAGCTCGTAGGTGGCGAAAAAATGCGCCCCCGGTCGCGCCGCGCCCGGCGCCGACTCGACGACGACGCGCGCGGTCGCCTCCGCGAGGTCCGCGAGATCGGCGACGTTGAAGCGCACGCGGGTGCTGAACGGCATGCCGTGCACGCCCTGCTCCGTCACCGGCTTCCAGATGTTCTCGAGGTGCTGCATGTAGCGGGTCGGCTGCACGATCGTGTACGGCAGGTCCGACTCGACGACCAGCTCCTCGGTCTCGAGCTTCAGCCGGTGGTGGCGCACCTCGCGGCGCAGCGGCTGGAGCACGGAGTAGTAGACGAAGTGGCGCAGCTGCTGCTGCCGCGCGGCCGCGACGAAGTTCGCGGTCATGGCCTTCTCGTCGGGGTGCATCGGCGGGCCGACGTGCACCAGCGCGTCGCAGCCCTGGAGCGCGCGCGCGACGCTGGCGGCGTCCGCCATGTCGCCGATCGCATGCTCGCTGGCGCCGAGGGCGGCGATCGCCGGCCACTGCGCGGCGTCGCGCAGGAACGCGCGCACCTGCACCGGCACCCGGGGCGAGCTGGCACGCGCGAGCGCCTGGACGATCGCGCGGCCGGTGCGGCCGTTCGCACCCGTGACGAGGACCTGGGTCATGGGGCGAGCGTACTGCAGCCGGTGGACGGTGGCGACGTCAGCGCGGCGCGGTTCCAGCGGGCGCAGCGGCCGCCGCGGGCATCGGCAGGTTCGCGAGCGGCGCCGGGGGACGGTTGTAGCGGTGCCGGATCGCCTTCACCGGGGTCCAGCCCGGGGGCGTCACCGCGAGCGCGAACACGCCGAACACCTGGGTGTCGAACGTGGCGGTGCGGCTCCTCGGGTCATAGCGCAGCGGCGCCGAGCCGGCCGGCGTGAACACCGGGTCCCAGTCGCGCGAGGCCTCGTTGTAGACGAAGGCCCGCAGGCGCGCCGCTTCCCCGGGCTCCAGCCGCGCCTTGCGCGTCACGGGCAGGGTGAAGCTCGCGGGCCGGTTGACGATGGTGCGGTACGGACCGAACAGCACCGCGGGCGAGACCACCTCGCTGTGCTCCGCGAGGTGGGCCAGCGGCACGTCCTGGGTGCCGACGTAGGCGTCGAAGCTGTCCCAGGCCGAGACCAGGTTGTCGGCCGGGTCCTGGAAGGCGCGGTAGGTGTTCGCATCGAAGGACTCGGGCTCGCCGGGATGGGCGTCCTTCGCGACCACCACCTTCGCGCCCTTCAGCGGCCCTGCCTTCACCTCGGCGCTGCCCCCGGCCTCGCGGTCGACGGCGCCGCGCGCGACGACCTGCAGGTTCACCGAGGTCGGGAACACGCCGAAGCGCTCCACGGCGCTGCGGATGTTGTGCGCGTAGCCGATCGCGAACTCCTTCGCCCAGCTGTCGAAGGTCTCGGAGTACTGGATGTAGGAGATCGACGGGTCGTTCGCGTCGCAGGGCACGGGCGTCGGCGAGTCGACCTTCTCGCACCAGTCGACCCAGTACTTGCCGTTGCGGAAGTCGGCGCGGGTGTTCAGCGGGACCTGCTGCAGCGCGCGGATCGCGAGCAGCGGGTCGCGGCCGTTGTAGTACCAGTGCGAGAGCACGGCGACGATGTTCCTGCGCCCATCGCGCTTCGCGAGGTCGATGTTCTCGCGCAGCGTGGCGAAGCGCTGCGCCGGGTCGGGACTGGTGAAGTCCTGTGGCTGCGACAGGCCGTAGGAGTAGTAGTTGTCGAGGCGCCGGTCGCCGGAGCGGCCCTTCGGGTTGAAGTGCAGCGCGTAGCGGTCGCCGTAGTAGGCCTCGAGGTAGCGCTTGAAGGCGACGTAGTTGTTGTACGCGTTCTCGTGGTAGACCTCCTTCGACCACGGGTGCGGCGCCGAGAACGGCCCCTGCGCGGGGCGGTCGGGGAACGGCAGGCCGTAGGTGGTGTAGAGGATCGCGACGTCGCTGCCGGGCTCGAGGTTGTCGAGGTGCTTCTTGGCGACGTGCAGCAGCGCGAGGTTGTACTCCGGCGTGCGCCCGACCTGGCGCGACTGCTGGATCCGGAAATGGTCCGCGAATCCCGCGAGACAGAGCGCGCGCGTCACGTACCCCTTGGTCATGACGTCGTTGGCGTAGTTGTTGTTGTCGGTGGTCTCGCGGACCAGCACCATCCGGCGGAAGCCCTCGCGCGCGAAGTCGAGGGCGACGTCTTCCTCGAAGCGCGTCAGGCCAGTGGTCGGCGCATAGGCGCCGAAGCGCACGTCGACCTGGTCACCGAACAGGTCCTGCAGCACCCGGGCGGTGTGGTTCTCGATGGTCACGGTCGCCGGCGAGAGCCGCACCGACAGGTCCTCGTGCAGGATGCTGAAGTCGGTGATGGCGCCGGCCCAGGAATACTCGTCGGCGTCGCGGATGCCGTTCGGCATCGCGAGCGGGTTCGGGCCGGGGCCCTTCGGCGCGGCGCCGATCACCACCACTCCCTCGAGGTAGTTGGTGCCGTCGCGCGGGTCGATCGCCCAGAAGGAGCGCTGCAGCGGCTTCTTGACGTCCTTCGCGGGCGTGACCATCCCCGGCACGGCCGGCACGTCCTTCGCCGCGAGCGTCACCTTCGGGTCGTAGATCGAGACGTAGGTCTGGCCGTCCGTCGAGAGCTTGTAGAGGCCGACCGAGTCGTGCAGCCCCTCGAGGCCCTTGGCCGGGAAGCCGATCGCATAGGGCTGCAGCCCGAGCTGCACGCGGAACGGCGGCGCGCCGAAGAAGCCCGCGGTGCAGGGCTCGTCGGGCCGCGTGGCATTCGCGCCGAAGCTGCGCTTGACCACTTCGCGGCGGTACAGCGGGTCGAAGCCCTCGGGCTCGGCCCAGTCGGTGACCAGCACGGCGACGCGTTCGGCGGCGGGGCGCGTACTCGCCGGCGTCGCAGCCGGGGATGGCGCGGCACCGGGCGCGGCGGCGGCGAGCGGCACGGCGAATGCGAGGAGGAAGGCGGGAAGGACGGTACGCCCGTCCCGGCGATCGATCGGACGCGACATCTCCACCTCGTCTGCGAGCCCCTGCGTGGAGGCCCGATGATGACGTGGCGGGCGTCAGGCTCCGGGCTTCTTGCCGCCGCGTGGCCGTCTCGTGGAACCGGCCGGGCGCTGCGGCTCGTCGTCGGTGTCCTGGTGCGCGGCCGGCGGCGGGGCAGCGGGGGCCGGTGGCGGCGTGGGCGTGCGCGGCTTCAGCGCGGAGACGATGTTCTCCTGCATCTGCTGCCACATCGCGAGGTTCGCCTGCGCGAGGTCGGCCATCGAGGCGAGCGGCGTGCCGCTGACCATCCGCGAGATCTGGTTCTGCAGCGCCTGCTGCTGCGAGACGAACGAGGACACCGCCTGCTCGAGGTAGCGGCCCATGAAGCCCTGCATCGCGTCGCCGTAGAAGCGGATGATCGACTCGAGCGTGGAGGTGGAGAGGATCGGCTGCCCGAACTGCTCCTGGTCGGCGATGATCTGCAGCAGGATCGAGCGCGTCAGGTCCTCGCCGGTCTTGTCGTCGACGACCTTGATCTTCTCGCCCTGGACGATCAGCTTGCGCAGGTCCTCGAGCGTGACGTGGCGGCTCTCGGCCGCGTCGTAGAGGCGCCGGTTGGCGTACTTCTTGATGACACGTTCGTGGGCCATGGCCGGATTCTAGCCTGAGGCGGTGGCCCGAAAAGAACGAGGGACGGCCGCATCCCGAGCAGAGGGGGGGTGGGATGCGAGCCGCCCCTCGGGGGGGACGGTACCGGCCGGCCCCTGGGGCGCCGGCCGGGGAGCGATCAGGCGCTCTTGCGGACCGCGGCCGTGATCTCGTCGTTCGCGGCCTGGGCCCACTTGCCCATCTCGGCCTGCGCCTGCGCGGCGAGCTTGAGCCACTCGTTGGTGCGCTCGGTCTGGCGACCGACGAACTCGGTGGCGAGCTGCGCCTGCTTGGCGGCGAACTGCTGCGGGTCCTTGGCGGTCAGGGCTGCCTTGGCCTGGGCGATGCTGAACTCGAGCGCCTCGCCGGCGGCCTCGTAGCCGTGGCGCGCGGCACGCTCGAACGTGCGGACGGCGAACTCGTTCAGGTCGAGGAAGGGCGCCATGGCGCGCTTCTGGAAGTCGAAGTAGGCGTTGAAGTCCTTGGTCTTGGTGGTCATGCGGGCGATCCTCCGGGGCGGGTGGAGGCAAGAATAGCGCAGGTTTGTATGCACTGCAACAAGAAATGCCGGGAATGGTGCGGTAGCGCAGAAAACAGGCAAACACCTTTCAAATCAAACGGCTATAATGCCACCCACCCCCTGGGCCTGGTTCGGGCCCGCTTCTTTATTTTGCGTCGCATCAGCGACGGAGGCCGACGATGACCGACACGTCCAACGAGACGCTCACCTGGACCGACGTCTACTTCAAGGGCCAGGAGGAATTCATCCGGCGCTGGAGCGAGATGGCCGGTGGCGCGGCGCAGGCCGCCTCGAACGCGGCCGCCAGCGCGGCCGGTGCCGCCGCCTCCGCCGGCAACGGCCATGGCGGGCAGGATTGGTTCGCGATGTTCTCACCGCAGTTCGGTGGTGGTGCCGCGGGCGAGCTCGCGCGGCGCTATTTCGGCTTCTACGACCAGTACCTCGGCGCCACGCGCAGCCTGTGGGAAGTGCTGGCGCGGGCGATGGTCAACCCCGACCCGAGCGCGCGCGCGCGGGCGTTCGCCGACGGGCTGCAGGCGCTGCAGCAGCCCTTCACCCAGCTGTGGTCGCAGTCGGCGTCGATGTTCGGCCTGCCCGGCATGCCGGCGGGCGGGGGCGCCGACCTGTTCAGCGCGCTGTCGAAGGCCTGGGGTGGCGGTGGCGGCGAGCTGCCGGCGCTCGGGCTGACGCGCGAGCGGCAGGAGTCGCTGCAGCGCATGCAGGCCCTCGGCCAGCAGTACCTGCAGCAGCAGGCGCAGCTGATGCAGCTCTGGGGCGGCATCATCGGCGATGCGCTGAAGCTGCTCGGCGAGCGCATCGGCCAGAAGCTCGCCGCGGGCGAGGTCATCCAGTCGAGCAAGGCGCTCTACGACCTGTGGATCGAGTCGGCCGAGGAGGTCTACGCCAAGGTCGCGCACGGCCCGGCCTACGCCAAGGCCCAGGCCGATCTCGGCAACACGCTCGCGAAGCTGCGCACCGAGCAGCGCATCGCGATCGAGTCGGTGTCGAAGCAGTACGACCTGCCGACCCGCGAGGAGCTGAACACCGTGCACCGGCGGCTGCGCGACCTGAAGGCGGAGCTGCGCCGCGTCAACGCGAAGCTGGAGGCGGCGCAGAAGCCCGCCCCGCGCAAGGCAACCAGGAAGGGCAAGTAAATGAGCGACAAGACCACGACCGTCGACCCGCAGGTAGCGATGCGCGAGCTGATCGACTTCAGCTCGAAGTTCGCCGCCGGCATCCCCGCGCTGCAGGCCGCCGCCGGCGTCGAGATCGGCTGCTCCGACAAGGAAGCGGTGTTCCGCGACGACAAGATCACGCTGTACCGCTACAAGCCGATCGCCAAGCCCGCCGGCGTCACGCCGGTGATCATCTCGTACGCGCTGGTGAACCGGCCGTACATGATGGACCTGCAGAACGACCGCTCGCTGATCCGCCGCCTGCTCGAGCAGGGCCTCGACATCTACCTGATCGACTGGGGCTACCCGGACGGCGCGGACCGCTTCCTCGACCTCGACGACTACATCAACGGCTTCCTGCACAACTGCATCCAGCACGTGCTCGACGAGCAC
>JALORN010000066.1 GCA_025458905.1 Steroidobacteraceae bacterium
CAGATGCCGGTGTTCTTCGCGTTCTACTGGGTGCTGCTCGAGAGCGTCGAGATGCGCCAGGCGCCCTTCATGGGCTGGATCCAGGACCTCTCGGCGAAGGACCCGTGGTTCGTGCTGCCGGTGATCATGGCCGGCGCGATGTTCGTGCAGTACAAGCTGAACCCCGCGCCGCCGGATCCGATCCAGGCCAAGGTGTTCATGATCCTGCCGCTGGTGATGTCGGTCACCTTCGCGTTCTTCCCGGCGGGCCTGGTGCTCTACTGGGTGACCAACACGATCCTCTCGATCGCGCAGCAGTGGAACATCAACCGCCGCATCGAGCTCGCGGCCAAGAAGGGCAAGGCGGCGACGGCCTGAGGCGCGTCGCGAGCCGGTAGCCACGGTGACCGACGAGCACTCGCGCAGGCCAGTGTCGTCGTCGGCCCAGGCGGTGGCCACGGTTGGTGGTGCGCCGTCGTCGTTCGCGCCGCTCGAGCGCCTGCTCGCAGCCCTCGGCGCGCCGATCGGTCGGCGCGCCCTGTTCGAGCTCGTGCAGGCCGTCGGCCTGCCACCGCCGGCCGGCGAGCGTCCCTGGACCTACGACTCGCTCGGCGTCGCCATCGCAGACCTCGAGCGTCGCGGCCGGGTGCTCCGCCAGTCGCAGGGACTGCAGCTCGAGGCGCGGCTGCGGTTCGAGGCGTTCCGCGCCGCCGCGCTCGGTCCCGAGCTGCGCGCCTGGGCCCCTGCATTGCTCGAGCGGCTCGCGGGGCCGCGATCGCTGTCCGGACTCCACGGGGGTACGCCCGGCAACCTCTACTGGCAGGCAGGCCCGGCGACCCCGGAGGGCACGGTGGCGACGCTGCGCGTGCTGTTCTGCGGCGGCCTGCCGCGGCGCGACGTCGCCCCGCTGCTGGAGTCGCTGCGCTTCCACCTGCACGCGCTCACCTGGGTCGCGGCGTTCGCCCAGCCGTTCGATGCCGCGCTGCTGGCGCGGATCGACGATCCGGTGCTGCGCGGCTTCGCGGTCGAGCGGCTGCTGGCGGTCGCCCTGCATCGCCCGCAGCCGTGGGCGGCCGAGGTCGTGCGCTGGGCGCTCGATCACCTGGCCGAGCCGCGGCTCGGCGAGATGCTGCGGCGACGCACCGCCGAGCACCTGCTGTGGCGCAGGGAGTTCGCACGGGCCGAGGAGGTGCTGGCCGCCACCGATCCCGGTGACGGCTTCACGCTCGCGCTGCGCGCGGCCGGGCAGGCGATGCAGGGCGACGCGTCGGCGGCACTCGCCGCCTACGCGGCCGCCGATGCGGCGCTCAGGAAAGCGGGCCAGCCGAACCGCGGCACGCTGCCGCTGCCGATCGCGTGGCAGCGCTGGTGGGCGCTGCTGCAGGACGATGCGACCACCGCGGCCGAGGCGGCGCTCAAGTATTGCCGCGCCGAGGCGCGCAAGGGCGGCGTCGAGCGCCACGTCTGGGAAGACCTCGCCGATGCCGCGGCCTGCCGCACCGGCGAGCGTCCCGTGCCGGAACACCCGCGCCATCTCGATGGCCACGATGCGCTGCTGGCGCTGCTGGCCGCCGAGGCGTGCAGCATCGAAGGCCGTGCCATCGACAAGGCCGGGATCGCGACGCTGCGGCGCGACCGCGAGCACTACGCCGCGGCCGGCTACGCCTGGGCCGCCGCGGAGCTCGACCGCCTGCTCGGCGCGCTCGACGGCAGCGGTGGTTCGCGCCGCGACTGGCAGCGTACGCTGAAGGCGCTGCGCGCCCTCGGGGCCGCGCACGGCGATGCGGGGAACGACGCGGCGGCGGTCGCCGAGCAGCGCCTCGGCTGGGTGGTGCAGGCCGACGACTACGAGCTGCGGATCGAGCCCTGCCTGCAGAAGCGTGGGCCGCGCGGCTGGGGGCGCAACCGCATCACCTCGCTCGCCGGCGTGATGCGCAGCGAACGACTCGACCCCCGCGACGCCGCGGTCTGCCGTGCCGCCGTGCACCACGGCGGCAAGTCCTGGTCGCTGGATGGCGAGCGTGCCCTGCAGGCGCTGGTGGGCCATCCGCGCGTCTACCTCGCACCGGATCTCGACACCGCGGTGGAACTCGTCGCCGCCGCACCGACGCTCGAGGTGCGCCGCACCCGCGGCGGCGTGCGCGTCGGCCTCGCGCCCGAGGTCCGCGAGGCGCTGCAGGGCTGGTTGCCCGCGTCGTCTGCATCGCAGCCCGACCCCGTGGTGTTGCTGCGCGACTCGCCGACGCGCGCCCGCGTGATCCGCCTCGGCGCCGCGCAGCGCCGCCTCGCGCAGCTGGTCGGCAAGGGACTCGACGTGCCCGACGAGGGTCTCGGCGAGCTCGACCAGGTGCTGCAGGAGCTCACCGGTCCGTTCGAGATCCACTCCGAGCTCGATTCGACCGCGCAGGAGGTCGAGCCCGAGCGGCGCCTGCGCGCCGAGCTGTCGCCGAGCGGCAGCGGGCTGCGCCTGCGCCTCGCGTTGCGGCCGCTCGGTGCCGAGGGTCCGCGGGTGCTTCCCGGCCGCGGCGGCGCCCAGGTGCTGGCTGCGATCGGCGGCGTGCGCCAGCGCGCGGTGCGCGACCTGCGCGCCGAGCGCGCGGCCGCCGCGGCGCTGCTGGAGTCGCTGCCCGGGCTCGAGGCGAACGACGAGTTCGAGTGGACGGTCGACGATCCGCAGGAATGCCTCGAGCTGGTCGCCTCGCTGCAGGCACGACCGGACGAGGTGCTGACCGAATGGCCGGCCGGCAAGGCGCTGCGCGTCACCGCACCGCGGCAGGTCGCGGACCTGCGCGTCGGGGTCCCCGACGGCGGGCGCGACTGGTTCCGCGCCAGCGGCGGACTCGCGCTGGACGACGGGGCGGTGCTGCCGCTGCAGCGGCTGATCGACCTCGCGCGCGAGCACCGCGGGCGCTTCCTGCCGCTCGGCGACGGCGGCTTCGTCGCGCTCGGCGAGGAGCTGCGCCGGCGGGTCGACGAGCTCTCGCGGCTCGGCGAGCGCGACGCCGACGGCGTGCGCTTCCCGGCGCTCGCGGCGCTGTCGGTGGGCGAGGTGCTGGAGGGCGCGACGCTGCCGGCCGACGGGCAGGACGGGTGGCGAGCGCTGCACGAGCGCTTCGAGGCGGCGCAGTCCCTCGAGCCCGCCGTGCCCGCGACGCTGCAGGCGGAGCTGCGCCCCTACCAGCTCGAGGGCTTCCGCTGGCTGGCGCGGCTCGCGGCCTTCGGCGCCGGCGCCTGCCTCGCCGACGACATGGGTCTCGGCAAGACGCTGCAGGCCATCGCCCTGCTGCTGCACCGCGCGCCGGGCGGCGCCGCGCTGGTGGTCGCGCCGACCTCGGTGGTGCCGAACTGGCTCGAGGAGCTGCGGCGCTTCGCGCCGAGCCTCAGCGTGCAGGAATATCGCGGCGCGGGACGGGCCGACCTCGTCCCCGGCGCCGCGGCGTTCGACGTGCTGGTCGGCTCGTACACGCTGGTGCAGCAGGACGTCGAGGCGCTCGGCGCACGCCCCTGGCACACCCTGGTGCTCGACGAGGCGCAGCAGGTGAAGAACGCCGCGACCAAGCGCGCCCAGGCGGTGCTCGCGCTGCAGGCGGACTGCCGCGTCGCGACCACCGGCACGCCGGTCGAGAACCGGCTGGACGAGCTGTGGATGCTGTTCCGCTTCCTGAACCCGGGGCTGCTCGGCTCGCGCGAGCGCTTCGTCGAGCGCTTCGCGACGCCGATCGAGCGGCACGGCGACGCCGCCGCGCGCGCGCAGCTGCGGCGACTCGTGCGGCCATTCGTGCTGCGCCGGCTGAAGGGCGAGGTGCTGCCGGACCTGCCGCCGCGCACCGAGATCACGCTCACCGTGCGGCCCGAGCCCACCGAGGCCGCGTTCCACGAGGCACTGCGGCGCAGCGCCGTCGAGCAGCTGGCGCGCGAGGACCTGCCGCCCGCGCAGCGCCGCTTCCGCGCGCTCGCCGAGCTGATGCGCCTGCGCCGCGCCTGCTGCGACCCGACGCTGGTCGCGCCCGGCGCCGCGCTCGCCGGCGCCAAGCTCGAGGCCTTCGGCGAGCTCGCCGGCGAGCTCGCCGCCGGGCGCCACAAGGCCCTCGTCTTCAGCCAGTTCACCGACTTCCTCGACCGGCTCGGCGCACGCCTCGACGCCCTCGGCCTGCGTCACCAGCGCCTCGACGGCTCGACGCCCGCGGCCGAGCGCACGCGCCGCATCGAGGCGTTCCAGCGCGGCGACGGCGACTTCTTCCTGATCTCGCTGAAGGCCGGCGGCTTCGGCCTGAACCTGACCGCGGCCGACTACGTGATCCTCGCCGACCCCTGGTGGAATCCTGCCGCCGAGGACCAGGCCGCGGCGCGCGCCTGGCGCCTGGGCCAGGCCCGGCCGGTGACCGTCTACCGCCTGGTGCTCGAGGGCTCGATCGAGCAGCAGATCCTCGCGCTGCATCGCGACAAGCGCGCGCTCGCCGAGGGCCTGTTCGGCGGCGAGGAGTTCGGCAGCGCGCTCAGCACCGAGCAGATGCTCGAGCTGCTGCGCGGCGCCGCCGAGGCGCCGGCCGGGCGCTGACGGGCATGGCCGCCTGCCGCGACAGCCTCGAGCACGCGCCCGGCGCACCCGCCGAGCTGATCATCGTCGAGGGCGACGCCGCCGCAGACGCAGTCTGCGCGGTGCGCGACCCGCGCCTGCAGGCGGTGCTCGCGATGCAGGGCAAGCCCGTCAACGCGCGCCGTGCCCCGCGCGGCCGCGTGGCGCGCAGCCCCTGGCTCGCGCAGATCGCGACGCTGCTCGGCGATGCGCCCGGCACCGCGCTGCCGCTCGGCGAGCTGCGCTACGCGCGGGTGGTGATCCTGATGGACCCGGATGCCGACGGCATCCACGCCGGCGCGCTGCTGCAGATCTTCTTCCACGAGTGCATGCCGGTGCTGCTCGAGCAGCGCCGCATCCTCGTGGTCCACCCGCCCTGGGCCGAGATCCGCCGGCCCGGCGCGCCACCGCTGCTGTCGTTCCACGAGCTGGAGTTCCGCGAGCAGTGCCGCCAGCTCGACCAGGAGGGCGCGGCCTTCGAGCGCATCCGCCATCGCGGCCTCGGCACGATCACCCCGGAGCTGCTGCGGCGCTGCTGCGTGGATCCCGCGACCCGGCGCGCGCGGGCGATCGGCATCGAGGATGCGGCGATGGCGGTCGAGGTGTTCGCGGGCGGGCGATGACGGTCGACGGCATGGGCCCGCGGCACACGGGCCGCGCCCGCTGGCTAGCCATGGTCAGCGCGCGAGGGGAACGCGCTTCGAGGCGAGCAGCTTGCGATCGCGCGTCAGGAGGCTTGCGCCATGGACGATGCTGGTCGCGGCGATCGGCTCGTCCGCAGGATCGACCCGCACACCCCGCCGCGCGATGGCCGACGCCACCTCGACCGTGATCGGCCAGGCATGGACCGCTGCCAGTGCCCGTCGCACGTCGGGCGACTCGAGGTCGAGCTCGATCCGGCCGAGTTGATCGAGCTTCGCGATCTCCCAGAGCACGATGCCGCTGACGCTCCAGCTGTCGTTCTCCAGCAGTTGACGCTCGCGGCGCGTCAGCTCCCCGCCGACGGCGTGCAGCAGGACGTGCGTGTCAAGGTTCAGCATTCCAGCGGCTTCCGGTCGACAGGATGTCGCCCTTGATGCGCAGCTTGCCGCGCAACGAGCCGATCAGGGTCGCGGATTCCGCGCCGATGGGGATGAGCTTGGCCACCGGCTTGCCGCGCTTGGTGATCACCATGCCCTCGGCGCCGACGTGATCCAGCAACCACAGGCAGCGTTCCTTGAACTTGGCTGCGGAGATCTGCTTCGTGGACACATCGCATGACTGGTCATATTCAGTGTCCATTTTTGTCTCGGCCGGCACGTTACCCGATCAGGTCCGAGGCCCTTGGCCGGGTCAGCACCCGGGAAGTGCTGCCGCACCCAATCGTTCGAGGCCGTGGGCGCATCGCCGACGTTCCTCGACCGCCGCTACGCGCCGCCTGGGTCTCCATCGAGCAGCTCGCGCATCCGCTGCGGGTCTGGCGAAGGCCCGTCGACGTCGCGCCAGATGTGCCAGCGGCCGTCGCGACGCCGGCACAGCAGCGCCACCCGCGACAGCCGCTCGACCGGCGCCTCGCCGGGCTTCGCGACCTCGCGCGTCGCCACGTCGAACAGCACCCAGCCGAGGTCGCCCGACTGCTGCACGTCGGTGAGCGCGTTGCGCGACTTGCGCAGGTGCACCGGCGGGAACTGGCGCAGCAGCGCCTCGATCGTGGCGCGGCCGGCGATCCGCGGCCGGCCGGCCGAGAGGATCTCGCCGTCGGGTTCGTACAGCGCGGCCATCGCGGCCCAGTCGGACGCCTCGAAGGCGGCCGTCAGGGCGCGGGCGACGGATTCCAGGTCAGAGGCACCGGTGGTGGTCGTCACACCTTGCATATTGAGCGACGGCCGTTCGATTTGCGAGGTGGTACCCGCCGGTTGCGACGGCGCCTACGTTCCCGCGGAAACGTCGGGCGACGGCCCATCGGCCATGGACGTGGCATCGCCCGAGTCAAGGCCCGGGAACCGCCGCGAACGCCGACTTCCACGCGTCCACCTGCGGCTGCGCCACGTTCAGGATCATCACCGTCTTGTTGCGCGCCCCCGGGTCGACCAGTGCCTGCACCGCGACCGCGGCGACGTCGGCGCGCGCGATCATCGCGCTGATCGGCGGGTCGCCCGGCACCAGCGCGATGCCCAGCTGGCCGGCGGGCTTGTCCCAGAGGCCGACCGGGCGCAGCACCGTGTAGGGCACGCCACCCTTGCGCAGCGCATCCTCGCCGCGCAGCTTGCTGGTCATCACCGCGTTCATCAGTTTGGCGAAGCGCTCCTCGCCCTGCGGCGGCCGGGTCACGCCGGCCGAGGACACCAGCACCACGTGCTTCAGGCCCGCGGCCCTGGCCTCGGCCGCGAGCCGCGCGACGCCGGCGTCGTCGACCTCCTCGGGCTTGTTCGCCGGGTCGCGGAAGCTGTTCGAGCCGAGCGCGATCACCATCCGGTCCGCCCCCTTGGCGATGCCCTGGACGCTCTTCGCATCGCGTACGTCCGCCGCCACCCACTCCACGCCGGGCATCGCGGTGCGCGCCTCGTCGACCTTGCGCGAGAAGCCGCGCACCTTGGCGCCCTGCGCGAGCAGCAGCTTCACCACCTCCTTGCCGGTGCGGCCGGTGGCGCCGGCGACCACGATGGTCTCGCCCTGCATCGACGGCAGCACCGGCGGCGGCTTCGGCGCGCCTTCCTGCGCCCGTGCCGACATCAGGCTGGCGGGTAGCGCGAGCAGGCAGGCCGCGAGGGCGAGCAGGCGGCGGCGGCCGCGGGACTCGGTGGCAACGGTCGGGTGGACGGTCGGCATGGCGTGGACTCCCGTGGATCGGATGCCTGCGATGATGCGAACCCCCGGCCGGTCGCCGCGCGACGGCCCGCCGCGGGGAAGTGCCAGGAGTATAGGCGTGCTCCCCGGGGTGCGCCCGCCGCGGCGCCGCGCTACGCTCCGCGCCATGGCGCACGCCGACACGATCGTCGCGGCCGCGACGCCCCCGGGGCGCGGGGGCGTCGGCATCGTGCGCGTCTCGGGCCCCAAGGTGCCCGAGTACGCCGCCGTGCTGCTCGGCGAGCTGCCGACGCCGCGGCGCGCCACCCTCGCCGCGTTCCGCGATGCCGCCGGCGAGCCGATCGACGTCGGGCTCGCGTTGTTCTTCCCCGGGCCGAAGTCCTACACCGGCGAGCACCTGCTCGAGCTGCACGGCCACGGTGGCCCGGTGGTCGTGGAAGCGCTGGTCGCGCGCGTGGTCGAGCTCGGCGCGCGCCGCGCGCGGCCCGGCGAGTTCACGCACCGCGCCTTCCTCAACGACAAGATCGACCTCGCGCAGGCCGAGGCGGTCGCCGACCTGATCGACGCCGGCTCCGCCGAGGCGGCGCGCGCCGCGATGCGCTCGCTGCAGGGCGAGTTCTCGGCGATGGTGCAGGGCCTCGCCGAGGCGGTGATCGACCTGCGCGCCTTCGTCGAGGCCGCGATCGACTTCCCCGAGGAGGAGATCGACTTCCTCGCCGACGCGGAGCTGACCGCGCGGCTCGAGACCGTGCGCGGGCACTTCGACGCGGTCGAGAAGAGCGCGCGCCAGGGCCGCGTGCTGCGCGACGGCATGACGGTGGTGATCGCCGGCCGCCCGAACGCCGGCAAGTCGAGCCTGCTGAACCGCCTCGCCGGCCACGACGCCGCGATCGTCACGCCGATCCCCGGCACCACGCGCGACGTGGTGCGCGAGCGCATCGACGTCGACGGCATGCCGCTGCACGTGCTCGACACCGCCGGCCTGCGCGACGCCGCCGCCGACGCGGTCGAGGAGGAGGGCATGCGCCGCACGCGCACCGAGATGGCGCGCGCCGACCGCGTGCTGTTCGTGATCGACGGCGCCGCCGACCCTGGCGCGAGCGCCTACTACGAGGAGCGCGCCGCGCTGCCGCCGGGCGTGCCCGTCACCCTGATACTCAACAAGTGCGACCTGACCACCGGCGTGCCGATGGCGGACACCGTCACGCTCGCCGGCCCGAAGTGGCTGCCCGTCTCGGCGAAGACCGGCGACGGCCTGCCGCTGCTGCGCGAGCACCTGAAGCAGTGCATGGGCTACGTCTCGCCCGAGGCCGGCACCGTCTCGGCCCGCGCCCGCCACCTGGAGGCGCTCGCCGCCGCGCGCCGCCACGTCGAGGAGGCCGCGCGGCAGCTCGTCGATGCGCGCGCCGGCGAGCTGGTCGCCGAGGAACTGCGGCTCGCGCAGCGGGCGCTCGACGAGATCACCGGTACGTTCACCAGCGACGACCTGCTGGGAAGGATCTTCGCGAGCTTCTGCATCGGGAAGTAACCGGCTGTTTCGCCCGAGTCTGCGAGTACGTACGCCCGGACACGGTGTCGGTCATCCAACACCGGAAAGACTCGTTGCCACGGTCGCCGTAGTACCGCCGGGCTACAGCACTCTCCACCAAGGTACGGCCGGCACGTCGGGGGTCAGCCACTCGACCGTCTGTCCGGTGTGCAGCAGGAGCCCGGCGCGCGCCTTGCGCCCGTACTCCTGCCGGAAGGTGCGCAGGTGCGCGCAGTCGGCGAGGCGCGGCTTCGAGGTAGCCTTCACCTCGATGGGCAGCAGCTCGCCGCCCGCCTCGATGACGAAGTCCACTTCCTCGCCGATCGTGGTCCGCCAGTAGGCGAGTCCGACACGGTGCGCGCCCGTGTCGCCCCAGAAGACCCTGGGTGACTTCACGAGCCGCTTGGTGCGGTTCACTGCGTAGGCGGGCAGTCGCACGAGCAGATAGGACGTTTCCAGCAGGTTGAGCCAGCGGCGCACCGTCGGCTGCGGCAGACCGACGTCGCCTCCCGGCAGGGCCTCGGGGTCGCGGCGCGCGGCATCGCGCACGTCGAAGTCGTCGAGCGAGCGGTAGCGCCGTCTGCCGGGAACGAGATGCTCGACCAGGGTGCTCTTCCCGGTCTGCCGGGCGCCGGTGACCACGGCGGCGGGCATCACGCGCAGCCGCGCGGCCAGCGCGTCTTCCACCAGTCAGGGCAGGGTTTCCACGGTGTGGATGACATTCATTCACGACGTGAATAGGGACGCGGCGCGAACCGAGCCGACCTTCCCGCCCCGACTCGACCCGGTCGAACGAATGCTTGGCCTGCTCGCGCAGTTCGGTGAAGCTGGCGTCGCGGGTGTACACGCCGGCCGTCGCCGGCCTGCGCCGCCACGTGATGCTGCAGCGAGTTCCCTCATGAACGATCGATCGCCGGATGCGACCCGCCGCCGACTCCTGCAATCCTTCAGTTGCGCAGCGACAGCGCTGTCGCCCCTCGCCTTGGCCAACCGGACGTCGGCCGACGCAGTCGCCCGGCCTGCGGAAGAGGGTGTCGTCGATCGTCGGCCCGTGGTGGCCGCACCCGAGCCGGACCTCGACGACCCGGCACAGCATCTCCGCGCCTACGTGCGCATGCGAGGCGCCACGGACGACCGCGTCGTCGTCGACGTGACGCAGGGTCTAGTCTACGCGCTGCTGCCGAGCGGCCGGCCGCGCCTGCTGCTACAGTCGCGCGGCCTGCAGATCGCGCGCTATCGCGAGGCACCGGACGGCGCCTGGGTCTGCCGCTCCAGCTATTTCGGCAGCTTCGCGGATGCCGCGACCGGCGCACTGGTCGAGGCCTGGGACAACCCGTTCACGGGCCAGCGCGACGAGGTGCCGCCGACGCTCTACGGTCCGATGGACTACGTGCTCACCGCCTCGCGCACGCTGGTCAACCCGACGCCCGCGCAGCGTGCGCAGGCGCTCGCCGCGCGCGCGGTGCGGCGCTGGACCCGGATCGGCGACCTGGTGACGATCGTCGACGAGCTCGGGCCCCCCGACGATCCCGCACGTCCTCCCGACCTCGACGTGGTCTCGCTCGGCGCACGCGTCGCGGACCTCGCCGACGGCTCGCTCGCGAGCGTACCGGCACAGATGGCCTTCGGCGCGGTGGAGCCCTGGCGCGACTGGATGCGCATGGGCACGCGGCCGGGGATGCTGCTGTGGCACCTGCAGGGCACGAAGGTCGACGGGATCGACGCGGTGCCGCCCGACCTGTTGCGCGCCGCCGAGGCGCGCCGGCCCGGTTTCGTCGCGCAGGCGTCGGCCTGAGCCTCGTGGCATCGGTCAGTCGAGCGCGACGCTCCAGTCGAACGCCACGTCCGGGAAGGCGGCCAGGCTGACGGGCGTACCGGGCGGCACCACCTGCACGCTGCCGTAGGCCCCGCCCTCCGGCGCCCGGTGCACCTCGAGCTGCCGGTCCTGCACGTTCAGGATCCAGTACTCCGGCACGGCATGGCGGGCGTAGAGCTGCATCTTGCGCTGGCGATCGAAGCCGAGGGTCGAGTCGGACACCTCGATCAGCAGCACGATGTCGGCCGGCGTGACCCTGGCCTTGCGGTACTTGTCGGCCGGCAGGCGCGCGAGCGCGATGTCCGGCTGCGGCTCGCTGATGTCGGACAGCACGACCGGCAATTGCGGCAGCAGGAACACGTGGCGCCCGAGCGGCGATTCGATCAGGGCGCGGGTCAGGGCCGCGACCGCCCAGACGTGCGGAGTGCCCATCGGCGCCATGCTCAGCAGCTCGCCTTCGATGAGCTCGACGCGCGTGCCTTCCGGGAAGACGCCCGCAGCGCCCATCTTGTGGTACTGCTCGACATTGATCAGGTAGCGCTGCGGCTGTGACACGGCGTTCATGCGACGCTCGGAAGCGTGCGCCCTCCGGTGGGCGGGGGATAGCCGGATATTTCGCCCGTCTGGCCGGATATGCAAGCCGCGCGGTACCTCGTTCCGACCGCTCAGGCGCGCACCCGATAACCGACGTTCGGCACCGTCTCGAGCCAGCGCGGGTTCTCCGGGTCGTCGCCGATCTTCTGCCGGAAGCGGTGCACCAGCTGCTTCAGCAGCTGGCGGTCGCCGCCGCCGCGGTGGCCCCAGACGTGGACCAGGATCCGGTCGGTCGCGACCGGCTGGCCGGCGCTCGCGATCAGCAGGTGCAGCAGCCGCGCCTCGAGCGGCGTCAGCTTCACCTCGCGCCCCGCGATGCGCAGCGTCAGCGTCTCGAGCACGAGCTCGAGCTCGCCGGCGGCGCTCGGGCGTGAGTCCTCGGCACGCGCGCGGCGCAGCAGCGCCTTGATGCGCGCGAGCAGGGTGCGCGGGCTGAAGGGCTTGGTCAGGTAATCGTCGGCGCCGAGCTCGAGCGCGCGCACGAGGTCGGCCTCGTCGCCGCGCACGGTCAGCATCAGGATCGGCAGGTCCGACTCGCGGCGCAGCGCGGCGCACAGGTCGAAGCCGGAGCCGCCGGGCAGGTTGATGTCGAGCACCGCGCCGTCGGGGCGCTCCTCGCGGAAGGTGCCGAGCGCGCTGCCGTAGGAATTCGCGCGCACGACGAGATAGCCGGCCTGCTGCAGCGCGAAGCCGGTCACGGCCAGCATGTCCGGATCGTCGTCGACGACCATGATCTTCATCTCAGGGGGACTCCGCGGGCAGGCTGACGGTGAAGCGGGTGCGGGACTCGGCCGTGCGCTCGACGCGCACGCTGCCCTGGTGGCGCTCGACGATCGACTTGACGATCCACAGGCCGAGGCCGAGTCCCGGCGCGTCCGGCTCGTCGCCTGCGTCGGCGCCGCGCTGGAAGCGCGCGAAGATCGCCTCGCCGCTGCCGCCCGGGATCCCGGGCCCCTCGTCCTCGACCCAGAGCTCCGCGCGGCCACCGGGTGCGGGCGCCACGCCGATGCGCAGCGTGCTGCGCTCGGGTGCGAACTTGATCGCGTTGGCGAGCAGGTTGACCAGCACCTGCACCAGGCGCTGGGCATCGCCGACGACCGTCGGCGCGCTCGACGCAGCCGCGACGACGGCCTCGCCGAGGGCGACGCCGGACTGCGCGACATCGGGCCCGGCGACGCTCGCGTGTGCCGGCAGCGAGGGCTCGCCGGCATGCTCCCGCAGCACCCGCAGGCTGCGCTGCGCGAACAGCGGCCCGAGCAGCGCCAGCGCCTCGTCGATCACCTCGTCGAGGTCGACCGAGCGCCGCCGGATCTCGAGCTGGCCGGATTCGATGCGCACGCTCTCGAGCAGGTTGTCGACGAGGCGCATCAGGCGCAGCACGCCGCGCTCGACGTTGCCGAGCAGCTCCGCCTGCGGCTCGGGCCCGAGCGTCGCGAGCCCCTCGCGCAGCATCTCGATCGAGGCGAGCTGCGCGGCGAGCGGGGTGCGGAATTCGTGCGAGATGTTGCCGAGCACGCTGTCGCGCGCGCGGCGCGCGGCCTCGAGGTCGGTCTCGTCGCGGATCACCTGCACCTGCTGGCCGCCGACCGGCGCGGCGCTCACGATCACGGTCGAGCGCGTGGCGCCCGCCTCGAGGCACAGGGTCTCGGCGGCGCGCGCCTGGCCGTCGCTGCCGCGGGCGCGCAGGATCGGGCACTCGGCCTCGCAGGGGCGGCGGCCGTCCGCGCCGGGCCGCGGCCGCAGCACGTCGCCGCAGAAGCGGCCGATCACCTCGGACTCGGGTCGCTGCAGCAGCCGCATCACCTGCGGGTTGGCGTAGCGGATGCGTCGCTCGGCATCCACCGCGTAGACGCCCTCGGTGATGCCGCCGAGCACCGCGCGCGCCTCGGCCTCGCTGCGGCGAAGGGCGTCGGTCAGCTCGGTGAGGTTGCCGCGCATCTCCTCCATGGTCCGCGCCAGCGCGCCGACCTCGCTCGGCGCCACCGCCGGCATCGACACCGACAGGTCGCCGCGGCCGATGCGCAGCGCCGCGTCGCGCAACTCGACCACGGGCCGTGCCAGCCAGCGCCCATAGAGGAGGCCGGCCACGCCGGCGATGGCGGCCACGCCGAGCGCGACCAGCGCCAGCCAGCGCTGGAAGTCCTGCACGCTCGTGGCGAAGCTCGCGCCGTCGAGGTCGGCATCGAGCAGCCCGACGACCTCGCCGGTCGGCGCCTCGACCACGAGCGTCGCGCCGAACGCCTGGCCGGAGCGGATGGGCGCCGCAGCCGACCCGGCGGTGCCCGAGCCAGCGGTGCTGATGCCAGCAGCGCGCATGCCAGCAGCGCCGTTGGCAGCAGCGCTCGTCGCGCGGGGGGCCGCGTCACCCGCAGCGCCTGCATCGCCCACGTCACTCGCCGCGAGCGCGCGCGCGTGCAGTACGGTGAACTCGTCGGACTCGGGCGCGCCATAGGTCGCGAAGTTCAGCAGCCGCAGGCCCGCGCCGGCATCCTGGCCCATGTCGGCCAGCAGCGCCGGCGTGATGACCCGCAGCGCGACCGCGCGCCATTCCGGGAACCCGGTCACTGTCACGGTCGCGCCCCAGGCGAGCGCGCTGCCGTCGCGAGGCGCGACGATGAAGCGCTCGCCCTGCTCGCGCATCGCGGCGATCACCTGTTCCCAGGGCATCGCCGTGCCGACGACGGCGAGCGTGCCGGACGGGCCGAGGATCGCGCAGGCGTCGTTGAGGCTCGACTGGCAGAAGCGCCGCAGGAAGAACTCGAGGCCGCGCGGGTCGTCGGTGGCCAGCAGCCGCTGCAGCGTCGGCCGCTCGGCGAGCACGCGTGCATCGCTCAGCGTGTCCTCGCCGATGCGGCGCAGCTGGTCGCGCGCCGAGGCGGCGGCCAGCTGCACGCGCGCCAGCGCCTGCGCCTCGACCAGCCGGCCGAGCACGATCGAGCAGGCGAAGGCCATCGCCGCGACCGCGATCGCGACCACCAGCGCACTGCCGCCGCCGAGCCACGAGCCGAGGCCGATCGATGAACTGCTCTTGCGGGACGCTTCCAAGGCGGGCTCCAGCTCGCGGGCCCGGCGTGCGCGACGCTGCCGGCGGGCCGTCGACGCGAGGCCGCGCGGGACGCTGCGCCGCGCGTCGGGTCGAGGATGTCGGGCGTCAAGCCTAGCGACCGTCCGTCCGAGGGGCAACGCGCGGGCCGGAGCGGACGGGTTATCTGCTCATGCCCAAACGGTCTGCCCGCGCCAGCGCTTGTCACCGCCCTGTCACCGGCGAGCGACCGCTAACTGACCCGGCCGCGTCCACGCTACCGGCCCCGTTCGAGATTCCCGGGAGTCGCACAGATGTCACGCCTCGTCGCCGCCCACGTCCGCGCCCTCGCCCTCGTCGCCGCGTGGCTCGCCGCGTGCAGTGCCGGGGCGGCTGCGGCGGCGGATGCCGACGACGGCGCGGCCGGGGAAGAGATCGGCGAGGTGCTGGTCACCGCGCGCCGCCGCGCCGAGGCGGCGCAGGACGTGCCGATCGCGATCTCGGTGCTCGATGCGGCCGCACTCGAGTCGGCCGGCGCCTTCAACGTGGGCCGCCTGACGCAGCTCGAGCCGACGCTGCAGTTCTTCTCGACCAACCCGCGCAACACCGCGGTCAACATCCGCGGCCTCGGTGCACCGTTCGGCCTGACCAACGATGGCATCGAGCAGGGTGTCGGCCTCTACGTCGACCAGGTCTACCAGGGCCGCATCGCGGCGGCGACCTTCGACTTCCTCGACGTCGATCGCGTCGAGATCCTGCGCGGCCCGCAGGGCACGCTCTACGGCAAGAACGTCACCGCCGGCGCGATCAACGTCAGCTCGCGTCCCCCGAGCTTCGAGCCCGAGGCGCAGGCCGAGATCAGCGCCGGCGAGTTCGGCTTCGTGCAGGCCAAGGGCTCGGTGTCGGGCGCGCTCGGCAGCGACTCGGTCGCGGGTCGGTTTGCCGTCTCCTATACCGAACGCGACGGCCTGATCCGCAACGTCGTCACCGGGCGCGACCTGAACTCGCAGGACAACCTCGGCGTCCGCGGCCAGGTTCTGTGGAAGGCGACCGACGACCTCGAGCTGACGTTCTCCGGCGACTACAGCCACCAGAACCCGGAGTGCTGCGTCCAGATCTACGCGCGGGTCGGTGCGACCCAGCGGCCGCTCAACCGACAGTTCGCTGCCCTCGCCGCCGCGTTCCGCTACGCACCGCCGAGCACCGATGCGTTCGACCGGCTGACCGACCTCGATGCGACGCTGCGCGCCGAGCAGGAGCTCGGCGGCGCCTCGCTGCTCGCCGAGTGGCAGCTCGGCGAGGGCACGCTGACCTCGGTGACGGCGTGGCGCTTCTGGAACTGGCTGCCGTCGAACGACCGCGACTTCACCGGCCTGCCGATCACCACCCGCTCGAACAACCCGTCCAAGCAGGACCAGTACACGCAGGAGCTGCGCTATGCCTGGGCGAACGACGACGTCGACTTCGTCGTCGGCCTGTTCGGCTTCCGCCAGGACCTGACCACCGCCGGCATCCAGGAGCAGGGCCGGGCGGCGAGTCGCTGGCTGCTGAATCCCGCGACTGCCGCCGCCAACAACCCGGCGACGCTGGACGGCCTGCGCTCGCTCAACGACATCCGCTTCGCCAACACCAGCGCGGCGGCCTTCGGCCAGCTCGACTGGCGCGTCACCGAGCGCTTCAGCATCCAGCCCGGCCTGCGGATCAACTACGACGACAAGGACGCCGACTACGTCGCCACCGTGACCAACGGGACCAACACGCCGCTCACCGCCGAGCAGCGCAGCATCCTCGCCCCGCAGGCGTACCGCGCCACTTTCGACGACTGGAACGTCTCCTACGACCTGACCCTGGCCTACGACCTCCCGGGCGGCGCACTCGCCTTCGGCAAGTACGCGCGCAGCTTCAAGACCGGCGGCATCAACCTCGCCGGCCTGCCGCTCGATGCGGCCAACCAGCCGATCCTCGCCGCGGCGACCGTGGACCCGGAGACGATCGATCACTTCGAGGTGGGCCTGAAATCCGAATTCCTCGGCGGGCGTGCGCGTGCCAACGTGGCGGCGTACGTCACGCAGGTGCGCGATTACCAGGCCAACGTCCGCAACGCACAGCTCGCGGTGCTGCGCGGCTACCTCGCCAACGCCGACGAGGTGCGGGTGCAAGGTGTCGAGCTGGATTTCTCCATACGCCCGACCGAGCGCCTGAACCTCTACGTCAACGCCGCATACACCGACGGCACCTACGCGAAGTTCGTCGATGCGCCGTGCCCGCCCGAGCTCTCGGGCGGCACCGTCGCGGCCGCCGGACAGGCGCCGAGCGCGCCGGGCACCCCGGGCGGCATCAGCCCCGCCAATTGCGACATCTCGGGCCAGTGGCTGCCGGGCATCTCGAAGTGGGCCGCGTCCTACGGCGGCGAGTACGGGTTCCCTGCGTCGGTCTTCGGCAGCCGTGGCGAGGCCTACGTCGGCCTCGACGGCAACTACCGCTCGACCTTCTCGTCGAATGCCTCGCGCTCGATCTACACCGACGTCGAGGGCTATGCCGTGCACAACCTGCGCCTCGGCTACCGCTCCGACGCCGGCTGGGACGTGCAGGCCTGGCTGCGCAACGCCTTCGACGAGGACTACTACGAGCTGCTCGCGACCACGCCCGGCGACACCGGCCTGGTCGCCGGCCAGCCCGGCGACCCGCGCGCCTACGGCGTCACGCTGCGCATGAGGTTCTGAGGGGGAAGAGGGGGGGAAAGGGAGGAAAAGGGGACAGATTTATTTTTTTGAGAAAAGGGGGACGAATTTGTTTTCTGGCACCTGGGGGGCCAGAAAACAAA
>JALORN010000020.1 GCA_025458905.1 Steroidobacteraceae bacterium
TCACGCGCGGGCCTGGAGGTTGCGGATCACGCGCTGGTCGAGCCAGGTCTCGGTGTCGAGCACGTGGCGTTCCTGCACCTGCTGCAGCTGCTGCAGCAGTAGCATCAGCAGGATCGACAACAGCAGCGCGATCAGCGTGGAGTTGAAGGCGACGCCGAGGCCCTCGGTGACGCCCGAGATGTCGCCGGTGACCGCCTTGTGCGCCTGCGACAGCGCGTCGCCGATGCCGCGCACGGTGCCGATGAAGCCGATGGCAGGGATCGCCCAGGCGATGTAGCGCAGCATCGAGAGCTCGGAGTCGAGCCGCTCGGCCTCCGACTGGCAGACGGCGTGGGCGACCGTCGAGGCATCCTGCACGTTGCGCGTCGCGCCGAAGCGCGCCAGCGCCGCGAGCACCGCGCGCGGCACCAGCAGGTTGCGCTGCTCGACCGGCAGGCTCTCGATCTGCCGCGAGTACTCGCGCGTGTCCTCGGGCAGGATCTTCATGCCCTCGGCGAGCTTCAGCGGCGCCTGCTCGAGCGCGCGCGCCTCCTCGCGCTGCGCGAGTGCCTTGTAGCCCATCAGCGCCAGCGCCCAGAGCATCAGCACGATGGTCGCCTCCTGCTCGTAGTCCTTGACCACGATGTAGATCGAGCGCTGCGGCACGTAGTTGGGGTCCGCGGCCATCTTCTCGCGGTCGCCGGTCATGATCGCCTCGGCCATCGGCCGCACGTGCAGCACGTAGGCCGAGTGCACGATCACGATCGCCAGCGCCAGCGACACCAGGGTGAAGAAGAATTCGTTGGGCAGTTTTCGGTTCATATGTCGATCGGCAGGCTGATGTTGTTGTCCGCGGATTCGCGGAATTCCGGCGCCTCCTCGTCGGAGGACTTCGGCGGCGCGGCGCGGCGGGGCCCTTCGGCGGGTTCCGCCTCGTTGGTGTCGCCCGGGTCGCCCGCAGCCGGTGTCTCGCCCGCGGGCGACGGCCGCTCGCCGGCGGTCGCAGGCGTCGCGCCGGGCGCCGGCGCGGGCGCGGGCGCAGGAGTCGGACCCGTCGCCGGCGCAGGCCCGCCCGGCGCGGGGCCACCCTCGCCCGGCGGCGCCGGCGCCGGTGCCTCGCGGCCTGGGGACGTGGCCGGCGGCGCATCCACCGCCATGCGCAGCAGCCCCTCGGTGGCGGCGTAGACGGTGGCGGCGAACAGCCCGGTGACGAAGATCATCCGCCACTGCGCCGGCTGGCGTCGCCCGCGCGGGCGCGCCTCGCCGGCGTCGAGGTGGACCTCTGCGACGCTCGCCGGTTCCCGCGTCCCGGCCACCTCGTGTCGCGGGGTGTCTTCCCGTTCAGTCGACATGGCGCGCCACCCGGAAGCCGATGTCCTGCGATCCGCCCTCGGCGCCCTCGCGCCAGGCCGCGCGCAGTTCGCTGAACGACGCGGTACGCCAGTTGCTGCCCTTGATCACGCGCCGCGAGCCGCTGCCCGCCGGGCCCGTCGGGTCGGTGACGGGCGCGGGCTCGATGAACGAGGCATAGACGTCCTGGGTCCACTCCGAGACGTTGCCCGTCACGTCGAACAGGCCGAGCGCGTTCGGCGTGAAGCGGCCGGGTGGCGCCACCGACGGATAGTCGTCGGTCCAGCCGTCGAGCGTGCGCTCGACCGCCACCGCGGCCTCGCTGCCCGCGAGGTTGGCGTGGCCCGGCGGCACCGGCAGCGCATCGCCCCAGTCGTAGCGGCGCGCCGGACGGTCGGCGCCGGCGAAGCGCGCCGCGTATTCCCACTCCGCCTCGGTCGGCAGGCGGTAGCCGGTGGTCGGCGGCGACTTCAGCACCCAGCCGCCGCCCTTCTGCTCGTAGGCGGGGGGCAGGCCTTCCTGCTCCGACAGCCAGTTGCAGTACTGCACGGCATCGGTCCAGCTGACGCCGGTCACGGCCTGCGCGTCGAGGTCGACGCTGCGCTTGTCGACGTAGCCCGAGGCGTGGTTCGGGCGGAAGCGGCGGAACTCCGCGTTGGTCACCTCGCGCACGGCGATGTAGAACGGCCGCGAGAGCGTCACGCGCCGCAGCGTCTCGTTCGGCCGCCGTCCCTGCTCGCGCCGCTCGCTGCCCATCTGGAAGCTGCCGGCCGGCACCAGGCGCAGCGCGGTGCCGAGCTTGCCCGTCAGCGTCTCCGACGGCGGCTTCCAGCCGGGCGCGCGGCCCTCCGGCGTCAGCGCGTACTCGACGGTGCGCGCCAGCGCTGGCGTCAGGTCGACCTCGGCGCGGAACGGCTGCGAGCCCGGCCGCCGCACCTCGACCTGGTGGCGCGTCGCGAGCAGCTCGAGCGTCGCCGGCGCGCGGCCGCGCGAGGTGCCGTCGACGAACACCTCGGCATCGGCCGGCTCGCCGCGGATCGTCAGCGTCGTCGTGATCGGCTGCAGCCGCGCGTCGAGCGCGATGCGCCCGCCGGACTCGGCCGCGACGCGCCGCTGCCAGGTCGCGTGCCCGGCGCGCGTGACCAGCACGTCGTACTCGGTGCCGCCCGGCAGCGCCAGCTCGAGCGGCGTGCGGCCGCGGAACGCGCCCGCGACCGTCACCTCGGCCCCGGCCGGGCTCGAGCGCACGACCAGCGTGGCGTCCGGCGCGCCGAGCGTCAGCGGCCCGAGCGTCGTGGTCTCGCCGGCCTTGACCAGCACCGTGCTCGCCCACTCGCGCGCGCCCGGCGCGGTGATGCGCAGGCGGTGCACGCCGGCGGGCAGGTCGAGCGTCGCCGGCAGCGGCTGCGGCGCGGCCGCACCCTCGACCGCGACCGATGCGCCGGGGGTCGTCACCGACACCGCGAGCCGGCCCCACGACGGCTGCAACTGCACCGCGAGCTCCTGGCGGGCGCCGGCGCCCTCGACCGTGATCTTCTGCACCACGTCGAGGTGGCGCTCGGCGCGCAGCGTAAGCGTGCGCTCCCCCGCGGGGATCGACAGCTCGCCGGGCGCGCGCCCCGCCTCGGCCCCATCGACGGTCACGGTGGCGGCGACGCCGCCGGTGTCGATCGCGACGATGCCCGGCAGCTTGGTGAGGCGCAGCGCCAGCCGCGCAGGCTGGCCCTCGCGCACCTCGAGCCGCCGCTCGAGCGGCGCGTAGCCCTCGCGCTCGCCGCGCACCATGTGCGTGCCGGGCAGCACGAACAGCGTCGGCGCCGAATACCAGGACACGAGGCCCGAGCTGCCGACCGAGCTATCCGCGGGCTCGACCTCGATCGCGACGCGCTGCAGCCGCCCGACGATGCCGAACAGGAAGGCGAGCACCAGGCCGCAGATCGCGAGCGCTCCGAGCAGCAGCCGGCGGTTGGCCGCGGCGCTGCCGCGGCGCGCGCCGTCCACGCCGCCGCCGGCCGTTCCGGCACCGGCCTCGCCGAGGTCGAGCTCCGCCGCCACCACCTCGGCGTCGGCCGCATCCTCCGCGTCGGCGCGCGAGCGCGCCACCGCGTTCAGCGGCGCGATCGTGTCGTTGCCGACGAGGTGGCGGACGTCGAGGTCGAGGCTGGCGGGCTCGAGGCGCGATGCGACGACGCGGGCCTCGCCGATCGAGAACACGTCGCCGGCGCGCAGCTCGTGGCCGGCCGCGCCGAGTGGCTCGCCGTTGACGAGCAGCGGCCCGCGGTGCGCGGCCGCCGCGTCCGCATCCGCTGGCGCCGCCGCGGGCGCATCCGGGAACACGATCCAGCCGTCACCGCGCCACTCGACCCGCAGGGCCGCGCCGTCGTCCGCGCCCGGCACTCGCACGAGGTCGCCGGCGCCGCCGCCGATGCGCAGCGGCGCATCGATCCGGCGCTCGCCGGCCGGCTCGCGCAGCCTGATCGACGGCGGTGCATCCATGGGGCTAGATGGGGTCGACGCAGCGGACCTGGACGGGGGCCGGCGCCTGCCCGGGCGCCACCAGGATCTCGCGCCGGACGTCGCGGTAACCCGCACGCGTCCCGACCACGACGTAACGTCCCGGCTTCAATTCGACCTCCTGTCGCGCGAAGCTGCCCAGGGCCCCGACCCGCTGGATCGCGATGCTGGTGAGCCCGTCCGATTCCAGCGCGATGCGGACCGGCCTCTCGTAGAGCGGCAGCTGCGCCTCGACCTTGCTGGCCTGCGAGCGCAGCAGCGGGCCCGGGCTGGCGACCGCCCGCGCCCGGGCCAGCAGCCGCGCGGCCTCGGCGCGTACTTCGGCGGCGGCGAGGCGATCGGGCCTGTCGATCAGACCCTGCAGGCTGCGCGCGAGTTCCGCGCGTGGCATCGCCCGCTCGCGCCCGGCGCGTGCGAACTCCACGCTCGGGTCCTGCGCCAGCACGCCTTCGTAGACCGTCAGCGCCTCCGCCCAGCGCTCGGCGCCCTCGAGCTCGGCGCCGCGCGCGCGCGCGCCGGAGAGGTCGCGGCCGGCGAGCGCCGAGGCGAGTTCGGCGAAGCCCGCGGCGACCTCGGCCGCCTGCGGGCGCAGCGCCCGCGCGCGCTCGAGCGCCTGGCGCGCCTCGTCGTAGCGGCCGGCGCGGAGGCTGGCGAGCGCATCGCCGACCTGGCGCGCATACGCCTCGTCGGACACCGTGCCGCGCGCGCGCCTCAGGCCCTCGCTCGCGGCGGCGTTCTGCGGATCGCCCTTCAGCACCTGCTCGTAGAGCTCGGCGGCCCGCGCCGCGTTGCCCGCGGCGAGCGCGGTCTCGGCCTCGGCCAGCAGCGGCAGCACCGGCGCGAGCCCGCCGGTGCGCTTCAGCCCGGCCGCGGCGCGCGCGTTGCCGGGCTCGATCTGCTGAGCGAGCTCGAATGCCTGGCGCGCGACCTGCGTCTGGCCCGCCGCCAGGGCCCGCTCGCCGGCCTCGACCTGCGACAGCGCCGCAGCCGGTGCCTCGCCCGCGAGCCGCTCCAGGCGCTGGGTCGCGACCTTGATGCGGTCGAAGGCGATCTCCGTGTTGCCGGCATCGAGCGCCGCGACCGCGTCGGCGCCGAGCGCCTTCGCACCGGCGAACGCCGGCCCCCCCCAGACGGCCGCGCCACGCTGCTCGAGCGCGGCCAGCCGCGAGTCGAAGGCTTCGCGCAGGGTCGCGAACTGCTGCTGGGGATCGGGCGCGGGCGGCGCGCCCGGCCCGTCCGCCTTGCCGTCCGCCGCGGGAACCGCGGCCGGCGCGGCGGGGGCATCGGCCGCCGGCGCGATCTGCGCGGCGCGCTGCTCGGCGATCCGCGGCAGGAACACGAACACCCCGACCAGCGCCGCCGCGAGCGCGGCGAGGCCGGCCCACTTGAGGACCGCCGTGGTGCGCGAGCCGGTGGCCGGCTCTGCGGCATCGGGCTCGAGCTCGGCCTCGGTCAGGATCAGCTCGTCGTCGCGCGCCGTGGCGAGGCGCGGGGCAGGCCCGGCCCCGACCGGGGGCGGCACGGCGTGCAGCGTCTCGGGCTCGACGCGCGGCGCCTCGACCCGCACGTCGACCGCCGGATCGGTCTCGACCTGCAGCGCCTCGGTCCGGGCCGTGTCGTCGGGGTCGGCCGGCAGGGGCTCATCGACCGCCGCGACCCCGGCCCCGGCCCCGGCGGCCGGACCGATGCCCGCCGGCAGGGCGTCCGTCTCCTCCGCCCCGGTGCTGACCGTGTCCTGCAGCACCGCATGCAGTTCTTCCTGCAGGTCGTCCATCGACGACGGCCGCTCGGCCGGATCCTTGGCGAGCATGCGCATCACCAGGTGCACGAGGCGCGGCGGCGCCGCGTGGATCGGCAGCAGCTCGGGCACCGGCGCGCCGATCACGACGCGCGGCTCGAAGTTCGGGTAGTAGGGCGGATAGCCCGACAGCAGCTCGTAGGCGAGCGCGCCGAGGCCGTAGACGTCGTCGGCCGGGGTCGGCGGCTCGCCCTCGATCTGCTGCGGGCTCGCGCTGAAGGGCGAGCCGATGCCGCCGTGCGGCGGCACGCCGTCGAGCGCCGCCATGCCGAAGTCCGAGAGGTTGATGTGCCCCTCGACGTCGATCAGCACGTTGCTCGGCTTCAGGTCGCGGTGGATCACGCCGCGCGAATGCGCATGGTCGAGCGCGCGCGCGATCTCGAGCAGCGCCGGCACGATCCGCGTGTACGGCTCGCCGCGCAGCCGCCGCAGGTCTCCGGTGGCCAGCGTCATCGGCAGGACCGTCGCCTCGTGGTCGCGCAGCGGCTCGCCGATCTCGACGATCCCGGGGTGGCCGAGGCGCTGCGCGACCGCGTACTCGTGCCGCAGGCTCTCCCAGGAATCAGGCGAGCGCGCCACCTCGGGATGCAGCACCTTCAGCGCCACGTCCTCGTGCCGCGTCGCGTCGTGCGCGCGCCAGACCTCGCCCTGTCCGCCGGTGCCGAGGCGCTCGATCAGCGTGAAGCGGCCGCACAGCAGGGCACCCTTGTCGAGTGTGAGCATGCGGACCGGATTGTACGACTACGGGCGCGATGCGGGTGCCGCCGCGGGCGCGCCGGCGCCCGGGGGGGCGAGCGGCACCGCGGCGACGCCGCCAGTCTCCTCGCGGTAGAGCTCCGCGAGCAGCCGCCGCCACTCGCGATACTGCTCCTCGGCGGTACCCGTCAGCTTCAGGGTGCGTCCCTCGAGCTCGACCACCTGCGGCGCGACCTCGTTCTGGAAGCTGGTGGCGAGCTCGTTCACTTCCTGCGCCGCGACCTTGGCGTCGGAGAACTTCTTGATGCCCGACAGCACCGCGGCGGTGCCGCCGATCGTGCCGGCGGTGCGCGCCGCCTGTTCCATGCGCTGGCAGTTCCAGTCGTTCGGCGCGCAGTTGCCCGACACGAAGATGCTGGCGAGCACCGCGGCCGCGCCGAGCGCGGTGCGGGCGCGGGCCTGCGAGCGGGCGCGGTCCTCCTTCTCGATCGCGTCGAAGCTGGTGCGCCGCCAGCTGCCGTAGGAATCGCTCAGCTTGTCGGTGAAGTTGCCGTTGTAGCCGTCGACCGTGTCGATCACGCCGGCATCGCGCTCGCGGATGCGGTGGATGCGCTCGAGCAGCGGATCCTCGGCCGCCGGCAGGCGCGCGAGGCGCAGCAGCCCCTGCTCGTCCTTGCGCAGGTAGGAGGCGAAGGCGTCGGGGGCGAGGTCCTGCGCGAAGCGCAGCTCGGCGACGCGCCGCACCTCGCGGCGATCGGCCGGCGCGAGCTTGCTGCGCGCGGCGAGCAGGTCGTTCGCGACCTGCACGTAGACGTTCTGGAACGGGTCGCGGGCGCGCAGCGCGGCCTCGGTCTTGTAGGAACCGATGTCCGCCGGGCTGCGGTAGACCTTGTCGTTGATCCAGACGCGGCCACTGGCGTCGCGCGCGGTGATCGCGAGCGACAGCTCGGTGCCGGTCGAGGCGAGGATGCGGCCATCGACGGTCACGTCGACGAACTGCACCGCCTGCGGCACGACGCGCACCGCGCCCCACTGGCCCGTCGACTCGAGGGTCGCGCGCAGCTTCGCAGGCAGCATCCGCGCCTCGGCCTTGCGCACGTCGGGGTAGATGCGACGCTTGGCGAGCACGTCCTCGTCGGTGACGTCCTTCGGCACCCCGGGATCGAACTCGTGGATGGCGACGTCGAGCAGCTCGTCCTGCGGGATCTGCTGCGTCGCCTGCACCGCCGCCAGCTTCGGCAGCGGCTTGGTCTCCTTCACGACGCAGCCGGCCGCGAGCAGGCTGGCCGCGAGCAGGCCGAACAGCGCGAGCGGCCGGCGGCGCGATGGGCGTTCGATGCAGGGGGCGTCGGTCATGTGCGTCTTCCGTGGCTGGACCGCGCGCCTCACTTGCGTGAGTTGCGCTTGTATTCCTCGTATTCCTTCCAGAGCTTCTCCTTCAGCTCCGGATCGGTCTCCTGCTCGGCCGCGCGGCGCAGGCGCCGCGCGACGATGTCGTCGTCGTCCCCCGAAGGCCGGCTGCGATCCGGGCCGCCGCTGCCGGCGCCGGACACCGTGCCGCGATCCTGGCCGTTGCCGCCGCCAGCCGACTCGCCGCGGCCGGAGGACTGCGAGGCACCCTCGGCGCCGTCCGCGCCCTCGGACCGCAGGTCGCCGGGGCGCCCGCCTGCGCCGGCGAGCGTCCCGTCGCCGAGCCCACCGCCTGCGCCGTCACCCTCGGAGCTGCTGCCGGCACCGGTCGCGGAGCGCGAGTCGCGCTCGGCGGCGTTGCGCGCCTGCTCGCCGGCGAGCGTCTTGTCGAACTGGCCGAGACTCTCCTCGAGGCGCCGGTCGAGCACCGCGCGGCGTTCCTCGGGCGTCATCACCGTCCCGGCGGAACCGCCGCCGCCCGCACCGGCACCGGCCGCACCACCGCCCGCCGCGGCGCCACCCGCACCGGCACTGCCCGCACCGCCACTGCCGGCGCCAGCACCCGCGCCGGCCCGGCCCGCCGCGCCACCCATGGCGCCGGCTTCGGTCCCGGCAGAGCCACCCGCGCCCGCGCCAGCGCCCGCACCGCCGCCCTGCCCGGTCGTTCCGGCACCGGCCCCGCCGCCGCCGGCGCCACCGCCGGCCGGATCGCCGGGCGTGCCCGCGCTGTCGCCCCGGCCGCCCGTGCCGGCACCCGGCATGCCGGGCAGCCCCGGCAACCCGGGCAGGCCGGCCTGCGGCGGGTTCACTGTGACCGAGCCGTCGGGATTGCGCGTGACGCTGCCTGCGCCGGTGCCGACCGTGGTCGAGACGCCGCCACCGGCCTGACCCGCCGTACCGGTCTCGGTACCCGCGGAACCGCCGCCACTGCCGTTGCCGCCCGCACTGCCGTTGCCGGAGGCACTGCCGCCGGGGGTACCCGCGCCGGCGCTGCCGCCCATGCCACCGCTGCCGGATTCGCTGCCGCCCGCGGCGCCGGGCAGCCCCGCGCCACCGCCGCTGCTGCCGCCGGAACTGCTGCCCGAACTGCCGCCGGCGCTGCCGGGCAGGCCGGCGCCACCGCCGGCACTGCCGCCGCCGGTGGTGCCGGGGATGCCGGCCCCGCCACCGCCGCTGCTGCCACCGCCCGTGCTGCCACCCCCGCTGCTGCCACCCCCGCTCGGCGAAGGCATGCCGGCACTGCCACCGCCGCCCGAGCTCTGCTGCTCGGGACAGCCGGACAGCAGCAGCGCGAGCGCGCCGCCGACCAGGACGCGGACCGGGAGCGAAGCGGTCATGTGCCCGGGTCGCCGGCGGCGGCGGTCACTTCCCCGCCGCCCTGGAAGAAGGAGCGCAACTGCTCGGCCATGCGATTGCAGGCCGTGCCCTCGACGCGCGCGATGAACGGCAGCGGCACGACCGCGCCGACGATCGCCGAGGTGCCGGTGACGTTGGTGCCGACCGAGCCGGCCGACTTGGCCTGCTTCAGATCCCAGATGGTCGCCTCGTAGGCGGATTCCTTTTCCCACCAGCCGAAGCCGATGCAGCCGGCCGCCCCGGGCGCGGCCCCGCAGGCGAGGCTGCCGCCCCCGTCGGTCTTGCGGGTGTTGCCGTCGAGCCAGACGATGTAGCGGACGCCGGTCTCGGCGATGCGCTCGCTGACGCCCGGGCGCGACAGCACCGACGTCACACCCTCGGGCCGCGTGGGCGCGGTGCCCGGCTCGAACCACGGGAACAGCTGGTCGACGAACTTGTCGTTGTCGCGCACCTGCAGCTTGCGGCTGCCCGAACCGAGGTTGCCACTGACGCAGTCCATGAAGCCGTCCTCGGCCGTCGCACCCTCGATCTGCGGCTTGGCGAGGATCACCACGGCCTCATGGTCGGCGATCTTGGTCTGCAGCTCGCGCGATTCCTCGATGCGGGCGGTCATGCAACCCGGGAGCAGCGCGAGACACAGCGCCGCGACCGGCAGTGCGACGGCCGGTCGGCTCGGCGGCTGGCGAAGTTCCATATCTCTAGCCCCTTGCGAAGGTGCGCGGATCCGCGCCCTACGAGTATGTGCCACGTCCCTTACGAGGTGAAGGACCGCTCCGCCGCGTTTCGGTTCCCTAGAAGTCCAGTGACAGCTGGCCGGCCGCCGCCGCACCCGCAGCCGACGGTCGACGGAACAGGTGGGTCGCCAGCCCGAGCTCGTGGCGGGTGTCGAGGCCCAGGCGGCGACAGGCCGTCGCGAAGCGCTGCCGCAGCAGGGCGGCGAACACGCCCTGCCCGCGCATCCGCGTCCCGAACGCCGGATCGTTGTCGCGGCCGTCGCGCATCGCGGCGACCCGCGACATGACGTGCGCGGCCGTGTCCGGGAAGTGCGCCTCGAGCCACTCCCGGAACAGGGTCTTGACCTCATGCGGCAAGCGCAGCAACACGTAGCCCGCGCGGCTCGCGCCGGCGGCGGCACTGGCCTCCAGCACGCGCTCGACCTCGTGGTCGGTGAGCACCGGGATCACCGGCGCCACCAGCACCGAGACCGGCACGCCGGCGTCGGCGAGGCGGCGCATCAGGCGCAGCCGCGCCGCCGGCGACGCGGCGCGCGGCTCGAGGATCCGCTTCAGCGCCGGATCGAGCGTCGGCAGGCTGAGCGCGACCCGCGCGAGGCCGTCGCGGGCGAGGTCGGCGAGCAGGTCGAGGTCGCGCTCGAGCAGCGCGCCCTTGGTGACCACCGCCACCGGATGGCGGGCCCGTGCCAGCACCTCGAGCACGCTGCGGGTGACCCGCAGCCGCTTCTCGATGGGCTGGTACGGATCGGTGTTGGCGCCGAGCATGATCGGCTTGCAGACATAATGTGGCTTCGCCAGCTCTTGCTCGAGCAGCCGCGCGGCATCGACCTTGTAGAAGAGGCGGGTCTCGAAGTCGATGCCGGGCGAGAGGTCGACGTAGGCGTGGCTCGGACGAGCGTAGCAATTGTGGCTGATCACCCCATTCGCGATGAAGTCGCCGGTACCCGTCGTGATGTCCACCAGTTCACGACGGCCCGGCAAAGGTTCGATGTTTACGACCTCGAGGGCAGCGCTCGACTTGACCGCCATACCCTCGAGCAGGCGCTTGCGGTCGATACTCGGGTCGAACCAGTCGACGAACCGGACGAACGCTGCCAACCCACCGCGAACACGGAGGCACTGGACAGGCCGATTGACGCCCGGCCGCGGGGTGTCCAGCACGGACTCGAATCCGAAGCAGCACAAGGCGCTGCGAAGCCGACCGATGATCGTGTCGTCGGTATTGGTCAAGCGGACGACCCCGCGCGCCGCCGAGCCCCCGGCATCGAACATCCCTGACACGAATCCTCGCATCCAGTCCGGATCGTCGATGGGAGGCCATGCCACCAGACGGAAGACAGCCTCGACCGCGCGCCGGGAACTGCAGCGGATCGCCCGCAATTCAGCCCTTGCCGATGAGCGCCGGCTGAACAGGAACGAATCCGTGCTTACGCCAAAGCCCGAGAGGTAGGCCGCTGCCCGCTCGAGCGCCTGTCCGTCTGCCATGGCCAGCCGAAAGGTGTGACGATCCTCGGGTCCACGATCCGGCCGCGCACGGCGGTGGACGGCGAGATGGCCGTCGCCGCGGATGACCCCGCAAAGATACCCGCGGCGATAAGCCTCGACGTCGGCGAGCCTCGGCGCACGGTCCCAGTGGCCAATGCCCATCAAGGAGTTGTCGAGGGTAAGGCGCGGCCGCTGCGGCTTTACCGGGTCGTTCGCGACGAACTTCCAGCCGCGCTCGGTCAGGAATCGGTGATCCCCGCTTGCAACCAACTGTGTACCGTCGGCCAGGGAGACCCGAAACGCGGGCTTGCGCGTCACCCACCGCGCCGTGATCACCGTGGGCACATATCGGCGGTAGTGACCGCTGCGAGACGTTCCGATGACGCGTGCGCCCGCCTCGAGTTCCGCAATGGGTCGGGTCCGACCATCCGCCATCAGTACACGCGTTGCCCCGTCTAGGCAGTAGACGCAAGCGTGCTCGCAGCCGCGATACGGATTGATCGACTGGTCGAACATGATGTCCGGCGAGTCGTTGCGGGTGACGATCGACCGGGCATGCTCCGGCAGCACCGAGATCGCGGTGCTGTCGGGCAGCGCGTCGGCCGGATCGTCGCTGCCGGCCTCCCAGCCGTCGTCCACGGCCTCGGTGACCGTGCGGGCGAAGCGGCCGGGCGGGCGCGACAGGGCACCGCGGCCCGGGGGAGGTGGGGATCGGGTCGGCATGGCTGTATATTCATACAGTCTCGCCCGGCGGGCAAGCGGCCAGCCCTTGCCCTCTCCAGGTCGGGCGGCTCAGGCCTGCGGCTGCGGGAACCGGTCGAGCCGGCGCAGCTCCGGGAAGAGGCGCAGGTAGGCGAGCACCACCGCCACGCAGGCCGCGCCGCCGAACACCACCGCGGGCACGGTGCCGAACCACTTCGCCGTCACGCCGCTCTCGAACTCGCCGAGCTCGTTCGAGGCGCCGATGAACATCGCGCTGACCGCACTGACGCGGCCGCGGATCGCATCGGGCGTCTCCAGCTGCACCAGCAGGTGACGCACGAACACGCTGACCATGTCGCCGACGCCCAGCAGGAACAGCGCGACCAGCGAGACCACGAACGAGGTCGAGACGCCGAACACCACCGTCGCCACGCCGAACAGGCCGACGCCGCCGAACATCCAGCGCCCCGCATGCCGCTCGATCGGCCGCGTCGCGAGGAAGGCCGCGGTCAGCGCCGCGCCGACGCCGGGCGCGGTGCGCAGCGTCCCGAGCCCGACCGGGCCGACGTGCAGGATGTCGGCCGCGAACACCGGCAGCAGCGCGGTCGCGCCGCCGAACAGCACCGCGAACAGGTCGAGCGAGATCGCGCCGAGCACCGGCCGGCGGCTGAACACGAAGCGCAGGCCCTCGAAGAACTCCTGCGTGGTCACCGGCTCCTTCGACTGCGGCGCGCGCACCGGGCGCACGCCGGCGATCAGCCACACCACGATCGCCAGCAGCGCCAGGGCGACGGCGTAGACCAGCAGCGCGCCGTCGACCTCGAGCGTCGACTCGCCGAGCGCATACAGCACGCCGCCGATCGCAGGCCCCACGATCACCGCGGTCTGGAACAGCGTGGAGTTGAGGCCGACCGCGGTCGGGAAGACCTCCGGCGGCACGAGGTTCACGACCATCGCCTGGCCGCTCGGCATCCAGAACGCGCGGCCCGCGCCGAACAGCGCCATCGCGGCGAACACCGGCCAGACCTCGCGGCTGCCGCCGAGCGTGAACCACAGCAGCACCACGACGCACAGCGCCTCGGCGAGGTAGGCGAACACCATCACCAGGCGCCGGTCGGCGCGGTCGGCGACCTGGCCGCCCGGCAGCACCAGCGCGAGGAACGGCAGGAACTGCGCGAGGCCCACCAGGCCGAGGTCGAGCGGATCCTTGGTGATCGCGTAGACCTGCCAGCCGACCGCGACGCCGAGCATCTGCCAGGCGAGCGTGGCGAAGAAGCGGCCGAGCGCGTAGCGGCGGTAGTCGCGGTAGCGGAGTGCGTCCCGCACCCCGGGCTTGCTGGCGGACAAGGGGAGACCTTCAGCGCGGCGAGCGCGGATCAGAGCACCGAACCGCGAGCAGCCGCAACATCTCGCGCCGGATCAACCCGCTGGCCGGGCGGATCAGCAGCCAGTAGAGCGTCATCGCGCGCCGCGCCGCCGCGTCGTTGCAGTGGATGCGCGTCTCGGTCACCGCGAGGCAGGCGCGCCCCCCGTCGAGCGGCTGGAAATCGAACATCCAGGCGAGCCGAGCGCAGCCGGGCGAACGATCGGCCGCGAAGCGCTCCGGCGCCACGCGCACGATGCCGCCGCTGTTGCGCCAGAAGGCCCCGACCGCACCGACCACCACGCCGCGCAGCGGATCGTCGCGCAAGGTCACGAAAGCCCTCTCGAAGAACGTGCCGAGCGTGCCGGCGCGCAGCGCATCCTCCGCGCCGCCCGTGCCTGCCGCAGGCGCGGCGACCTCGCGGCCCGCGAACGCCCTCGACAGCCGCGCCGGCAGGCCGCGGATCGCGAACAGCGGCGCGATGAACGGCGAGTCCGCGAGGTCGACGGCGCGCAGCTGCGCCGCGATGCGCGACGGTGGCGCCTCGATCCGCCGCGAGTGCCGTTCGCGGAAGTGAAACACCGGCAGGAATTCTTCGATCGGCTCCATCGCGGGATGATAGTTTCCGGGCGCCAGCCGCAGGGAGAGTGTCTCATGGCCGCCAACGGGATCACGCGTCACTTCGCCACCATCGAACAGGGCCGCTGGGGCCCTCGCCAGGTGCACTACAGGAAGGCAGGCAAGGGACCGCTGGTGATCTGCTTCCACCAGAGCCCGCTGTCCTCGCGCGACATGGTCGCGACGATGGAGCGCTGGCAGGACGAGTTCACGCTGATCGCGCCCGACACGCCGGGCTTCGGCCTCTCCGACCCGCTCGGCGTGCCGCGCGCCGAGATGTCCGACTACGCCGAGGCCGCGGTCGAGTTCATGGACGCGCTCGGCATCGAGAAGGCCGCGGTCTACGGCTTCCACACCGGCGCGATGGTCAGCGGCGCGCTCGCCGCGCACTACCCCGAGCGCGTGGCGTGCGCCGCCGCCAACGGCTACGTGATCCTCACCGAGCAGGAGCGCGCCGAGATCGTCGAGCACTACCTGCCGCCCTACGAGCCGAAGTGGGACGGCTCGCACCTCACCTGGCTGTGGGCGCGGCTGCGCGAGCAGACGATCTTCTTCCCGTGGTACGCCAAGACCCTCGCCGACCGCCTCGACTACGACGTGCCGCCGCCGCGCGCGCTGCAGGAGGCGCTGCTCGACTTCATGCGCTCGGGCGACCACTACCGCGTCGGCTACCGCGCCGCCTTCACGATGCGCTCGGACCACGCGCTGCAGGTCGCCAGGGCGCCGATCCTCGTCACCGCGGCCGACACCGACGTGCTGGCGAAGCACCTCGCGCGCGTGCGGCGCCCGAGCCCGATGGTGACCGTGCAGGCGGGAGGCACGGGTCCCGAGACGCTCGACCTGTGCCGCGACTTCCTCCGCCGGCACGCACTGCCCGCGCCATCCACGCTCGCGCCGACCCGGCCGCTGCCCGGGCGTCTCTGGCAGCAGTTCGTCGACGTGCCCGGCGGCCAGCTGCGCGTGCGGCGCAACGACGACGCGTCCGGCCGGCCGGTCCTGGTGCAGCACGACGCGGCGGGCTCCTCCGAGGTCGTGCACGCGCTCGCCAGCGGCTTCGTCGGCAGGCGCCCGGTGATCGCGATCAACCTGCCCGGCCATGCCGAGTCCGACAACGTGCTGCCACCCGGCGAGGTCACGGTCACGGCCTATGCGCGCGCGGTGCTCGCGGCCCTGCCGGCGCTCGGCGTCGCGGAGTGCGACTTCGTCGGCACCTGGGGCGGCGGGCTCGTCGGCCTCGAGCTCGCGCTGCTCGAGCCGGCGCGCGTGCGCCACCTCGCGCTCGCCGACATGCTCTATTTCGACGACGCGCTGCGCCGCGAGCTCGCCGCGAACTACACGCCGGACATCCAGCCGGTCTGGTACGGCGGCCACCTGCTCGAGGCCTGGCACCTGATGCGCGACCAGGGACTGTTCTGGCCGTGGTACGAGCGCACCCGCAAGGGCATCATCCGCCAGCCGATCTACGTCGACACGCAGATGGTCAACGGCCGCGTGCTCGAGCTGTTCCGCTCGCAGGGCATGTGGCGCCAGGCCTACCAGGCCCACTTCGCCTACCCGCTGCAGTCGAAGCTGCCGCAGTCCAAGGTGCCAATGGCCTTCGTCGCACCCTCCTGGGACCCGCAGCTCGAGGTCACGCGCCAGGCGGCGCGCGACTTCCCGCAGAGCCCGTTCATCCCGATGCCGGACGACATGGCGAAGTGGTCCGACGAACTGCTGCCGTTCTTCGACACCTGACCCGCGGCCCTCGGTCGTGCCCGCGGGCGCGCCGCGACCGGCAGCCTGCAGCATCGAGGAGCACTAGCCGATGAACACCTCCGGCCTCGCCTCGCGGATCACCGCCATCGCCGCGACCCTCACGACCGCGGCGGGCGCAGCGTTCGCCGCGGGCCCGCTGCGCGCGGCGACCGAGCCACCGTTCGTCGCGCCCGGCACGGTGATCGCCTCCGGCACCGCGGAAGGCCTCGCGCCCTCCACCAGCGACGCGCCCACGCCCGCCGGCACGGCGCTGCGCGTGCCGGTCGCCGGCTGGGACATCACGCAGGTCGGCCCGGGCTACTACAGCTTCCGCTACACCGGCGTGCGCAACGTGTTCCTGGTCACGCCGAAGGGCGTGATCGTCACCGACCCGATCGAGCCGCGGGCCGCGCGCATCCTGCGCGACGAGATCCGCAAGCTGACCGACCAGCCGGTGAAGTACGTCGTCTACAGCCACCAGCACTGGGACCACGTGCTCGGCGGCCAGGTGTTCAAAGACGAGGGCGCGACCTTCGTCAGCCACGCCAACTGCCGCGTGCACTTCGACGACATGCCGAACCCGCTGCTGGTGCGCCCCGACGTCACCTTCGCGGGCGAGCGCAAGGTGCTGCGGCTCGGCGGCCGCACGCTGACGCTGCGCTGGCTCGGGCGCAACCACGGCGACTGCCTGGTCGTGATGACCCCCGACGGCACCAACGTGCCCTTCATCGTCGACCTCGCGAGCCCGGGCGGGATGCCGCTGCCGATGATCCCGGACTACTCGCTGCACCACTGGGTGCGCACCTTGCGCGAGCTCGAGGGCTGGGACTTCGCGCAGTACGTCGGCGGCCACGGCCCGGCGCTGGCCGACAAGTCGCGGCTCGGCGAGCGCCGCGAGTACCTCGAGGCGCTGATGGCCGAGACGAAGAAGGAGATGGACGCGCGCACGCCCGACGCCCAGATCCCCGACATCGTCGCCGCCCGGCTCGCCGGCCGCTTCTCCCACCTGCGCGGCTTCAACGGCATCGTCCGCGACAACGTGCGGCGCGCGATGGCCTACTACGGCATGGGGTGGTGAAGGCGCGGCGCGCGCCGCGGTCGGAGGGCCCCGGCATGCACCGGGGCCGTCGCCGGACTCAGGTCTTCGAGGCGTCGAAGATGCTCTGGATCGCCTGGTCGAGCGCCGCGTTGAACTCGGCGTCGCTCTGCTGCGCCGTCAGGCCCTCGGTCAGCGCACGCGAGAAGCTCGCGACCATGCCGTGCTGGCGCGCGAGCTTGGCGTTCGCCTCGGCGCGCGAGTAACCGCCGGAGAGCGCCACCACCTTCAGCACCCGCGGGTGCTTCACGAAGTCGGCGTACAGGTCGTCCTCGTTCGGCAGCGTGAGCTTCAGCATCACGAGCTGGCCCTCGGGCAGCGCGTCGAGGCCCTTCTTCAGAGCGGCCTTCAGGATCTTCTCGGCGCCGGCCTTGTCCGGGCACTTGATGTCGACCTCGGGCTCGATGATCGGCACGAGCCCGGCCGCGATCACCTGCCTCGCGACCGCGAACTGCTGGTCGACGACCGCCTGGATGCCGGCGGCGTTCGCCTGCTTGATGACCGAGCGCTCCTTGGTGCCGAAGATGCCCTTGGACTTCGCCTTCGCGAGCAGCTTGTCGAGCTCCGGCATCGGCTTCATCGCCTGCACGCCGTCGGCCTCGTCGGCGAGCCCCTTGTCGATCTTCAGGATCGGCACGACCTTCTTCACGTCCCAGAGGAACTGCGCGGTCGGCTTGCCCTGGATGTCGCGGTCCATGGTCGCCTCGAACAGGATCGCGGCGAGGATGCGGTCACCGTTGAACGCAGGGCTGGTGATGATCCGCGTCCGCATCTGGTGGATCAGGTCCATCATCTGCGCGTCGCCGGAATAGGCGCTCTCGGGGATGCCGTAGAGCTTCAGCGCCTTCGGGGTGCTGCCGCCGCTCTGGTCGAGCGCGGCGATGAACCCGGGCTGCGTGCGGAACTTGGCTTTCTGCTGTTCGAAATTGCTCATGGATCGGCCTCGCGTGCGATTCTTCGGGCTGGCTTGATGGCGGCGCATTCTAGCCGGTCCGGGCGCCGCGGCGGCCCCGGGCCTGCCCGGAACGTCGGGCAGGTCACGTCCCGGGCGGTTCCGCGACCTCGATCACGACCTTGCCGCGGGCCCGTCCCCGTTCGACGTACTCGATCGCGGCCGGCACCTCGCGCAGCGGATGGCGCCGCTCGATCACCGGCCGCAACTTCCCGGCCGCGGCCATGCGTGCCACGGCCTCGAGGTCGGCACGGTTGCCGACGCTGAAGAACGGGACGATCCGCTGGCTGGCGAAGGGCGCATGGGCGAGCGCGCGCAGCAGGCTCGCCACCGGGCCGAGCCAGGGCCCGTCACTGGGCCCGCCGACGACGACCCACGTGCCCCCGGGCCGCAGCGCCGCCAGCACCTCGGCCGGCGCGCGGTTGCCCACCATGTCGACCACGAGGTCGTAGACCGCGCCCTCGCCGGCGAAGTCCTCGCGCGTGTAGTCGATCACCCGGTCGGCGCCGAGTCCGCGCACCAGCGCGACGTTGCGCGTGCTGCAGACGCCGGTGACCTCGGCGCCCATTGCCTTGGCCATCTGCACCGCGTAGGTGCCGACGCCGCCCGAGGCGCCGTTGACCAGCACCTTCTGGCCGGGCCGCAGCGCGCCGTGGTCGCGCAGCGCCTGCAGCGCCGTCAGCGCCGCGACCGGCAGCGCCGCCGCCTGCGCGAAATCGAGGTTCTCGGGCTTGCGCGCGATCGTGCCGTCGGCGCGGGCGACGAGGTACTCGCCGAAGGCGCCGGCGCGCATGCCGAACACCTCGTCTCCCGGCCGCCACGCCATGACGCCGGGACCGACTGCGTCGATCACGCCCGCATAGTCGGCGCCGAGCCGCGGCTCCCGGGGACGCCCCATCCCGGAGGCGAGCCGCATCACCCGCGGCTCGCCGCGTACGTAGTGCCAGTCGAGGGGATTGACCGAGGCGGCGACGACGCGCACCCGGACCTGGCCTGGCCCGGGTTCGGGCCTGGGCAGTCGCGCGAGTTCGAGGCTTTCCGGCGGACCGTAGCAGCGCTGCAGGATCGCCACCATCGTGTTGCCACCCGAGGCTCCCGCCGCCACGCCCGGACCGGCACTCGCGGGGCATGGCGCGGCATGATGCAAGGCGATCGCGAGCCCGGCGCCCGCAAGCACCGAGACCCCCAGCAACCCGATCGCGGCGATTCGCAGTCTGCGTCCCATCGTCTTCCTCTCCCAAGGCAGGCCCGTCGGCAACAGTCTCGCATCGCGACGCCGCCGCGCGCGCCCGCGACGGGACGAAGGCGTGGCCCCGCGGGACGGATGCGCCCCCGGCAGATCGCGACCCCGCCGCCGGGTCCCGGCGCACACCCGCACCCGCACCCGCGCGGGAAACCGCACGACGGCAGGCGCGGCCATTGCCGTTCGTTCATCGCTCCGACCGCTGGTTCGTCCGCGCGAGACCCGGGTGCAACGACGACCTTAGTGTCGCGGTCCATCACGGCACCGCGAGCGCGCTGCCGCGATCTCGCGAGGATGTTCAACCCCGTTGCATGGAGTAGCCCGATGTTCAGCGATTCGACGTCGAGAAAACCGTCCCTGGGGCACCGCCCCGCCACGGCTTGCGCCCTGTTGTGGCTCGCCGCTGCCGGCAGCGCGGGCGCGGCGACCGGTCCCGCCGGCGCGGGTGCCGGGCAGTGGTACGCCACCGGCATCCTGGGCGCCGTCACACAGTCCGACCAGCGGCTCGACTATCGCCGACCCGGGGTCACCGCCTCCGCCTCGCAGACGCTGCCGCTCGACACCGGCTTCGCCGCGGGCGGATCGATCGGTCGCTACTTCGGCGACGCCTGGCGCATCGAGGCGGAGTTCATGTACCAGTCGGTCGACCACCCGGCGTTCACGCTCTCGGGAGGCGGCCCGTCCGGCGACGGCAACTACGCCTCCACGACCATCGCCGTGAACGCGCTGCGCGAGTTCGACCTGTTCGGCTCGTCGCGCGCGCGAACCTACGCCGGCATCGGCGCCGTCTACGCGACAGAGGTGGACCTCGACTTCGAGCGCGGCGGCATCGAGCAGTCGTTCAGTGGCTCGGGCGCGGGAGTGCAGGCGCTGCTCGGGGCACGCTACTCGCTCGGCGAACGCGCCTTCGTCGACGCGGGCTTGCGCTACCTGCTCGTGTCCGGCGTGGCACTCGACGGCGAGGCGGGGGCCTCGGGCCGGATCGAGGCCGACTACGAGCCGATCGCCCTCACGCTGTCTTTCGGCTGGCGGTTCTGAGGGCGCCGACAGACCGCTGACCGCCGCGACCGGGCGCCCGCGATCGGGCCGAGTCCCGATCCGGGCGCCCGCAGCCTCGCGCTTCACGCGCCGTCGACGGCCGTTTCACGCGTCGTTCACCCGGTCGACCACATGCTGTGACGGTGGTCGGCACGCCGACGTCCGCACGAACGGGTCATGTCACAGCGCTGGGGTCGTTTCGCAGCGACGGTGTTCCTGCTGGTCGGCGTGACGCTCGCCTACCTGCAGGCGGGTCCGGTCGCCTCGCACGGCGCCGTGGTGCGCCACGCGTTCTGGGTGGCGACGGCGGTCGCGACCTTCGTGTGCTGGTGGCTCAGCCAATGGCTCGTCGTGTCGGGCCGGGACCGGCTGGGCCGCAGGCTGCTGGTGCTCTCCAGCCTCGTGGCCACGCTGCTGTTCGTGCCCGCGTCGCTGGCCATCGACCTCCTGTTCTCGCTGCCCGAGGAGGAGCCCCCCGGGCTGGCGCTGTTCGTCGACGAGTGGCTGGCCAGCGCCGTGCCCGTCTTCTCGTGCTGCATGATCGCCAGCCTGCCGGCCTGGCTCTCGACCACCGGGCCCGCCGCACCCGCGCCGGCTCCGGCCCTGCTGCCCCGGGGTGAAGTGCCGCAGCCCGAGGCCCCGGCTGGGCCCCCGTCCGAGACCCGCGTCGACGGCGGCCTGCTGCCGAGCGCGGTGCGCGGCGGAGTGCTGCGCGCCACCGCCGACCTGCAGTACGTCCACCTGCACAGCCCCGAGGGGGTGACCACGGTTCCAGGCCCGATGCACCGGGTCGTCGGCCTGTTGGGCGATCACGGGCTCGAAGTCCGCCGCGGCGAATGGATCGCCGACCGTCACGTGAAACGACTCAAGTCGATCCGCGGACGCTGGTTCGTGTTGCTCAGGGACGGACAGCAGGTCGCCGTGAGCCGGCGTCGGTTGGCGGAGGTCAAGGAGCGCTGGGGCTCGACCCGCTACGCGTGAGCGTTCCGGGCGCGAGCTCGCCCACTCGCCCACCCGACGACGGCGCCCGGAGGCCCCGCCGGCACCGGCGCGCGCTCAGCCCTGGACCAGCGTCGCTTCCAGCGTGACGTCCGGGACCGCGGCCAGCGCCTTGGAGAGCGGGCAGCTGGTCTTGGCGGTCTGCGCGATCATCGCGAACCGCGTCTCGTCGATGCCCGGCACCACGGCCTGCATCTGCAGCGCGATCCGGTCGATCGTGAAGCCCTCGCCCTCGGACACCAGCCGCACGGTCGCGCGCGTGTCGATCGACGAGGTCGCGAAGCCTGCCTTGTCACAGGCGAACGAGAACGCCATCGTGAAGCAGGCGGCGTGCGCCGCCGCGAGCAGCTCCTCGGGGTTGGTGCCGCGGCGCTCGTCCTGGAAACGGCTGCCGAAGCCATAAGGATAGGCGCTCAGCGCCGCGGTCTGCGTGCTGATCGCGCCCCTACCCTGCCGGCCGGCGCCGTCCCAGTGGACGCTCGCGGTCTTCTCGATCGGGTACATGCCCGGGACACTAGGCGGCGGGCGGCGGACCGTCTGTGCAGCGACGCACCGAGGCCACGCTGGCACCCGCCGAGGCTCAGCGCCCCGGGGGACGCCCGAGGCTGCGCGTCGTGACGATGTCGACGACCTCGGTGTCTGGGTCGAAGATCACCTGGGCCTCGCCGCGCCCGAGCTGGCGCATCACCTGCGCCACCTTGGTCTCCAGCGGGACGTCGTGCTCGCCGTATTCGGTGCCCTCGCGCAGCACGAAGGCCTCGACGACGCCGCGCAGGGCCTCGGGCGAGAGCGACTCGTGCGGGATGCGCAGCGGCCCGGCGTCGGCGACGCGCCCCGCGCAGGCGCCCGGGGATGCGGCCCCGCCGTCCGCGTCCGGGGTGTCGTGGTCGATCGATGCCATGCCCGCAGTCTAGCGGGAGCGGCATCCGCGGACCGTGCGTCAGGAGAGGTGCTGGTTGACCTCGCTGTAGATGCCGTTCGGGTCGAACATCGAGAAGGTGCGCAGCCGGATCACGCTGCTGCCGTCGTGCGAGGGCACCTCCCAGGTGGTCGGCGGCACCGCGACGTTCGCACCCGCGGCGACCGCACGCGCGTGCGCGCCATCGGCGTCCGCGGTCTGCACCACGAGGATCGCCTCGCCCATCCGCACCTTGCTGCGGTTGACCGGCACCGCGGTGTCGAACGGCGGGTCGACGTACTGCAGGAAGCCGACCATGCCGACCCGCGGGTCCTCGGCCTTCAGCAACACCAGCTTGACCGGCTCGTCGTTGGGGCCGACCGGCGGGAAGCCGCGCCTGGCGACCAGCGAATGATCGTAGAAGCGCGTCCAGCCGAACACCGACTCGTAGAACTGCGCCGCCTTCGCGGCGTCCGGCACGATGAAGGTCGTGCGCCTGAGGATCCCCGTCGTCATCCCTCGCCCCTCCCGATGAAGACGCTTCGCACCGGCCCCGCCGACCGGCAGCGCTGCGCCCGGCATACCCACTCCCGCGGCCGTGCCGCGCGCGGCCTCAACCCACCGGGTCGCCCTCGGCGCGCTTCTCCGCGAGCCACTCGCGCCACACGGCGACCAGCACCGCGAGGATCACCGGCCCGATGAACAGCCCCACCAGGCCGAAGGCGGTCAGCCCGCCGAGCACGCCGAACATGACCAGCAGGAAAGGTATCTGGGTCGCGCCGCTGATCACCAGCGGGCGCACGATGTTGTCGATCCAGCTGACCGCGGTCAGGCCCCAGACGAACAGCCCGATCGCTGCCCCCGTCTCGCCATTGACCAGCAGCCACAGGCTCGCGCCGCCCCACATGAACGGCACCACGAACGGGATCAGCGCCACCAGGAAGGTCAGCGCCGCGAGGAACACCGGCGCCTCGAGGCCCGCGAACCAGTAGCCGACGCCGGCGAGCGTGCCCTGCGCGAGCGCCGCGAGGATCAGGCCGTAGACCACCGCCTTCACCGTGTCGCCGATCGCGACCAGGTAGTGATCGACGCGGCTGCCGAGGAACTGGTGCAGGCCGCGGCTCAGCTGCGCGGCGAGCACGTGGCCGTCGCGGAACATGAAGTAGAGGCTGAGGATGGCGATGACCAGCTTGACGACGTTGCGGCCGACGCCGCCGATGAAGCCGCCGAACTCGCCGGAGGATCGGTCGAGGAAGGCGCGGATCTCGTTCAGCAGCTCGTCGGGGTTGGCGCTGATGCGTGCGATCCAGTCGCGCAGCCAGTCGCCGACCAGCGGCAGCTCGAGCACGAAGTCGGGCAGGCGCAGCCCGCGCGAGAGCAGCACGGTGATCTCGCGGTAGGCGTCGATCACCTCGGTCTGCACCAGCACCACCAGCCAGGCGATCGGCGCGACGATCAGCGCTGCGAGCAGGATCGTCATGACCAGCGCGGCAGGGCCACGCTGGCCGCGGAACAGCCGCACCAGGCGCTCGTGCGCCGGCCAGGTGACGTAGGCGAGGATCACCGCCCAGATCACCGGCACGATGAACGGCTGCAGCACCTGGAAGGCGAGCAGCAGCAGGCCCGCCAGCAGGCCCGCGACGATCATCCGGCGCAGCCACAGCGCCCGTGTCAGGTCTTCCATCGTCCCCTGCTCAGGCGCTGCGCGAGGCGCCACTGACGACCACGAACAGCAGCAGGCAGGGCTCGTCCCAGCGATTGATCCAGCTGTGCTCGTTGCCGCCCTGCACCAGCGTGTCGCCGGCGCCCAGCTCGATCTCGCGGTCCTGCATCTTGAAGACGATGCGACCGGAGAGGATGGCCATGTAGTCGAGCGTGGCATTGCGGTGCATCGGGATCGACGGTGCGCGCGCGCCGCCCGGCAGCTCGGCCACGTAGAAGCTCGTGCCCTGGAAGCCCTCGCGATAGGCATTGCCCGCGGTCGCGCCGGCGTCGCCCTGCAGCGGCAGCGGCACGGGCAGCCCCGCCGACTCCCAGAGGCGCACGATGCGCGTGCCGTTGAGCTCGAGCGCGTTGCCGGGCTCGCCGTCGGCGACCACGATGCCGCGGCCGGAGGCGTCGTCGGTGGTGACGACGCGGCGGATCCGCGTCCAGCGGCCATCCGGCGTGCGTCGCGGCGGCGGGGCCGGCGGTGCACCGCGCGCTGCCGCCCCGGCCTGTGCCGCGCCGGCGGCGTCGGCCGCGGCCGCGGCCGCGCCGCCGACCAGCGCGATGGAACCGGCGGCGCCCGCGCTGGCGGCCGAGCGCAGCAACAGCCGGCGCGAGACGCGCATCGCCTTGCGGACGGTCATAGGAGTTCCCCCTGTGCCGGCGTGCCGCCCGGCTCCGGCACGAGCCGGACCTCGGCGCCGACCTCGATCATCCCGGGCTCGAGCACCCGGGCCGTGATTCCACCATGACCGCGCAGCGCATTGAAACCGCCGGGCCCCAGGGCCTCCTCCATGCGGCTGCAGGGATCGCAGGTGCCGGTGCCCTCGAGCAGCGCCGCGCCGACACGGAAGCGCGCCTGGCGCAGCGCGAGCAGGTTCACGCCGCGCACGACGAGGTTGCGCCGCAGGCTCGCGGGATCGACCGTCCCGGGCGCCTGGCCGAGCAGCGAGGCGATCACGTCGAGGTGCTCGGCCTGCAGCAGCGTCACCTGGCGACGGCCGGCACCGCGGTGGCGATCGCCCTCGAGCCCCTGCCCCGCCCGCGCCCAGGCCGACGCCGGCCGCTCTACCGGCGCGCGATGCGCGGGCCGCAGCAGGATCGCCTCGACGTACCCCACTTGCGGCAGCGTGCCGAGGCGGTCGCGGATCGAGCGGAACACCATCGGTGCGAGCGAGCGAGCGAGCGGGCGGGCGGGCGGCGGCGGCGCGCTCAGCGCAGCCCGGCGCGCTCCGAGAGGATCATGGTGAGCGCCAGCAGCGCGCAGACCGCGAGGCTCAGCGTCCGGCGCAGCGCGACGTAGTCCGGCGGCAGCGAGGCCCCGAGGCGCCGGTGCTCGTAGACCCAGAAGAGGCCGAAGCCGACGACCAGCAGGCCGAGGCCGCGCTGTCCACCGAGCAGCACCGCCAGCGTGGCGACCACCGAGGGGGCGATCGAGCCGAACGCGACGCCCGCGCTCCAGCGCCAGCGACCGGCGACCGCGAGGCCCCAGTGCACCGCACCGACGAAGCTGAGGATGGTCGCGCCGTAGCCGATGCCGAGGCGCTGCGCGAGGTCGCGCTGGTCGATGCCGGGGGCGAGGCCCACGCCGAGCATCGCGCCGAGGAAGGGCAGCAGACCCGCGTAGCCGATCCACTCCGCCAGCGGCGAGAGCCCGCCGCGGTTCACGTCCTGTTGCTGCAACGCACGCCTCCCTGGAGGCGGGCATTGTCGCAGGAGCCTGCGGCGGTCGCGAGCATGGCGGCGCAGCGACACGGGCCATGGCTGCGCAGCGAGGCACGACGGCGCGGCGTGGCGCGCCGTCGCCCGGGGCGTCAGTCGTTGCCGGGGCGCCGGCCGTCGGGCAAGGGTGCCGGGTTCGCGTCGGCGGCGGCGACGCCGTTGCCGATCGCACGGCGTGCGGCCTGCCACAGCCGACGGGTGATCCAGGCGCCGACCACGACGCCGATGGTGCCGAGCGCCCAGACGATCGCCAGCAGCCAGGCGCCCGAGGTCTCGAGCAGCCGCTGCGTCCATTGCGTCCACCACAGCAGCTCGGGCCAGGCCGCGAGCCAGCCGCTGCCGGCGTCCAGCAGCACGCCACCCGCCTGCACCAGCAGCCACGCCGCCGCGCACAGCAGCGTCCAGGCAACCAGCAGCGCCGCGACCAGCAGCGGGAAGGCCCAGCGCGGCGTCGCGCGATCCGGTGCCGCGGTGACCATCAGCCGGCTTCCTGGCCGCCGAGTGGCAGCGGCTTGGCGCGGCGACGCGCGGCGCGATACCGCGAATAGGACAGCGCGCCGCAGACCGCACCGACCGTCACCGCCAGCGAGGCCCACGCCGGCAGCCTGCCGAGCAGGTCCACCGCGAGCACCTTCGCACCGACGAACAGCAGCACGAGCGCCAGCGCATGCTTCAAGGGGCGGAAGCGGTGGATCAGCGCGGCCAGTGCGAAGTAGAGGGCGCGCAGGCCGAGGATGCCGAAGGTCCCGGCCGCGCAGGCGATGAAGGGATCCTGCGTGATCACGAGGATCGCCGGCACCGAGTCCATCGCGGACACGAGGTAGGCGCAGGCCACCAGGACCAGTGCCAGCAACGACGGCGTCGCCCACCACACGCGCGGCACACCGCCGGCCGCGGACGGCGCGCCGCCCCGCGAGGCCGGCGCAGGCAGCCTCACCCAGAAGCGCTCGCCATGCGGCGCGTCGGTGACGCGCAGCCGGGTGCGCAGCCAGCGCAGCACGGGATTCTTGGCGACGTCGAAGTCCACCTGGACGAACAGCAGCATCCGCAGGCCCGTGGCGATCACGATCGCGGCGAACAGGTACAGCACCCAGTCGAACTGGCCCACCAGCGCGGCGCCGAGGGCGATCACCAGCGCACGCGTCGCCACCACGACGATGATGCCCCAGAACAGCACGCGATGCTGGCATTCGCGCGGCACCGCGAGGAAGGTGAAGACCATCGCGATGGCCAGCGCGTCGTCCATCGCGAGGGTCTTCTCCATCAGGTACGCCGTCAGGTACTGCTGGCCGCGCTCGGCCCCGAGCTGCCACCAGAGGCCGGCGCCGAACGCGAGGCCGGCCGCGAAGCAGGCGCCTGCCTGCGCGAGCCCCTGGCGCACGCCGATTTCCCCGCCACGGCGTCCCGGCATGCCGAGGTCGAACGCCAGCACCAGCATGGCAATCGCGAGCAGCGCGAGCCACAGCCAGGCCGGCGTGCCGAGGACTTCGGCCGACATCGCGGCGCTCAGGGCGGGACGGCGACCACCGCGACGCCCGGCGCCGGTTCCATCATCAGCGGCACGCCGCTGCTGGCCGGCTCGTGTCGCACGGCCGCACCGGCCAGCGCCGACCGGCGACCCGCGCGCCCGCGCTCGATCGCGGCCCGGGCGCCGCGTTGCAGCTTGTCGAAGGCGCGCTCGATCGCGCGGTACAGGTCTTCGTCGACCTCGGTCGCGACCACGCTGGTGCCGCGGCGCGCGAGACGCGCATGCACCAGGCAACCCTTGTCGGGTCCGCCACGCGTGCCGTTGACGTCGAAGAGGCGCACCGACAGCGCGCCGAGGCGGCCCGGCAGGCGCAGCCGCAGCGCCTGCGCGCGCGACTCGACCGCATCGCGCAGCGCCGGCGTCAGGGTGAAGCCCATGGCGTGAATGTCCGTATCCATCGTCGGTCCCTCGAGCATGGGGAAGGTCGTCACGCGATCGAGCATAGGCAGGCGCAAGGTTGGCAAAAAGCAGAAAATAGACGCCGATCGCTTCGGGCATCCCGAAGTTGCGCCGGCCCCGCCCGGTCCGCGCCGGCGTACCGTGGCGCCGACCGCGCGGCGCTAGAATCGTCCTTCACAGGAGGTCCCCCGATGTCCCACGCCCGCCTCGTCGTTCCTGCATCGCTGCTGCTCGCCGCCAGCGGCGCCGCCGCGGCCGTCACGCTGGCCGCCGAGCCCTCGGCGGGCGGGCTCCTCGTCCCGCCGGCCGCGACCCTGGCGATCGCCCAGGTGAAGCCCGACGGCGCCGCTGCGGCGGCCGGTAGCGTGGCGCCGGCCGCTGAGCTGATCGACCCTGCCGGCCTGCGCAAGCTGCTCGCAGCCCAGCGCGGCAAGGTCGTGGTGCTGAACCTCTGGGCCACTTGGTGCGTGCCCTGCCTGCGCGAGATCCCGGACCTGGTGGCGCTCGAGAAGGAACTCGCGCCGCGCGGTGTCACCCTGATCGGCCTCGGCATGGACGAGCCCTCGGCGCTCGCCGAACAGGTCGAGCCGTTCCGCCGCAAGAACTTCCCGGCGTTCCGCACCTGGCTGCGCAGCGAGCCGGACATGGACGCGCTGGTCAGCGTGGTCGACCCGGCCTGGAACGAGATCCTGCCGACCACCTACCTGATCGGCCGCGACGGCAAGGTCGCGCAGAAGATCCAGGGCAAGCGCACACTCGAGCAATTCCGCGAGCTGATCCGCGAGGTGCCGTGATGACCCCCGAGGAGCGCGAGCGCAGGGACTTCATCGGCCGGGCGACCGCGTTGCTCGCGGCCTCCGGCCTGGCGGGCGGCATGGCCTCGCGCGACGCCGACGCTGCCGCCACGCCGCAGCGCGTCGTCGACCGCGGCGCGCCCGCGGCGGCCTCCGGCACGCTCCGGCTCGGCGGCGACCTCGAGGTCGCACGCATGGGCTTCGGCGCGATGCGCCTCACCGGCGACGGCATCTGGGGCGAGCCGCGGGACGCGCAGGCCTGTCGCGCGGTGCTGCGCCGCACGCTCGAGCTCGGCGTGAACTTCATCGACACCGCCGACTCGTACGGGCCCGCGGTCAGCGAGCGGCTGATCGCCGAGGCGCTGCACCCGTACCCGCGTGGCCTCGTGATCGCGACCAAGGGCGGCCTGACGCGTCCCGGCCCCAACAAGTGGGTGCCCGACTGTCGTCCCGAACACCTGCGCGCGGCGCTGCAGGGCAGCCTGAAGCGACTGAAGGTGTCGCAGGTCGACCTCTACCAGCTGCACACCGCCGACCCGAAGGTGCCGTACGAGGACTCGCTCGGCGAGGTCGCGCGCCTGCAGCAGGAAGGCCTGATCCGCCACGTCGGCATCTCCAACGTGAACGTCGAGCAGCTCGCGAAGGCGCGAGCGATCCTGAAGGTGGTCTCGGTGCAGAACCGCTACAACGTCACCGACCGCGGCTCGGAGGCGGTGCTGCAGGCCTGCGAGCAGGCCGGCATCGCCTTCATCCCCTGGGGGCCACTGGCACGGATGGGCGCCGGCGCGGCGGCCAACCCGGCGCTCGCCGCACTGGACGCGGTCGCGAAGCAGCGCGGCATCGAGCGCTCGCAGGCGCTGCTCGCCTGGCTGCTCGCGAAGTCGAAGGTGATGCTGCCGATTCCCGGCACCTCCAGGCTCGAGCACCTCGAGGAGAACGTCGCCGCCGCGAACGTGCGCCTCGACGCAGCGGAGATGCAGCGCATCGGCTGAGCCGCGGCGGCCGCGAGCCCGAGCGACCGCCGGCCGCGCGGCTGGCGGGCCCGGCGCCCGCGCTATGGGGCGCGATCGCGCCTGAGGCCGTCGGCCGCGGCGCGGGCCAGCTCGCCGCCCTTGGCCTTGACGCGCGCCAGCCAGGCGCGCGCCCAGGCGTACTCGAGGCCGAGGATGGCGAGGCCCGCGGGGATCACGACGAAAGCCGGCCCGGGCAGCACCAGCATCGCGAGGCCGACCAGCAGCACGCTCGACCCGAGCAGCGTGACGGCGATCCGCTTGGCCCAGCGATAGGGGGACGACCCACCCGCCGCAGGCGCGCCGCGCTTCAGCGGCCCGGAAGGCACACGGCCACCTTCCAAGGGTCGCCGCCACGACGGGCGGCGAAGCAGGAGTGGATGCTCTCGAGGGCGCGATGCGGGGGCGGAGCCGGCGGGGCACTGCTCATGAGTGGGTCGCGGGGGCCGAGGATGAGCCTGGGGAATGGTGCAGCGGAGTCTGACCCGAGGCTACCCGAGCGGTTCCCCGGGTCCGGAAACGGCGCCAACAGGATCCGCCTCGCGGTTCGTGGGCTCGCCGGGGCGTGTAGAGTCGCCCCTGCGGCACCTCGCCGCCTGTGCCGGACCCCCGCCATGACTGCACTCGAAGCCGAGCTCGACGCCCTGATGGCGCGCTACTACGACCGCTTCGGCGCGATGGACTTCGCCGAGGCGCGCCGCGTCTTCGACACCGCCGACCCGCAGCCGGTCTACCTCGCCGAGGAGATCGACGAGTTCCTGCGCGACTGGCCGGCGATCGAGGCCTACTGGGCCGCGAGCCAGGCGGCGATGTCGAAGCTCTCCTCGCGCCACTGGGACCTGCGCGCGCGGCAGGTCGCCGACGATCTCGCGACCGCGACCTGGCGGCTGCACTGGAACGCGCAGGTGGTCGGCCAGCAGAAGCCGGTCGGCGGCGAGGTGCGCGTCACCGCGATGTTCCGCCGCCGCCCCGAGGGTTGGCGCCTGTTCCACTACGTCGAGGCGCCGCTCGCGCCGATCCTGTACGTGCGCAAGCTCTACGAAGGCCAGGTGGACGCGGACTTCCTCGGCGACGCGCAGCGCTGAACCCGGCGCCCGGCGCGAGCACTCGCGGGGACCGCCGCGCCGGCGGCGCGTGCCGCTTCAGCGCGGGCCGACGCCGGCATCGCCGCCGACGCCGAGCCGTGCGAGGCCGCGGTCGTGCAGGCCGCCGAGCAGCAGCTGCGCGCTGATCGCGCCGCAGAGCGCGAGGAACATGTCCCACTGCGTGTCCCAGACGTCGCCCTGGGTGCCGAGGAAGGCCTCCGCGCTGCCGCCGCCGATCAGCGCGGTCCACCATTCGAGGAACTCGTAGCAGGCGCTGATCGCGAGGCACATGCCGGCGACGATCGTGAACAGCCAGCCGCTGCGGCGCAGCGGCGTGTGCCGCAGCAGCAGCTCGCGCGCGATGATCGCCGGCACGAAGCCCTGCGCGAAATGGCCAATGCGATCGTAGGGGTTGCGCGACAGGTCGAGCAGGTCCTGCAGCCAGAAGCCGAGCGGCACCTTGGCATAGGTGTAGCGGGCGCCGAGCATCAGGATCGCGGCGTGCACCGCGATCAGCACGTAGGCGAGCGGCGTCAGCGGGAAGCGCGCCAGCGTCGCGCCGAGCAGCGGCACGGCGACCAGCACCGGCGCGACCTCGAGCCACCAGGTCAGGCGATCCTCGGGCGCGTAGCCCGACAGCACCAGCCCCGCGACCCCCACCGCGCACAGTGCGAGGAACGCGCGCCGCGACTCAGCCATCGACGAACTCCCGCACCATGCGCCCGAACTCGGCGGTGTGCAGGTCGAGGAAGCCGTGTCCCCAGTCGGGACGATCGACGAGCCTGCCGTCGCGGATGTAGGGCATCGCACGCGGCGTGAACTGCTGCAGGTCGTCGTTGTTGTTCAGCACCAGGATCGGCTGGTGCGCCCGCGGCAGGTTCTCCGGGTAGGAATAGTTGAAGGCCGCGCGATGGCCCCAGTGGCGGTGCGCCCCGCCCCGCACGTGGTCGGGGTAGTAGCGCATGATCATCTCGAGCGTCTGGCCTGGGCCGCGGAAGTTCACCAGTGCGCGCCAGTAGTCGGTGAGGTGGCTGCCATCCTCGCGCAGGTCCATCGGCGCGAACTCGGCGCGCATCTGCGCGAGCTCCGCGTCGGTGTAGACCGGCGTCGAGATCAGCACCAGGTGCCGGATCGCCTGTGGCCGCTGCAGCGCGAGCTCGAGCGCGATCTTGGAACCCGTGTGGAAGCCGACGCAGTCGGCCTCGGCGATGCCGAGCAGGTCCATCACCTCGCCCATCGCTGCCGCATAGTCGCCGATCTCCGGCGGCTCGCGCGGCGGGTCGCTCGCGCCGTAGCCGGGCGTGTCGGGCGCGACGGCGAGCCGGTCGCGACCCATCTCGCCGAGGAAGCGCGCGTAGATCGCGCCGGAGACCGGGCTCAGGTGGAAGCACAGCAGCGGCCGCCGCGCGCCCACGGGCGGCGGCCCGGCGACGCGCAGGTGCAGCTGGCCGAAGCGGCCATCGACGTAGCGCCGGCGCACCGCGGCGGGCGCCGCGCCAGCGGCCGCGGGCAGGTCGGGCCGCGGTGAGTTCATCGACGCGCCTCGATCTCGCGCTGCAGCTGGTCGGCGAGCAGGCCCTGGTAGTAATCGCCCGCGAACTGCTTGCGCGCCGCGGCGAGGAAACCGAGCATCTCCTGCCGGTCCTTGCGCACCGGGCAGCCGTCGAACAGCCCCTGAACGACGTACGCGGGGAAGCCGAGTTGCCCGGCGAGGCGGCCCTGCAGGGCCGAGCGGCGGATCAGCTCGGCGCCCTTGCATACGTCCTTCGGCTGCTGGTTCATGCCGAACACGGTGATGTAGCCGATCACGAACAGCGCCTGCGGATAGTCGGCGTCGACCGCGGCCTGGCGGTTGGCGAGCGCCTCGGCGCCGCGACCGCTGTAGCCGAGGACCCGGCCGAGCAGGTAGTTGAGCCGCGGGTTCCCGGGGTCGGCCTGCACTGCCGCACGGCAGGCCTCGATCGCCTTCGGCAGGTCGATCTGCGGCCGCTCGCGGCCCTCGGCGACGCGGTTCGGATCCTCGGGGTGCGAGGCCATGCGGTCGCACTCGGTGACCTGCTGCGAGTACCCGGACGGGTCGAACTTCGCGACCGGCGCAGCCGCCGCCGCTGTCGCGGCATGCGCCGGTGCCATCAGCACGAGGCCGCAGAGCAGCCGTGACGCGATCGATGCCGCGCGATGGGCGGCGACGAGTCTCATGAGTCTCACTCCCCGGGACGGTCCCACTGACGCGGGCTGCGCCGCGGCGCGCCGGCGGCCCGCTCACGGCCGCGGCGCCGGACCCGCACGGCCGCCCGATGATCGGCGCGCGGCGCGCGAAAATCCACCGTCAAGCCTGCCGTGCGGCCCAGTCCGTGATCGCCCGCGCCACGGCCAGCGGCGACTCGTGGTGCATCATGTGGCCGGCGCCCGGGATGTTCGCGAGCTCGAACCGGCGGAAGATCGCGCCGAAGTAGGATTCGCTGCCGTCCGGCCCGAGCCGGCGATGGAACTCGGATTCCGTGCCGCACACCAGCAGCACCGGCACCTCGACGCGCCGCCAGCAGGCCTCGGCCTCCTCGCGGCGGTAGAGCACGGGATTGGCCAGCCGATGCCAGGGATCCGCGCGCAGCTCGATGCCGCCGTCCGGCTGCGGCCGGGACCACGCGCGCGCCAGGAACTCGGCGTGCGCCGGCGGCAGGCGCGCATGCCGCCGGCCGATCACCCGTGCGAGCTGCGCGACCGACTCGTAGCGCGACTGCCGCACCGGCTCGCGCAGCTGGTCGAGCCACTCGGCGTAGCGCGCGGGCGCGTCCTCGGGCGTGGTGCGCCGCAACCCGAAGCCCTCGAGCGACGCCAGCCAGCGGAAGCGGCCGGGGCGGATGCCGGCATACAGCGCGGCGACGTTGCCGCCCATGCTGTGCCCGATCACGCGCAGCGCGCGGCCCGCCGCAGGCGGGGCGCCATCGACGCCGAGCCGCTCGAGCAGGGCCTCGAGGTCGGCGAGGTAGTCCGGGAACCAGTACGGCGCGTCGTTCCAGCCGCTGCCGCCGAAGCCGCGCCAGTCGAGCGCGACGAACGACCAGTCGCGCGGCAGCGCATCGACCAGGAACTGGAAGGTGTCGGCGCAGTCGAGGAAGCCGTGCAGCAGCAGCACCGGGTCGGCGGAGGGCGGGCCCCAGCGCAGCACGCGGTGCGCGAGCCCGCGCAGCTCGAGGGCCTCGCTGCGCGCCGGCACCTGTGCCTCGTAGACCGCCGCCGCGCCGGCCATGGCCGCCGCCTCAGGCACCGAGGAACAGGCGGTACGCCGGGTTCGCCGTCTCGTCCGTGTAGGGATAGTGCAGCTCGGCGAGGTGCAGGTCGAAGTCGGTGCGCGTCGCCGGCGGTACCTGGATGCCGGCGAGCACCCGCCCTGCGTCGGAGCCGTGGTTGCGATAGTGGAACAGGCTGATGTTCCAGCGCGAGCCGATCGCCTCGAGGAAGCGCAGCAGCGCGCCCGGTCGCTCCGGGAACTCGAAGCGCAGCAGCACCTCGTGCGCGAGGCCGCGGGCGTGGCCGCCGACCATGTAGCGCACGTGCAGCTTCGCCATCTCGTTGTCGGTCATGTCGGTGACCTTGTAGCCCGCGGCGCGCAGGTCGGCGATCACCTGGTCGCGCTCGGCGCGGCCGCCGGAGAGCCCGAAGCCGACGAACACCATCGCCGCGTGGGCGCTCTCGTAGCGGTAGTTGAACTCCGTGACGGCACGCCGGCCGAGCACGCCGCAGAAGCGCAGGAAGCTGCCCGGCTCCTCCGGGATCTCGACCGCGAGCAGCGCCTCGCGCTGCGCGCCGATCTCGGCGCGCTCGGCGATGTGCCGCAACCGGTCGAAATTGAGGTTCGCGCCGCAGTTGATCGCGACCAGGCGCTTGTCGCGGGCCTTTTCGCGCGCCACGTATTTCTTCAGCGCCGCGACCGCGAGCGCGCCGGCCGGCTCGACGATCGAGCGGGTGTCCTCGAAGATGTCCTGCACGCCGGCGCAGATCTCGTCGGTGTCCACCGTGATCATCTCGTCGACGTGCGCGCGCGCCAGGCGGAAGGTCTCCTCGCCGACGCGCCGCACCGCGCAACCGTCGGCGAAGATGCCGACCTTGTCGAGCGCCACGCGCCTGCCCTGGCGCAGCGACTCGGTCATCGCGGTCGAATCGGCGGCGTTGACGCCGACGATGCGCACACGCGGGTAGAGGTACTTGAGGTAGACCGCGATGCCGGCGATCAACCCGCCTCCGCCGACCGGCACGAACACCGCGTCGAGCTGGCCCGCGGTCTGGCGCGCGATCTCCATGCCGATCGTGCCCTGGCCGGCGATCACGTCCGGGTCGTCGAACGGGTGCACGAACACCAGGTTGCGCTCGCGCGCGACCACCAGCGAGCGCTCGTAGGCCGCATCGTAATCGTCGCCGTGCAGCAGCACCTCGCCGCCGAGGTCGATCACCGCCTGCACCTTGATCGCGGGCGTCGTCTGCGGCATCACGATCACCGCCGGGATGCCGCGGCGGCGCGCCGCCAGCGCGACGCCCTGGGCGTGGTTGCCGGCCGAGGCGCAGATCACGCCGCGCTGCGCGGCCGACTCGGAGAGGCTCGCGATCTTGTTGTACGCGCCGCGCAGCTTGAACGAGAACACCGGCTGCAGGTCCTCGCGCTTCAGCAGCACCGAGTTGCCGAGGCGACGCGAGAGGCGCGGCGCCGGGTCGAGCGGCGACTCGATCGCCACGTCGTAGACGCGCGCCCGCAGGATCCGCTCGATGTATTCGCTCATGGCTGGCTCGTCGCAGGGCAGGCGGGACGCGGCGGGCGCCGGCCCGCACCAGCGGGACGGTGCAGCCTGGCGCAGCGGTGCCGGCGCGGCGTCAGGCGTCGGGCGTCGCCTTGACCGTCGGGCGCGCGAACGCGCCGTAGACCCGGCTGACGAAGGCATCGCGCTCGGCGCGCGACTTCGCGGCCTCGGCGTCCGACGGCAGGTACTGCTCGATCATCTCCGGCGTGACCACGCCCTGGGTGGCGAGCAGCGACTCGACGACCCGCATCCGCTCGCGCTGCACCCAGAGCTCCGCGCCGAGCTCGAGCGTGACGGCGATCAGGTTGTCGATCGCAGGGTTGTCGAAGAACGCCGGCTCGGGAGCCGGGGTGGGGGGCGCCGGATGCCCGGAGCGGCTGTCGGTGTCTGACATGGTGCGGGCAGCATAGCGGAGCCCGGCCCGCGGGCCCAAGTCGCCGCGCCGCGACGCGACCCGTACCGGAGGACCGCGCGCGGCCGGCGCCGCCCGCCTCAGCGCTCGCGGGTGCGCTGCACGAAGCGGAACTGGGTCTTGCCGACGTGCACCACGTCGCCGTCCCGCAGCACCGCGCGCGTCACCCGGCGGCCGTTCACCAGCACGCCGTTGGTGCTGCGCAGGTCCTCGACCACGGTCTGGTTAGGGCCGGCGAGCACGACGGCGTGGTGGCGGCTCACGAACTTGGTGTCGATCCGCACGTCGTTGTCGAGCCCGCGGCCGATGGTGGTGCGGCGGCCGAGGACGTGGACGATCTCGGTGTCCCCGTCGGTCATGACGAAGTAGCGGGTCACGCCGTCCGCCCCGGCGGCCGCGACGCCCGCGAACGGGGCCTCGGCCGGGATCGCCGACTCGCCGGTCGAGCCGGCATCGAGCCGGCCGCGAGCCAGCTCCTCGCGCCGCCGCGTGCCGTCGCCCGCGTCCGCGGCCGGAGGGCCCCAGCCGCCGCCCCGCGACAGCTCCTCGAGCCGTGCGTTCTTGGTGCGCAGCTCGCCCTCCAGACGGTGGATCTGGTCCTCCGCGGCCCGCAGGTCCGACTCCAGCTCCGCGACGCGCTCGGCGCTGCGCCGCAGCTCCGCCTGCAGGCTGCGCAACTCCTCGGCCGGGCCCGCCGCCGCGGCGGCGAGTTCCTCGGCACGCTGCAACTGTGCGGCCAGCGCCGCGTTCGCGTCGGCGAGCGTCGCGCGCTCCCCGGCCAGCGCGGCGAGCTCGCCGCGCAGCGAGGCCTCGGTCGCGGCGGCCGTGCCGCGCAGCTCCCCGAGCGCCGCCTCGGCACTCGCCAGCGCGGCCTGCAGCGCCTCGCCGCGGGCTTCCGCCTCGCGCGCGCGGCCGCTCGCCGCATCGGCCTCGGCCCGGAAGGTCGTGGCCTGCTCGGCCGCGCGCAACTGCAGTGCCTCGAGCTCGGCCTGGGCGGCGCCCGCCCGCTGGCGCTCGGCGTCGGCGGCCGCGCGCGCCTCGCCGAGCGCAGCCTCGTGCGCCGTCTCGACGTCGCCCAGCAGGCTCGCCCAGATGCCGCGCCGCGACTCCGCGGCCTGCAGCGCCTCGACCTGCGCCGCCGCCAGGGCGCGCAGTTCCGCCAGCTCGCGGCGCGCGCCCTCCAGCTCGCGCGACTGCTCGCCGGCCGACTGGCGCGCCTGCAGTTCGGCTGCCTCGAGCGCCGCGCGCGCCGCGGCGAGCTCGCCTTCGAGCTGCCCGATGCGCGTGCGCGCCTCGGCCAGTGCAGCGTCGCCCGTGGCGCAGCGCGCGCCGAGTTCCTCGAGCTGGCGGGCCGACGCAGCCGCCTCGGCGCGCACCGCCTGCAGCGCGAGCTCCTGCGCGGCCGCACGATCCGCCGCCGCGGCCAGCGCCGCGGCAAGCTCGTCCGCCTGGTGTCGGCGCCGTTCCTCCAGCGCGGCCAGGTGCTGCTGCCGCGCCTCGTCGAGCTGCGCCGCGTGCCGGCTGCGCAGCCCCTCGAGCTCGGCCGCCTGCGACGCCAGCAGCTGCGCGACCTGCTGCTCGCGCGCCGTGCGCCCCGCCGCGTACTCGCCCTCGAGCGTCGCGACGCGCTCCTCCGCGGCGGCACGCCGCGCCTCTGCTTCGCGGCGCATCGCGTCGAGGTCCTCGCCGAGGCGGCGCGCAGCGTCGAGGTCGAGCTCCAGCCGCTCCTCGCGCTGCGCCGCCAGCTCGCTCGCGCGCTGCAGCTCGCGCTGCAAGCCGGACTGCGCATGGCGCATCTCGCCGAGCTGCGCATCGCGCTCGACCAGCATCCGCCCCAGCCGGGTCAGCTCACCGTTCAGCTCGCCGACCTGGCGCTCGAGGTCCACGACCTGCGACTCGAAGCCCGCGAGCTCGCGCTCGAGCGCGGCGCGCGACTCGCCGTAGGCCGGGTCGGGCTCGTAGTTCCCTTGCGACGGCTCGCCGGAACGGACCACGACCCGCGCTTCCATGTCGGCGATCAGCTCGGGGGGCGCGTTGAGCACGGGGATCCCCGGATGCGTGCCTTCGTCGTGGAACGCCTCCGGCGGCAGCACGGTGGTGCGCAGGTGGGACTCGTGCTCGTCGACCTCGAGCGACTCCAGCGCCGCCGCGTCGAGCACGGGCAGCTTGGCGGTCGACTCGAGATCCTCGAGCCGCGCGTCCTCGGCTTCGGGCCGCTGCCCCGTCATGTCCCCGCGTCCCCTCGTACCCTGGCGTCACTCCGTGGCGAGAGTGCCACAGGGCTGGCGGCGAGGCCATGTCGCCACCCGGCCGCACCTGCGGCGTGGCGCGCAGCCCTCTAGAATGTCCGCGCCGACCGGCCCGACTGATCGTGGCGCCGCCGGGGCCGGCCCCGAGCCCCTGCCATGCGCAACGTCTGGATCCTCACCCTCGCACAGGCCTTCGCCGCCTGCGGCACGCTGACCCTGTTCGCCTTCGGCGGCATCGTCGGCACGCACATCGCGCCGACGCCGGCGGTCGCGACGCTGCCGCTGACTTGCTCGATCGCCGGTGTCGCGCTGGCCTCGCTGCCGGTGGCCCTGCTGATGCAGCGCACCGGCCGCAAGCCGGTCCTGGTCGGCAGCGCGCTGCTCGCCGCGGCCGCGGCCCTGCTGTGCGCCTGGGCGATCGCCCACGCGGACTTCGCGCTGCTCTGCGCGGGCGGCTTCCTGCTCGGCTGCAACATGTCGGTGGTCCAGCAGTACCGCTTCGCGGCCGCGGAGTTCGTGGCGCCGGAGCAGGCCGGTCGCGCGGTCTCGACCGTCATGCTCGGCACCCTCGCCGCCGCGATCGGCGCGCCGACCCTCGGTGCGCTCGCGAGCCGGCTCGGGGGCTGGCCGGAGTTCACGGGCTCGTTCGTGGTGCTCTCGGGCCTGCTGGTCGTGGCCGCCGGCGTGCTGGGGCTGCTCGGCCGCACGCCGGTACGCGCCGAACCGCCGCGCGGCGCGGGCCGCCCGCTGCGCGAGATCCTGCGCCAGCCGGCGTATCGCATCGCCGTGACCTGCGGCCTCGTCTCCTATGCCGTGATGAGCTTCATCATGACGGCCACGCCGATCAGCATGCACGTTCACGACGGGTTCTCGGGCGGTGAGACCACCTCGGTGATCTCCGCCCACCTGCTCGGCATGTACCTGCCCTCGCTGGCCACGCCGCTGATCGTGCGCACGCTCGGCCTGCGCGCCATGCTGTACCTCGGTGTCGCCGCGATGGCGCTGTGCGTGGGCGTCTCCGCCTTCGCCGGCCACGCGTTCGTGCACTACTTCTCGGGCCTGGTGCTGCTGGGGCTCGGCTGGAACCTGATGTTCGTCGCCAGCACGACGCTGCTGACGACCACCTACGCGAGCCACGAGCGCTTCCGCGCCCAGGGCTTCAACGACCTCGCGATCTTCGGCTCGCAGGCCACTGCCTCGCTGCTCGCGGGCACCGCGATGGAAACGCTCGGCTGGGAGGCGCTGAACCTCGCGAGCGTGCCGCTGCTGCTGGTCGCGCTGCTGGCGCTGCGCGCGCTGCCCGCCACGCCCGCGGCGCTGCCGGCGCGCACCTGAACCGCTTCCCGGCACGACGAGGGACACCCCATGAAGCCGCCCGCACGCCGCTCCGGCCAGCCCCTGCAATTCGGCTTCCTGCCCTCGCCGCCGCCGCTGCCGCGCATCGTCGCGCGCGCGATGGCCTGCTGCGCGCTGGCGCAGCGCGTCGAGGTCGAGCCGCCGGCGGGCGAGCCGCTCGACGCGCCGACGCTGCAGGGCACCGACGAGCTGCTGCAGCTGTCGCGCGACTGGCTGGCGGGGCACGCGATGGATGCGGAACTCTCCACCGCCGAGCGCGCGGCGCTCGCGGCCGCGACCGGCACGCTCGACGCGGCTGCGCGCGAGCGCTTCGCCGACGCCGGCGAGGGCGCGGCGGTGATCGCCTGGGCGCTGCGCTGCGCCGACCTGCCATCGTTCGACGCCGACGCCGACGCCGCAGCCATCGCCGCCTCGCTCGGCTGGCTCGCCGAGGCGGGCACCACGCTCGGCAGCCGCGCCCGGCTGCGCAGCCGCGATGAACTCGGCGCCGCCCTCGATGCGATCGGCGCGGTGCACTGGCGGCTGCGGGCCCGCACCGCGCCTGCGGCCGACGCGGGCACGGTCTCGATGGCCCGCTGGCAGCCCGACCGCTTCGCCTGGCCCGAGGGCATGACGCCCCTCGCGCTCGCGTCGGACGGCGACCTCGCGCTCGACGGCGGCCCGATCGCGGCCGCCTCGCCGCAGCAGCTGCTCGCGGGCCTGCGGCGGCTGCGGGCCCGGCACCGCGCGATCCTGTGGCTGCTCGGCCAGCAGCGCGACTGGGACGCGATCGAGCTCAGCCTCTGAGAAACTCCGCGGTCGCATCCACGACCGCCTGCGGGGCCACGTCGAACAGCCCGTGCCCGAACTGCGGCAGGTCGACGAAGCGCGCGTCGCGCAGCACCCCGCGGGCGCGCAGCGTCGCCTCCCACAGGTCGTCCTGCGGTCGCAGCACCAGCACCGGTGACTTCAACAGCGCGAGGCGCTCGCGCGCCGCGTAATCCATCACCGCGCTCGCGCCCCACCAGGCCTGCGGCCCATTGCGCAGTTTCTCGGCGAAGCCGCGCGCCAGCTGCTCGAGCGTGACCCCCGGCCCGCGCCACTTCTGGCTGTGCTGCCACTCCGTCGCGAGGTGGCTGCCGTCCTCGGCCAGCGGCACCGGCCAGGGCGCCCGGCGGAACGCCGCGCGCTCCTCCTCGGTGAGCACCGGCACGGCGGCCATCACAATGCGGCGCACGAGCTCGGGCCGCGCCAGCGCCACCTCGGCCGCGATCAGCGACCCGGTGTGGTAGCCGAGCAGGTCGACCTTGCGGAAGCGCATCTGGTCGAGGAAGTCGACCATCGCGCCGGCGTAGTCGGCGATCGCCGGCTTCGTGGGCGGCGCATCCGATTCGCCGAAGCCCGGGGTGTCCGGCGCATACACGGAGCGATCGCGCCCCATCAGCGCGAGGAAGCCGCGGAACACCCGTCCCGACATCGGGCTCTGGTGGAAGCACACCAGCGTCGTCGCCTCGTCGAAGCCGCCGCCGGTCGGCATCGCACCGTGCACGTGCAGCTGCCCGAAACGCGTCTCGAAATAGGCCCGGCGCATCCGGGGGGCGGTCGCCGCCGGGGGCTTCGGGGTGCTGGCTCGGGGCATGGATCCTCTTCTCCTTGGGCGCCGCCGCCCGGTTTGGTAACGTCGCGTTCGCCGTGCAGCCGGATCGGCGGGTGCGGCACCGAACGCCCGGGCGGGGACGCCCGAGGCATCCGCCCTGGAACCCTGCCCGGGAACATCGTCCGGGAACACTGTCAGGAGTCGACCGATGAAGCTCTACGGGTCCCTCGTCTCGCCCTACGTCGCCCGCGCCGTGCTCGCCGCTCGCTACAAGGGCATCGACCTCACCCCGGAGGGCCCGCCGGGCGGCGGCATCAAGTCCGCCGAGTATCTCGCGCTGAACCCGATGGGCAAGATGCCGGCGCTCGAGGTCGGCGGCAAGTGCCTCGCCGAGTCGATGGTCATCGTCGAGTACATCGAGGATGCGCACCCGCAGAAGCCGCTGCTGCCGCAGGACCCGGTCGAGCGCGCCAACGCCCGCCTGCTCGCGCGCATCGTCGACCTCTACATCGCGCCGCAGAGCGGCCCGTTCTTCCGCAACATGAACCCGGCGACGCGCAACGAGGCCGAGGTGGAGGCCGGCAAGAAGGCTCTCGCCAAGGCGCTCGCCGACCTCGAGCACTTCATGAGCGCACAGGGCCCGTGGGCCAACGGCGCGGCGTTCTCGATCGCCGACGTCGCGATGCTGCCGAGCCTGCTGATGACCAGCGGCATCGTCATCGGGTTCGGGGTCACCAACCTGTTCGAAGGCATGCCGAAGCTCGGCGCCTGGTGGAAGCACTGCCACGCCGATGCGCTGACCGGCGCTTTCGCCAAGGAGTACCTCGCCGCGATGCAGGCCTTCCTGTCCAGCCGCCGCGGCTGAACCTGCGCCCCCGCGTTCCCTCGGTCCCGCGTCACACCAAGGTGCCGTCATGAACCACCGCCTCCGCTGCCTCGCGCTCGCTGCGCTGCTGCCGTTCTCGCTTGCACAGGTCGTGCTCGCACAGGCCCCCACGCCCGGCGAGCGCTGGCGCAGCACGACCTCGATGGAGGCGATGGGCATGAAGCTGCCCCCGACGACCGTGGAGGTCTGCTCGCCGAAGGGCGCGGAGGACGGGCCGCCACCGGCGACGAACGAGGACTGCCAGGCCGTGAACGAGCGCCGTACGCCCAAGTCCTACTCCTTCGACATGCAGTGCAAGGACGGCACCACCGGCTCGATGGAGATGACGCAGGAAAGCCCGACGAAATGGTCGGGGAAGATGGTGGTGAATTCCGAAGGCCGGCAGATGACCATGCGCACCACCAGCGAGAAGCTGCCGGGCGAGTGCGACGCGAGCGAGATGGAACGGCGGATGAACAAGATGATGGCCGCGGGCGCCGCCCAGCAGGCCAAGGCCTGCCTGGAGGGTGCGCGGGCCGGCAACTCGGAGCAGTTCGTCGGTGCGAACGCTTCGTGCAAGGACAAGGCGAGCGTCGATGCCTACTGCAGCAACTCCCGGACCATGTCCGGGTACAGCGGGCTCGCCAGCCGCGTCCGCTTCGCCACCACCGGCGCGGGCGCCCGCTCCGTGTCACCCAGCTGGCGCACGGCGCTCGCCGACACCGGAAAGCTCTGCAAGTTCGAGCCCGAGACCGTGCGCAAGGAGTATTGCAGCAGCGCGCAAGCCAAGAGGGAATGGAAGTTCCTGGCCGAGGAATGCCCCGAACTGGCGAAGCCGCTCGCGCAGCGCGAGTGCGCGGGTCGCGACTTCACCACCCCGGTCGCGCCGGCGTTCCGCGACTTCTGCTCGGCTGCCGCGGCGGCGGGCCGCTCGGGTGGCAGCGGAGCCGGCGGCGGCGGCGGCGGCGGGGCCGGTGCGGGCGGAGCAGCCGGCGGCACCGGCAGCGGCGCAGCGTCTACCGGTGTCGTGGACGCGACGACCCCCGCTGCGGGCCAGCAGGACCCGAACAAGCCCGCGGGCGATCAGCCGCAGACGCCGACCGACAAGGCCAAGGAAGCGGTGCAGCGGGGGCGCGAGGCCCTGAAGGGTCTGTTCGGTCGCTGATGTCCGGGCCGCGGCACACACCGCGGCCCGTTCCTTCGCGCGCGCACACCCCGTGGTGAAGTCCTCGCGCGTCTCGCGCCGCCACGTCGCGGGCGCGCTCGCCCTCGCCCCCTGCGCGATCGCCCTGCGGGGCCGGTGGGCCATCGCCGCAGGCCCGGCCGCGGCCAGCGCAGCGGTCGTCGTCGACGCCTATCCCGCCGCCGCGCCCGCCTATGCGGTCGTCGTGGACGGACGGCTCACCTGGGCGCGCGGCCTCGACCTGCCGCGGCCGCCCGCCTCGCTCACCAAGCTGCTGACCGCGCTGGTGCTGCTCCGCGATCCGGCCTGGGATGACGCGGCGCCCGTGACGGTGAGCGCGCGCGCCGCGACGGTCGAGGGTTCGCAACTCGGACTGCGCGCGGGCGAGTCGCTGCGCGCCGGCGAGGCGCTGACGGCGCTGCTGGTGCGTTCGGCGAACGATGCCTGCGTTGCGCTCGCCGAGCACGTCGCCGGCTCGGTCGAGGCCTTCGTGCCGCGGATGAACGCCGCGGCGGCGGGCCTCGGCATGTCCGGCTCGCGCTTCGGCGATCCCTGCGGCCTGGACTCTGCCGGCCAGCGTAGCTGTGCCCGCGACCTGTTGCGCCTCGGCGGCGCGGCGCTCGCGAACCCGGCGATCGCCGCGCGCGTGCGTCTCGCCGAGGCAGCGGTCACGACCCTCGGCCCCGCGCCGCGGCGGCTCGCCTTCGTCAACGGCAACGCCCTGGTCGGCCGGGTCGACGGCGTCATCGGCATGAAGAGCGGCTTCACCTCGCGGGCCGGCAAATGCGTGATCGCGGTGGCGGTGCGCGGCGCCCACCACGTGTGGCTGGTGATGCTCGGCGCCGAGGAGCGCTGGTGGACCGCGGCCGGCATGATCGACGCGGCGTTCGCCACGCTTCCCGCCCCGGGCGCATGACGCCGGGACCCTCGATGAGCGCCGAGGCTCGCGCGCCGCTCGCGCCGGAACGCGGGCCCGCGCTGCTGCTCGCCGCGGCGGTCGTCGCCACCTGGCTACCCTCGCTCGGCGCGAGCTTCCAGTTCGACGACTGGAACGTGATCGTGCGCGACCCACGCGTCCAGTCGCTCGGCGCATGGTTCGCGTCGATGCCGGGTACGCGCCCGCTGCTGAAGCTCGGCTACGCCGTCGGCAATGAGCTCGGCAGCGGGCCTGCCGGGTTCCGCGCCTTCAACGTCGCGGTGCATGCGCTGAACGCGCTGCTGGTGCTCGGGCTGCTGCGCGGGCTCGGCCGGCGCCTCGCCCTGCCCGAACGACAGGCGGCGCTGGCCGCGCTCGCCGGCGCGACCGTGTTCGCCCTTCACCCGGTGCAGACCGAGGCCGTCACCTACGCCAGCGGCGGCTCGACGGCGCTCGCGGCGCTATTCGCGCTCGGCGCGCTGCTCGCCTGGCTGCGCGGCCTCGACACCGCGACCGAAGCACGCTGGCGCGTCATCTCGCTCGCGCTGTTCGTGGCGGCGCTCGGCGTCAAGGAGACCGTGGCCGCCCTGCCGCTGGTCATGGCCGCCTGGCTGCTCGCGGCCGGCGATGCCGCCAGCATCCCCCGGCGCGTCGCGCCGCACCTGCTGCCGCTGCTCGCCGGCCTGCTGGTGCTGCTCGCCTGGCCACCGTACCGGGCCGTGCTCGACGGCAGCCTCGAGGCACGCACGCTCGGCGAGACCCTGCTCTCGCAGGTGAACGGTGTCGCCTGGCTGCTCGGCCAGCTGCTGCGCTTCGACCGCCTGAACGCCGACCCGGCGATGCCGACCGCCACGCGCGTCGATGCCGCGCTGGCGCTGCGCGCCGCCGCGTTGCTGGCGCTCGCCGCCGGCGGTGCCTTGCTGCTGCGCCGCCGCCGCCCGGCCGGCTTCGCAATCGCCTGGTTCTTCCTGTGGCTGCTGCCGACCAATTCGGTCGTGCCGCGACTCGACCTCGTGAACGACCGCCAGCTCTACCTGCCGATCGTCGGCCCGGCCTGGCTGCTCGGGCTGCTGCTCGCGGCACCGTTCGGCGCACGCACCGGCGCCGCGCCACGCTGGCAGCACCTCGCGCTCGGCGCGCTGGCGCTGCTGCTCGCCGCCGCGACCCTGGTCCGCAACCGCGTCTACGCCGACGAGGTCACGTTCTGGCAGGACGTCGCCCGCAAGTCGCCGCACAACCCGCGGGCCGCCAACAACCTCGGCTACGCCTACGCACTCGCCTGCCGCGAGCCCGAGGCGCTGGCCGAATTCGAGCGCGCGATGCGCCTCGACCCCGCCGACTACCGCGCGCCGATCAACCATCGCCTGCTGTCCGAAGGCGCGCTGTTCGCGGACACTCCACGGCGCTGCGGCCCCGCAGCGGCCGACGCGGCCCACGCAGCCGAAGCGGCCGAAGCGGCGGCGACCGCGACCCCGGGCCCGGCGACCTCACCCTAGCGACGCGCCCCTTTCGATCCTCCCTTTCGATCCCTGCCAGGAGAGCACCGCATGCACGGCTACCAGGTCACCGAGTTCGGCGGCGTCGAGGTCATGAAGTGGGTCGAGCTGCCCGACCCGGTGCCCGGCCCCGGCCAGCTGCGCGTCGCGGTGCGCGCCTCCGGCATCAACTTCGCCGAGACGCGGATGCGCGCCGGCACCTACTCCGGCCAGGCGCTGCCCTTCGTGATGGGCATGGAGTCCGCGGGCGTCGTCGAGGCCGTCGGCCCGGGGGTCACGGCCTTCCGCCCCGGCGATCGCGTGTTCGGCCGCGCCCGCGGCTCGCATGCGACCAAGGTGCTCTACGACGTCGAACACACGCTGCCGCTGCCGGACGCCCTCGACTTCGTGCAGGGCGCGGCGATCCCCGTCGGCTGGCTCACCGCCTGGCACGCGCTGGTCACGGTCGCCGACGCGCGCGCCGGCCAGCGCGTGCTGATCGAGGCAGTGGCGAGCAGCGTCGGCAGCGCCGCATTGCAGATCGCGAAGTGGCGTGGCTGCTGGGTCGCCGGCACCGCGAGCCGCGACGACAAGTGCGCGCGGGCGCTCGCCGCCGGCGCCGACGCCGCCTACAACTACAAGACCGCGGACCTGCCACGATGCGTGCACGCCGACACCGCCGGCCACGGCATCGACGTCGGCCTGATGACCATCGGCGAGGAGACCGCGACCGCGCTGCTCGACTCGATGGCCTACGAGGGCAAGGTGGTGATGTACGGCAGCACCGGCGGCCGCCAGGTCTGCTTCAGCCTGAACATCGGCACCCGCAACCTGCAGCTGCTGGCGATGAGCATCTCGACCAGCGCGCGCTTCGTCCCCGAGTCGATGCGCAGCTTCCGCGAGGTCGCGGTGCCGAAGTTCGCCCGCGGCGAGTTCCGGGCGGTGGTCGACACGGTGCTGCCGATGCGCGAGCTGGCGCGGGCGCACGCCATGGTCGACTCGCGCACCCACTACGGCAAGGTGGTGCTGGTCAACGACTGAGGCGCCCGCGGGTCCGCCCGGCCGACCAGCCGACCAGCCGATCGACCCACCGACCGACCGCGGGATGGACCGCCCGGCCAGCCCGCCGTCGCGGCAAGCCACGACGCGCCGGTGGGGCGGCCGAGTTACCATTCGGGCGCGGCAGGACGCCGCGCCATCCAGCCAGGACCGGACCCATGGGCAAGTGGACACGTCGGGCAGTGATCGCCAGCGGCAGCGTCGTCGGCGGCGGCCTGCTGCTCGGGACCAGCTGGTTCGCGTTCGCGCCGAACCGCCTCGGGATGCGCCCGGAGCAGGGCCGTGACGGCGCCGCGCAGCTCGCGACCTGGCTGCGGATCACCCCCGCGGGCGAGGTCGTCGTGCTGGTGCCCCACTGCGAGTTCGGCCAGGGTTCGCAGACCGCGCTCGCGATGATGCTCGCCGACGAGCTCGACGCCGACTGGTCGCGGGTGCGCGTCGAGGAGGCGCCCGCCCTGCCCGCCTATGCCAACGGCCACGTGCTGCGCGGCTTCGTCGGCGGGCTCCCGGGCATGCCCAAGGCGATGGACCGCGGCTTCGAGTACCTCACCTACCGCGTCACGCGCTTCAGCGACTTCCAGGTCACCGGCGGCAGCGTCAGCGTCCGCGGCACCGGGCAGTTCGGCATGCGCGTCGCCGGCGCCGCCGCCCGCAGCATGCTGGTCGACGCCGCCGCGGCGCGCTGGGGCGTACCCGCCGCCGAGTGCAGCGCACGCGCCTCGGTGGTCACCCATGCCGCCAGCGGCCGCAGCGCCGGTTACGGCGAGCTCGCCACCGAGGCCGCGCGCCTCGACGTGCCGGTGCACCCGCGCCTCAAGTCCCCGTCCGAGTTCACGATCATCGGCACCCCGCGCCGGCGCTTCGACCTGCCCTCGAAGACCGACGGCAGCGCCGTCTACGCGGTCGACGTGCGCCTGCCGGGCATGCTCTACGCCGCGGTGCGCGCGGCCCCGGTGTTCGGCGGCACGCCGCAGGCCGTCGACGAGAAGGCGCTCGCGGGCCGGCGCGGCGTGCGCCAGGTCGTGCGCCTGCCGAACGCGGTCGCCGTGGTCGCCGAGTCGACCTGGCAGGCCCAGCAGGCGCTCGCCGCGCTCGACCCGGGCTTCACCGACGGCGGCAACGGCGCGATGACCACTGCGAACTGGTTCGCACGGCAGGGCACCGCGCTCGAGGGAGAGAAGCTCGAGGAGGACAGCGTCGCCGGCGATGCCGGTGCCGCGCTCGAGGGCGCCACGCGCCGCATCCGCGCCGAGTACCGCGTGCCCTTCCTCTACCACGCGACCATGGAGCCGATGTGCGCCACGGTGCGCATCGCCGAAGGCCGCTGCGAGGTCTGGACCGGCGTGCAGAACCCGCTGAACGCGCGCCGCCTCGCCGCCGAGGTCACCGGCCTCGATCCCGACGCCATCACCATCCACAACCAGATGATCGGCGGCGGCTTCGGCCGCCGGCTGCCGAACAAGGGCGACTTCGTCGAGCAGGCGCTGCGCATCGCGCAGGCGGTCTCGCCGGCGCCGGTTCAGCTTGCCTGGTCGCGCGAGGAAGACCTGCGGCACGGCTTCTACCGCCCGGCCGTCACCTCGCGCTTCGAAGGCGCGGTCGATGCGAACGGCACGCCGGTCGCCTGGACCAACCGCTACACCGGCGACAGCGAGGGCCCCTCGGCGCGGCCGCTCTACGCGATCCCCAACCTCGACATCCGCCACGCGCCGCTGCGCAGCCACGTGCCGGAGGGCCCGTGGCGCTCGGTGACGTTCTCCTACCAGGGCTACTTCGTCGAGTCCTTCGTCGACGAGCTCGCGCAGGCCGCCGGTCGCGACCCGTACGAATTCCGCCGCGCCGGCCTCGCCGGCAAGCCGCGCCACCTCGCCGTGCTCGAGCGCGCCGCGCAGCGCGCCGGCTGGGGCACGCCGCCCGGGCCGAAGTCCGAGACGCCGGTCGCGGGCGGCGTCATCGACGCAGCCCCGCCGCTGGTGCGCCGCGGTCGCGGCATCGCGATCATCGAGAGCTTCGGCACGATCGTCGCCGAGGTCTGCGAGGTCGCAGTCGATGCCGGCGGCGCAGTCCGCGTCGAGCGCGTGGTCGCGGCCGTCGACTGCGGCATCGTCGTCAACCCCGAGACCGCCGAGGCGCAGGTGCAGGGCGGCATCCTCTACGGCCTCTCGGCCGCGCTCGGCGAGCGCATCACCATCGACGCCGGCAAGGTCGCCGAGGCCAATTTCCACGACTACCCGATCCTGCGCCTCAACGAGGCACCGAAGATCGAAGTGGAGTTCATCCGCTCCGAGGCGCCCCCCGGCGGCCTCGGCGAGCCCGGCACGCCACCGATCGCCGCCGCGCTCTGCAACGCCGTCTACGCCGCTACCGGCGTGCGCGTCCGCCAGCTCCCGCTGCGCGACGTCGCCCTCTCCGCCCCACCCCCGATCTGAAAAGGGGACAGATCTATTTTCTGAAAATAGATCGGATTTATTTTTCGGGCGATTCGTCGAGCGTCGAGGGCGTGCCGGGCGGCAGCTGCTGGTCGAACACGGTCAGCAGCACTGCGGTGCCCGTGTACGAGGCCATCACGGCGACCAGGCTCACCAGCGCACGCCTTCCCAGCAGACGCTCGGCCTCCGCATAGGTCTCGGGTCGCACGCGCCGCATGCCGAAGACTTCGCTACCGAGGCGGATCACGATCGCCTCGCGCGGCGCCAGGCCCTCGACCGGCAGGCGCTGCCGCACCACCTCGATGGTCCGCTCGGCGAGGCCCGCGGCGCGTGCCGCCGGCTCGTGCGTGGTCCACTCGAAAGGTTGATCCATGCCGCGCGCCGTCACCAGGATGGCGAGCTCGGTGAGCGCCGGCCCGAGTTCCGGGAGCGTACGCAGCGCGCGGTTGTAGGCCCGATGCACCGCCACCAGCGCGGGGCTGTGCAGCATGATCCCGCCGGGCCCCTGCAGCCCCGCGACCGAGGTCGCGGAGCGCGTCGCGATCTCGTCGTACGCGGCCTGCGTGGCCTCGTCGAGCGCCTCGCGGCGCACGACGGGCAGGCGGCTGCGGGATTCGGGGTCGATGTCCGGCGGCAGGCGCGTCATGTCCCGGACTTCCGTCGATGCGCTGCGACGGGGTCCGCGGGGAAGGAACGCAGCGCCTGGCGGAACGACGCAACCTGTCGTCTCCGCAACGCGCGGCCGAACACCTGCGCTTCGCCGGCGTCTCCCGGGTGCCGTCGCGCGAACTGCGCGAGGCGATCCTGCAGCACCGCGAGGTCGGCGACTTCGCCCAGGGCCCGTTGCTGGCGCGCCAGCGCGCGCGCGGTCGCGGCGTACCGGACACCGCGCGGCAGGCGCGCGACCGCCTCCGAGAGATAGCGTGCGCGCTTCACCGCGACGCGCAGGCGGTGCGAGTCGGAGGGCGGGCTGGCGAGCGTCAGCCGCGCGCGCCGGGTCCGTACCTTGCGCAGCGCGGCGTCGCAGCGCTCGAACGCGAGCGCGCCGCGTGCCTCGATGTCGGGCCGCGACGTCGGCAGGTCGCGCTCGACGATCCGCGACACGCGCCGCCGTTCAACCTCGGCGAGGCGCACCAGCAGCCGCCGCCGCCACCGCGGCACCCGGTGCCGCAGCCACGAAGCCAGCCCGAGGGCACAGGGATCGGCGGGCGCCATGGCCCGGGCGAGATCGATGCCGACCTGCGCGTCCCGCAGCTTCCCGGACGCGCGGAAGGCGCGCCGCAGCTCGCGTTCGATCCGGCGGCTCGCGGCCGGCTCGAGACCGGCGTCGGCGAGCGCCAGCAGCCGGCGCGTCGCGATGCGCCACGCGTGCACGTCGCCGCGGCGCGCGTTGCCGCGCAGCGCGTCGCGCGACGCGGCCCGCCAGTCGCGCAGCGCGGCCCTCAGCAGCGCATCGACGCCGACGGTCACGGAGCACCCGCCGCGACTTCGACTGGCATGCGCGACAGGGCCGCGAAACGACGCAGCCGGCGACGCACCGGCCACCAGTCGTAGAGGAAGATCTCGACCGGACGCCACAGACCGACCCAGCCGATGATCAGCAGGCCTTCGGCGAGCACCGCGTAGCGCGGGTCGCCCGCGATCGGCGTGCGCAGCCACAGGCAGAGGACCAGGAACCCGAGGCCGATCGCCAGGCTCACCCCGCCACGGCCCAGCAACCGCCGCAGGTCGACGCCGGCCTGCGCGGCGCGATAGTCGAAGTGGCGGGCGATCGCCTCCGGTAGCGTCCGCGCATCCTCGGAGCCGAGTGCCGCCGCAGGCAGGTGGATGCGCAGGCGGATCGGCCGCGTCGGCCCGATGTCGCGCACCGCCTCCTCCAGATAGTCCTCGGCCGCCGGGTCGAGGTCCTTCTCGCGAAAGGGCGCGGGGTCCAGGGAATGGAACATCTGGCGCACGTCGCGGAGCCGGATCTCCACCAGCCACCAGTCCCCGTCGCGGCGGTAGGCCGCGAGATGAGTGCGAAACCCTTGCGCCACGCCCCGAGTATAGGCCGGGGCACCGCGGCGGCGTACGCGGCTGCCGGGCGCCTCAGCCCTCGAAGCCCTTGGCCACCACGAACACCTCGCGCGACTCCGGCCGCGAGGCGCCGGGCTTGCGGATCGACACCTTGTCGAACGAGGTGCGCAGGTCCTTGAGCCAGGCGTCCGAGCCCGCGCCCTGGAACATCTTCGCGACGAAGGCACCGCCCGGCTTCAGCGTCTCGCGCACCGTGTCGACCGCGAGCTCGAGGAAGTAGATCGACGAGGCCTGGTCCGCCGAGTCGATGCCGGTGATGTTCGGCGCGATGTCCGAGACGATCAGGTCGAACTTGCCGCCGCCCAGCTCTGCACGGCATCCATCGGCAGGATGTCGGTCGCCAGCACCCGCCCCTTGGCGCCGAGGAGCCGGCTCAGCACCTGCGACCAGCCACCCGGCGCGGAACCGAGGTCCATCACCCGCATGCCGGGCCGGATCAGCCGGTCCTTCTCGTTCAGCTCGATCAGCTTGTAGGCCGCGCGCGAGCGATAGCCGTCGCGCTGCGCCTGCTTGACGTAAGGGTCGTTGACGTGGCGCTGCAGCCAGCGGCCGCTGCTCTTGGTTCGGGCCATCGGGATGGACTGGGGGACCGGGCGGATCGGGGCGATGCGGGCGCTGGAAGGGGCCCGGGGACGGTAGAATGATTCTGCCATCTTTTCCCTCTGCCGGGACGACCCCGGCCAGGAAACCGGCCGTGATCCGCATCACCGAACTCGCCCTGCCGCTCGAGGCGCCCGAGGGCGCGCTGCGCGCGGCGCTGCTGAAGCGCCTGCGCCTGCGCGACGAGGAGCTGCTCGACTTCACCGTCTTCAAGCGCAGCTACGACGCGCGCAAGAAGACCACTGCGATCACCTTCGTCTACATCGTCGACCTCGCGGTGCGCGACGAGGCCGCGGTGCTGCGCCGCTTCGCCCGCGACCCGCACGTGGGCCCCGCACCGGACACCGCCTACCACCCCGTTGCGCAGGCGCCCGCCGGCCTCGCCGAGCGGCCGCTCGTGGTCGGTTTCGGCCCCGGCGGCCTGTTCGCGGCGCTGCTGCTCGCACAGATGGGCTTCCGGCCGATCGTGCTCGAGCGCGGCCGCGACGTGCGCCGCCGCACCCAGGACACCTGGGGCCTGTGGCGCCGCAAGGTGCTCGACCCCGTGTCGAACGTGCAGTTCGGCGAGGGCGGCGCGGGCCTCTTCTCCGACGGCAAGCTCTACAGCCAGATCAAGGACCCGAAGTTCCATGGCCGCCAGGTGATGCGCGAGTTCGTCGCCGCCGGCGCGCCGGAGGAGATCCTCTACGTCAGCAAGCCGCACATCGGCACCTTCCGCCTCACCGGCGTGGTGGCTCGGATGCGCGAGCAGATCCTCGCGCTCGGCGGCGAGGTGCGCTTCGAGAGCCGCGTCGTGGACCTCGTGCTGCGCGACGGCCAGGTCGAGGGCGTCGCGCTCGCGAGCGGCGAGGTGCTGCGCAGCCGCCACGTCGTGCTCGCGCTCGGCCACAGCTCGCGCGACACCTTCCGCATGCTGGTGGAGCGCGGCGTGTACGTCGAGCCGAAGCCGTTCGCGGTCGGCTTCCGCATCGAGCACCCGCAGTCGATGATCGACCGCGCCCGCCTCGGCCGCTATGCCGGCCACCCGGCGCTCGGCGCCGCCGACTACAAGCTCGTGCACCACGCGCGCAACGGCCGCGCGGTCTACAGCTTCTGCATGTGCCCCGGCGGCACCGTGGTCGCAGCGACCTCCGAGCCCGGGCGCGTGGTGACCAACGGCATGAGCCAGTACTCGCGCAACGAGCGCAACGCCAACGCCGGCATCGTCGTCGGCATCGACCCGCAGCGGGACTTCCCCGGCGGCCCGCTCGCCGGCGTCGAGCTGCAGGAGCGGCTCGAGTCACAGGCCTATGTGCTCGGCGGCTCCGACTACTGCGCGCCGGGTCAGCTGGTGGGCGACTTCCTGCGCGGCGTGCCGTCGACGGCGCTCGGCGAGATCGAGCCCTCCTACAAGCCCGGCGTCACGCTCGGCGACCTCGGCGGCGCGCTGCCCGAGTACGCGATCGAGGCGATCCGCGAGGCGCTCCCCGCCTTCGGCCGCCAGATCGCCGGCTTCGACCGCGAGGACGCGCTGTTCACCGGCGTCGAGACGCGTACCAGCTCGCCGCTGCGCATCACGCGCGACGCGACGACGCTGCAGAGCCTGAACGTGCGCGGCCTCTTTCCCTGCGGCGAGGGCGCCGGCTACGCGGGCGGCATCCTCTCGGCCGGCGTCGACGGCATCAAGGTCGCCGAGGCCGTCGCGCTGAGCCTCGGCGGCGCGCGACGGCCCGTGGCGGTCGCCTCGTGAGCGGCTGCGACCCCGGCGCGCGACGCGCGCGACGCCCGCGCGCCCCGCACAGCCGGCGCGGCCCGACCATTCCGGAAGTGCGCGCGCGATGAGCATCGACGAGCTGCGCAAGCTGCACCAGAAGAAGCATCGGGAGGAGTCCAGCGCCTTCCTGGTCGAGGGCGAGCACCTCGTGCTCGAGCTGCAGAAGGCCGCGGAGCGAGACCCGCGACTGCGCGCGAGCGAACTCTACGTCTCGCAGGAACATGCCGGCTGGCGCGCACCGTTCTCCGTGCACGTGATCGGCGCGCGGCAAATGGCACAGCTCTCCGAGACGCGCACCCCACAGGGCCTGGTGGCGCGCGTGCCGATGCTGCCCCCGCCGGCCCCGCGCCCCGGCGAGCGCGCGATCTGCCTCCACGAGATCCAGGATCCCGGCAACCTCGGCACGATCCTGCGCACCCTCGCCTGGTTCGGCGGCTTCCGCTGCCTCCTGACCCCCGGCAGCGTCGACCCCTTCAACTCCAAGGTGCTGCGCGCCAGCGCCGGCGCGATCTTCCACGTCCCCGTGGAGACCGAGGTGACTCTGGATGCGTTCCATGCCCGCTACCCGCGCATCGCCTGCCTCGACACCCAGGGCGAGCGCCTGTCGGCGCCGGGGTTCCACCACTTCGATGGCTATCTCTTCGGCAACGAGGCGCGCGGCGTGCCGGACGAGGCGCTGGCCGGCCTCGGCGCGCAACGCTTCACGATACCGGGCAGCGGGGTCGTCGAATCACTGAACCTTGCGACCGCGGTGAACCTCTGCGTGTACGAGCTGCGTTGCCACGCGGCCTGATGGTCCGGGCCGTCTGCAATGGCCGCAGCATGTGGCGAGGGAAGTCCCGAAACACCATGCCACCCAGTGCCTCGCGCGCGAACTGGTCGCGACGCGCCGCACCTGTCACGCGCCAGGCGCCTCGAACAGCCAGAGGCATGCAGGCCGAGCTGCTGGAGCGTGCGGTTCTCGCGTCCGGACCGCTGCCAGCCCCGCCGGCTGCGTTGCCGGCGCGAACAAGCATTGAGTCTTCGCTGGCCACCGCGCGATAGCGCCGCCTTGCGCGCCCGCGCTTGCCGAGATGCCGCGCGGTTCCAGTCGGTCCTCGGGTGTGATATATTGATATCTAGTTAACTTGCTTGTTGCCTAGCTACGCGGTCGTCTTTCGCATCTCCTACGCGCGAAGCCCTCGTCGAACAGGCGGCAGCCTAGCGTTTATTCCTGTTGATGAGTTGACTCCACACCCCTGCATCAGGAGCCCGTAGTGCCAACGATCGTCGATCTGAAGCCGGAGGCCGTGCGTTACGTGTCCGCAAAGGTGGCGGCCGGCGAGTTTGCGTCGCCGGATGCGCTGCTGAATGCGCTGATCGAGGAACGGATTGCCCGAGAAGCAGACTACGACCGCTGGTTCCGGGCCAAGGTGAAGGACGGGATTGACGCTGCGGAGGCGGGCGACTTTGCCTCGGAGGCGCAGATCAAGGCCTTGCTGCAACGCTGGCCGTGATCCCGATCCGATGGACCACGCCTGCCCTCGCGGATCTCGCTGCGATCGGCGAGTTCATCGCGGCGGACGATCCTGCAGCCGCCGGGCGCGTGGTCCGGGCGATCTGGGCCAGGACGGAGCGGTTGCAGGAGTCTCCCGACGTGGGACGGCCCGGCCGCGTGAGCGGGACACGGGAGCTCGTGCTACCGCCGCTGCCGTACATCGTCGTGTACAGCCGTCTGGAGCAAGAGCTCCAGGTCATCAGCGTTCTGCATGGATCGCAGCAATACCCGCCGTGATTCCTAGCGACCAAGCCAATTAGCCAGCAAGTTAACTTGTGAGCGACTCCCTTGCGCTCGCGGTGCCATGCCCAGGCCGCGAGGGCGTTCAGCAGGCGTTGAAGGTCGCGCGGAACGAGGGTTTCGGTTCATCGTCCTGGCCCTGCCGCCGCATGCCACGGCTCAGGTGGCCAGGCTACTGCAGGAAGCCGATGTGACCCTGCGGATCATCGGCGCGAGGCGGGATCGGATCGAATATTGCCGAGGTCTGCCTGCGGGACTCGGCGGACACGAGCTCGGCGACGAACTCGCGGAAGCCCAACTTCGGACGCACACCATGCGGGCGCTTCGCCCTCGAAATAAGGCACGAGGAACAGTTCATGAGCACGACACGACGAGTTTCTCTCTCCGGTCTCGCGGTAAACACGCCTCCCGACCTGCCGGCTCCTGCGGCGGCCGCAACGCCGCGGACGACTGCCAAGCGGCGGACGGCGCGAGGGAGCGGGGCTCCTGGTGACCGTGCCAACAAGCTTAGTGGCGATGGATATGGCAAGTCCGACGAACGGGTGCAGGTTGCATTCCGCATGGACCGGCATGCGTACAAGGAGCTCCGCCGCCAGGCGCTCGACGAGGATGTGACGGTGAACGACCTGATTCTCGCGGCCCTCAACCAGTACCGTTCACAGAAGGGCCTGAAGAAGCTCGCTGGCTAGGGCCGCTAGCGCCGTTGGATCGCTTCCGATGCAGATCTGCTCAGGCTCGAGACGTTGGCGCGCACGAACCGCTCAGTGCTCGCCGACGATCAGGACATCGCCTTTCTGCAGTCCCGACGGAACGGACCGCGAACCGGCGGGTTTGCGGCACTGCACGATCACGCAGCGACGACGCGTAGCACTGGGCCCGCCGGCCAGCCTCAGAAGCCGAGCACCCGGTAGCCGACCTCGATCCCCCACGAGCCCGGCCGGTCTCCCCCGGCGAACACCGTCGGCTTTACGAACACGATGGCATTGCCGCCGAAGGCCGGCCCGATGATGCGCCCCAGGGTCGCGCTGAAGCTCAGGTAGCGCAGGTCGTTCTGCCAGTCGAAGTTGAGCGCCGGGTCGAGCGTCACGAGGTTGCGCGGGTCGGCGACCTTCGGCACGTAGTAGAGGTCGATGGTCGTGGCGTCGACCTGCCTGCGGCGCGACGAGCCGCCGAGATCGATGCTCTGCACCCAGGCCGGCGCGAATATCGCCCCGTTGCCGAGGAAGCGCGCGTAGATCAGCGTGCCCTTGAACACGTTGCGGCCGGTGCCGAGTTCCGGCCGCTCGGCCGTGTCGCCGATCACCTCGCCCTGCGCGACCCAGGCCTGGGTCTTGGTGAGGCCGAACACGTGGCTGAGCTTCAGCGACGCGTCGCCGACCGCGAACGAGTCGTCGCCGCCGGCGTCGACCGAGGCGAGCGGCACGCGCGCGATCACGGCCCAGCGCCGCGCGTCCCCGAAGGGCTGCGTGTAGGTCAGCCGCAGCGTGCCGCTGCTCACGCCGCCGGCGAGATCCAGGTACTCGTACTTCGCATCCGCCACCGTCAGGAGTCGCGTCGGATCGGCACCGTTCTCGACCGGAGCGGCCGCCTGCTCGGCCGCGACGGGGTGCACGAGCAACCCCAGGCCGGCGGCCAGGCCGCACGCGCGCAGGCAACCGCGGATTCGATGGGTGGCGATGGCCTGCGGCATGGATCGAACTCGACTGACGACCGTTGACTCCCGGAGTCTAGGCGGTTTCCGTCTTGCTTGGCGCATGCATCGGCCGGGACCGCCCGCGCCACGGCATGGGGCCGGGCGTGAGCCGGGCTACTGCCACTGCCACCCGCCCCGCGTACGCACGTACTCCTCGAGGCCAGCGGTGCGCAGCACGCGCCCGAACGCGGTGCGCGCGCCGGCGACCACGGCCTTCGCGTCCAGCCGCGGATGCCGGCCGCCCTCGATCACCCGCTCGCCGCCGACGTAGACGTCCTGCACGGCCCAGGGATCGTTCGAGTAGACGAGGTTCGAGACGATGGTCTGCGAAGGCGCGAGCGCGACGCGCTCGGTGTCGATCACGATCAGGTCCGCTAGCTTGCCCGGCTCGAGCGAGCCGATGCGGTCTTCCATGTGCAGCGCCGCGGCACCGCCGCGCGTCATCAGCTCCAGCGCGAGCTCCGCCGAGCCGAAGCTCGCCTTCTCGAGCCGCTGCTTCTGGAAGAGCATCGCCATCTTCATGGTCTCCCAGACGTTCTGGCCGTTGTTGGTCGAGGCGCCGTCGACGCCGAGACCCACGCGCGCGCCGGCGGCCAGCAGCTCCGGCAGGCGCGCGACGCCCGAGGCGTAGTAGGCGTTGGAGACCGGGTTGTGCGAGAGGCCGGTGCCGCGCTGCGCGACCAGGCGGATCTCCGCGTCGTCGAGCCAGATCGCATGCGCCAGCAGCGTCTTCGGGCCGAGCACGCCGAGCCGCTCGAGCTCGACGATGCTGCCGTGGCCGAAGCGCCGGCGGCTCGCGTCGCGCTCGTCCTGCGAGCTCGCCGCGTGCATCGTGAACAGGCCGTCCACCTCGCGCGCGACCGCGTGCATCGCCTGCACCATCTCCGGCGTGCAGCGCAGCACCCCGAGCGCCTCGGGCACGACCGAGACCCGCGCCGAGTCGTAGCGCCGGCGCAGTCGCCGCACCTCGTCGGCCGCGAACTGCGGCGTGTCGCGATAGCCCCGCGGGATGAACTGCGCCGGGCTCGACTCGTCGGCGCTGTCCATCGCGATCCGCGACACCACCGCGCGGATGCCGGCGCGCTCGACCGCGGTCAGCACCCCATCGAGCATCGTCGGGTGGCGCCCGGCGATCTCGCCGCTGGCCGTGGTGGTCACGCCGGTCGAGAGCAGCTCGAGCAACGCGAGGTCCGCGCCGCGTTCGGCAGCGGCCGCGTCGAGGCCGTCGAGCACCGGCCACATGCCCTGGGCGAACCACACCTCGAGCGGCATCTCGTCGTAGAGGCCACGCAGCATCCCGTTCGAGAGGTGGGTGTGGCAGTTGACCAGCCCCGGCATCACCAGCCGCCCGTCGAGCCGCCGCCGCGGCACGCCGCGCGGCGGCTCGCCGAGCTCGCGCGTCGGGCCGACGCGATGGATCCGCTCGCCGCGGATCCAGACGTAGCCGGACCGGAACGCGCGGCGGGTCCCGTCCATGGTCAGCACGATCGCGTCGGTCAGCAGCAGCTCCCGGGCCGTGGCACCACGTTCCACGGCAACGGGAGCCGCGGCGCCCGGCGCGGCGACGACCTCGCCGAGCGCGCCCGCCGCGAAGCCGGCGGCCGCGCCGGCGACGAACCGGCGTCGGTCGAGCATCGCGGGCGCTCGCTCGGGACCGGTGGGCTCACCGAGCCTGCGCGGCATCAGAGATCGCGCGCGATGCGGAAGCCGAAGATCTGGCTGGTCAGCGCCTCCGGATCGCGGCCGCGGAAGGTCGGCGTCTGGCGCGAGATCACTGAGCGCCAGCCACCGCCGCGCGAGCCGCGCCGCTCGCAGCCACGCGTCAGCTGCGCGGAGCCGTCCGCGGGCGTGGCGGAGTACGGCATCTCGTAGCAGTCCTCGATCCACTCCCAGACGTTGCCGATCATGTCGTGCAGGCCGAAGGCGTTCGGCGCGAGCGAGCCGACCGGCGCCACGGTCGCGAAGCCGTCGTCGCAGTCGGCGGGCGCGTACGTCGTGCTCACGCCACCGCGCGCCGAGGCGCGGTCGAAGACGTTGGCAGTGCGGCAGGCGTCCTTCTCGTCGGCCCAGGTGTGCTGGCCCGCCGTGCCGGCGCGCGCCGCGTACTCCCACTCCGCCTCGGTCAGCAGCCGGTAGCGCCGGCCGGTGACCCCTGAGAGCCAGGACACATAGGCCTTCGCATCGCTCCAGCGCACGCAGGCCACGGGTTCGTCGTCGCGGATCGGCCGGCCATAGCCGGGATCGGCCCAGCTCGTGCCCGGCAGCGCGACCAGCGCGCGCCGGTCCGGCGTCGGCACCTCGCAGCCGGCATCGGTGGTCCGGTGACCGCTGCGCTCGACGAAGCGGCGATACTGCGCGTTGGTGACCTCGGTGCGCCCGACGGCGAACGCGTAGCCGATGCGCACGCGGCGCACCGGCCCCTCGTAGCGCTGCGGCTCGCCGCCGTCGAAGCCCATGGCGAACTCGCCGGGCGGCACGACCACCATCTCCGGGCAGTCGGGGCAGTCGCGGAAGCGCGAACCTGGCGCCGACGCGGCGCGCGAGGCCGTCGCCACCGTCGAGGCGGTGGACGACTGCCCGCCCGCGACGCTGCCGTTCGACGTGGACGTGCAGCCCGGCAGCACGCTCGTGATGCCGAGCACCGCGACGATCCATCCCGTACGCGTCATGTCGCCCCTCCCCTCTGCCATCGTGTCCGTGCGCGCCCGTGGCCGTGGCAGGCCGAGGCCGCGCCACCAGCCATCAGGAAATCTTCAGGATCACCTTGCCATCGCGCTCGCTGCCGGTGCGGCCGGCGCGCGCGCAGGCCTCGACCACCTGCTCGAGCGGATAGACCCCGGCGATCTTCGCCACCAGCTCGCCGCGCGCCATCAGGTCGGCCAGCCGGGCGTACATCGCGCGCACCTGCTGCGGGGTGCGCTTCAGCTGGAACTGGCGCGTGAACGCCACGCCGACCAGGCGGATGTCCCTGCGGAACATCAGGTAGAAGTCGATCTCGCAGCGCGTGTTGGTCATCGAGCCGTAGCTCGCGACCGTGCTGCCGGGCGCGAGGCACTCGGCGATGCGCTGCGTCGCCGGCCCCGCGACCGCGTCGATGCCGAGCTTCACCGGCGCGCCGCCGACCGCCGCCGCGACGCGCCTCGCGAGGTCCGGCCCGTCGACCAGCACCACGTCGCCGCCGAGCTCGCGCAGCTCCTCGACCATCTCCGGGCGGCGCACCACGTTGACCGTGCGCACGCCCTTCAGGCGCGCGAGGCGGATCAGGTAACGGCCGCAACTCGAATTCGCGGCGTTCTGGACCAGCCAGTCGCCGGCCGCGAGGTCCGCGAAGTCCTCGAGCAGCACCTCGGCCGTCGGGCCGTTCACGGTCAGCAGGCTGAGCTGGATCGCATCGCCGCTCGCGGGAGCAGGCAGGCAGCCTGCCGCCTTGCAGCGCACCTCCTCGCGATAGGTGCCGCTCGCCAGCGCCGGGAACACGCGGTCGCCGACCCGGTACTCCGTGACCGCGCTGCCGACGCGCACCACGTGCCCGATGCCCTCGAAGCCCGGTGTGCGCGGCACCGGGAAGCGGAACGCGTCGTCCTCGCCGGTGATGGTGCGCAGGTCGGCGATGTGCATCGCCGCCGCTTCCATCCGCACCACCACCTCGTCGGCCGCCGGCTGCTCGGCCGGCACGTCGAGCACGCGCAGCACGCTCGCCGGGTCGCCATGGCCCGACTGGATGACGGCTTTCATCGGTTCAGTTCCCCGTGATCAGGTAGCTCAGGATGCGGTCGGCGGTCTGCGGCGCCCACTGTGCATAGCCGCTCCAGTGGCCGAAGCGCTCGCGCAGCGTCGCGGCCGCCGCGGCCGCGACCTCGCCGCGCACGCGCTCGGTCATCGCCACGCCGTCCTCGCCGGGCCGCGGCGTCTGCTCGCCGATCGCGCGGTAGGCCACGCGGGTCGCCTCGAGCAGGCGCAGCACGTACTCGCGATAGTCCGCGACCCACTCGGGCCCGCCGGGGCCGGTGTGGCCGCCGACGACGAAGTCGAACTGCAGCTTCATCGCCTCGTCGAGCGAGTGCAGGTAGCCGCCGAAGTCGGTGTCCGGCAGGTTGCGGTACGGTGCGACGCCCGGCTCGATGCCGTCGACCCAGACCAGCATGCGGCCGCGGTCGGTGGGCAGCAGGAACAGCAGGTTCGAGTCCGAGTGGTTCGGGCCGAAATAGCGGACTTCCAGCGTCGCCGCACCGTCGGCGATCACCTCGCCGTCGCCGATCAGCCGCGTCGGCGGCAGCACGTCGGCGTCGCCGCGCCGCGCGATGCGCCGCTGCGCCGCCTCGTGCGCGCAGACCTCGCAACCCTCGCCCGCCGCGAGCACGTGGCCGCCGCAGATGTGGTCGCGGTGGTCGTGCGAATAGACGATGCGGGCGAGCGGCCGGTCGGTGACGCTGGCGATCGCCTCGCGATAGGCCGCCGCCGCCACGTCGCCGATCGGGTCGATCGCCGTGACGCCGCGCTCGCCGACGACGAAGGTGCTGAGGTAGAAGCCCTTGTTCCAGCGGAACAGGAACACGCCGCGGCCGAGGCTCTCGACCTGCCAAGACCCGGCCGCGCCGGCGCTCACCGGGCGCTCCGCACGTCGCCGCTGCTGCGCCGGCTCATCGCGCGCCAGGACCGCACCGCGCGCGCCCCCTCAGAGGATCCCGCGCTCGACCATGCGCTGGATCGCATCGGCCTGGCGCTGCTGGAAGTAGCTGCGGTCGGGGATCTTCACCTTGTCGCCGTCGAGCAGGCCGTTGCGGCGGCGCAGGTCGGCCTTCGCATACGACTCGGCGAACAGCTCGAGCGCCTGGCGCGACAGCATGTTGGACATCTGTGGCCGGCGGCGCGCGGCGCGCAGGCCGGCCATGTCGAGGTACGCGTTCGCGACCGAGGAGTTGCCGACGCCGGCGACGACCATCTGGTTGCCCTGCAGGTCGATGATGTCGGAGAAGCCGTTGCTCGAATCCACCGGCACGTCGATGCCGGTGAGACGCGCGTTGTTCGCCGAGACCACGTAGGCGAGGTTCTCGAGTGCGCGCGCGCGGCGCGCGATCTGCTTGATCGTGAGGTTCGGCGAGGCGACCTCGCTGGTCGAATGCAGGAACACCTCGGCGCCGCGGATCGCGTGGCAGCGCGCGACCTCCGGGTAGAGGATCTCCTCGGAGGCGATCGCCGCGAGTTTGCCGATCGGCGTGTCCGCGACCGGGAACACCCCCTCGAGCCCGTAGACGTCGAGGTACTTGTCCCAGACGTCGTGCGGCGTCGGCGCGAAGATCGAGATCAGCCGCCGGTAGGTGAGGATCTTCCTGCCGGCCGGGTCGAACACCCAGCAGGCCTGGAAATAGAGGCCGGGGAAGTGCCGGTCGGTCTCGTAGCCGTTGCCCGCGAGATAGACGCCGTGCTTCTGCGCGACCGCGGCCAGCGCATCGTACTCGGGGCCGTCCGGGGCGACGGCGCCCTTCTCGGCCCACTCCGGGATGGTCTCGCCCCAGGGCGGACCGCTCAGGATGTACTCCGGCAGCACCACCAGCTTCAGGTCGGCGCCGATCCAGCGCTTCGCGCCCTGGATCGCGAGGCTGATGCGGTCGATCGACGACTTCATGCGCGCCGCCGCCGCGGCCCGGCCGGAATCCAGGTGGACACCGTCGCAGTCGATCTGCAGCGCGAGGGCGACGTATCGGTCGAGCTTGGCGGGTGCGTTCATGGGACCTCCGGTCTGGCTATAGTAGCCGCTGAAGCCGCCCGGACGCCCGCCCAGGACCCGCGTACCAGCCCATGAATCGCCGCCATTTCCTGCGGGACGCGCTCGCGGGCGCCGTGACCCTGCCGCGGCTTGCGGCAGCGCCCCGGCTCGCAGGCGCGCTCGCGGGCGCAGCGACGCTGGGCCTCGGCGGCTGCGCCGGCGAGTCCAAGGGTCCGCGCCGCAAGCTGGTCTACGCGAGCGGCTTCTCGCTCGCCAAGTCGATCGACGAGCGCCTCTGGCTCGACTTCGAGAAGCGCGTCGAGGCGGCGCTGCCGGACAACGACGTGCGGCTGCTGATCCGCGGCGAGGCCGGCCCCGAGGAACAGATGTTCGGCAGCCTGCGCCGCGACCGCATCCAGGTCGCGGGCGGCTCGTTCGCCGGCGTCGCGATGCTCGTGCCGGAGATCGCGCTATTGTCGGCACCGTTCCTGTTCGACTCCGAGCAGGAAGTCGACTTCGTGATGGACCGCTACATGCTCGGCGCGTTCCGCGAGCTGTTCGGGCGGATCGGGCTGCGGCTGCTGCACTGGACCGAGATCGGCTGGGTCAACCTCTACGGCAAGCGACCGATGTGGACGCCCGCAGCCGCGCGCGGCCAGCGGGTGCGCGCCTCGGCCTCGATCGCCTCGCAGGCCTTCGTCCGCGAGATCGGCGCGGACACCATCACCCTGCCCTTTTCCGAGGTGCTGCCGAGCCTGCAGACGGGACTGATCGACGCCGGCGTCACCAGCGTGACCATGTACGCGCTGTCGGGCATCCCGGGCGAGGCGCCTTACTACGTGCTGACGCGCCACACCTACGACATGGGCGTGATGCTCGCGAGCGCCGAGTGGTACGACGGCTTGTCCGAGCGCGAGCGCGCGGTCTACGCGCTCGGCCTCGGCGGCGCCGAGAGCACCCGGCGCGCGGCGCGCGACTCGGTCGCGGCGCTGCTGCGCGAACTGCCCGGGAGAGGCGTCCGCATCCACGATCCCTCGCCGCAGGAACGGGCCACGTGGCGCGCAGCGGCCTGGCCCTCGCACCGCAAGCTGGTCCGCCAGATCGGCGGGCAGGCACAGCGGATCTACGACACGCTGCTCGAGGGTCGCGAGGCGTTCGCGCGCTCGCGGGACGCCGCGCTCGCCGGCACGGCCGCCGCCGCGGCACCCGACGACAGCGCCCGCTGAACCCGGAGCCGCGATGCGCCCGCACATCGAGTTCATCCCGTCACAGTGGCTGCCGTGGGACGAGGCGGTCCTCGCGGCGGCGCGACCTGGCGTCGCCGCGCGCGTGCTGTCGCGCGACGATGCCGACGGTGCCTGCAGCCTGGTGGTGCGCTACCCACCGGGCTACGCGCGTGGGCCGGAGGCGCTCGACGCCGACGAGGAGTTCATCGTTCTTCAGGGGGCGCTCGAGATCGATGGCGTCGTCTACGGCCGCCACGACTATGCGCACCTGCCGCGTGGGCTGCGGCGCTCGGGGATGATGAGCCGCGGCGGCGCGGAGGTGCTGACCTTCTTCTCCGAGGCGCCGCTCGCCCATGCCGGCGATGGCGGCGCGCTGCCGGCTGCCGATCCTGCGCGCCTCGTGCGCCGCATCGACACGCGCGCGATGGCGGGCATGCAGGGGCCGCGCCGGCACATGGCGAGCGAGGGCTTCAATCACGGCGGCACCGTCCACAAGCTGCTGTTCGACGATCCGCTGACGCACGACAAGACCTGGATCGCGGGCCTGCCGCCGTACTGGACCTGCGACACCGTCGAGCGCCACCCGGTCTGCGAGGAGGAATTCGCGCTCGCCGGCGACATCCACATGCCGAACGGCGTGATGTACGAGGGTGCGTATTTCTGGCGCCCGGCGGACGTCCCTCACGGGCCCTTCGGCACCCTTGGCGGCACGATCCACCTCTGCCGCGGCAAGGGCGGCCGCTACTCGACGAGCTTCGAGCCGGCCACACGTCCCTTCCGCTGGGATCCGCCCTACGAGCCGATCCTCCCGCCGGACTACCGGCAAAAAGGGGACGGATTTATTTTCGGGAGAAATGAAAAGGGGACAGATTTATTTTCCGGTCGAGCCTCCCCCGGGGGAGGCTCGACCGGAAAATAAATCTG
>JALORN010000102.1 GCA_025458905.1 Steroidobacteraceae bacterium
AGCTGGCGCTGGTAGAACGAGCGCGTGCCGGTGATGCGGCTCGGCACGATCTTGCCGGTCTCGGTGATGTAGCCCTTGAGGGTGGCGAGGTCCTTGTAGTCGATCTGCTTGACGTTGTCCGCGGTGAAGCGGCAGAACTTCTTGCGACGGGTGAAGCGGCCACCGCCGCCCTGCTTGCCGTTGTTCATGTGCTGTTCCGTGAGGTAGGAATTGGAGGTCGAGGCCGGGGCGAAGTTCCGCCCGCTCAGCCTTCGGAGGCCGGCGCGTCGCCGGCCGGGGCGTCGTCACGACGCGCGCGGCGCGCGAAACGCTCGCCCTCGCCGTCACCGTCGCCGCCCTCTTCCTCGGCGGCACGCGCCATCGGCGAGGGCTCGGTGACCGCCGCGTCCATCTTGACGACGAGGTGGCGCAGCACCGCGTCGCTGAAGCGGAACGCGCCGGTGAGCTCGCCCAGGGTCTTCTGGTCGGTCTCGACGTTCAGCAGCAGGTAGTGCGCCTTGTGGATCTTGTTGATCGGGTAGGCGAGCTGGCGCCGGCCCCAGTCCTCGAGGCGGTGAACCTTGCCGCCGCCCTGGGTGATCATGCCCTTGTAGCGCTCGAGCATGGCCGGAACCTGCTCGCTCTGGTCGGGATGGACCAGGAAGACGATCTCGTAGTGCCTCATGTGTGCTCCTCGTGGATGTTCAGACCGGCTTTCCGGTGCTGGGTGAAGCCACCCGGCGAGGCGTGCCGGTGTGGCAAGGATGGCTGTCCCTCGCCGGCTCGGCGAGGGGCCCCCGCAAGGGGGCGCGAAATATAGCCAATGCCCGGACGGGGCGCAACCAAGGCCGGCGAATCAGCGACTTGCGCGCCCTTTGCGCCCTTGGCCGCGACCTTCGTCGGCGCCAGGCGGCGGGACGGCAGCGACGGCCTCCACCGCCCGCCGGCGCTGGCGGACGGCCTCGTACAGCAGCATGCCAGCGGCCACCGAGACGTTCAGGCTCTCGACCGCGCCGAGGCTCGGGAGGCGCACCAGCAGGTCGCAGTGCTGGCGGGTCAGCTGCCTGAGGCCCGCGCCCTCTGCCCCCATCACCAGCACCCGGGCGCCGGTGAGGTCGGCGGCATCCGCGTCCTGGCCGGCTTCGGCATCGGCACCGACGACCCAGAAGCCCGCGTCCTTCAGCAGCCGCAGCGGGCGCACCAGGTTCGTCACGACGACCACCGGGGTGGTCTCGGCCGCGCCAGCTGCCACCTTGCGCACCGTGGGGTTCAGCTGCGCCGCACGGTCGCGCGGCACCAGCACCGCCAGCGCGCCGCAGGCATCGGCGGTGCGCAGGCAGGCGCCGAGGTTGTGCGGGTCCTGCACCCCGTCGAGGGCCAGCAACAGCGGCGCCCCGGCGTGCCCGAGCGCCGCGAACAGCTGCTCCTCGGTCCAAGGCGCCTGCGGACGCACCTCGGCGAGCACGCCCTGGTGCGCCTCGCCGGACGGACGACCGAGTGTCGACGCCTGCGGTCGCTCGACCGGGCAGCGCGCCGCGGCCGCGAGCGCCAAGAGCCTCGCCACGCGCGCATCCTCGCGCCCGGCGGCGATGCGCAGCCGCAGCACGCGCTCCGGGTGGCGCTCGAGAAGCGCCTGCACGGCGTGGATGCCGTGCACGAGCTCGCTGCCGCTCACGCGTCGAGTTCCAGGTCGATCAGCCCCTCGACCGGGTTGGCGTTGGTGACGATCACCCGGATCCGCGCGCCGAGCGCGAGGCGGCGGCGCGTGCGCCGCCCGACCCAGGCGTGGCCGCCGTCGTCCATCTCGTACTCGTCGTCGCGCAGCGCGTCGGTGTGCAGCAGGCCGTCGACCGCGAGGTCGACGAGCTGCACGAAGCAGCCATACTCGACCACGGTGGTGACGATGCCCTCGAAGGTCTGGCCGAGACGCGCCCGCAGGTAGCTGCACTTGAGGAAGGTGTCGACGTAGCGGTCGGACTCGTCGGCGCGCTTCTCCAGCCGCGACAGGTCGAGGCCCATCGGCTCGAGCTCGTCGAGGCCGTAGCGCACGCCGCTGCGGTCGTCAGCGTTGCAGACCGCCTTGAGCGCGCGGTGCACCACGAGGTCCGGATAGCGGCGGATCGGCGAGGTGAAGTGCGCGTACTCCCCGAGTGCCAGGCCGAAGTGGCCGATGTTGGCGGGCTGGTACAGCGCCTGCGGCATCGAGCGCACCACCAGCGACTCGACGAACGGCCGCTCCACGGCCTTGCCGAGCCGCTCGGTGATGCGCCGCAGGTCGCGCGGCTGCGGCTCCTCGGGCAGGTCGTGGGCGATGCCGAGCGCGGCCAGCGCACTCTGCAGCGCGTCGAGCTTCTTCTCCTCGGGCCGCGCGTGCACGCGGTACAGCGCGCCGGCGCGGGCCGCGCGCAGCTCGCGCGCGACCGCGACGTTCCCCAGGATCATGCACTCCTCGATCAGGCGGTGGGCGTCGTTGCGGGGATGGAACACGATCGCCCGAACCCGTTCGTCGGCGTCGAGGTCGAACTTCGGCTCGGCGCTGTCGAAGTCGAGCGCGCCGCGACGGTTGCGCGCCTTGAGCAGCGCGCGATAGACCTCGACCAGGGGTTCCAGCTGCTTGACGAGCGCACCGAGCGGCCGGCGAGCCTCCGGGCGGCCCTCGAACAGCGCCGCATGGGCCTTCGAGTAGGTGAGCCGCGCATGGCTGCGCATCACCGCGGGATAGAACCTCGCGTCGCCGAGCTGACCGGTCGCCGACAACTGCATGTCGGCCACCATGCACAGCCGGTCCACCTCGGGCTCGAGCGAGCAGAGATGGTCCGACAGCGCCGTGGGCAGCATCGGCAGCACGCGGGTCGGGAAGTAGACCGAGGTGCCGCGCGCACGCGCCTCGGCGTCGAGCGCCGTGCCGGGGCGCACGTAGTGGCTGACGTCGGCGATCGCCACGACCAGGCGGAAGCCCTTGCCGACCTTCTCGGCGTACACCGCGTCGTCGAAGTCGCGGGCATCCTCGCCATCGATGGTGACCAGCGGCAGCTCGCGCAGGTCGATGCGGCCGCGCGCCTCGCGCGGGTCGATACGCTCGCCGTAGGCCTCGGCTTCCTTGAGCGCCTCGGCCGAGAAGCCGGTCGGCAGGCCGACCCGGGCGATCGCCGAGGCGATCGCGAGCTCGACCGGCCGCTCCGGGTCGAGGCGCTGCTCCACCTTCGCGAGCCCGCCGCGCGCGCCGTCCGGGTAGCGCGTGATCCGCGCGATCACCCAGTCGCCGGCGCGCGCACCGGCGAGGTGCTCGTCGGCGACCTGGCAGCGCAGCCCGAGCCGGCGGTCGACGGCATGCACGTAGTGCACCCGGCCCGCCGACTCGACCGTGGCGAGGAACGCGGACACGCCACGCGCGAGCACCGCCTCGACCTCGCCCGAGAGGCGGCCCGAGTGGTCGCGGGTGACGCTGACGCGCACGCGATCACCGCTGGTGATGCCGGCCATCTGTGGCGGCGGCAGGAAGACGTTCTTCTCCTGGCCCTCCACCCGCACGAAGCCGAAGCCCGAGCGGTGGGCGCTGACGATGCCTTCCTGCAGGCCAGCGCCGCCACGCCGACTGCGGCCCTGGGTGGCGGCCGCGTCGTCCTGGCGTCGCGGGCCCTGTTGCCGTCCGCCGCCACGGTCCTGGCGTCGCGTACGATCATTTCTGTTCTTGTTGCGCTTCAATTGACAGTGATTCCTCGGCTGCGTACATTTTCGCGCCCCCCGTGCCCGGGTGGCGGAATTGGTAGACGCACTAGTTTCAGGTACTAGCGGGTAACACCGTGGAGGTTCGAGTCCTCTCCCGGGCACCAGATGAGACCGTACCCTATATTTCAATAGGTTACGCAAGAGATTAGATCTGCCCCCGGCGCGCCGGCACGCGTGCCCCCGGAGTCGTCGGGGCCTCCCGCTAGACGTCCCCTCGCCCACCGCCGATCTGCTGCGGGGCTGCGCGGGCGCTCGTGCCGGAGGTGTCGCGCTGGTTCGACCCGGCGGATCCGCAGGGACGGCTCGTCGGCGCCAAGGTCCTGCTGCTCTCGCTCACCGTCGCGTTCGCGCTGGATGCGCGCCTGCGGCTGATCCCGCGGCTCGACGGGACCCGCTCCGCGCGGCCGGCGCCTTCCACCTGACGTTCGAGGCCCGGCGGCGGTCGACTGCCGACTGCGCCCATCGCCGCCCCGCGCGCTGCCGCTAGAATCTGCGCGCGCACGCGGCAGGCGCCGCCGGGGGCGACCCGGTGCTGCCGCGACGGCGCCCGTCCCTTTGCCATCGTCATCCCGAGGCCCGACGTCCCATGACCGTGATCCGCCAGCAGGACCTGATCGACAGCGTCGCCGACGCGCTGCAGTACATCTCCTACTACCACCCGATGGACTACATCCAGGCGCTCGGCCGTGCCTACCAGCTCGAGGAGTCGCCGGCAGCGAAGGACGCGATCGCGCAGATCCTGTCGAACTCGCGGATGTGCGCCGAGGGACACCGGCCGATCTGCCAGGACACCGGCATCGTCACCGCCTTCGTCAAGGTCGGCATGCAGGTGCGCTGGGATGCACAACTCGACCTGCAGTCGATGATCGACGAGGGCGTGCGCCGCGCCTACCTGCACCCCGACAACACGCTGCGCGCCTCGATCGTCTCGGACCCGGCGTTCGCGCGCAGGAACACTCGCGACAACACACCCGCG
>JALORN010000067.1 GCA_025458905.1 Steroidobacteraceae bacterium
GGGCCCTTCAGTACCTCGATGCGCGCGACGTCCACCATCGGGGGCGGCTGTGCACCGAACACCGGCGCACCATCGATGAAGACCTGGCCGCCCGCGCTCACGCCCGCGTTGTTGCCGAGGAACAGCCCGCGGAACACGAGTGCGGTGGTGCCACGGTCGTTGCGTCCCGTGCCGCCCGACTGGTTGGTGAACTGGAAGCTCGGCGTCAGGCGCATCACGTCGACCAACTGCTTGATGCCCTGTTCCTCGATCGCCTGCGCAGAAAAAGTCGTGATCGCGAGAGGAACCTCCATTAGGTTCTCTTCGACCTTGCGGGCAGTGACCACGATCTCCTCGAGGCCGAGGCCCGCTTCGGAGTTCTGGGCCCACGCTGACCCGGAAGACGCGAGAACCGTGGCGATGGCCGCCGCCACGAGCACCGCTGGCGCAGTTGAATTGCGCGTTGAACGCATGTGAAGACCCCCTGGGAAAAAGCTTGTGGACAGACGGACCCGCGCCTGAGCGCGACCCGGGTACGCCCCGATAGTAGGCACGAAGTGGCCGGAACGAAACACCCTGTGTTTCAGCCCGTGACGTGTAAAGGCGCGAAAAGACGGTTTTTCACCCTGCTGCACCCTCGGCCTGTTGCGGAGTCGCAACGACCGGGCTGGAGGAATCGAGTGCTTGACCGGTAGGCGGTGCAGCTGGGCGCTGCCGCCGGCTCAGCGCCGCTGGCGCCGCAGCTGCCCCCGCAGCTCGCCGTCCTTGTACTTGGTCGTGTGGAGGTTGACGTAGACGCGGCCGGTGATCAGGTACTGGAAGACGCCGTCGGAGAGCGTCGTGGAGCCGGTGATCGGGCTCTTGAGCTTGCCGCCGGCGAGGTCGACCACCTGGCCGGCATTGGCGCCGAGGTTCTCGGGGCCATAGAGGCCCGCGGCGATCGCGGGGGAGGTGAGGTTCTGGTAGGTGACCTTCCAGCTGAGCTTCATCGTGGCGCGCTCGAGGCGGAACTCGGCGATGCCGGTGCCGGGGCTGTAGGTCGGGACGCTCTGTTCGTCGTCGGTGAGCGTGGCGGTGAAGAGGATGTCGTCGTCGGCGGCCCGGGCGGGCGGCAAGATCGCGCAGAGCAGCGCCGCGGCGAGCGCGAGGCTGGCGGCGCGGCGCGCCGAGGAAACTGCGGAGGCGCCGCGTGCGACCGGGCTGGCGTCCCGGGAGAAGGGGTTGCGGGTCCGGCGGTTCGACGTAATCGGCACGGTGAGGTCCCCGTTGGAGCGTCGCGAAGGCTACGGGAATACGCCCCCGGGAGCGAGCGCGGGCCGGTGCCCGGTTGCACGCGTGTCCATTGAGTGAGCCCGGGCCGCGGGCCCCACACTTCTTGGCACTTTCCCCGGCAGAATGAGGTGTATCTTTCGGCAGTTGCGCCCCCGCCCGGCGGTCGTGGCGCAGCGCCGGGGGCCTGCATGGAGATCGACACGATGCACCGGATCCGCTCATGCGCGGACGTCCCCGCCCGCGCCGCCCGCCCCGTTCGCCTGCGGTCGCTGTTCGCGGTGGCACTGCTCGGGGGCCTGTCGGCTGCCCCGGCGTTCGCCGCCGGCAAGACGCTCGGCTTCGTCGTCACCACCTGGAACCGCGGCATCTACGAGTCGAAGTTCGTCGACGAGTGCCCGGAGGGCTTCAACCCCAGCTACGACGAGATCTGGTGGAAGGGCCTCTCGAAGGAGGACCGTGCGAAGTACACCGACAACGGGCTCCGGAGCCGCCTCGACCGCTACTTCAACGCGATCCGCCGCGGGCCGAACGGCGAGGACGTGTGCATGAACCCGACGGCGGTCAAGGATCCGCCGCTGAAGCTCGCCGAGGGCCCGGTGTCGTACGGCATGGACCTCGACGGCGGCAAGGACTCGCCGAAGTCCTGCCCGCACCAGGAGTTCACCGGCGTCGACGGCACTCCCGGCGTCGACAACCAGCTGTTCCGCCTGCTCGGTTGCGTCTACGGCTTCCGCTCCTTCGGCCAGTACGAGGCCAACGAGAACGAGAACCGCAAGTCGAACGGCAAGGGCGTGACGCTGATCGAGGTCACGGGCGTCGACGACGCGCGCAACGACGACGCCGTGCAGGTGTCGTTCTATCGCGCGGTGGACCAGTACGTGCTCGATGCCGGTGGCAAGTTCACGCCCTGGAGCAGCTACCGGATCGACACCGCGAACGGCAAGCCGCGCTACGCGAGCACCGTCAAGGGCCGCATCGAGAATGGCGTGCTGACCACCGAGCCGGGCGACGTCAACCTGCCGTTCTATGGCAACTACACCTACATGAACCAGCTGATCCGCGACTTCCGGCTGCGGCTCGAGATCGGCCCCGACGCCGCCACCGGCAAGGGTACGGCGGCCGGCTACTACGACGTCGATCAGCTGATGTTCTACGTCGGCGGCATCGGCCCGATCCATTCGTCCGGCATGGCCAACTGCCCGGCGATCTACGTCGCGGCGCACGAGCTCGCGGACGGTTATCCCGACCCCAAGACCGGCAAGTGCACCGCGCTCTCGTCGGCCTTCAACTTCGCGGTCGTGTCGGCGTTCATCGTGCATCCCGGGCAGGCCCGCTCGGCCGGCAACGACGGCGTGTTGCAGCGCGTCAAGGCCTATGTCGGCCAGTTGCTCGGCAGCCTGCGGCCCGGACGCCCGGCGGCGCGCGAGGCGCTCGTGGCCGCTGCGGACCGCTGACCGGAGAGCCACGATGTCGATCCGCCCGCTGCATTCCCTGCTCGTCGCCGGCGTCGCGCTGCTGGCGCTCGCCGCCTGCGGCAGTGCGCCGCCGCCCACCGCCGGCGCCGACCCGACCGTGCGCCTGCTGACCGAGCCGCAATACCGCCAGATCATCGCCGACGTGTTCGGCTCGCAGATCGTCGTCGGCGGCACCTTCGACCCGATGGTGCGCACCAACGGGCTGCTCGCGGTCGGCGCCTCGCAGGCGCACGTGACGCCGGCGGGCCTCGAGCAGTTCGACCGCATGGCGCGCGCCATCGCCGCGCAGGTCGTCGCCGCCGACAACCGCGACGTGCTGGTGCCCTGCCGCCCGGCGCGAGCGGAGTCGGCGGACGAGGCCTGCGCCCGGGCGTTCTTCGGGCAGGCCGGCCGGCTGCTGTATCGACATCCGTTGTCGGCGGAGGAGCTGCGCGTCCCGGTCGCGGTGGCGGGCGAGGCGGCCGACCGTCTCGGCAGCTTCTACGATGGCCTGGCGGCGGGCCTCGCCGGCATGCTGGTGTCGCCGTCGTTCCTGTTCGTGATCGAGTCGACCGAGCCCGACCCCGCGGCGCCGGGCAAGGTGCGCCTCGACGCATTCTCCAAGGCGCAGCGCCTGAGTTTCTTCCTCTGGGGCTCCACGCCCGACGACGCGCTGCTGGCGGCCGCCGAGAAGGGCGAGCTGCACGAGCGCGACGGGCTCGAGGCGCAGGTCGAGCGGATGGTCGCCTCGCCGCGGCTCGAGTCGGGCATGCGCATGTTCTTCAACGACATGCTGGCGTTCGAGGACCTCGCGCGCCTCGAGAAGGACTCGCTGATCTACCCGGCCTTCAGCGCCGCGGTGGCGGCCGACGCGCGCGAGCAGACGCTGCGCACGATCGTCGACCAGGTGATCACGCATCGCGGCGACTATCGCGACCTCTTCACCACCCGCAAGACCTTCATCAGCGGGCCGCTCGGTCGCATCTACCGGGTGCCGGTGGCGCGACCGGACGCGGGCTTCATGCCCTACGAGTTCCCCGAGGACGACCCGCGCGCGGGCCTGATCACCCAGGTGAGCTTCGCGGCGCTGTACTCGCATCCGGGCCGCAGTTCGCCGACGTTGCGTGGCCGCGCGATCCGCGAGCTGCTGCTCTGCCAGAAGGTCCCGGACCCGCCGGGCAACGTCGACTTCTCGCTGTTCAACGACCCGAACGCCCCGCAGCGCACCGCGCGCGATCGCCTCACCGCGCACGCGACCCAGGCCGCATGCTCGGGCTGCCACAAGCTCACCGACCCGATCGGTCTCGGCATGGAGAACCTCGACGGCGCCGGCCAGCTGCGCACCGACGAGTCGGGCGCGCCGATCGACGCCGCGGGCAACCTCGACGGCATCGACTTCAAGGACGTGGCCGGCCTCGGCCGCGCGATGCGCGAGAACCCGGCGGCGCCGGCCTGTGTGGTCGACCGCCTCTATGCCTATGGCACCGCACGCGCACCGCTGAAGTCCGAGAAGGCCCTGCTCGAGTACTTCACCGGCGAGTTCGCCGATTCCGGCTACCGCGTGCCGGAGCTGCTGCGCGAGATCGCCACCAGCGATGCGCTGTTCGCCGTCAAGGCGCCGGCCGTCCAGTCCGCCGCCGTCGTCCAGCCTGCCCCCGGAGACCCGTCATGACCGTGCTCCTGAAGCGTCCCGCGACCCGTCGCTCCGTCCTGCGGGGCATGCTCGGTGGCGCCAGCGTCGGCGTCGCGCTGCCGTTCCTCGACGTATTCCTGAACGAATCGGGCACCGCGCTTGCGGACACCGGGGCGCCGATCCCGGTGCGCTTCGGCACCTGGTACTGGGGCCTCGGGCACACGCCCGGCCACGCGATCGCGCCGAAGACCAAGACCGGCCCGGGCATCACCTTCCTCGAGGAATGCAAGTCGCTGAAGCCGTACGAGCAGCACCTGAACTATTTCGGCGGCTTCAACATGCCGCTCGACGGGCGCTCGAACTACACGCACTTCACCGGCTGGGTGGCCTCGCGCACCGGGTCGGCGCCCTCGAGCAACAGCGACATCCCGGCGCCGACGCTCGACCTGCTGGTCGCCGACCAGATCGCCGGCAACACGCGCTTCCGCACCATCGACTGCACCTCCGTCGGCATCCCGCGCGAGAACTACAGCGCGCGCAGCACCAACAACCGCGCGGCGGCGGAAGCCTCGGCCGAGCGCCTGTACGCGCGCGTGTTCGGGGGCGAGTTCGCCGACCCGAACAAGGGCGAGTTCACGCCGGACCCGAAGGTGATGGTCCGCAAGAGCGTGCTGTCGGCGGTGCGCGAGGACAGCAAGGCGCTCGAGAAGAAGCTCGGCGCGGCCGACCGTGCGCGCCTCGACGAGTACTTCACCTCGATCCGCCAGCTCGAGAACCAGCTCGACCTGCAGCTGAAGAAGCCCGAGCCGAACGCGGCCTGCACCCTGCCGGAGCGGCCGCGCAAGGAAGGCGACGAGCAGCACATCAAGGCGGGCCTCGAGGTCGACACCGTCGTCGAGAACCACCGGATCATGGCGAAGCTGATGGCGATGGCCGTCGCCTGCAACCAGACCCGGATCTTCAACATGGTGTTCAGCGACAACTTCTCGCACCTGCGCCGGCCGGGCCAGACCTACACCCACCACCTGCTGACGCACGAGGAGACCTGGGACAAGGAGCTCGGCTACCAGCCGGTGGCGTTCTGGTTCAACTGCCGGCAGATGGATGCGTTCGCGACCTTCATCGAGACCTTCAAGAGCATCCCCGAGGGCGCGGGCACGCTGCTCGACAACGTGCTGATCTTCGCCGCGACCGAGACCAACTACGCGCGCGTGCACTCGATCGACGGGGTGCCGGTCTTCACGGCGGGCCATGCGGGCGGGCGGATCAAGACCGGCCTGCACGTGGTGGGCAACGGCGACCCGATCACGCGCGTCGGCCTCACCGCGATGCAGATCATGGGCCTGTCGCTCGACACCTGGGGCACCCGCTCGCTGCAGACGTCGAAGACGATCTCCGAGATCGTCGCCTGAGGAGTAGTCGTCGATGGCGCGTGTCCGTTCCCTGACCTGGCTGGCGGTCGCCGCCGCCGTGGGCCTCCCGGTGTTCGCGATCCTCTCCGGCGGCGACGGCGCGGCGGGTCCGACGCCCTCGGCCCGGGCGCAGTCGGCGGGCGGCAAGGCCGCGGCCGGCGCGCGCAAGGTCACCGCGGCCGAGGTCGTGGGCGCGCTGCCCGCGGGTGTGTCGACGCGCGAGCGTGGCGACGGCTGGGGTTTCGCCGACGAGCGCGGCATGACGCTCTACACCTACGACCGCGACGAGGGCACGCCCGGCGAGTCCGCCTGCAACGACGCCTGTGCGACGGCCTGGCCGCCGCTGACGGCGCCCGCGGACGCGAAGCCGCTGCCGGACTGGACGCTGGTGACGCGCAAGGACGGCAGCCGGCAGTGGGCCTATCGCGGTCGGCCGGTGTACCGCTACGCCGCCGACGCCTTTCCCGGGGCGACCTTCGGCGACGGCGTCGACACGGTGTGGCGGATCGCGTTCCGCTCGATCCCGCTGCCGCGCGAGGTCGGGCTCGGCAAGACCGTGCTCGGCGAGGTGCTGACCGATGCGCGCGGCCTTACGCTGTACGCCTCCGGGGACGACGCGCCGGGCAAGACGCCGTCCTGCAAGGGCGAGTGCGTGAGGAGCTGGCAGCCGGTCGCGGCGCCCTGGCTGGCGCAGCCGTTCGCCGACTGGACCCCCGTGGCGCGTGACGATGGCACGCGCCAGTGGGCCTACAAAGGCCGGCCGCTCTATCGCCACGTCGTCGGCGACTACGCGCCCGGCGAGGTCACCGGCAACGGTGTCGACGGCTGGAGCGCGATCGTGCTCGAGCCCGCGCCGCCGCTGCCGCCCTGGGCGACGATCCAGCCGTCCGACGCCGGCGAGCTGGTCGCCAACGAGGCCGGCCTCACGGTGTACGCGCACGGCGCGAATGCCCGCGGCCAGCGCCGCAACCAGGTCAACGTGAAGTGCCCCGATGGCACCTGCATCGACCCTCAGTGGGTGCCGTTCATCGCCAAGCCCGATGCCAAGCCGATCGGCAGCTGGACCCTCGTGAAGCTGCCCGACGGACGCCAGCAGTGGGCCTACAAGGGCAACAAGGTCTACACCAACTCGCTCGACAAGGCGCCGGGCGAGTTCAAGGGCATCCGCTTCGGCGGCGACCGGTCCTGGTCGGCGATCATGCGCAGCGGCGAGCCGATGCAGGGCGTCTCGGTCGGCGGCTAGGGAGCGCCGACGGGCGAAAGCCTGCCCGATCCGTCGATGCCCACGGTATTGCCTGGCTTGATGCCCGTCACGTTCTCCGCGGCGTAGGCGCGATCGATGCCGTCGTCGTGGCGCACGATGACTTCGTAGCGGGTCTTGGTGCCGAACGGGCGCCCCACCGAGGCGCCGACGCTGCCGGTGATCACCGAGAGCACGGACGACGCGATGATGGTGCCGGTGCCGCCGCCGATGTTGGCGCCGGCGGCGCCGCCGATCGCAGCGCCTCCGACGGTGCCGATCAAGGCGCCGAGCGTCCCGGGAGTCTTGATCTCGCGGATCGACTGGACCGTGCCGGTTGCCGCAGGCACCGCGATCGCGGCACCGCTCCCCGAGGCGCCGTCCTTCGGCACCCCCGCACAGGCTGCGACGGAAATCGTCAACGCGATGATCGCAAAGTGTCGTACGCCCATCTCAACGTCCTCCCTGGCGCCGGGTTTTCCGGCCGCTGCCGTGTGTCACGCGCCGCCACCTGCCGCCCGCGCGACCTGCGCATCGACGGGTTCGGGGACGAATACCGGCGGGCGCCCGAGCGTCCCGGTGACGAGCGCGCCGAACAGCAGCGCGCCGGCGGCGAAGTACAGTACCGGCAGGTAGCTCTGGAAGTGGTCGTAGGCGCGGCCGGCGGCGAACGGGCCGATCGCCGCCCCGAGGTAGAAGGCGGTCAGCTGCCAGCCGTAGATCTTGCCGTAGGCCCGCATGCCGAAGAAGCGGCTGGAGAGGAAGGCGACGAGGTCCACCTCGGCGGCGGCGGCGAGGCCCAGCGACATCACGGCCAGGGCGATCGCCCAGCCGGGCAGGTCGGCGAGGCTCAGCAGCACGCAGCCGCCGGCGCACAGGCCGAGCAGGGTGCGCGCGACGGAGGGGGCGTGCAGGCGGTCGAGCAGGAAGCCGATGCCGATGCGGCCACCGAGCACCGCGATACCCATGACGCTCGCGATCGCGGCGGCATCGGCCCGGTCGAGCCCGCGGTCGATCAGCAGCGGGACGAGGTTGATGATCAGCGCCGCGACCACGCCCGAGACGAAGAAGAAGCCGATCGCGATCTTCCAGAACGCGGGCGTGCGCAGGGCCTCCTCGAGCGTCAGTCCCGGCAGTGCGTCCACGGGATCTTCCCGGGAGGCGCCGGCGCCGGCAGGGACCGCGCGCATGGCGGGCCGTGCGCTCGACGAGGGCGCGGCCGCGGGGGGCCGGTCCTGCAGGAAGATCGCGATCAGCGGCACCGCGACCAGCAGGATGAATGCGGCCAGCGCGAGGTAGCCGCCCTGCCAGCCCCAGGCGGCGATCGCGCGGTTGGTGAGCACCGGCGCGAACAGGCTGGCGAGCCCGGAGCCGGCGAGCGCGAGGCCGAGCGCGAAGCCGCGGCCGCGGTCGAACCAGACGCCGACGGTCCGCGTCCAGACCACCGGGGTCGTGCCCCCGCCGACCAGCGAGATCGCGAGCCAGGCGGCGTAGAACATCGCGATCGAGCTGCCGAGCTGGGTCAGCAGCGCGTAGCCGACGGCGAGCGCGGCCATCGAGGCGAGCCCGACGCGCCGCACGCCGTAGCGGTCGATCATCGAGCCGATGATCGGCGCGGTGATCGCCGTGCCGACGATCAGCGAGCTCGCGGCGCCGGAGACGTCGCCGCGGCTCCAGCCGAAGGCCTCGACCAGCGGCACGACGAACACGCCGAAGGTGTAGAACGGGAGGCCGCTCAGCCCGGAGCCGTTGCCGACGGCGGACGCGAACAGCGTGCGCCAGCCGCGGCGGAATTCTTGTCGGGCGTCAGAGGCCATGCCTGTTCTCCGTCAGGTTCGTCGAGGGCGAGGGCGAGGATACCCGTGCGGCGGGCAGGGCGGGCGCGCCGCGCGCGGCGGGCGTCGGCGCGCCCTGTGGCGCGCCGGGCAGTGCGAAGGCCATCAGCGCGTCCGAGAGCTCCGGCGACAGCCGCGCGTTGCCGCCGGCGGCGATCACCACGTACTGGCGGCCGCGCGCGAGGTAGGTCATCGGCACGGACATCCCGGGCGCCTCGAGCGGCGCCTGCCAGAGCTCGCGGCCGCTCGCGAGGTCGAGCGCGCGCAGGCGCGCATCGAGCGCCGCGCCGATGAACACCAGGCCCCCGGCCGTGACGATCGGGCCGCCGATGTTGGGGGAGCCCCAGCCGAAGGACCTGGGCGCGGTGACGCCCTTGTAGCGCGCCTGGCCGAGCGGGACCTGCCAGCGCAGCTTGCCGCTGTCCATGTCGATCGCGCTGACCGTGCCGAAGGGCGGCGGCGTGCACGGTATGCCGAGCGGCGAGGTGAAGATCCCCATCTCCACGCGGTACGGCGTGCCGACGAGGTCCGTGCCGCGCGGCGGGTCGCCGGCGGCGGCCTTCGGGATCATCGTGACGCGCAGCGCGAGGTTCTGGCCCTTCGCGACCAGCAGGTTGCGGCCCGGGTGGTAGGCGACGCCGCCCCAGTTGCCGCCGCCGAACGGGAACACCAGCGAGCCGCGCTCGCTGGGTGGCGTGAACGGGCCCTCGTAGCGCAACTTGCGGAACTCGCGCCGGCACCAGGCCCGATCGAGCGGGGTCAGGCCCCACATGTCGTCCTCGGTGAGGCGCTGGCGCGAGAAGCCCTCGGGCAGCACCGGGTAGGGCTGGGTCGGCGCTGCGCGCTCGCCGGGAATGTCGGAGCGGGGCGCGGGACGCTCCTCGACCGGGAACAGCGGACGGCCGGTGTCGCGGTCGAGCACGAACACGCGACCCTGCTTGGTCTGCTGGATCGCGACCGGCACGCGCCGGCCGCGGTGCAGGATGTCGACCAGCAGCGGGTGGCCGGGCAGGTCGAAGTCGAACAGGTCGTGGCGCGTCGCCTGGAAGTGCCAGACCGGCTCGCCGGTGCGCACCGACAGCGCCACGGTCGCATCGGCGAGCGGGATGTCGTACAGGCGGTTGACGCCGTAGTAGTCGGACGAGGGGCTCGTGGTCGGGACGAACACCAGCCCGCGCTGCGGGTCGACGCTGAGCGTCGACCAGGCATTGGCCGCTCCGGTGTCGTGCGCGTGCTGGGGCGGTATCGGGTCGAAGGCCCAGCGCAGCTCGCCGCTGCGCACGTCGAAGGCCCGCACGAAGCCGTTGTTCGCGTCGCTCAGCGAGTCGCGCGCGCCGGCGGTCGCGACCACGAGGTCCCCGACCACCACCGGCGGCGAGGTCGAGCCGCGCGCCGTGTCGTTCGTGCCGCGTGCGTCGAAGTCGGAATGGGTGACGTAGCCAGGGTGGCCGGCGGCGGCGCCGAAGTCGCGGCAGGCGGCACCGGTGTCGGCGTCGATCGCGAACACGTGGCCGTGCACGTCGCCCTTGAAGATGCGCTTCTCGCAGGGCGTGCCGGCACGCGGCGCCGCGGCCTGCCAGTAGGCGACCCCGCGGCAGATCCCGGCCTTGCGCGGCGCGGCCACCAGGGCCTTCGCCCCGGCGCGCGCCGCGTGCGGGTCGAAGACCCAGCGCTCGCGCCCGGTGGACGGGTCGAGCGCGAACACGCGGTTCAGGGCCGTGCAGTAGTAGAGCGTGTCGTTGACGTGGATCGGCACCGCCTCGAGCGCCGTCGCGCCGACCGCGCTGCCGCGCGCGGCGACGTCGCCGGACCGATGCACCCAGGCGAGCTGCAGCCGGGCGACGTTGCCGGTGTCGATCTGGGCGAGGGGTGAGTACTGGCTGCCGCCGGGATCGTTGCCGAGTGCCGGCCAGTCGCCGGGATCCGGCGCGGGCGTGGGTGTCCGGGCTTCCGCCGTCGCGGTCACCGTGGACGTTGCCGCTCGGGTCGTGGCGGCGCCGGCCGCCAGCGCCGCCCAGGCGCAGAAGAGTGCCGCCGCCCGTCCAGGCTCCAGGTTCATGTTCGTCCCCCCCGTCCCCGTCGCCCGCAACACGTCCGGCGCCCGGGCGCACCGCGGAACACGGGGCGGGCGCGAGGCCGGATCGGCGTGCGACGGTGCGCCCGCCAGTGTAGCGTTCCGGGCTTTCCGGGCATCCTGCGCCGCAGGGCGTTGCCCGCAGCGAGACGGAGACGATTCAAGGATGAACGAAGCGAACCGAGACGGCGGGCCGGGCAATGGCCAGCCGCAGGATCCGGCCCGGCGCGACTTCCTGGTCGGGGCCGTCGCCGCGGGCGCGGGCTTCGCGCTGGCGGCGCGTGCGATCGGCGCCGAGCCGTCGATCCCCAAGCCGGGCGAACATGGGCCGGCGCCGCAGCCCGCGCCGGCCGCTGCCGCGCCCGCCGCGGCGGCACCCGCGAGCCCGTTCGCCGCTTATGTCGAAGTGCGCCCCGATGGCGAGGTGCGCATCACCTGCCCGCAGTTCGAGTTCGGCCAGGGCGTGCTCGACTCGCTGCCGCGGCTCGTCGCCGAGGAAATGGACGCCGACTGGGCGCGCGTCACCGTGCTCTCGGCGCATGCCGATGCCGCCTTCGTCAGTCCGGTGAACCGCCGCCAGCGCGTCGGTGGCAGCGACTCGGTGATGGCCTACCGCGACGCGCTGCGACGCGTCGGCGCGAGCGCCCGCGAGATGCTGGTCGGCGCCGCGGCGGCGGCCTGGAACGTGCCGGCGGCCGAGTGCCGCACCGAGGCCGGGCGCGTGCTACACGCACCGAGCGGCCGGGCGCTCGGCTACGGCGAGCTCGCGGCGGCCGCCGCGGCCCAGCCGGTGCCGGCGCAGCCGGCGCTGAAGCCGGACGCGGCGTTGCGGCTCGTCGGCCGGCGCATGACGCGCAAGGACACGCCCTCGAAGGTCGACGGCACGGCCGTGTTCGGCATCGACGTGCGCGAGCCCGGCATGCTGTACGCGGCGCTGCGCCGCTCGGTGTCCTTCGGCGGCCGCGTGGCGCGCTTCGATGCCGCCTCGGTCGGCTCGCGCCCGGGCGTGGTCGCCGTGGTGCCGCTCGACGACGCGGTGGCCGTGGTCGCCGACTCGTTCTGGCGCGCCAAGCAGGCGGCCGAGGCGCTCGACGTCGAGTTCGACGACTCGGCGCTGCGCGGCCTGTCCTCCGAGGGTATCTCGGCGTCGCTGCAGCGCGCACTCGCCGACGACGCGCGCGCCCAGGAATGGCCGTTCCCGGATTTCTCGCAGCGACCGCCGAGGCTGCGGCCCGGCGATCTCGGCGCGGTGGAGCAGGTGCTGGCGCGCGGCGACCTGCGCCGCGTCGAGGCGCTCTACGAAGTGCCCTACCTCGCCCACATGACGATGGAGCCGCAGGTCTGCACGGTGCGCGTCTCGCCCGAGCGCTGCGAGGTCTGGGCGCCGCTGCAGGCCCCCGACGTCGCGCGGCAGCTCGCGGCGCGGGTCACCGGGTTGCCGCTCGAGCGGGTGCGCGTGCAGCTGACGCTGGGCGGCGGCGGCTTCGGCCGTCGCTTCGAGCAGGACAGCCTGCAGCAGGCGCTGCGCATCGGGCAGGCGGTGCCCGGCCGGATGGTCAAGCTCGTCTGGACGCGCGAGCAGGACATGCAGCACGACTTCTACCGCCCGGCGCACGTGGTGCGATACCGCGCCGCACTGGACGACGCGGGGCGCGTGCTCGCGATCCACGGCCGCGTCACCGGTCAGTCGATCCAGGGCGCGAAGAACATGCGCTTCGCCGGTGCCAAGATGGCCGACGGCGCCGCCGTCGGCGGCACGGTGCCGGAGGACTACGACCTCGGTGCGCGCTACGCGGACTTCGTCGAGGTCGGGCTGCCGGTGCCGATCGGCTTCTGGCGCTCGGTCGCGGCCTCGCACAATGGCTTCTTCGCCGAGTCCTTCGTCGACGAGCTCGCGCACGCCGCGCGGCGCGACCCGTACGAGTTCCGCCGGGAGCGGCTCGCGGCGCACCCGCGCCATCTGGCCGTGCTCGAGCGCGCGGCGCGCGAGGCCGGCTGGGGCCGGCCGGCCGGCCCCGGCCGCGCGCGTGGCATCGCGATCAACAGCGGCTTCGGCGGCATCTGCGCGCAGGTGTGCGAGATCTCGGTCCGCGGCGGACGCGTCGCCGTCGAGCGCGTCACGGTCGCCTACGACTGCGGCCCGGTGATCGACCCGGGCATCGTCGAGGCGCAGCTGCAGGGCGGCGTGGTGTTCGGGCTGAGCGCGGCGCTGCACGGCGAGGTCGCGATCGCGCGCGGCGGCGCGGTGCCGACCAACTTCCACGAGCAGGCGATGCTGCGGCTCGGCGAGACGCCGCGGATCGACGTGCACCTGCTGCAGGGCTCTGACAAGGTCGGCGGCGTCGGCGAGTCCGGCACGCCGCCGATCGCACCGGCGCTCGCCAACGCGATCTTCGCCGCGACCGGCAAGCGCCTGCGGCGCCTGCCGCTGCGCGCCGCCGGGCTGACGATCGGCTCGGCCTGACGGGACACCCGGCGCGGTGGCGCGCCGGGCCGCGCTGCGGCGTGACGCGCGGGCGGTGCAGCGGCGTGGCGGCACACCGCAGCCGGTGGCGTACTCCACCGAGGAGGTGCAGTGGCGGGTCTATACTCGTTCCTTGCGCCATCCCGCAGGGTGTCCCTCATGCGACCGTTCGCGACCGCCTGGACCGTGTTCGTGCTTGCCCTCCTCGCCGTGCTGCCCGCCGCGGCCGAGACGGTTGCGGTGCTCGGCACCGGGCGGGTCGGCGCCGCGCTCGGCCCGCAGTTCGCCCGGCAGGGCTTCGAGGTGGTCTACGGCTCGCGCGAGCCGCAGCGTGCCGACGTCCAGGCGCTGGTCGCGCGCACCGGCGCCAAGGCGTCGGCAGCGACGCCGCCGCAGGCCGTGGCCCGCGCCCAGTACGTGCTGATCGCGCTGCCCTGGAACGTCACCGAGTCCACGCTGCGCGGGCTCGACCTCGGCAGCCGCACGGTCATCGACCCCACCAATGCGCTGCGCGTCGGCGCCTCGAAGCTGATGGAGATGGCGGTCGAGGACTCCGCCGGCGAGCGTATCCAGGCGCTGGCACCGCGCGCCAAGGTGGTCAAGGCATTCAACGCGGTCGGCTCGCACGTGATGGCCGACCCGGCTGCCGCCGGCGGGCCGGTCACGATCCCGCTCGCGGGCGACGATCCGGAGGCCAAGGCGCGGGTCGCGCGGATCGTCGAGAAGATGGGGTTCGAGACGCTCGACGCCGGCCCGATCCGCAATGCACGCGCGCTCGAGGGCATGGCGGTGGTCTACATGGTGCCGTACATGACCGGCCGCCGTGACCAGGCGTTCGAGTATCACCTGCGCAAGGGTGCGGCGCCGCGCGACGGCCAGGGCGTGCGACCGGCCGAATGAGTCCCCCGACCGGCGGCAGCGCGGCGCGCGCCCGCGCGCGCGCCGGGGTCTCGATGGGCGACGGCGGCGCGGATCCGTTGCGCGGCTTCCTCGGTGTCTTCCGCTACAGCCGGCGCGCGCTGGAGCTGGTCTGGTCGACGAGCCGCGGCCTGACGCTCGCGCTCGGCCTGCTGACGCTGTTCGCCGGCGCGATGCCGGCGGCCATCGCCTGGATCGGTGCGCAGATCGTCGACGCCGTGGTCGCCGCGGCGCGCCTCGCCGGGACGGCGGGCGGCGCGACCGTCGCCGGGGTCGCCGGCGTCGGGACGGACGGTGCGGCTGCGCCTGACGCGGCGCGCCTGCGGGTGGTCGAGCTGGTCGTGCTGGAGGGCGTGCTGGTCGCGGCGCTCGCCGCGGCGCAGCGCGCGCTCGGGCTCTGCCAGTCGCTGCTGCGCGCCCAGCTCGGCCAGCGGGTCAACGTGATGATCCTCGAGAAGGCGGTGACGCTGACGCTGGCGCACTTCGAGGATTCGGAGTTCTACGACAAGCTGACGCGCGCGCGGCGCGAGGCCTCCAGCCGGCCGCTGTCGCTGGTGATGCGGACCTTCGGGCTGGTGCAGAACGGCGTCTCGCTGGCGAGCTACGGCGTGCTGCTGGTGAAGTTCTCGCCCTGGGCGGTGCTCGTGCTGCTGCTGGCAGGGCTGCCGGCCTTCGTCGCCGAGGCCAAGTTCTCGGGGGACGCCTTCCGCCTCTTCCGCTGGCGCTCCCCCGAGACGCGGATGCAGCTCTACCTCGAGACCGTGCTGGCGCGCGAGGACTACGCCAAGGAGGTCAAGCTCTATGGCCTCGGCGCACGCCTGCTCGGGCGCTACCGCGCGATCTTCGACCGGCTGTACCGCGAGGACCGCCGGCTGACTATCCGGCGCGACTCCTGGGGCTTCGGCCTCGGGCTGATCGGCACGCTCGCGCTCTACGGCGCGTACGGCTGGATCGCCCTCGAGGCGGTCGCGGGCACCATCACCCTCGGCCAGATGACCATGTACCTGCTGCTGTTCCGTCAGGGCCAGTCGGCGGTGTCGGCGAGCCTCTCGGCGATCGGTGGCATGTACGAGGACAACCTCTACCTCTCGACGCTGTACGAGTACCTCGAGACCCCGGTGCACCGGCTCCAGGGTGGGCGCAGCAGCGGGCCGGACCCGGCCGACGGGGTGCGTTTCGAGGACGTCGGCTTCCGCTATCCGGGAGCCGACCGCCCGGCGCTCGAGCACGTGACCCTGCACCTGAAGCCCGGCACCAGCCTCGCGCTGGTCGGCGAGAACGGCTCCGGCAAGACCACGCTGATCAAGCTGCTGACGCGGCTCTACGACCCGTCCGCCGGCCGGATCCTGCTCGACGGCCTCGACCTGCGGGAGTGGGACGAGGGCGTGCTGCGGGCGCGGGTCGGGGTGATCTTCCAGGACTTCGCGCGCTACCAGATGCTGGTCGGCGAGAACATCGGCGCCGGCGACGAGCCGGCGTTCGAGGACGAGGCGCGCTGGCGCGACGCGGCGGACAAGGGTCGCGCGGGCGAGTTCATCGAGGGCCTGCCCGGGGGGTACCGGACCCAGCTCGGCAAGTGGTTCAAGGACGGCCGCGAGCTCTCGGGTGGCCAGTGGCAGAAGATCGCGCTGTCGCGCGCCTTCATGCGGATGAAGGCCGACATCCTCGTGCTCGACGAGCCCACGGCGGCGATGGATGCGCAGGCCGAGGCCGAAGTGTTCGAGCACTTCCGCCAGCTCGCCAGCGGCCGCATCGCGATCCTGATCTCGCACCGCTTCTCGACCGTGCGCATGGCCGACCAGATCGCGGTGATCGACGATGGCCGCATCGCCGAGCTCGGCAGCCACGAGGAGCTGATGCGCCGCGACGGGGTCTACGCCCGGCTGTTCACCCTGCAGGCGCGCGGCTATCGCTGAGCCGTCCGCGGGCCGGCCGGGCGGGCCGGCCAGCCGCCGGCCCGGTGCCATCCGGTGCAACCGACGGTTTTCCGCGACTGTCGCGGTCGCGACCGCCCGTGATAGCTTCGGGCGATTCCGGTCGGATCCGTGCCGCGTGGCAGGAAGCGGTTTCCTGCGGCGGCCGCCGGCTCCTCTAAGGGGGTTCTAGACCATGGCTGCACCCGATCCCAAGCGTCCGACGTACACGGCCGAGGCGATTCCCTCGGACGTGAAGAACGGGCTGTTTCTCGGCAACCCGGCGCTCGACAACCTGATGAGCTGCATGATTGCGATGGGCGCGGAGGTTTGGGCGACCAAGCGCCGCCTGCACGTGATGGAGGCGGTGATGGCGCAGAAGGGCATCGAGGCGGACCGGGACCGGTTCGTGGACCTGACCCTCGGCCCGCTGGCCAACGAGGCCTACCGCCCCGTCGGTTCGAACTTCCCCAAGCGCTGAACCCGAAAAAGGGGACAGATTTATTTTCCTGCGGAAAATAAATCTGTCCCCGATCAGGAGATGCAGATGATCGGTCGTCGCAAGTTCTTCGGGGTCGCTGCCGCGTCGGTGGCGGTGGCTCACACGGTGCACGGTGAACTCGCCCAGGCAGCGGACGCGGTGGCGAGGTCCACCTCGCCCGGCCAGGCCGCGGACGCCATGGACAAGCTCGCGCGTGTCGCGCCGCGCGGCATGCAGGGCCGCCACGTACGCCTCGGCACGCTCGACCTCGAGAGCCAGCAGGACTTCACGATGGCGTTCCGCCGCATGCAGGCGGCCCAGATCCGCAAGGCCTCGATGGCCGCGCTCGACCGGCTGCTCGAGGCCGAGGGCCTCGACCCGGCGACGCCGCTGACGAAGGACCAGATGCGCGAGCTGGTCATGAAGGACCCGGCGATCAACATCGCCTCCAAGACCTGGATCGCGAACCAGCAGGTCACCTGGAAGACCCTCTACGACCACTACCACGGCAACTACGACCGCTACATGTCGGAGCTCGAGTCCGCCGACAAGGCCGGCCCCGGCGCCCTGGTGCTCGCGCCGCAGATGGCGATCCCGGACTACCTGCGCCACGAGATCCACATCCAGCCGGGCGGCTACGTCGGCGACCCGTTCGCCGGCTACGTCTACCAGTACGGCACCAACAGCTTCTACGTCGGCAACCGCGGCCACAACGAGCAGGACGAGATCCACCGCGCCGCCGCGGCCCGGATGCCGCTGCCGAAGGACGGCAAGGTCAAGCGGATCCTCGACATGGGCTGCGGCATCGGGCAGTTCACCGCGGCGCTGAAGCAGCGCTTCCCGGACGCCGAGGTCTGGGGCGTCGACGTCGGCGGGCCGATGGTGCGCTATGCGCACATGCGTGCCTCGAAGCTCGGCATCGGCGCCAACTTCGCGCAGAAGCTGGCCGAGGACACCGGCTTCCCCGACGGCCACTTCGACATCGTGACCAGCTACATCATGCACCACGAGGTCACCGCGGCCGGCACGCTGGCGATCATCGACGAGGCGCGGCGCGTGACGCGCTCGGGCGGCGTCTACTACCCGCTCGACTTCAACACCGGCGGCACGCAGATGCCGGCGCACCAGATGTACGGCAGGTGGTGGGACCACCGCTGGAACAACGAGGTGTGGAGCTTCGAGTACCACTCGGTGCCGTTCAACGAGGAGATCGGCAAGCGCGGCTTCTCGGAGGTCAAGGGTGCGGCGCCCCTGCTGCAGGGCTTCGGCGTGCGGCACTTCGTCCGCAGTGCCTGAGGGCGCGGGCGGGACCGTGGCTCTTCAGTAGCGGCCGCTCGCACCGCCCCCGCCGAACTCGCCTCCCAGTCCCTCGACGCCGCTGGTGGGGTCGGGCGCAGCCGGCTCCGCGGCGAGCGCCGGCCCGGCGCCGCTGGTGCGTGGCAGCGCGTTGGCCGCCGCGAGCTGGGCCAGCTCGAGTGTCTGCAGGTCCTCGCCGACGTCCTGGCTCGTGAAGCCGCGACGCGGCTCTCGCAGGGCACGCTCCAGCATCACGGCGAGCCCGAGCAGGAGCAGCCCCCAGCTGATCCACTGCAGGTGCCCGGGCAGCGGCAGCACGTCGCGCAGCGCATGCGCCAGGCCCGCCGCGCAGGCGAGCGCGGCGAGCAGCGCCGCATGACTGCGGCGGCGCAGGCCGGTCGCGAGGCATGCCGTGCCAAGCGCCAGCGCCAGCAGCGCGGGCAGGGCGCCGGTACCGGGTCCGCCGGGCGGCTCGGTTCCGAGCGCAGCGGCGCGCGACGCCGCGAGCGAGGCCCAACCCCAGGCCGCCAGCGGCAGCACCAGCACCAGACCGTCGAGCATCCGGTCGTGGGAGGGGCGAAGCAGGCGCCGCCCGCCTGCGAGCAGGGCCAGCAGCGCGCCCGCGGCGCAGGCGAACGCTGCCGGTGCTGCAGCCAGCCCGAGCCCCGGCGACCCGCGCATCGCCAGTGCCACTGCGAGGCTCGCGACCAGCGCAGCGAGGGTCGTCACCGCGGCATTCAGCATCCTCAGGCCCGATACGGACAGCGCCAGCGCGAGCAGCGCCGCGGCGGCGGGCTCCGGGCCGCCGGCGGCCAGGCCGAACACGATGGCTGCGCCACCGCAGGCGTGCAGCGCGTCCTCGAGGCCGGAGCGCAGCACCCGGCGCCGCGCCACCAGCATCTCGGCGAGCAGGATCATGAGCACGCCCGACACGACGCCGGTCGCCGGCACCCACAGCAGCGCGCCGTGCAGCGCCACGGCGGCGCCGATGCCGAGCAGGGCGTAGAGCAGCCGGCTCGGCCAGCCACTGCCGCTCCAGCCGCCGGTGCGCCCCTCGGCGACGACGCGCGCCTGCAGCGACGGGTAGCGCGAGGCGAGTGCGAGCCAGCGCTCCTCGGCCGGCGTCGGGCGCGCGAGCGGCATCACGCCGGCTCCCGGGCGCCGCGCCTCGCGCGCAGCCGCATCAGCGTCCAGGCCGCGAGCCCGAGGATCGCGAGCACCCGCAGGTAGCCTGTGCCGCCGAACAGCTGGGCCTGCAGTACCAGCGCGCCGAGCGTCGCATAGCCCACGGCATACACCAGCAGGCTCTCGCGCCGCTCGCGCAGCGCCACGAGCGCCACGCCGGTGGCGAGCGCGGCGAGCAGCAGCACGCCGGTCCACCGCGTCGGCTGCGCAACGGCCAGCGCGAGCGCGCCCCAGAACCCGAGGTGCGCCGCGAACTGCTCGTAGACCTCCCGGAACGACGGCCAGCGCGGGGCGCGGCGATGCGCCAGCGCCGCCCCGAGGTAGATCAGCGCGCAGCCGAGCGCGATCCAGCCGCGACCGCGGAAGCCCCCCGGGGCACCGCCCCCGGCGACGTCGAGCAGGGCCGGCAGCCCGGGCTCGAGCCCGAGCCAGGCGGCGAACGAGCCGAGCGCCACGGCGAGCACCAGGCGCGAGTCGAGCAGGTAGGCGACCAGCGTGTGCCACGCGGCGAGCAGCAGCAGCACGCGCGCGGCGTGCGTGCCCAGCCACTGGAACCGCAGCTGCGCATAGCCGGCCGCGGCGCCGAGCAGCAGCGCGCCGAGCAGCAGCACGTAGTCGAGGCCGATCGGCCGCTCGCGTCCCTGCAACCGCGGCAGCAGCGCCAGCACGTGGCAGGCGAGCGCGGCACCGAGCAGGGCCAGCAGCAGCGCGACGGGTCCGATGCGATCGAGGTTGGCGCGGACCAGCAGCCCGACGCCCACCAGGATCGCGAGCACCGCGCCATAAAGCGCCGCCCACAGCTCGCGACGCACCGGGAACAGCCGGCGCGACTCGAGCTCGAGCGCGCGATCGAGCGCAGCCGCGCCCGTCGGTGAGGCCTCACGCAGCGCCTGCAGCTCGGGTTCGAGGCTGTGCAAGTGCGCCGGTCCCGCGCCGCGACCGCGGACCTCAGCGACCGCCCGCCGGGCGGGGCAGGCCGAGCTCGCCATAGGCCGCGTCCAGGGTCGCCGGCAGCGTGCCGAGCGCCGGCGGCGCGTCCTCTTCGAGCAGCCGGCGGACGACCGGCGCGAGCGCCTCGAGCCCTGCCACGGGCCGCCACGAGAGGTGTAGCAGGTGGCGGCCGCCGGCCGGCAGGAAGCCCCAGTTGTCGGCGACCTTGGTCATCGCGAAGCGGATGCGGGGCGCCGCCCCGCTCGGTCCGGGCTGCGCGACGATCTCGGTCAGCTCGAACGGCTTCTGCCGTGGATCCGGCGGGGTCAGCACGCGGCGGAACACCCAGGCCCCGTCCTCGCGCGCCGCGCCGAGCTGCTCCGGCAGCGAGACGTCGCGGATCGCGCCGCGCACGCCGGCGACGGCCGTCGGCACCAGTCGGTCGCCACGCAGCACGTAGCGCACGATCGACAGCGAAGGCACCGGCATGCGGCTCGCACGCACGTCCGGGTAGTGCGCCAGGATCTCGCCGCTGCCGGGCGCGCGATACAGCAGGAACGCACGCCGCACCACGTACCAGGCGCCCGGGTCGGCTACCCCGCCGGGGAACGCGCGGGCGAGCTGCCAGCCGTCGAGGGTGGCGAGGATGCGGCCGGAGGGCAGGTCGTAGACCGTGCCCTCGTAGGCGTAGGTGCGCGGCGCGTCACGGCCGCCATGGGCCAGCGCCCAGGCCTCGAGCGCCGCCGCGTCGAAGCCGCGCTCGTGCGCGCGGGCTGCCGGCGCGACGGCGGCGGCGGACAGCAGCGCGAGCAGGCCGAGCCGGCGGGCCGCGTGCCGCAGTCTCGCCATGCCGCTGGGCTCGTGGTGAGGACGCGCGTACATCGGCTCTGCGTCGGCCGGGCGCGGCGCCGGGGCCTTCAGTCCGCGGCCACGGCGAGCGGCTCGGGCGCCCAGCCGTTGGCCTCGCCGGCAGCGGCGGTGAAGTCGGTGAACTGCAGCGCCGCGAAGCGCGCATACAGCGGGTTGCCGGCGACCAGCTCCTCGTGCCGCCCGGTCGCGACGATCCGCCCGTGGTCCATCACGATGATGCGGTCGGCCTTCAGCACCGTGGCCAGGCGGTGCGCGATGATGATCGTGGTGCGCGTCGACATCAGCGTCTCGAGCGCGCTCTGCACCGCGCGCTCGCTCTCGGCGTCGAGCGAGCTCGTGGCCTCGTCGAGCAGCAGGATCGGCGGGTTCTTCAGCATCGCGCGCGCGATCGCGATGCGCTGGCGCTGGCCGCCGGAGAGCCGCGCGCCGCGCTCGCCGAGGAAGGTGTCGTAGCCCTCGGGGAGGCGCCGGATGAACTCGTCGGCCGCGGCGGCGCGCGCCGCCTCCTCGATCTCCGCGTCGGTCGCGTCGGGCCGCCCGTAGCGGATGTTCTCGCGCGCCGTGGCGCCGAACAGCACGGTGTCCTGCGGCACGAGCCCGATGCGCCGGCGCACCTCCTGCGGCGAGGCCTGCGCGATGTCGACGCCGTCGATCAGGACGCGGCCGCGCTCGGGGTCGTAGAAGCGCAGCAGCAGCTGGAAGGTGGTGCTCTTGCCGGCACCCGACGGGCCGACGAAGGCGACGGTCTCGCCCGGCTGGATGGCCAGCGTGAAGTCGTCGAGCGCCGCATTGTCGGGCCGCGAGGGATAACGGAAGCGCACGTGCTCGAACTCGATGCGCCCGGCCGGCTCCCCGGTGCGCAGCGGCGGCAGCGACTGCGGCCGGGGCGGCGCGACGATCGCCGGCTCCGACTGCTGCAGCTCGACCAGGCGCTCCATCGCGCCGGCGGCGCGCTGCACCTCGCTCCACATCTCGCTGAGCGAGGCGGCGGCGATGCCGGCGTAGACCGCGAGCAGCAGGAACTGGCCGAGCTCGCCGCCGGTCATCTGGCCCGAGAGCACCTGGTGCGCGCCGAACCACAGCACCAGGGTGATCGCGCCGAACACCAGCACGGTGGAGATCGCCGTCAGCCAGGCGCGCACCCGGGTGCGGGTGATGGCGACGTCGAACGAGGCGTCGACCGCATCGGCGTAGCGCTTGCCGTGCAGCTCCTCGAGCGTGAAGGCCTGCACGGTCTGGATCGCGTTCAGCGTCTCGCCGGCGAGGCCGCTGGTGTCGGCGATCTTGTCCTGCGAGGTGCGCGAGAGCTTGCGCAGCCGGCGCCCGAGCACGATCAGCGGTACGATCACCACCGGCATCGCCACCAGGATCAGCAGCAGCAGCTTCAGGTTGGTGATCGCCAGCAGCACCAGCGAGCCGACGAGGTTGATCGAGGAGCGCAGCGCGATCGAGAGCCCGGAGCCGGCGATCGACTGCACCAGGGTGGTGTCGGTGGTGAGCCTCGAGAGCACCTCGCCGGTGCGCGTGACCTCGAAGAACTGCGGGTCCATCCGCACGACCTTGCGGTAGACCGCCGAGCGGATGTCGGCGACCACCCGCTCGCCGAGCCAGGTGACCAGGTAGAAGCGCAGCGCGGCGAACGCGCCGAACAGCACCGCGACGCCGAGGAAGGCGACGAAGTAGCCGTTGATGGTGGCGGCGCTGCCCGCCGACATGCCTTTGTCGATCAGTCCCTTCAGGGCCACGGGCAGGGCGAGCATCGCGCCCGAGGCGAGCAGCAGCGCGACCATCGCAGCCCCCAGCACCCGGCTGTAGGGGCGCAGGAAGGGCCAGAGGGCGGCGAGGGGCCGGACGGAGCGGGCCTTGGGGCGGTCGGCGAGGTAGGCGTCTGCCATTGGGTGATGCGGATCACAGCGCGGGAAGGCGGGCCTGACAGGCGCGCGGGAGGCTCCTAGTTTACCTGCTGGATCGATCCGTCCCCAGCCTTCCGCAAGGATTTACCGGGCCGATCCGCCAGCTTTGGAACAGGACCTGCCCGAAGACACCCTGACCGTCCGCGGCAACCTGCGGGTGCTGCTGTCCGGGCTGCCGATCTTCGACGGCCTGGACGACGCCACGCTGGACGCGATCGCCTCGGCCTGCGAGTGGCTGTCGCTGCCAGGCGGCGCAACGCTGTTCGAGGCCGGCGAGCCCTCCGACGCGATGTACGTGCTGCTGTCGGGCTGCCTCGGGTCGTATGCCCCGCCGCAGGGCACCGACCGCCGGCGTGCACTCGGGCGGGTCACCGCCGGCGAGTGCGTCGGCGAGATGGGCCTGGTCTCGGGGCGGCCGCGGATGGCGACGGTGGTCGCGCTGCGCGACAGCGAGATCCTGCGGCTCTCGCGCCAAGCCTTCGACCAGGTGCTGCGGCGCCACCCCGAGGCGATGCTGCGGATCGCCCAGCTGACCGTGACGCGCCTCGAGACCTCGGCCCACCCGGGCCCGCGGGGGCGCGCGCCCGGGCCACGCAGCTTCACCCTGGTGCCGCAGGCGCTCGACGTCGACGTCGCGAGCTTCGCGATGGAGCTGGTCGAGGCGCTGCGACCTCTGGGCAGCGTCGAGCTCGTCTGGAGCGTGCGCGGTGCCGACCACACCAGCCACTGGTTCCACAAGCTCGAGTCGCAGAACGACTACGTGGTCTACGTCGCCGACCATGCGCCGACCAGCTGGACGCGGCTCTGCATGCGCCAGGCCGACACGCTGCTGCTGCTCGCCCGCGCCGAGTCGCCGGCGGGGCCGTGGGCCGCGCTCGGCGCCGCCCGCGACGCGCAGCTCGCGACCCAGCGCGCCGAGCTGGTGCTGCTGCACGAAGGGCCGCTGCTGCGGGGTGCCGCGGCGCGCTGGCTCGCCGTGCAGCCGGGCGTGCCGCACCACCACGTGCGCACCTCGGCCGACGTGCCGCGGGTGGCACGGCTGCTGACCGGCACGGCCGTCGGCCTCGTGCTCTCGGGCGGCGGCGCGCGCGGCTTCGCGCACCTCGGCGTGATCCGCGCGCTGCGCGAGCACGGCATCCCGATCGACCTCGTCGGCGGCACCAGCATCGGCGCGATCATGGGCGCGGCGGCCGCGCACGGCTGGCCCGACGAGCAGATGCTCGAGGTGTTCCGCCGCACCTTCGTCGACAGCAACCCGCTCGGCGACTACACGCTGCCGCTGGTCTCGCTGGTTGCCGGGCGGCGCGTCTCCTCGCGCCTGCGCCGCGAGTTCGGCGACGTCGCGATCGAGGACCTGCCGCTGCCTTTCTACTGCGTGTCGGCCAACCTGACCTCGGGCAACGCCGCGGTGCACCGCCGCGGCGAGCTGTGGCGCTGGCTGCGCGCCTCGGTGGCGATCCCGGGCGTGCTGCCGCCGGTGATGCACCAGGGCGAGGTGTTCGTCGACGGCGCGACCATCAACAACCTGCCGGTCGACGTGATGCGCGAGGCCGGACGCGGTGTCGTGATCGGCGTCGACGTCGGCGCCGACCGCACCTTCACCACCGACATCGAGGACACCGACGCGCCGCCTTTCTGGAAGCTCATCAGCAGCTTCCGCGCCAAGGATCGCAAGCGCCCGAACATCTTCCAGGTGCTGTGGCGCGCCGGCATGGTCAACAGCGCGGCAGCGACGCTGGCGCGCCGCCACCAGACCGACCTGCTGCTGCAGCCGCCGCTCGAGGACGTCGACCTGCTGAACTGGCGGGCGTTCGACCGGGCGATCCTCTCCGGGCGCCGGCATGCGCAGCAGAAGCTCGCGGAGCTGCCGCCCGAATTGCGCGCGCGCCTCGGCTCGCGGCCGCCCCTCGGGGCGCCGGCCGCGCGCTGCGTTGACGCGGCTCCCGAGCTCTCCCTAACATGAATTAGTTGCCCGCCATCGGCGGGCGCCAGGCCGCGAGGGGAGCCATGGCCAAGTCGACCGCAGACCTTCCGGTGGGACGCGACTCTCGACGCGCGTTCCTGTCCCGGGCCTCTGCGCTGGTCGGCGCCGGAGCCCTGTGTGGCTGTTCGGGGCGTGCGCCCGGGGCGCAGGCCGCCGCCCCCGCGGCCCCGACGCCGGCGCCCCCGGAGCGGGTCGCGCTCACGCGGGAAGCGCGCGACCGCCTGACGCCCGCCGAGGTCCTGTCGCGTGCGCAGCAGGGCAATCGCCGCTACCTGCAGGGCGCCAGCCTGCGGCGCGACCTGCTGGCCGAGCAGCGCAGCACCTCTGCGGGCCAGTTCCCCGCGGCAGTCGTGCTCGGCTGCATCGACTCGCGAGGGCCGGCCGAGATCATCTTCGACCTCGGGATCGGGGACATCTTCAACTGCCGGGTCGCGGGCAACGTCGCGAATCCCGACGTGCTCGGCAGCCTGGAGTTCGCCACGCAGCTGTCCGGGGCGAAGCTGCTGGTCGTGATCGGCCACTCGGCCTGCGGTGCAGTGAAGGGCGCGATCTCGGGGTCCGAGCTCGGGAACCTCACGCAGCTGCTCGCGCGCATCCGCCCGGCCGTCGATGCCACCGTCTACGAGGGCGAGCGGACGGCGGCCAACCTCGAGTTCGTCGACGCCGTGGCCCGCAAGAACGTCGAGCTGACGATCGCCACGATCCGGCGCGAGAGCCCCGTCATCGCCGAGTTGGAATCGGCCGGCAGGCTGATGATCGCGGCCGCGTTCCACGACCTGTCGACCGGCGCGGTGGATTTCGCGGCATGACGCGGGCGCGCCGACCGGCCGGCGGGGGCGGCGCGGCGTGCCCTAGGGCAGCTTCGGCGCCTCCCAGCGTTCCTCACTGGTGAGGCTCTTCAGGAAGGCGACGACCTGGCGGATCTCGCCATCGGTCAGGCCGGTGGGCGTCAGCAGCGGCGACTTGTTGGGATCGGCCTTGCCACCGGAAGCCATGTAGCGGACCGCGTCCTCCAGGGTCGGCACGCTGCCGTCGTGGAAGTAAGGCGCGGACAGCGCGACCGAACGCAGCGTCGGCGTCTTGAATGCGCTGGTGTCGGCGGGGTTCTTGGTGACGTTGGCGCGCCCCGGGTCGGGCGATGCCTTGCCGGCCTCGAGGCCGACGTTGTGGAAATCGCCGTTGCCATACGTCGGTGGGGTGTGGCAGGCCGAGCAGCGGCCCTTGCCCATGAAAAGCGCATAGCCGGCGATCGCGTCCTTCGACACCGCGGCCTTCTGGCCCTGCTCGTAGCGGTCCCAGGGCGAATCGGTGCTCACCAGGGCGCGGAGCCAGGCCGCGAGCGCCTTGACCACCGTCTCGGGCGTGGCCGGCCCGCCGAACACCGCCTCGAACTGCGAGGCATAGCCCGGGATGGTATTCAGCAGCGCGGCGACCTTGGCAGGATCGGCTCCCGTCTGGTTGCGCCACGCGGCGAGCACCTGCGCCTCGAGTGTCGCAGAGCGCCCGTCCCAGTACCAGCTCGTCTGGTAGCCGACGTTGTAGATCGTCGGCGTATGGCGCGTGTTCATCTTGCCGTCGTCGCGCTTCGAGAGCACCTGCGCGTCGGTCCAGCCGTACTGGCGGTAATGACAGCCCTGGCAGGCCATCTTGCCGCTGCCCGAGAGCCGCGGATCGACGAACAGCTGCTGGCCGAGCGCGATCTTGGCGGGCGTGCCGGGGTTGTCCACGGGATGGGACACGGCGGGCAGCGCGGAGACGCGGGCGCCCGCGTCGCTCGGCGTGCGCGCCGGCATGCAGCTCGCGAGACCCGCGGCGAGCAACGCGGCGAAGGCGGCGATCGCGCCGTGGCGCAGCGCGGGGGAGAGACGGTTCATCGATCGACCTCGGACCTGGGAGCGTGGAGGGGAAAGTGCCCGTGCGGGTGCGCCGGTGTCAACGCCGGGGCCGGCGCAACCGGCGGCCCCGTCCGGCCGCCGGGGCGGCCAGGCCGCGTCACGGCGTCCTGAGCTGGGAGGCCTCGAGCTGGGCGATCCGCATCTCGAGCTCCTCGAGGCGGCGCTCGAGCGCGGAGATCTGCTCCAGGGCCTCGTCGGCAACCTGCGCCGCAGGTGCGGCGGCGCCGGGGGCCGCGCCGGCGACGCGCGTCGCTGCCGGCGACGCAGCGCCATCGGATGCCAGCGCGGCGCCGTGGGTGGCGATGCCGGCGGCGTCCTCGCTCACCGGCTCGGTGAAGGTGCCCGCGTAGCGCGCCTCCCGGCGCCCCGGCTCGCGCGCGAGGCGCAGCACGAACGGGCCGTCGGCACGGCCGGCGAGGCGCTCCAGCACCTGCTCGGTCTCGGCGGCGTCCGCGAACGGCGCCATGCGCGCGGCGCGGCTGCGCAGCTCGCCCGGGGTCTGTGGTCCGCGCAGCAGCAGCTCGCAGACGATCGCGAGTTCCTGCGGGTCGAACTTCAGCGTGCCGAACTCGGTGTTGCAGAACCGGTGCTGGTACTTCGGCACGCGGCTGCCGAAGCCGGATCTCTCGACGACCAGGTGGCGGCGTTGCAGGGCGTCGAGGCCGGCCTGCACCTCGCGTTCGGCGAGCGCCATCACCGGATCGCGGTTGTTCTTCTGGTTGCAGGCGGCGAGCAGGGCGTTCAGCGACAGTGGGTACTGGTCCGGGGTCGTGATCTCCTTCTCGATCAGGCAGCCGAGGATGCGGGCGTCGAGGGGGCTGAGTCGCAGGTTCATGGCGGCGTGTCGTCTCCGGCGCCGTGCAGGCCCGCCGCGGCGGCGAGCTCGCCGAGGCGGCGGCGCTGCCGGCCCTCGGCGTCGAAGTTCGCAGGCTCGAGCCAGGCGGCGTAGACGGGGCGCAGCGCCTGCCAGTCGCCGTCGGTCATGCCGAACCATGCGGTGTCGCGGTTGCGCCCCTTGATCCACATGTGCTGGCGGAACGTGCCCTCGTAGCGGAAGCCGAAACGGCGCGCCGCCGCGCGGGATGGCGCGTTGGCTGCGTTGCACTTCCACTCGAGGCGCCGGTAGGCGAGCGTGTCGAAGACATGGCGTGCCGCCAGCCAGAAAGCCTCGGTGGCGCGGCGAGAGCGCGCCATCGCCGGGCCCCAGAGGATGTGGCCGATCTCCACCACGCCGTGCGCCGGCTCGATGCGCATCAGCGACTGGCGGCCGAGGGCCTCGCCGTCGGCGACGTCGACCACGGCGAAGGCGAGGGGATCCTCACGTGCTGCATCGGCCTCGACGCGGCGCGTCGCCTCGGCGAGGTCGCGCGGCGGGTCGTCGAAGAGATAGGCGTGGCGCTGCGCGGCGCCGGGGCCACTAGACGCGGCGTACAGTCCGCGCGCGTGCCGTGCAGCGTCGAATGGCTCCATCCGCACCCAACGGCCCGCGAGCGTCACGCGCTGCGGCCGCGGGCGCGGCAGTCGCGGTGCCTCGAGCGCGCCGGGCGGTGCGGGGTCCATGCCGTTACGATAGCAGCCCCTCGCAGGAGCCGCCCCGCATGACCGCCCTCCCGATCGTACCGACGCTGCCGCCGTCGTGGCTCGAAGAGGGCCACGCGAGGCTCGCCGACGGTGCGGCGCTGCTGCCCGGCCTCACCGGCCTGCTCGGGCTCGCGGGCGACTGGGAGTCGCTGCCGCCCGATCCGTGGCTGCGCGACGGCGGGCGCTACCGGCGGCGTCGCCACGGCTGCTTCGTGCTCGACCTCGACCCACTGCGGCTCGCGGCTGTGCCGCACCGTGCGCACTGGCAATCGACGCGCTACAACGCGCTCCACGGGGGCATGCACCGTTGGTTCGAGCCTTTGTCGCCCGGCCTCGCCGGCGGCGAGGCGCTCGCCGCGCTGCTGCAGGGCCTCGGGGCCCGCTTCGCGGAGGTCCGTCGCGCACCGCGCTGGTTCATCGAGGTCCACCAGTTCCGGATCGACACCACCGACGGTATCGGTCGCCCCACGCCCGAGGGCGCGCACCGCGACGGCGTCGACTTCGTCGCGATCGTGCTGGTCGGGCGGCACGCGCTGCGCGGCGGCGAGACGCGGGTGTTCCCCGCCGAGGGCGCGACCGGGGGGCTGCGCTTCACGATGACCCGACCCGGTGAGACGCTGCTGCTCGACGACACGCGCGTGATCCACGAGACCACGCCGATCCAGCCACTCGAACCCGGCGTCGAGGGTCGGCGCGACACCCTGGTGATCACCTACCGAGCAGGCAGCTTCCAGGGCCCCTGAGAAAAGGGGACAGATTTATTTTCCGGAAAAGCGGAAAAAGGGGACGGATTTATTTTCCGAGTCTTCCGCGAAGCTGGAAAACTCGGAAAACAA
>JALORN010000021.1 GCA_025458905.1 Steroidobacteraceae bacterium
CGCGCTCACCGACCGCAACCAGAACGTCGGCACCTTCGTCGACGGCGTGCACGTGCAGCAGCAGGGCAACATCGACTTCTCGATGATGGACCTCGAGCGCGTCGAGATCGTCAAGGGACCGCAGAACGCGCAGTACGGCCGCAGCTCCTTCGCCGGCGCGATCAACTGGGTCTCGGCCAAGCCCAAGCTCGACGGCTGGGACGGCTACGTGCTCGCCACCTACGGCACCGACGAGCGCCAGGACCTCGGCGGCGCGGTCAACATCCCGGTGTGGCGCGACAAGCTCGCGATCCGCGTCGCGGGCCGCATCTCCGAGTTCGACGGCACCTGGCGCAACAACTTCTCCGGCGGCACGCGGGCGATCCGCACCACCACCCAGGGCTTCACCTTCCCGGGCACCGACGGCAACGTCGGCGGCTGGGACAATGAGTCGCGCCAGGTCGCGCTGCGCTTCCGCCCGGTGGACGCGCTGACCATCGACGCGTCGTACTACCGCTCGACCAGCAACAACGAGGTCGGCGCGAACTACACCATCCAGCCCCGCGCCCCGCGCCAGACCCCGGCCCTCGGCGGTCGCAACGAGCTGAACTGCAGCCCGCGCATCGCCACCGACCCGATCATCACGGGCTTCCCCGCGGGCTACAACCAGCTGCTCTGCGGCGAGGTCAGGCTCGACCCGGGCCGCATCTCCGCCGACCCGCGCGGCAGCGGCACCCAGACCAACAGCGACCTCGCGATCGGCCGCATCGAGTACGTGTTCAGCGACAACCTGTCGGCCACCTACCTCTACGGCCGTGGGCTCTACGACGCGCGCAACTTCGGCCCCGCCGGCAACATCCCCGAGATCATCCTGAACGGCGACGCCACCTTCGCGCAGCCGGGCACCGGCCGGCCGGGCCTGCAGTTCGCGGCGAACCCGATCACCGACCAGGAGTCGACCTCGAACGAGTTCCGCGTCGACGGCAAGGTCGCCGACATCACCTGGCGCCTCGGCTACTACACCAGCAAGGTCGAGGACACCGGCGCCGCCGGCCTGATCGAGCGCCGCCTGCCGCTCGCGCTCGACCCGACCGGCCAGGTGTTCTTCGTGCAGACGCCGCTGAGCGCGAACCTCACGGCCTTCCGCGACGAGACCACTGCCTATTTCGGCTCGATCTCGGTGCCGTTCCTCGACACCTTCACGTTCGACGCGGAGATGCGCTACGCCAAGGAGGACCGCTTCCAGCGCCCCCTGAGCGGCGCCCCCGGCCCGACGCCCCGCGAGTTCACCGAGACCACGCCGCGCGTCGCGCTCAAGTGGCAGCCGCGTGACGGCTGGATGTTCTACGGCAGCGTCGCGCGCGGCATCAAGCCGGGCGGCTTCAACATCATCACCGCCGACGAGCCGACCTTCGAGCAGGAGCAGAACACCACCTACGAGCTCGGCGGCAAGCAGTCGCTGCTCGACGACCGGCTGCAGCTGAACTACTCGCTGTTCCTGATCGACTGGAAGGACCTGCAGCTCTCGGTGCCGGACACCATCCCGGACCCGATGGCCCCGAACGTGCAGCAGCCGAACTTCATCGGCAACGTGCCGGGTGCCGAGTCGCGCGGCATCGAGGTCGAGGCGATCTGGCTGCCGATCGACCAGCTGCGCGTAAACTTCGCCGGATCGTACGCGGAGGCCACGTTCGACAACGGCGTGATCGACACCACGTTCGGCCGCCTCTGCGAGACCAGCGGCACGCCGGTCTGCACCTTCCTGCCGCGCCAGCCGGGCGTGCTGCCGCAGGGCGGCGCCTCGCTCGCCGGCAACGACCTGCCGCGCACGCCGCGCTCCATGTTCTCGCTCGGTGCCGAGTACACGATCCCGATGGCGAACTTCGGGCTCTCGCTGCGCGCCGACCTGAACTGGCAGAGCAAGTACTACGTCGAGAACCTGAACCTCGCCTGGATCCCGGACCGCACGCTGCTGAACCTCAACGTGCAGCTCTCGGACCCGGACGGCGCCTGGATCGCGAACCTCTGGGCGCAGAACGCGCTCGACGAGACGTTCGCGAGCAGCGCGTTCGCGGTGTCGGTGATCAACCAGTACGGCCCGGCGCTCGGCTTCGGCCGCACCGCCGGCGTCACGCTGCGCTACAACTTCGGCGCGCGCTGACGGGTAGCGGCGCGCCGGCCCCGGCCGGCGCGCCTGCTGCTGGATGCGACGAGGGCCCGGCCGCCACGAGGCGCCGGGCCCTCGGCTTTTCCGGCTGGTTGCGAGGCGTGTAGGCCGCTTCCGACCGCAGCGTGCGTCCGCGCTGCATTCCCGCGCCCCGCGCGCGGGCCGTACTTTGGTGTCGTGACCCCACGCACCCCCGCATCCCCGGCCCACGACAGCGACGTGCTGCTGGTGGGCGGAGGCTTGGCCAACGGCCTGATCGCTCTGCGGCTCGCCGCCTTGCATCCCGGGTTGCGGGTGACGATGCTCGAGCGCGAGCCGGTGCGCGACGACGCGCACACCTGGTGCATGTTCCGCAGCGACGTGCCCGAGACCGCCTGGCGCTGGCTCGAGCCGCTGTTCGAGAACCACTGGCACGGCTACCGCGTCGGGTTCCCAGAGTTCTCGCGCGAGCTCGGCACCGACTACGTGCGCCTGACCGGGCCGCGACTCGCGGCCGCGGTCGAGGCGGTGCTGGGCCCGCGCCTGCTGCGCGGCGTGCAGGTCGCCGAGGTGACGCCCGAGTCCGCGATCGCCGCCGACGGGCGCCGCTGGCGCGCACCGCTGGTGATCGACGGCCGCGGCCTCACGGCGTCGGACAGCCTGCGCCTCGCCTGGCAGAAGTTCTCGGGCGTGGAACTGCGGCTGGCGGCGCCACACGGCCTCTCCTGCCCGGTGTTGATGGATGCCTGCGTGCGCCAGTCGGACGGCTTCCGCTTCATCTACCTGCTGCCGGTCTCGGCCGACACGCTGCTGGTGGAGGACACGCGCTACAGCAACTCGCCGTTGCTCGACGTCGCGGCGCTCGAGGTGGCGATCGCGCGCTACGTCGAGGCGCGGCGCTGGCGGATCGCCGCCTGGGGCCGGCGCGAGTGCGGCGTGCTGCCGATCGCGCTCTCGGGCGACATCGAGCGCTTCTGGCGCGAGCGCGTGCCCGGCGTGCCGGCGGTCGGCATGCGCGCCGCGCTGTTCCATCCGACCACCGGCTACAGCCTGCCGGATGCGGCACGCACCGCCGACCTGATCGCGACCGCGCCGCGCTTCGACAGCGCGACCATCGCGCCCGGCATCGAGGCCCATGCCAAGGCGCTGTGGCGGCGGCGCGCGTTCTACCGCGGCCTCAACCGCATGCTGTTCATGGCGGCCGCGCCCGAGCAGCGCTTCGTCGTGCTGCAGCGCTTCTACCGCCTGTCGCAGCCGCTGATCGAGCGCTTCTACGCCGACCGCCTGACGATGGCGGACAAGGCGCGGATCCTGACCGGGCGACCGCCGATCCCGATGGGCAGGGCGTTCGCGGCGCTGCAGGCCTCGGACACCGAGTGCGCCCATGCGTGACCCGGAGGGTGCCCGTGCCTGAGGCCGGCGACGACCTGGTGGCGCGCTGTCACCGGTCGATCGCGCGCGGCTCGAGCAGCTTCCACGCCGCCTCGCGGCTGTTCGAGCCGCGGATCCGCGACGACGTCTGGCTGCTCTACGCCTGGTGCCGACATTGCGACGACGAGGTCGACGGCCAGGACCACGGCCACCGGCCCGCCGCGACCGCCGCAGGCGCGGTCGCGGCGGAGCCCGACGCGGCGACGCGCGCGCGCCGCTTCGAGTCGCTGCGGCGGCGCACGCTCGCGGCGCTCGCCGGCGACGCGGTCGAGGACCCCGCCTTCCTCGCGCTGCAGCGCGTCGCCCGGGCCCACCGCATCGACTCGCGCTGGCCGGCGGACCTGCTCGAAGGCTTCGCGATGGACGTCGCGGGCCATCGCTTCGCGACCGTCGAGGATACGCTCGCCTACTGCTGGGGCGTCGCCGGCGTCGTCGGCGTGATGATGGCCCTGGTGATGGGCGCGCGCGACCCGGCGGTGCTGCGTCGCGCGCAGGACCTCGGGCTCGCGTTCCAGCTGACCAACATCTGCCGCGACGTGGTCGAGGACGCGCGTGCCGGCCGCGTGTACCTGCCGGCCGAGCTGCTCGCGCGGCACGGTGTCGCGCCCACGCCGGCCGCGGTCGCGGACCCGGCCAACGCCCGGGGCGTGCACGCCGCCGCCTGCGAGCTGCTGGCGCGCGCCGAGTCGTTCTACGAGTCGAGCCGGGTCGGCCTGCGCGACCTGCCGCTGCGCTCGGCGATGGCGGTGGCGGCGGCGCGTGGGATCTACCGCGAGATCGGGCGGCGCGTGCGGCGCGGTGGCGAGCGCACCCTCGCGTCGCGCACGCGGGTGCCACGGCCGCTGCTCGGGTGGCTGCTGCTGCGCGGCGCCGTGCTCGCCGCCTGGAGCCGGGTCGAGCGCGGCCGGGAGCGGCCCGCGCGACCGATGCTGTGGACGCGGATCTGAGCGGGTGAGCGGTGCGCTCAGGCGGCCGGCGCGTCGCGTTTTCCGGGCGTGCGCGCGCGCAGCCGCGCCGCGAGCCGGCGGGCGTCACCGGGCAGCAGGAACCCGAAGGACACGGCGCCTTCGCGGGTGCGCACGGCATGGTGCAGCCGGTGTGCCTGCACCAGCCGCCACAGGTAGCCGCCGCGACGCACCCGCGGCATCGGCCAGCGACGGTGCACCAGGCCGTCGTGGACCAGCGCATACAGCAGCCCGTAGGCCGTGACGCCGGCGGCGCTCCAGGACACCGCCTCGCGTCCGGGCGCCGCGCCCCACCAGAAGAGCGCGATCGCCAGCGACGCGAAGAACAGCGCGAACAGGTCGTTGCGCTCGAAGCGCCCGGTCGCCGGTGCATGATGCGAGCGATGCAGCACCCACAGCGGCCCGTGCATCACCCAGCGGTGGGTGGCCCAGGCGACGCCCTCCATGGCGAGCAGCGCACCGAGGAAGGCCGAGGCGTTGAGCAGGACGTCGGGCATGGGCGGCACCGCGGCAGGCAGCGGACGACGGCGACGCTAGCGCGCGCGGGCACCGGCGGCAATCGCGCCGGGCGGCGCTGAGCGGCCGAGGTCACATGCGCTTCCTGTTCACGACCTTCGAGGGCGGTGGCCACGTGCCGCCGATGCTGGTGGTGGCACGCGAGTTGCGGCGCCGCGGGCACCTCGTGCGGGTGGTCTCCGACGAGGCCAATCGCGCAGCGGTGCAAGCCGCCGGCCTCGACTTCGACCCCTGGCGGCGGGCGCCGAATCGCCGCGAGGCCGCGCGGCCCGACGACCCGCTCGACGACTGGCGCAACCGCTGGCCGGCGCGCGTCGTGCGCGCGATCTGCGACGCGGTGATCTGCGGGCCGGCAGCCGCCTATGCCGCCGACACCCTCGCGATGCTCGACGAGTTCGAGCCCGACCTGCTGGTCTCGAACGAGCTGCTGTTCGGCGTGATGGCCGCGGCCGAGGCCACGGCCATGCCGCTCGCGCTGCTGACGGCGAACGTCTGGTGCTTCCCGACCCGCACCGACCTGCCGCCCTTCGGGCCGGGCTTCGCGCCGGCACGTCACGCGTGGCAGTCCCGGCGTGATCACGCCACGCGCCGCATGATCGCCGCGATGTACGACGCCGGGCTCGACGACCTGAACCTCGCGCGACGGCGCCTCGGCCTGCCGCCGCTCGCCGCGACGCTCGCGCAGCTGCAGGCGGCGCGGCTCGTGGTCCTCGGCACCAGCGGCGCGTTCGACTTCGGCGACGGTCCCCCGCCCGCGCCGTTCCGTTATGCCGGGCCCCTGTTCGAGGCGGACACCGTCGCCACGCCCGCCGAGGCGCGGCTCGTGGATCCGCACCGGCCGAACGTGCTGGTGGCCTTCAGCACCGCCTACCAGGGGCAGGCGCCGCTCGTCCGCCGCTGCATCGAGGCGCTCGCGCCGCTGTCGGTGCACGGCATCGTCACCCGCGGGCCGGCGCTCGAGGCGACGCCGCTGCCGGCGGCAGCGAACGTCGAGGTCGTCGCTCGCGCTCCCCACGGTGCGCTGCTGCCGCACTGTGCCGCAGTGATCTGCCAGGGAGGGCACGGCACGGTGCTGCGGGCGCTGCTGCACGGCGTGCCGGTGCTGTGCATCCCGACCGGCCGCGACAACTTCGACAACGCACGGCGCCTGGTGCAGCGCGATGCGGGGCTGCGGCTGCGCCGCGGCTGCAGCGTACGCGCGATCCGCCGCGCGCTCGACCGGCTGCTGCACGAGCCGCGCTGGCGCACCGGCGCGGCGACGCTCGGCGCGGCGGTGCGCAGCGAGGCCGACCATGGCCGCCGCGCGGCGGACCTGCTCGAGCGCGCGGTCGTCGGCGCCCCCTGACACGAGGCGCAGGCCCGGGGCAGTCGCGCCGGCCGCCGCCTTGCCAACGGGCTGCCGCCGCGGTCGAATGGCAGCCGGTCCCGCGGACGAGATCGACGATGCACCCCGGCACGGCGCCGCAGCCCTCCCAACCCTTGCACCTGCTGCAGCTCACCGACACCCACCTGTTCGCCGATCCCCTGGGCGAGGTCTATGGGATCCGCACGTCCGAGTCGCTGGCGCGCGTGCTCGGGCAGGCGCTCGCCAGCGGGCCGTCACCCGATGCGCTGCTGCTGACCGGCGACGTCGCCGACGATGGTTCCGAGGCGGCCTACCTGCGCGTGCGCGAGCGGCTCTCACCGCTCGGCCGGCCGGTGTACTGCGTGCCGGGCAACCACGACGAGCCGCGCACCATGGCCAGGGTGCTGGGCGGCGGAGGCTTCCAGGTCGGCGGACAGGCCAGCCTCGGCGCATGGACCCTGCTGCTGCTCGACAGCCACGTCCCGGGCGAGCCGCACGGGCGCCTCGGCGAGGCCGCGCTCGCGCGGCTCGAGGCGGACCTCGAGGCACAGGCCGACCGACACGTGCTGGTGGCGGTCCATCACCCGCCGGTGCCGCTCGGCAGCGCCTGGATCGACGCGATGGGGCTGGAGGATGGCGAGGCACTGCTCGAGCGGCTCGGGCGGCATCCGCGCGCCTGCATGGTGACCTCGGGACACGTACACCAGGCGTTCGCGGCACCACGCGCGCGACTGCAGGTCTTCACCTCGCCCTCCACCTGCGCGCAGTTCGCGCCGGGTGCCGCGGATTTCGAGCTCGACGTGCGCCCGCCCGGCTGGCGGCGCTGGACGCTGTGGCCCGACGGCCGCATCGACACCGCGGTGCACTGGCTGGACGTCGACGAGCGGCCGGATCGGGCAGGCCCCGCTTGAAGCCGCAGGTCCGCCGGGCGCACGATCACCGGCTCGCCCCTCTGCCGGAGACCTGCCGATGAAGACCCTTTCCCCCCTGCACGGTGCACGGGCGACCGTCCTCGCCGCCGCGCTCACGGTGCTCGCGCTCGGCGCCTCGTCCGGCGCCGCATCCGCCCAGTCGGCCGGCGCCCCCGCCGGCTCGCCCGCACCCCCGGTTGCCGCGCCGGCTGCGGCGCCGGCTGCGCCCGCCGCGCCCACGGCCAAGGCGCAGCCTGCGCCGCGGCTCAGCTACTCGAACAAGTGGCGCATCGAAGTCAGCGAGGGCGCGAACTCCTCCGGCGCCCTCGTCTTCCGCCTGACGCCGCGTGACGGCACGGCCCAGGAAGTGCGCATCCCGATCGCCGACGGCACCAGCGAGAACCGCGTCGCGCGCCGCCTGCGCGACGGCTTCAGGCGCCAGCTCGACGGCAAGACCTACGAGGTCGAGGTCGACGACGGCGAGGACGTGCTCCTGAAGAAGCGCCTCGGCAAGCCCGACTTCGCGCTGGAGCTGGTCAGCTTCGACGTGAAGAGCGTGCGGATCAATCTCGACAAGGAGTGAGCGCAGCGGCGCGCCGGGTCGACGGCGCCGCGCGTTCAGTCCCGCGGCCGCAGGCCGAGCGCCGGCAGCAGGTGCTCGCCGATCAGCCGCAGCCCTTCCTCCGGCTGGTCGTGCAGTCGCAGCGCCACCTCGTCGAGCCCCGCCGCGCCGAGCGCGTGCAGGTCTTCGGCGATGCGCTCGATCTCGGCGAGATCGCCGGCGAGCGTCAGGTGCCGCACCAGTTGTTCCATGACCGGCTCCGGTACGCCCTCGACCTGCGGCGTCCGCGCGAAGAACGCCTTCAGGAACGCCGGCTTCCTCGCCTCGACGAACCGCGCCGTTTCCGGCCCGAGGAACGGCTCGGTGAACCACGGCAGCAGGAAGCCGCGCCAGACCATCTCGCGTCGCGCCTCGGCGATCGAGGCGGCCCGGTCGCGCTTGACGTGCCAGGCCATGAAGTTGTTGATGCGGAAGTCCTCGCGCCGCCGCCCGCTGGCCTCGAGACCCGCGCGGATCCAGCCCATCACCTCGGGCATCCGCCCGAGCGGCGCGTCCGAGAGCATCGTGCCGTCGGCGACCTGCGCCGCCATCCGGGCCATCTTCTCGAAGGTCGCACCCGCATAGACGCGCGGTGACGGCGCGGTGGCCCACTCGGCACGGTAATCCAGCAGGCTGTAGAGCTCGCCGCGGAAGTCGAGCGGGGCATCCGCTCGCAGGCCCTTGAGGATCGACACCGCCTCGCGCACCGCCGTCACGCGCCGCGTCGGCTGCAGGCCCGTGACGCGGCTGACCGAGTGCCCGAGACCGCCGATCAGGATCGTCGCCCTGCCCTGCGACAGTTCGTTCAAGGTCAGCAGCTGGTCCGCGATCCGCAGCGGGTGGACCTCGTACGGGCTCGTCGGCAGCGTCGCCAGGCGGATCCGCCGCGTCGCGCGCGCCGCCAGCGCGAGCGCCGGCACGGGGTCGCGCCGCGAGGGGAAGCTCGACACCCAGAGCGTCTGGATGCCGTAGCCCTCGGCGGCCACCGCCAGCGCCTCGACGCGCGCCTCCGGCAGCCCGGCTTCCAGGATGACGTCGACCTTCATCGCACTCGCGCCTCATCGACCCCGGCGGGCGATAGACTGAGCCACGATGCCCAGGCCCTTCACCCTGCGCGCCCCGGACGACCATGGACCGGCCAAGGCCGCCGCGGCCGCGGCCGGGTGCGCGCGCGCGGCATGCGATGCGCGCGCCCGGCCCGGGAGCGCCGCCGCTGGCGCGCTGCGCCACGCGGTGCCCGCTGCGATCCGGGCGCTTGCGGCTTTCGCTCTGTCCGTCCCGCTCGTGGCGGTCGCCGGGGAACCGACGCTACGCGAGCTCGCGCGGGCGCGCTTCGGCTCGCCCACGTCGCTGCCTGCGCCTGCGGCGCCGGCCGACGGTGCACCCGAGCGACTCGGCCGGGCGCTGTTCTTCGACACCCGGCTCGGCAGCGACGGCCGCACCGGTTGCGTGAGCTGCCACCTGCCCGGGCAGCACGGGGCCGACGGCGTCGCGCGGTCCAGGGATGCGCGAGGCCGGCTCACGGATCGCAACTCCCCGACCGTGTTCGACGCCGCCGCGCTGCCCGCGCTGCGCTGGCGCGGCGACCGGCGCGACGCCGCGCACCAGGCCGAGGACTCGATCGTGGGCTCGATGGGCCACGACTCCACCGCAGCGTTCGAGGCGCGCCTGCTGGCGCTCGGCTACGGGCCCGCCTTCGCCGCCGCGTTCCCGGCCGCATCCGCGACGCCCCGCGCGGCCGACTTCGGCCGGGCGCTGCAGGCCTACCAGCGGACGCTCGCGACCTCGTCGGCGTTCGGCCGCTGGCTCGCGGGCGAGGACGGCGCCCTCGCGGCGCGCCAGCAGCGCGGCCTCGCCGCCTTCCTCGGGCGCGGCTGCGCCGGCTGCCACGACGGCCCGCAGCTCGGCGGACGGCAGTTCCGCAAGTTCGGGCTCACCCGGGACTACTGGCTGGCCACCGGCTCGACGTCGCGCGATCCGGGCCGCTACGCGCTGACGCGCGACGAGGCCGACCGGAACGTGTTCCGCGTGCCGATGCTGCGGCACGTGGCACGCACCGCGCCGTACTTCCACGATGGCTCGGTGCCTTCGCTGCGCGAGGCTGTGCGCATCATGGGGACGCTGCAGCTCGACCTCGCGCTGCCCGGCGACGAACTCGACGCCATCGTCGACTTCCTAGGCGCGCTGGACGGGCCCGTCCCGCAGCACTTCTCGCCGCCGGACACCGTCCGCGCGACGCCAGGCGCGGCGGCACGCTGAGCCCCGGCAACGCCTCCGGCGCGAAGCCGTCGCGCAGGCGCTTCGCCCGCGCGCGCCTCACGCCGCGGCGCGCGCCTCCCCGCCCGTGCCCTCGTCGCCCCCGGCGCGCCTCGCGCGCAGCGCGAACGCGATCCGGAACACGCCGGTGGCGATCGCCCAGCCCGCGACGAAGTAGACGATCGAGCGGCTGCCCGCCACCGGATCGGCGGCGATCAGGACGCCGAAGGCTATGGACAGCGCCCCGGTCAGGTACAGCAGCCACTCGCGCTGCGTGCGCTGCCGGACCCGCCACCCGAGCAGCAGCAGGAAGACACCGAGCGCCACCGCCTGGAACGCGACCAGCAGCACGAAGGCCGCGACGCCGACCGGCGGGTTCAGCAGCGCATAGGCGCCCACCAGCACGCCGAGCAGGCCGATCGCGAGCACGATCCACCAGCCATCCTTCTGCCGGTGCAGCAGCCCGCCCACGACGTTCGCGACGCCATCGACCAGCACGGCGGCCGCGAAGAACAGTGCCAGCACCAGCAACGCCACTTCGGGCCTCGCGATCGCGAGCACGCCGAACGCGAGCGAGGCGATGCCGCCGAGCAGGAACACCCACCAGGTGCGCCGGCACAGCGTCGCCGCATCGCTGCCGGAGACCTCGCCCGCGCGCCCCGCGGGACCGGCATTCGCCGCGGGCTCGCTGGCCGGGCGCTCGAGCCCGCTGGCCATGGCCGGCCGCTCGGGCGCCTGCGCCGAGGGGATCGGGACTTCGGGCGTGGCCATGGTGATCACCAGTGATCGTGACGAGACCGATGCACAGGCTCGCGCGCCAGCCGCGTGCCCGCCGTCGGCCGGGACGCGGCGACGCCCTTGGGACCGCAGGCCGGGTCACGGCCAGTCGCGTCCTACAGCCTGGCGCGAAGCCGTCCCGATGCGCGCGCTGCCACGACGACGAGACCATCGCGTCGATGACCGAACGTGCCGACGCTCGGCGCCTGCGCGTGCTCACCGTGAACATTCACAAGGGCTGGACCGCATGGCGGGGGCGATACATGCTCGAGGAGCTGCGCGAGGCGCTGCGTGCCGTCGCGAGCGACCTCGTGCTGCTGCAGGAAGTGCACGGCCCGCGCGAAGGGCTCGCCGGCGCGCAGGCCGAGTACCTGGCCGACACGCTGTGGCAGGACCACGCCTGGGCGCGTAACGCCGTCGTGCGCGGCGGCGGGCACGGCAACGCCGTGCTGTCGCGCTGGCCGATCCGCGAGCGTACCAACCACGACGTCTCGCAGCCGGGGGACGAACCGCGCGGCCTGTTGCACTGCGTGCTCGGCCTGCCGGGCGCCGACGTGCACGCGATCTGCGTGCACCTCGGCCTGCTCGAGTCGCACCGCCACCGCCAGCTGCGACGGCTCTGCGAGGTCGTCCGCGACGCAGTGCCGCCCGGCGCTCCACTGGTGGTCGCGGGGGACTTCAACGACTGGCGCCTGCGCGCCGACGCGCTGCTGCAGCGGGTCGGGTTGCACGAGGTGCATCGCCACGCGCACGGCCGGCACGCGCGCAGCTTCCCGGCGCGCTGGCCGCTGCTGCGGCTCGACCGGATCTACGTCGGCCGCGTCGCCGCGCACCGCCCGATCGAGCTGCCGCGACGGCCGTGGGCGCGCCTCTCCGACCACGCCCCACTCGCCGCGGAGGTGATCCTGTGAAGCGCCGTCCCGACTGGTTGCCCGGCAACCGCATCACGCTGCTCGAGAACGGCGAGCAGTTCTACCCGCGCGTGTTCGAGTCGATCGCCGCCGCGCGCCGCGAGGTGCTGGTCGAGACCTTCATCTGGTTCGACGACAAGGTCGGCCGCGCGCTGCGCGACGTGCTGGCCGCCGCGGCGCGGCGCGGGGTCCGCGTGCACGTGCTGTTCGACGGCTGGGGCTCGCCGGGGATCGACGCGGAGTTCAGTCGCTCGATGATCGAGGCAGGAGTGCAGCTGCGCGCCTTCGAGCCGGTGCAGTGGCTGCTCGGCGTGCGCGTCAACCTGCTGCGGCGGATGCACCGCAAGCTGGCGGTGGTCGATGGCGAGCGCGCGTTCGTCGGCGGCATCAACTACTCCGCCGACCACCTCGCCGACTACGGCCCGGAGGCCAAGCAGGACTACGCCGTCGAGGTCGAGGGCCCGCTGGTCGCCGAGATCCACGCGTTCTGCCTCGCCAGCCTCGAGACGCCCCAGCCGGCGCGCGAGCGCTGGCGCCTCGCCTACCGGCGCTTCCGCGACCGGCACGGGTGGCGCGACTGGGCGGGCTCGCTGCGCCGCCACGCCCGCGGGCGCGCGGCCGCAGCGGGCAGCGCGGCACCGGGCGCGGCAGCCGACCTCGCCGAGGGCGCGGCGCCCGGCGCGCTCGCAGCCTTCGTGACGCGCGACAACCACTTCCACCGCGACGACATCGAGCGCCAGTACCTCCTGGCGATGCGCCTCGCGCGCGAGCGGATCGTGATCGCCAACGCGTACTTCTTCCCCGGCTGGCGCCTGCTCCACGAAATGCGGCGCGCGGCCCGGCGCGGCGTGCAGGTCGACCTGGTGCTGCAGGGCGAGGCCGACATGGCGATCGTGAAGACCGCCGCCTCGATGCTGCATGCCCACCTCGTCGGGTCGGGCGTGCGCGTGTTCGAGTACTGCGAGCGGCCCCTGCACGGCAAGGTCGCGGTGATCGACGACACCTGGGCGACCGTCGGCTCGAGCAACCTCGACCCGATCTCGCTGGGCCTGAACCTCGAGGCGAACGTCCTGGTGCGTGACCGGGAGTTCGCCGTCGAGCTGCGGCGCCGCCTCGACCACCTGATGCGGCACCGCTGCAGGCAAGTGCAGGTGGAGTCGCCCGGCTGGCTGCTCGCCGGGTGGATCGCGCTGCGCAGCACGCTCGTGTTCCACTTCCTGCGGCGCTTCCCGCGCTGGGCGCTGCAGCTGCCGCGCCAGGCGGCGAAAGTGGCGCCGTTGCAGGCGAAGGGCGCGTGAGCGCGTCGGCACCCGGAGGGCGGGCACGGCTGCTGAAGCTCGCGCCCTGGGGGCTCGCGATCCTGGTGCTGGCGCTCGTCGGCCGCCAGGCGATGACGCTCGACTGGGCCGAGGTGTGGGCCGCGTTGCGCGCGCAGTCGACGGCGACGCTGGGACTCGCGCTGCTGCTCGCGGCGCTGAGCCACGGCCTCTACGCGAGCTTCGACCTGGTCAGCCGGCGCATGCTCCGTCACGGGCTGACGGCCTGGCGCACCGCCGTGACGGCGGCGACCAGCTATGCGTTCAACCTCAACTTCGGGGCACTGTTGGGCGGCATGGCCCTGCGGCTGCGCATGTACACGCGGCAAGGCGTCGACGCCGCGATCGCCGGCCAGGTGATCGCCTGGAGCCTCGTCACCAACTGGCTCGGCTACTTCCTGGTCGGAGGGATCGTGCTCGGCCTCGCGCCGCCGCCCGTCCCCGAAGAGTGGCCCCTGACACGCGACGCGCTGCGCGTCGCCGGCCTCGCGATCGGCGCACTCGGCGTCGCCTATCTCGTCGCTTGTGGCGTCTCGAGGCGCCGCGAGCTGCGCTGGCGCGAGCACCGGCTGGCGTTGCCGCGCGCACGGATCGCGCTGCTCCAGGCGGCGCTGTCGAGCGCGAACTGGCTGCTGATCGGCACCCTCGTCTGGATGCTGCTCGGCCGGCGCGTGGAGTTCGCGACCACCGTCGCGGTGCTGCAGCTCGCGGCGGTCGCGGGCGTCGTCACGCACGTGCCGGCCGGCCTCGGCGTGCTGGAGGCCGTGTTCCTGGCGACGCTCGGCAGCCGTCTGCCGCAGACCCAGTTGCTGGCGGCACTGCTCGCCTATCGCGCCACCTACTACCTCGCGCCGCTCGCCTGGGCGGTGCCGGCGTACTTCCTCGGCGAGGGCCGCGGACGAGCCCTGGTGCAGGTCCCGCTCAGGACCTGCGGTAGATCGTCTTCCCGTCCTTGATCGTCTCGAGGACCTGGATGTCCTTGATCTGCATCGGCTCGACCTTCAGCGGATTGCGGTCGAGGATCACGAGGTCCGCGCGCTTGCCGGGCACGAGCGAGCCCTTCGAGTCCTGCTCCATGTACTGTCGCGCCACGTTGATCGTCATGGCCTTCAGCCCCTCGAGCGGCGTGATGCGCTGCCCGGGGCCGACCTCGGCGCCGGCACGGGACACGCGGTTGACCGCCGACCAGAGCATGAACATCTGGTCGAGCGGCGCGACCACGAAGTCCGTGTGGTTGGTCGGCGCCAGGCCCTTGTCGATCGCATCGCGCATCGGGCTGATGTAGGCCGCCTGTTCGGCACCGCGGTTCGCGAGGTGAGCCTCGTAGAAATAGTAGGTGTGCAGCGTGTAGAGCGACGGCGTGATCCGGTAGGCGAGGTACTTGTCGAGGTGGTCCTTGCGCGTGAACTGCGCATGGATCAGCGTCACGTGCCGGTCCTTGCCCGGGTCGTCGGCGGCGACCTTCTCGTGGACCTTCAGGAAGGCGTCGATGGCCGCATCGCCGTTGGCGTGCAGGTTCAGGGGCACGCCGAGCGCGTAGACGCCGGCGACCGCCTTCTCGATCATCGGCGGCAGCGCGGCGAGCTCGCCCTTCCAGTTCTTCTGGCCCCCGGGACCCCCGGTCAGGTAGGGCGTGGTGAACGCCGCGGTCTTGCCCTGGGGTGAGCCGTCGATCGTGATCTTGACGCCGCCGATCTTCAGGCCGTTCTCGTACTTCAGCCAACCCGAGGCCGGATACTTCTTCAGGATCGCATCGAGATCGGTGATGAAGGGATAGGCGATCACGTCGATCAGGTTCGCCCCGCCGGCGGCGGCGCGCTTCAGCACGTCGAGCTCGGGCGCGTGCGTCGCGCCCTCGTGCGCCGTCGTGATGCCGTGCCTCGCGTAGAGCCTCTGGCCCGCCTTCGACCACTCCACTTCCTGCTCGGGCGTGGGCTTCGGCAACGCGGCGAACACGGGCAGCCAGGCCGTCTCCATGATCAGGCCCCAGGGTTCCTGGGTCCCCGGCTTGCGGACGATGATGCCGCCCGGCGGCGTGCGCGTCGCGGCCGAGATGCCGAACTGCTTCAGCGCCAGGGAGTTCAGCACGCCACCGTGCATCGAGACGTGGCCGACGAGCACGGGGTGGTCGGGCAGGGCCGCGTCGAGGTCGTCGCGGTTGAGCAGGCGCCCGCCCGGCATCACGTTCTCGTCGTAGCCGTAGGCCTGGATCATCGTGCCCTTGGGCACCCGGTTCTGGTCGCGGAACTTCACCAGCTCGGCGACGATGCTCTCCACGTCCTTGCCGGGGCCGGCCGGTGGTGCATAGAGGTTGACCTGGTTCGCGACGGTCAGGGAACTGAAGTAGTGGCTGTGCGCGTCGAGGAATCCGGGCAGCAGCGCCTTGCCCGCGAGATCGACCACCTGGGTCGCGGCGCCCTGGTGGGCCCGCTCGAGATCGGCGCGCGAGCCGACGGCGAGGATCCTGCCGTCCTTGACGGCGAGGGCCTCGGCGGCCGGCCGCGCATCGTCGACCGTGACCACGTCCGCGCCGACGTAGAGCGTGTCGGCCGCGGCCGCGCCGGAGGGCGCGGGCGGGGTTTTCGAACAGGCCGAGAGCAGCGCGACGGCGACTAGCGCAAGCAGCCGCTCGGATGGACGGACGGACATTGCACCCCCTGTGACCTGGATCTGCCATGGTGATCCGGGCCTTTGCAACCATCTTGCCCGACCTCGCGCAGCCGGGGAACCCGGAGATGCCCGAGGAGCGCCGGAGTCGCGCCGATGGACCCCGCTGCGGTCACGCGGTGCATCAGGACATCGGCGGCTGCGGCATCCGCGACGGACAGCGGCAAAGAAGCATCGTGCCGCCGGTCGGCACCCGCTCCACCCGCAGTGATCCTCCGAGTTGCTCGGCACGGTACTGCATCAACCGCAGCGCCTGCCCGACCTCGCCCTCGGCCGGCGCCGGCGTGCCCTGCAGCTGATCGCACACCGTCAGCGACAGCATGCCGTCCGAATCCTCGACCGCGACCTGCACGCTGCGCGCGCCGCGATGCAGCGCCTCGTCCAGCGCATCCCGGGCGATGCCGTAGAGATGCTCGGCGCGCAGCGGCTCGGCGGGCGCAGCCAGGCCAGGCGGCGCCGAGAAGTCGATGCGCGCGCCGCTCGCGAGGGTGCGGCTGCGGCACAACTCGCGCAGCGCATGCACCAGACCGCCCTGCGCCGCACCGACCGGCGACATGCCCCGCGACGCGTCGCGGGTGCTGCCGATCGCGCCCTCGATCAGCTCGAGCACCCGATCCAGCAACGGCACCAGTTCCCGCTGGCCACCCGCGGCGATCCGCCGCGCGCCGGCGATCGAGTAGGCGATGCCGGCGAGTTGCTGTCCGAGCCCCTCGTGCAGGTCGGCGCCGATCCGCCGCCGCCCCTGGCTCTCGACCTCTAGGATCTTCCGCTCGAGCTGCGCGCGGTCGCTGACGTCCGCGATGCTGGTCGCGACGCCGACGATGCTCGAACCGGCCAGCGCGGGTGCCATGCGCACCTCGTGGACCCGCGCCGTCGCAGGGTCGGTGCAGCGATACTGGACCGGCTGCCGCTCGGCAACGACCGCGCCGTGCCACGCGGCGAACGCCGGCGGATCCGGCAGCCCCGGCACCTCCATCGCATCGAGCCCGACCAGGTCCTCGCCCCCGCCGTTGCCGCCCGTGCCGCGGCTCGAGAACTCGATGCGCCGCTGCTCGTCGGTCAGCATCACCCACACCGGCAGCGCGGCGGATGCGGCGGCGAACTGGTTGCGGCCGCGGGCCACGGCGTCCTGCAGGCGGTGGCGCTCGTCGACGTCGAACGCCGCGCCGACCATGCGACCGGGCGTGCCGTCCGCGGCCCGCTCGACGATCCGCGCCCGCATCGCGAGCCAGCGCCACTCGCCGGCGACGTCGCGCACGCGGTACTCGACCTCGTAGCGGTCGCGCCGGCCCTCGAGGTGCAGGCGCCAGGCCGGCTCGAGCCGTGCGTGGTGCTCCGGATCCATGATCGCCATCAGCTGCTCGACGTGCCGTTCCCCGTCGCAAGGGTGGACGCCGACGCGGACCGGCCAGTCGTTGAGCCAGCGCAGCGTGTCGGTGGCGGGGATCCATTCCCAGAAGCCGATCTCGGTGCTCCAGACCGACGCCGGCAGGCGCACCTCGACGTCGGCGCGCGGCGCCTCGGATGACTCGGCAGGACCCCCGTCGTTCATGGCACGGTGTCGGCGGTCGTGGATGCCCCGGACACCGGGCGCACGTTACGCCCGGCGCGTCCGTCAGGACAAGCGGTCGGCGAAATCGCGCACGCAGGCAGCCACCTCGGCTGCCTGGGTCGCGAGGGCGGAGGCACCCTTGACCTGCGGCAGCTCGCGAAGCTCGCAGCCCGGGACCAGCCGCGCGCTCGCGCGCGTCGCCTCGGCCAGCACTTCGTCGGCGGCGATCGCCAGGCACGGCACCGCGATCCGCGGCAGCCGCTCCTCGTAGGGCCAGCTCCAGACGCCGTGGTAGGTGAACCAGAAGTCCGGCCCCGCGACCATGTCCTGGCCGAAGACGCGCGTGCGCTCCTGCAGCGTGGCGCGCGCGGGCGCCTGGCGCACGTGCATGTCGTAGTACCACTCGACCTTCTTCCACCAGCCCTCGACGTCGAGCCCGCGCGGCAGCGCCTCCAGGCGCTGGCGACGCTCGGCTGGCGTGCGCAACGGGAAGCCGTGCAGCACGATCCCGGCGACCAGCGCGGGCCTCGCCAGCGCCACCTGCGCGGCGAGCACGGCACCGGTGTGGTAGCCGAACAGCACCGGACGCCCGAGCGGTCCTGCGCCGAAGCCGAGCGACTCCAGCGCGCGCGCGAGGATCGCCGCGTACCAGTCGATCGACTGCGGTGCCGGCGGTCCGTCCGAGCCGCCGTAGCCCGGCGTGTCGGGCGCGACGACCAGCCGCTCGTGCGCCAGCTCGCGCATCAGCGGCTCGAACTCGAGCGACGACGTCGGCGTCTGGTGCAGGCAGACCACCGGCGTGCGCCGCGTCGCGCCCGCAGGCGGCTCGGCGCGCCGGTAGTGCAGCTGGCCGGCCCCGGCCTCGCCCAGGTCCACGTCGAGGTAGTGGCGGTGCATGGTGCTTCAGCCCTGCCCGGCGCCCGGCATCGCGAGCCCGAGGTTGCCCGGGTTGATGCGGCCCTCGGGGTCGAGCACGGCCTTGAGGTCCTGCAGCAGCCCGCGGGCGCCGGGCTCGAGCACCTCGGCATAGCGGAAGAACTTCGAGAGGTGCACGTGCAGTGCCCCGAGGCGCTCGAAGTGATCGCGCAGCTCCGCGCGCAGCTGCAGCACGAACTCGCGCGTGCCCGGCGCCGCCTTCAGCCCGCGGAAGCGCGCCGCCTCGTCGGCCGACAGGTGGCGCAGGTGCAGCTCCTCGAGCTCGTCCCACCAGTAGAACAGCGGCTCGATCTGCCAGTGCACCGGCGTCACCTGCGAGATGTAGCCGATGCGCACCCGGTGGCGCTCGAGCTGCGCCGCTCGCGCCGCGAAGAACGACTCCGTGGCGCGCGTCACCTCGACCGCGCGGCTGACCGGGAAGATCGCGTTGGTCGCGATCCAGCGCTCGCCGTCGCGGCCGAGGAAGCGGCGCACGCTGTAGATCGGCGTGGCGCCGGCGAGCGCGGTCACGTTCGGGATCTGCCGGCCGCGCTTCAGGCACAGCTTCGCGCCCGCGGCGATCGCCGCATCCGCCGCCTCCTGCGTGAACTGCTCGGCGACGAGGTTGATCGACCAGCACGCCTCGGCACCGCCGCCGAGGCCGGCCTTCAGCAGCGACAGCCCCTCCTTGACGCCCTGGCGCACGCTGCCCGCCGAGCCGAGGATCTTCGCCGCCGCGGAAGCCGCCTCGCCGGCGCGCACCCTGGCGAGGTTCGCGGTGTCGTACGGATCGAAGCAGAAGCGCCGCGTGAACACGTCGTGGGGAGCGAGTTCCACGAACGTGGCCGCGACGTCCTCGAAGCGCTCGTAGCCGAAGGACGCCGTCGCGCGCGCGCCCGGGCGCGCGACCAGGTGCAGCGACACCGCGGTCTTGATGCCGAAGGCGCCGGTGTCGCCGACGAAGAGCCCGGTCAGGTCCGGGCCGTACTCGCGGTAGTAGGCCCGCGCGTCGCCGGCGCGGCCCCAGGAGCCGGTGTGCAGCACCTCGCCGCTGCCGCGCACCACCTCGACGCCGAGCACGCCCTTCAGGCCGCCCGGGTAGCCGTGTGCCAGCGCGCCGCCGACCGTGGAGTAGTTGCCCGACAGCGGCGCATGCGTCTCCAGCACCCACTCCTTCGGCAACGCCGCGTACAGCGCCTCCCAGGTGCAGCCCGCCTCGACCACGACGTAGCGGTCGCCCGCGTCGACCTTGCGGACGCGGTTCAGCCGCCGCAGGTCGAGGATCACGCTGCGCGCGGTGGCGGGCACGTAGGAGCGCCCGGTCGACATGCCGCCGCCGCGCGTCACCAGGTGGACGTCGAGCCGCGACGCCGCGCGCACCAGCGCCTGCACCCCCTCGACCGTGCCGGGTGCGACGACCGCCAGCGCGACCGGCGCATCGGGCCACGGGAACAGGTCGCGGCTGAAATAGCGCCGCTCGTCGGGATCCGCGACCACGTGGTCCGCCCCCACGATCGCGGCGAGTCCGGAGATCAGGTCCGTCATGTCGGCTCCTCGCTGTGCCGCGAGCGTAGCCGGTGGCCGGCACCGCGGGACAGTGCACCTGGAGGCCGCGCCTGTAGCCGGTCGCCTCCTCGCTGTGTGGCCGAGGCCGCTTCCTGCCGCGATCCGCTGCGACACCTGCCGCCACGCGTGCTGCAATCGGCGCTCGCCTGGAGAGCACACTTGCGCGCGAGCGACGGCCACGCCCGGCCCTTCCAGCCCATCGAGCTCGGTCATCCGGACGGCTTGCGCATCGCGGTGATCCCGTACGGCGCGCGTCTCGTCGCGCTGTGGGTCCCGACCACGCGCGGGCCGGTCAACGTGGTGCTCGGCTATGCCGACCCGCGGCGCTACGCCCACGACCCGGCCTATCACGGCGCGCCGATCGGGCGGGTCAGCGGCCGCATCGCGCGCGCCGGCTTCGAGCTCGAGGGCCACACCTACCGGCTCGAGGCGAACGAGCCGCCGCATCACCTGCACGGCGGGCCACTCGGGTTCCACGCGCGCACCTGGCGCATCGAGCAGGTCGAACGCGGCCCGACGCCGCGGCTGGTGCTGCGACTCGATCTCGCCGACGGTACCGACGGCTATCCCGGCCGGCTGGAGGCGACGATCGTCTACACGCTCGAGACGGATGCGCTGCGCGTGGAACTCAGCGCCCGCATCGATCGCACCGGGCCGGTGGCGCTGACGATGCATCCTTACTTCAATCTCGGCGGGTCGCATGCCGCCACGGTCCTCGACCACCTCCTGAGCATCGCCGCGGACGAAGTGCTCGAGCTCGATGCGGCCTTGATCCCCACGGGAGCGCGGCTCGCGGTCGCCGCCACGCCGTTCGACTTCCGCGAGGAGGCCCGCATCGGCGAGCGGCTCGCGCGGGCGCACCCCCAGCTGCAGCTCGGTCGGGGCATGGACCACACGTACCTGCTGCAACCCGTGCGCGAACGCGATGCGCGACTGCGCCACGAGGGCACGCGGCTCGCGATGACGGTGAGCTCGAGCGAGCCGGCGCTGCAGGTCTACGCCGGCCATTACCTCGCGCCACCACCGGAGGCCGCGCCCTGGCGCGCCCACTGCGGCATCTGCCTCGAGCCACAGGGCTATCCGAACGCGGTCAACGAGCCACGCTTCCCGTCGTCGCTGCACCGCGCCGGCGAGACGGTCCGCAACACGATCCGCTACGCCTTCACCGAGAGGGCCTGAGCGCGGACCCGTGCGCCGGCGCTACGGGACCCGGGATCGGGGGATCGTCCGACCCCGGCAGCACGCCACGTTGCGCGATAGGTACTTGTCGCAGCGTTCTCCGCCGCAAACTGCCGACCACGGCACGGGCCTGTGGCATCCGCGTGCGCAACCCTGTGCGAGCCACGACCCGAGGGGAGCACATGGATCCGGATACCCGCGTTCGCCGCCTGATGACCGAGCCCGTGCTGTCGGTCGAACTGGACGCCCGCCCCAGCGAGATGCTCCGCCTGCTGGCGGGATACCCGGTCCATCACCTGCCCGTGGTCGACGGCGGCCGGCTCGTCGGCATGGTGAGCGATGCGGACCTGCGGAAGCTCGACGGCCTGCTGCCGCACCACGGCGACGCCGGCGACGCCTATCTCGACTCGCGCATCACGATCGGGCGCCTGATGACCCATCCGGTGCTCGCCGCCGGACCCGACGAACCGGTCGGCGCCGTCGCCGCACGCATGGTGCGCGCCGGCGTGCATGCCGTGCCGGTGGTGGACGCCGGCGGCCGCCTGGTCGGCATCCTCACGACCACCGACATCATCGACGCGGCACTGCGCGACGATGCGGGCGCGCGCACCGCACCCGCCGCCGATCCCGCGGCGAGTCCCTCGTCGGAAGGCCTGCGCGCCCTGCGGTCGGTGCTGCAGGCCGCCGACCGCTACCTGCGCGGCGGGCAGGACGAAGCGCTGCATGCCCAGCTGCTGCTCGCCGTGGAAGCTGCCCGGGTCGTGCTGGATTCGCCCGCCGCCCCGCGCGGCGCCCTGCACAGCTATTGAGCCGACGCGGCGTCCCGGCGCCGGGATGTCGGGCGACCCCGGGACCTGCGATGATGGCGGCCACCCGGGCAGCCAGGTCGAAGCATGCGACGCGATCGTCCCCCGCGGAGTCCACGGCATCCGGTCTCCCCGACCGGTCTGCCGTCATCCGGACACGACGCCGATCCGGGGCGTCGCCTGCTGCTGAGGACCGGCATCGGCGCCTTCGCCGCGGCGGCACTCGGCGTCGCGCATCGCGCACCCCGCGCCGCGGAGGCGTCGGTCGACCTGCCCATGGTCAACGGCCGCCGGCGGCTCGTCGCCTACCCCGGCAAGCGCCCCCTGATCGTGCTGACCTCCCGCCCGCCTCAGCTCGAGACACCGTTCGAGGTGTTCGACGAAGGCCTGCTGACGCCGAACGACGCCTTCTTCGTCCGCTACCACCACGCCGGCCTGCCGACCTCGATCGACGGCGACGCGCACGTGATCCGCATCGGTGGCAATGCGGTCGCGGCGCCGTACGAGCTGACGGTGGCGGAGCTGCGCACCGCGTTCCAGCCGGTCGAGGTGGTCGCGGTCAACCAGTGCTCGGGCAACGGGCGCGGGCTGTTCGAACCGCGCGTCACCGGCGGCCAGCTCGGCAACGGCGCGATGGGCAATGCCCGCTGGGTCGGCGCGCGCCTGAAGGACGTGCTCGCACGCGCTCGGCCGACCGCCGCAGCGCGCCAGGTCACCTTCGACGGCCTCGACTTCGCACTGCTCGGGAGCGGCGACTTCACCAAGGCGCTCGACGTCGCGCACGCGATGGACGGCGAGGTGCTGGTCGCCTACCAGATGAACGGCGCCGAGCTGCCGATGCTCAACGGCTTCCCGGTGCGCCTGGTCGTGCCCGGCTACTTCGGCACCTACTGGATCAAGCACCTCTCCGACATCCAGGTGATCGACCACGTCTACGACGGCTTCTGGATGAAGACCGCGTACCGCATCCCCGACGACGACTGTGCCTGCGTCGAGCCGGGGACCGCGCCGCGCGCGACCCGGCCGATCGGCCGCTTCAACGTCCGCTCCTTCATCACCTCGCTGCGCGACGGCGCGCGCCTGCCGGCGGGCCAGCCGGTCGAGGTGCGGGGCATCGCCTTCGACGGCGGCCAGGGCGTGCGCGAGGTCGCCTACTCCCTCGATGGCGGCCAGAGCTGGCGCGGGGCGACGCTCGGCGAGGACCTCGGCCGCTACTCGTTCCGCGGCTTCCGCTTCGGCTTCACGCCGCAGCCCGGCACTCACGACCTGCGCGTGCGCGCCTGGAACCGTTCCGGCCAGAGCCAGCCGGCGACGCCGACCTGGCAGCCGGCGGGCTACATGCGCAACGTCGTCGAGTCGGTGAAGGTGGTCGCCTCGTGACGGCGCGCCGGCGCAAGCGCATGCCGCGCCTCGCGACCGCCCTCCTGCTCGCGACCACGTCGCTGGCGTCGCAGGCCACGACCGCCGCGGAACGGACCCTGCAACTGCCCGAGGACGGCGTCGCGTTGAAGGCGAGCCCGCTGCCGGGCTACCTCAAGGCCCAGGCCTACTGCGTGATGTGCCACTCGGCCGAGTACATGCTCTACCAGCCCCCCTCGGCAGCGCGCCCCTACTGGGAAGCGATGGTCCGCCGCATGAAGCAGGTGTTCGCGGCACCGTTCGACGAGTCGGAGATCCCGGACCTCGTCGATTACCTCGTGAAGACCTACGGCAACGAGCAGTCACGGTGAAGTGAGGCGCGGCGTCGGCGCAGGCGCATCAGCGGCTCCGCCGCCCACCTACAGCCAAGCCTCGCGCCGCGTGGCACTCAGGGTGATCGGGAACACCCGAGGAGGACCACCCGCGCGATCGCCGGACCGATCCGGCGGCGGGGCCGCGCGATGCCGATGCACGATCCGACGCCCGACGCGATCCGGATGGCCGAGCGGGTCGCTGGGTTCGACTGGGCCGGCACGCCCCTCGGGCCGGCGGTGCACTGGCCACAGAGCCTGAGGACCGCGGTGGACCTCGTGCTCGGCTCGGCGCAACCGATGCAGCTCGCCTGGGGCGCGGACCGCATCGTGATCTACAACGACGCCTGGGTGCCGCTGCTCGCGGAGCGCCACCCCGGTGTGCTCGGCCGGCCGCTCCGCGAGGCCTGCGCGGACGCCTGGCCCGCGCTCGAGACGCCGATGCGGCGGGCCGCGGCCGGCGAGACGGTACGGATCGACCGCCTGCGCCTCGAACCGGAGCCCGTGGCGCAGGCCGACGAGCGGTGGTGGAACCTCTCCTGCTCGCCGGTGCGGGACGAGTCGGGCGCCATCGCCGGAGTGCTGAGCGTCGCCACGGACGCCACCGCGCAGGTGCACGCCGCGCGCACCGCGATCGCGCTGCACGAACTCCAGGAGGGGCGGCGTGCGCTCGTCGCAGAGCTGCAGCATCGCACCCAGAACCTGATGGGCGTGGTGCTCGCGCTGGCGGAGCGCACCGGCGAGGTCAGCACGGACATCGCGGGCTTTCGCCGGGGCTTCGGCGATCGGCTGCAGGCGCTCGCTCGGGTGCAGGGCTTGCTCTCCCGGCTGGATGACACCGACCGCATCACCTTCGACGAGCTGATCCGCAGCGAGCTGGCGGCGCTCGACGGCGCCGGCGGGCGCGTCACGCTCGACGGCCCGAGCGGCGTCAAGCTGCGTTCGAGCATGGTGCAGACGCTCGCGATGGCGTTGCACGAGCTGGCGAAGCATGCCGTCGAGCACGGGGCATTGAGCCAGCCCGGCGCGCAGCTGCGGATCTCCTGGCAGCTGCTGCCGCCGGACCGGCACGGCCGGCCGCGGCTGGAGATCGACTGGCGGGAGAGCGACGTCGCCCCGGCGCCTGCCGGTGCCGGGCGAGCCGCCGCCGGCCAGAGCCGCGAACTGATCGAGGAAGCACTGCCCTACCAGCTCGATGCCGAGACTGCCTTCGAGCTCGGGCCGGACGGCCTGCGTTGCCGCATCACGCTCCCGGTGTCGGTGGGCAACGCGACCGGGTGGGCGGGCTGCGCGAGCTCGCCGGCCGGCACCGCGCGACCTGCCGGGACCCCGTAGGACCGCGCCCACGCCCTCAGCAGGTGTACGGGCATACTGTGCCCTGCCGCACGCAGCTACAGTCGATGCAGCGCAGGGTCTCCGCCCTCGCGACGGAGCATCCGTGAACGGCGTTGCAGCGGCTCCCTCTTCTCCGGTGCGCCAGGTCCTGGTCGTCGAGGACGAGTACTTCCTGGCCTCGATGCTCGCGCTCAGCCTGCAGCTCGACGGCTTCCGGGTCGTCGGTCCCGCAGGCTCGGTGCCGCAGGCCCTCGCCCTGCTCGAGAAGCACCGCCACGTCGACTGTGCCGTGCTCGACCTGAACCTGCAGGGCGAAGCCGCCTACCCGGTGGCCGATACCTTGCTCGAGCGCCGGGTCCCGTTCCTGTTCCTGACCGGGTACGCCCGCCAGATCGTGCCGGACAAATACGCCGAGGTGCAGCTGCGCCAGAAGCCGGTCGAAGGGGCCCAGCTGTCGCGCCTGCTGCAGGACCTGCTCGGCGGCGCCGGCCGCGATCGCGACTCCCGGCCGGCGGGCACGGGCCACGTGCCGGAGCGGCTGCCGGGTCGCCTGCCGAGGCCGTCGCTCACATGATCTGCGGCACCTCGACGTGCGGGTCGAGGCACTTGCGGAAGGCCTCGTCGGCGCTCGACGCCGACTTGTCCCAGTTGCGCCCGACCGCGCGCACGCCGGTCACGCCGTTGGTCGCATCGGTGCACAGCCACACCGCCGGCGGCACGATCACGTCGCCTGGCAACAGCCGGCCGTTGCGCGCGCGCTCGCCGACCGCGCCCGGCGCCACGTCCTGGCTGATGAACGAAGTGTCCGCGGCGCCACCCGGCAGCACGATGTTCGCGTCGACACCGCTGCCCTTCAGTTCCTGCGCCCAGACGCGCGTCATCGCCTCGAGCGCCGCCTTGGCGGGGCCGTAGATCGGGTTGCCGGCGCGCACCATGTTCGAGGCGCTGGTGGAGACCGAGATGATCTTGCCGAACCCGCGCTTCACCATGTGCGGCGCGGCGGCCTTCGACATGTACCAGACACCCTTGAGGTTGGTGTCGACGATGGTGTGCAGCGCCTCGTCGGGCGTCTCGTAGAACGGCACGGGCCTGCCGCCGGCGCCGCCGCTGCGCGTGAAGTCCTGCGGGCTGCGACCCGCGTTGTTCACCAGCACGTCGATGCGGCCGAAGCCGCGCAGCGTCGCCTCGACCATCCGCGCGCAGTCCGGTTGCCGGCTGACGTCGCCGGCGACCGTCAGGCAACGACCCTTGCCGTGGCGGACCTCGATGTCGGCGGCCACCTTGTCCAGTGCAGCCTGGCCGCGCCCGGTCAGCGCCACCTTCGCGCCGCCCAGCAGCAGCTCCTCGGCGATGAACCAGCCGAACCCACGGCTGCCACCGGTGATCAGCACCACGCGATCCTTCAGCGACGGATGGCGCAGCTGCCGCAGCGTCTCGGCGGGCCAGGAACTCGGGTAGGCCCCCTGCGCCATCGACTGGCCCGTGGCGGCGAGCACGGTCACCGCACCCGCGGCACGCAGGAACTGCGCGCGATCGAAGCTGGACGTCATCCACTGCCTCCCCTGTCTGGACGGATCATCGGACGTCCCGCACCGCGCGGGCGAGCGTCGGCTGGCCGTCCCGACCGGGCCGAGCCAGGCGAGCCCCGCGAGATCGCTCGAGAGCGACGGTCCCTCGGCCCTGGCATACGGACCCTCGAGGCGGTCGGCCGTGGCACAGCCGATCGCGCACTCGAGGCCGGCGTAGTCGTTGGCGGAGTGCGGCCGCACATGCAGGATGGCAGCGCGCACGTCGGCTCGCAATGACACGGTAGGCGGGCACCTACGAGAAGGCTGGCCTGCGCGCGGACGACTCCGGCCGTGACCGGCCTTCAGCGGCCGCGCACCAGCCGCAGGTGCGTGAGCTCGGTCCGCGTGCCGAAGCGTACCGGCGGGCCCCAGCTCCCCGTGCCGGCGCTGACGTAGACCCACATGCGCCCCTCGCGCGATAGGCCGGCGACGTGCGGTGCGTGCACCGCACGCACGACGAGCGTGAACGGGAAGATCTGGCCGGCATGCGTGTGCCCCGACAACTGCAGGTCGAAGCCCGTATCCGCGGCGGCCGGCGCGACCTTCGGGTGGTGCGCCAGCAGCACGCGCAGCATCGCGCCCGGCGGACCGGCGGCGAGCCCCGGTTGCGGCCCCTGGGTGCGATCGAACATCCGCGCGGCCGGGTCGGTCACGCCGCCGAGCACGAAGCGCGCGCCCCGGTGCTGCAGCACCGCGTGCTCGTTCAGCAGCACGCGCAGGCCGAGTGCGCGGAAGCGCTCGATCCAGGGCCGCGGCCCCGAGTAGTAGTCGTGGTTGCCCATGACCAGCCACGCGCGGCCGGTCGCACCGAGCGCGGCGAGCGGCGCGACGTGGCGCGCGAGCCGACCCACGGGGCCGTCGACGATGTCGCCCGTCAGCACGTAGAGGTCGGGCGCGAGCGCGAGCGCCCGCTCGACGACCCGGCCCACGTAGCGCCGGCCGATCGTCGGCCCCACGTGCAGGTCGCTGACCTGCACCATCGTCAGCCCGTCGAGCGCCGGGTCGAGCCCCTCGATCGGCACCAGCACCCGGCGGACCCGTGGCCCGAGCAGTCCCGCGGCCAGCCCCGCGCCGAGAGCGAGGATCGAGGCGCCGAACACCAGCACCGGACCCTGCTGCTCGAGCAGCCGGTACGCCGCGCCCTCGCGCGCCACCAACCACGTCGCGAGCCGCAGCAGGTCGCGCACCAGCGTGGCGAGGATCAGGAAATGGAGCCACGCAGCCGCGACGTACGCCGACGCATGCACCAGGTCGTCGAGCCGCGTGTGGCCCCCGCGCTCGTACACCCAGTAGACGACCGGCACCAGCCAGACGCACACGAACGGCAGCAGCAGGGCGATGCGGCCGCCGGTCCCGAGCGCGAGGCTCCAGCCCACGTAGGCCCAGGCAAGGAGTGCGAATGCCGTCAGCGAGACGACGAAGCGGCTCAACAGCCTCATGCCCGCGATCGCAAGCCGTGGCGGTGCACGGGTCAGCGCAGTCCGTCGTGGCCGATCATGCGGAAACCGAGATGCTCGACGAAGAACGATCCGGAGGCAGCCGGATCGGGCACCGGCAGGTTCAGGTGGTTGAGGCTCATGACGGCTCCTGCTGCCGGCGGTGGCGTGGGAGCCGCACGGCGAACGACGTGCCCGCCGGCGTCGATTCGAACGAGATGTCGCCACCGTGGGCGTCGACGATCTGCCGGGCGATGTATAGGCCGAGGCCGACGCTGGACGCCGCACGCACCCGGTCCGATCCATGGACCATCGGCTGGAAGATCCGGGCGCGCAGGCTCTCGGGTATCGGCGGACCCGAGTTGCGCACGACGATCCGCGCCTCCTGCGCATCGCCGGACAGCTCGACCGACACGGGACCGAACGCCGCGCCGTGCTCGACGGCGTTGCCGACCAGGTTCGACAGCAGCTGCGCCACCCGCCCGCGGTCCCAGGTCCCCTGCCGGTCTTCCTTCGAGAGCACCTGCACGACGGCGCCCCGATGCGTGGTCTCGACCTCGCGGACCACCTCCTCGCAGACCGCGGCGAGGCTCATCGGCTCCACGGCGAGCGGCAGCGGCTGGCCGAGCCGCGTGCGGGTGAAGTCGAGCAGGTCGTCGACGAGCCGCGACATCCGTCGCGCGCTCGAGACGATCCGCTGGGCCGCGCCCCGCGCAGCCGCATCGAGCGCCTCGTCCCGCAGCAGGTAGGTCGCCGACAACAGGACCGCGCCGAGCGGATTGCGCAGGTCGTGCCCGAGGGCACCGAGCAGCAGCTCGCGCGCCCGGTCCACCTCGGCCGTATAGCGCTCCACGGAGTCGGCGAGCGCCTCGTCGATGGCTTCGTTGAACCTCGTCAGCTGGTCGAGGGCGCCACGATCCGCCTCACCCATCCGGCTCGTCCACAGCCGGATCACCGAGGCGCGCAGGGCGCGATACTCGGAGATCATCTGGTCGAGGTCGAAACCCTGGTGGAGCCGGTCCCCCGCATGCGAGTGGGCGGGGTTGGTCCTGGCACGGGCGGCGGAATAGGGGCGCTTGCCCTCGGACTTGGCCTTCTGCTCCGCCGCGGACTGCGAGGTCCGCATGTCGACGGCGATCGCCGCGAGCAGCGCATCGGCGTCGTCGCGCAGCTGCACCGCGGTGAAGCCATCCGTGGCGGGCAACACGGTGCGCGCGTAGGCATCCCAGGCCTGGAGGATCTCGGCGCGGTTCTGGTCGATGAAGTCGGCGAGATCCACGGTTCACCGCCATGCCGCAGCATCGCAACGAGGTGTTCCATTCTAGCGGTGCGGCGTGGCAGCAGATGGCGGAAACGACCCCCGGACCCGTCGGCGCGAACTTCCGGCGCGGTCCCGGGGTCCCACTCAGGCACCTCGGCGTCCCTCACTCGACGGAGCGTACAGGCCCACCATGACAGCCCTCGTCGCGCGCACGCGCGTCGCCCTCGCAGCCTGGCTGCTGGCCGTCGCATCCATCACCGCACCGTCCTCCCACGCACAGACGCCGTCCGGCACGGCGGGCCCGGCGCCGGCCACGCCGGTGCCGCCGCGGCCCGAGCACCTGACCACCCTGTCGGCGCCGGCGGTGCTGCGCGAGCTCGGTGCGCTCGCCAACGCCGACGTGCTCACGCTCGGCGGCAACCTGCGCTGCGGCGTCGCGGTGCATCGCATCCGCTATGCGACCGTGGGCGCCGCGGGCGAGGCCACCACCGCCTCGGCCGCCCTGATGGTGCCGGTCGGGCTGGATCGCCGCTGCCGCGGCCCCCGGCCGGTGCTGCTCTATGCGCACGGCACCTCGACCGATCGCGAGTTCGACATCGCCGACCTGCGCGTCCAGAAGAACCCCGAAGGGATGTTCATGGCCGCGTTCGCGGCCGGCGGCTACGTCGTCGTCGCCCCGAACTACGCGGGCTATGCAGGCTCGACGCTCGGCTACCACCCCTACCTGGTCGCGGACCAGCAGTCGCAGGACATGATCGATGCGCTGGGCGCCGCGCGCAGCGTCCTGCCCGTGCCCGCGGCTGCGCTCACCACCGGCGATGACGCCCGCCTGTTCATCACCGGCTATTCACAAGGCGGCTACGTCGCGATGGCCACGCATCGCGCGATGCAGGCGCGAGGCATGCCGGTCACCGCCTCCGCCCCCATGTCCGGACCGTATGCGCTCGCGGCATTCGGCGACGCGATCTTCGCCGGCCGCGTCAACGGTGGCTCGACCGCCACGTTCACGATGCTGGCGACCGCCTACCAGCGCGCCTACGGCAACCTGTACTCGAGCCCCGACGAGATCTTCGAGCCGGCCTACGCCAGCGGCATCGAGTCGCTGCTGCCGACCTCCGTGCCGCGCAGCGTGCTCCAGGCCCAGGGCCGCCTGCCCGCCGATGCCGTGTTCAGCCCGTTCCCGCCGGCCACGCAGTACGCCGACGTCACGCCCGCCACCACGCCCGCCGACCTCGCGCCCGTGTTCGCGCGCGGCTTCGGCCCGGATAACCTGATTCGCAACGGCTACCGACTGCGCTACCTGCGCGACGCCGAGGCGAACCCCGACGGCGGCTGGCCGACCACGCTCGACGGGACACCCGCTGCCACACCGACGCTCGGCTTGCGCCAGGCCCTGCGCCGCAACGACCTGCGCAACTGGACACCGACCGCGCCGATGCTGCTCTGCGGCGGTCGCGCCGATCCCGTCGTCTTCTGGTCCAACACCCAGCTGATGCAGGGCTACTGGGCACCCCGCGCCCCCGCGACCGCTCGCATCACCGTGCTGGACGTGGACTCCGCGCCGACCGACGGCGACCCCTACGCGAGCCTCAAGCAGCGCTTCGCGCGCGCCCGGCGACTCGTCGCGTTCGCCGCCGTGCTGCAAGGCGCCACCGACGGCGGCGCGCGAGCGGTAGCCGAGGCGTACCACGCGCCGCTGCTGGCGCCGTTCTGCCTCGCGGCCGTCGACGCGTTCTTCGCTGCGCAGTGAGGTGCCGAGAAATGGTGGCCGGGGTCGGAATCGAACCAACGACACGCGGATTTTCAATCCGCTGCTCTACCAACTGAGCTACCCGGCCATGGGCAGACCCGGCTCCGGACGGAGGCGGGATTCTCGTGGGCCGCGTATTAGACCGGGCGGCGCTGGGGCCGTCAAGCGCGCCCCGGCTCAAGTGCTTGATTGCAAATGAGCTTATTGCGTCGGGCGAGCAGAAGCCCGACGGCGCGCAGCAAGGAGGCGCACCCGGATCCCCTGTTCGGCGCGCGTCGAGGAAGCAGCATCCGATCGGGGAAACGGGTGCGCCGGCTCCGACCTTATGCGGCGCGCGATGGCGCGTCATCCTGTCGCCAACGGCCAACAGTTGCGGCGCCCTGTAGCGCTCTCCATAGTGAGGCGTGGCTGCACGCTCGCCAGGGGAGGACACGGACGCACCGGATCGGCATGCGGGCCCGGCACCGCGGCGCCTGCGCCGCGTCGCGATGCAACTCGACGACGAGGTCGTGCAGTACTTCAAGAAGCTCGCGGCCGACGGCGGCAATGGCGAGCGCTACACCGCGCTGGTCAACCAGGTGCTGCTCGAGCACGTGCAGGCGGTGCGCGAGGGGCGCGGCGACGCCGCGGCGGGCCTGCTCGCGCGCACCATCCGGCTCGAGCTGGAGCGGCTGATCGCCCCCAACTGACGCGCCGGGCCGGCGTGACGCGCCGGGCCGGCGATCCGGCCGGGCGGCTACTTCGGCGGTGCGACGTAGTTGTCGATCTTGCTGGCGCCCGTGCCGAAGAAGAACTTCTCCATCTCGGCCTCGAGGAACTTGCGGGCCTTCGGCTCGATCGGCACCAGGCGGTATTCGTTGATCAGCATCGTCTGGTGCGCCACCCAGCGCTGCCAGCCTTCCTTCGACACCTGCTTCCATATGCGCTGGCCGAGTTCGCCGGGATACATCAGGCGATCGAGGCCCGGCGCGCGCTGCTTGAGCACGACGCAGTCGACCATGCGGGGCGTGGCGGCGTTCATGATGGGATGCCTTGGGTGAGGGTCTCGAGGAGTTCCTTGACCGGGGCCGGCAGGCCGATGCGCGCCCGGTCCGTGTCGGGCAGTCGCGGGTTATACCAGAGCGCCCGCCCCGGCTCCATGACGGCCGCGTGCGCAGGCCCTGCGCACTCGGCGAGCACCGGCACGATCTCGAGGTCGAAGTGCGTGAAGGCGTGGTGCACCGGGTCGAGCGCGCGCGGCGCCAGGCGCGGCCCGAGGAACTGGCCGGTCGCGAAGCTGCGCGCGGCCGACTCGCTGGCGAACTCCGGCAGGCACCAGAGGCCGCCCCAGATGCCGCGCTCGGGCCGGCGCTCGAGGAACACGCCGCCGGCGGGGTCGAGCGCCACCAGCATCCAGGTGCGGCGGGCCTTGCGCGCGCGCGTCGTGGCGCCGGGGCGCGGCTTCGGCGCGGGGATCTCGTGCTGGCGGCCGCTGCGGCGCGCCCGGCACGGCTCCGCGAGGGGACAGAGCACGCAGGCCGGCCGCCGGCGCGTACACAGCGTCGCACCGAGGTCCATGATCGCCTGCGTGTAGGTGTCGACGCCCTCGGTGGGGGTGCATTCCTCGGCGAGCGTCCACAGGCGTTGCTCGACCGCGCGCTCCGCAGCGCTGCCCTCGACGCCGAAGCAGCGGGCCAGCACGCGCTTGACGTTGCCGTCGAGGATCGCGTGGCGCGCCCCGGTGGCGAGCGCGAGGATCGCGCCGGCGGTCGAGCGGCCGATGCCGGGCAGTGCTGCGACGGCGTCGAACGCGCGCGGGAACTCGCCGCCGTGCAGGTCGCGCACCTGCTGCGCCGCGCGGTGCAGGTTGCGCGCGCGGGCGTAGTAGCCGAGCCCGGTCCAGAGGTGCAGCACCTCGTCGATCGGCGCGTCGGCGAGCGCACGCACGTCCGGGAAGCGCGCCATGAAGCGCCGGTAGTAGGGGATCACGGTCGCGACCTGGGTCTGCTGCAGCATGATCTCGGAGACCCAGACGCGATACGGCGTGCGCTCGAGCTGCCAGGGCAGGTCGTGGCGGCCGCCCTGCGCGTGCCAGGCGACGAGCGCCGGCCCCACCTGCGCCGCGAGCGCGCGCTCCGCCTGGTCCGGCGGCGGCGCGGCGGGCGCGACCGGCGCGCGCGGCGGCGTCATCGGCGCACCGCGCGGTCCGGGTCGCCGCGCAGGCCCTGCTCGTCGAGCAGCAGTCGTACCACCAGGCCCTCGAGCCGCAGCTCATCGAGGGTGGCCCGCTCGAGCGACAGCGTGCCGCGCGCACGCAGCGCGCCGAGCGCCTCGCCGGGGAAGCGGAACGGCTCGCCCGGCGCGTCCTCGGGCGCGAGGTAGCGATCGAGGTCCATCGAGTCGCCGGCGAGCGCGAACTCGGCGAGCGGCGGCGCGCCGCCGCGGATGATCCTGCCCGTGAGCCGCGTGTCGTCGAGCACCAGCGCGAACGGCTCGACCCGCAGCGTGCCGTCGCGCAGTGCAAGGCGGCCCTCGGTGGCGATCGACCCGAGCGCGCGCGGGTCGGTGGTCGGCGGCGCCTCGATACCGAGCGTGCCGAGCAGCGCGCGCAGCGAGGTCGGCGCCAGCGCGAACGCCGCGCCGGCCTCGGGCGGCGCGGCGCCCGGCTGCGCATACGCGAGCTCGCGCAGCGTGAGCCGCGCCTCGCCCACGCCGAGTTCGAGCGCCGAGGCCCGGTAGTCGCTGCGGTCGAGGTCGAGCGTCGCACCCGGCAGCGCCAGCGTGAACGGCACGCCGTCGGCCGCCAGTCCGTCGGCGAAGCCGCGGGCGCCGAACCTCGTGCGGCCGAGCACCAGGCGCAGCGCCTCGCCCGGCGGCAGCGCGATGCGGGTGTCGAGCGTCGCGGCGCCGAGCAGGCGCTGCCCGCCGAGGCGCAGGCCGAAGCCGACCTGCAGAGCGACCGGCTCCGGCTGGCCGGCGCGCCAGGGCCCGGTCTCGAGCCGCAGGCCGTCGATCGTCAGCGCCGTGCCGTCACCGGCGTCGACGAACGCCACCTCGCCATCCTCGAGGTCGAGTCCTGCGAGCCGCAGCGCGCCGCCACCACCACCACCGCCGCCACCGGCAGCGGCGGCGAGCCCGGACCAGTTGTCGCGGCCATCGGCCCCACGGCGCAGCGCCACGCGCGCGCCGACCAGGCGCAGCCGGTCGAGCTCGATCTCGCCGCGCAGCAGCGGCAGCAGGCGCGCGCCGATGCGCGCCTCGCGCCAGCGCAGCAGCGGCTCGCCCTCGACGCCCGGTGGGTTGCCGATCGCGCCCTCGCCGGTGCGCAGTGCGAGCCAGGGATACCAGGCGAGCCCGATCTCGCCGGGCAGCTCGACCGGGCGGCCCGTCGCCCGCGACAGCGCGGCGACGATCCGCGGCTTGAAGACCTCGGGATCGACCCACTGCGTGACCACGAACACGCCGGCGAGCAGCAGCGCGAGCAGGGCCGCGGCCGCGATCAGGATCCATCTGAGGGGTCGCACGCCGGGCATTGTAGCCGGCGGCCGCGACGCATCGGCGCGCGCCGGCCCGGACGTCGACGCCGGCGGCGCCGTGCCGCGCCGCGCCGCGCAGGCTCAGGCCTGCGGCGAACTCGGGCTCGGGTTCGGGCTGGGGGTGTTGCCGCCGCGGCGCCAGTTGAACCAGTTCATGGCGTACTGCAGCAGCTGCGAGTTGGTGGCGAGGTTCAGCTTGCGCTTGATCGACTGGCGGTGCGACTCGACGGTCTTGACCGACAGCCCGAGCTCGGCCGCGATGTCGCGCGAGCTGACGCCGCGGCCGACGAGGTTCAGCACCTGCAGCTCGCGGTTCGAGAGGCGCTTGACCGGGTCGGCGGTGTCGCCGTCGTCGCGCACGCCGAGGGTCTGCGCGAGCTGCTCGCTGACGTAGCGCTCGCCGCGCAGCACGGCGCGCAGTGCATTCAGCAGCTGGTCGGCCGCAGCCTGCTTCATGATGTAGCCCGAGGCGCCCTCGGCGAGCAGGCGCTCGGCGTAGATCGTCTCGTCGTGCATCGACAGCACGAGCATCGGCACGTCGGGATGGTGGGCGTGCACGTCGCGCACCAGCTCGAGGCCGTCGCCCTCCTGCAGGGCGAGGTCGACGATCACGATGTCGGGCATCAGCTCGCGGATGGCGCGACGCGCCTGCGCCTCGGTCGCCGCCTCGCCGCAGACCTCCATGTCCGCCTCGGTCTCGATCATGCGCTTGAGGCCCTGGCGGACGATCGGGTGGTCGTCGACGATCAGCACGCGACGCCGTGCGGCCTTGGCATCCTGGACGGAACCCGGGGCAGAGGCTGACATCATTTTCGGTGATTATCCTGCGTCGCGGCGTGGCCGGCGGGACGGCCGGAGTGTACAGGAACGCGGCAGATCAAGGTGATGCCCGGTCCCCTTCCAGGCAGCGCGGAGTTGCGGCGGATCTGCAGGTCGCCGTGCAGCACGCTCGCACGGAAACGCATCGTCTTCAGCCCGAGACCGCGCCGCGGGTCGTGCGACTCAGGGAAACCCCGGCCGTCGTCGCGCACCGTGAGCTCGGCGAACCCGCCCGCGTGTGCGAGCGATACGACGATGGTGCGCGGCTCCGCGTGCCGCAACGCGTTCGACACCGCCTCCTGCGCGATGCGCAGCAGGTGAGTGGACTCCTCGGGCGAGAACGTCACCGACGGCGGCAGGCCGTAGCGCAGTTCCACGCGCACGCCGCTGTGCCGTGCCGCGCCCTCGACGAGGCGCTGCAGCGCGCCGGCGAGACCGCCGTGCTCGGGATCGACCGGCGCCAGGCCGCGCGCCATCGTGCGCGCCGACTCGATCGAGCGGTTGACGTGCGCCACCACCTCGGCGAGCTGCGCGCCGCTGGCCGGGCGACCGTCCTCGGTCGCGCTCTGCAGGCTGCGCAGCAGCAGTGCCACGCCCGCCAGCTCCTGGCCCAGCCCGTCGTGCAGGTCCGCGCCGATGCGCCGCTGCGTCTGCTGCACGACGTCGAGGATGCGCCGCTCGACGTCGCGCTGGTCGGTGAGGTCGTTGTAGACGCACAGCACGTGCGGCGTGCCGTCGACGTCGAGGCGCGTGAAGACACCCATCACGCGGCGCACCCGCCCGTCGGGACGGCGCCAGTCGAACTCGCGGCGCATCGGCACGTGGGGCGGGTTGTGGCGCCAGTGCTCGACCGCCGCGGCGGTGATCTGCGCGTAGTCCGCGACGCTGTCGCGGAGCAACCGGGTGAGGGGCCGCCCGACCAGCTCGCCGCGCGGGCAGCAGGCGAGCTCCTCGAAGGCGGGGTTGGCGAGCTTGGCGACGTCGTCCCGGTCGACCAGCAGCACCGCCTCCCGCATGGTCTCGAGGATCCGCGCCTGCGCGACCAGCGCCTGCTCGCGCCGCGCGCGCTCGGTCACGTCGATGCAGGTCAGCACCGTGCCGACGATCGACTCGCCCTCCTGGGCCGCGGTGACCCACACCTCCAGGCGGCGCGGGCCGCGCGGGTCGGTCGTCGGCAGCCGCTGGGTGACGAGCCGCGGCTCGCCGTTCTCCAGCACGCGCTCGATCGCGTCGCGCAGCGACGCGACGTACTCCGGCTGCACGAGCTCGAGCGCGTCGCGGCCGAGCAGCGCGTCGCCCGGCTGGCCACGCACCTGGCGGTTCACGAAGCGCACGCGCCGCTCGCGATCGAGCAGCAGCAGCCAGTCGCTGGTGTTCGCGGTGACCGTGCGCAGCGTGCGCTCCGAGCGCTGCAGCTCGGCCTCGGCGCGGCGCTGGGCGGTCACGTCGGTGACCACCACCGCGAGCCCGGTGATCGCACCCTGCGCGTCGCGCACCGCGGTGACGCGGTTCAGCATGTGCACCTCTTCGCCGCCGTACGACGGCATGCGCACGCAGCGGTCGAACTGCGCCGGCTCGCCGGTGCGCAGCACGCGCTCGTAGCACTCGAGGATCGGGCCGCGCAGCGCAGGATCGACCCGCGCCAGCGCATGCCCGCCGACCAGCTCGTCCATCGGCTCGCCGCGCAGGCCATGGTTGACGAAGCGCACGCGCAGCTCGCGGTCGAGCAGGAACATCGCGTCCGGCGCGCTCTGCGTGATCGCGCGCAGCCCCGACTCGCTCGCCTCGAGGGCCTCGCGCACCCGCACGTTCTCGGTGACGTCGATCGCGAAGCCCATCAGCGCGGTGGCGCGGCCCGACTCGTCGCGGGTCGCGGCACGGAAGCGGTCGACGATCCAGCGCCAGGTGCCGGCGGCGTGCCGCACGCGGTACTGCGTGTCGTAGGACTCGAGGCGCCCCTCGACGACCTCGCGCACCGCCGCGAGCACGCGCTCGCGGTCCTCCGGATGCGCCCGCTCGCTCCAGAAGCCGCGCTGCCGGCGGCCCTCGGCCGGGTCGACGCCGTGCAGCTCGTAGTAGGCATCGTTGTACCGGGCGCGCGCGACGTCCCACTCCCACAGGCAGCCGTGGGCGCCCTCCAGCGCGAGCTCCAGGCGCTTGCGCGAGTCCTCGGCGGCGATCTCGGTGCGCGTCTGCTGGTCGATGTCGATCGACACGCCGATCGCGGAGATCGGCCGGCCGTCGAAGTCCCACTCGACCACCCGGCCGCGGTCCATCATCCACTTCCACGAGCCGTCGGCGCAGCGCATGCGGTAGCGCAGCTCGAGCGACTGCGAGCGGCCCTCGAGGTGTTCCGCCACCAGGCGCTCGACGGCCGGCCGGTCCTCGGGATGCAGCCGCGACGCCCACGGCTGCGGCAGGCCGTCCCACTGCTCGCGCGAGTAGCCGGTCATCGCGAACCACAGCGGGCTGCGGGTCGTGGTGTCGCTCGGCACGTGCAGCTGCCAGAACGCCGCCTGCGCGCCCCACAGCGCGGTGGCGAGCCGCGACTCGTTCTCGTGGACCTCGACCTCGGCGCGCTTGCGCGCATCGATGTCGATGCAGATGCCGGCCGCCTCGAGCGGGACGTCGCGCTGCGGATCGCGCCGGCTGACGCGGCCGCGCTGCAGCACCCAGAGCCAGCGCGAGTCGGCGGTGAGGATGCGGTACTCGACGTCGAACCCCGCCGCATCGGTGCCCGCGGCGGCGAGCGCGGCACCGGCACGCCGGAAGCGCTCGACGTCGTCCGGGTGGATGCGGCGCGCCCAGCGCTCCAGGTGGTCCGGGCCCTCGCAGGGGTCGAGGCCGAGGGAATGGCACCACAGCGGGTCGACGCGCGCGGCGCCGTCGACGAAGCTGCGGCTCCACGAGCCGACGTGCGCCGAGGCGAGCGCGCGGCGCCGCTGCGTGTCGGTGAGCGAGGCGCCTTCGTCCTCCACCTGCTCGTCGATCCAGGCGAGCACCAGCGGGGCGCCGGTCGATCGAGGCAACGGGCTGAGCCGCGCATGGCAGCGGCGCACCACGCCGTCGGCGCCCTGCAGCGCGTCGGGCCGCAGGCGCAGGGTCTCGCCGGCACAGACGCGTGCCAGGTCGTCCCGGCCGATCGTCCACGGCAGCCCGAGCGCGCGCAGTTCCGGCAACGGCGCGAGCGCGGCAGCCTCGGGCGGCGCCGAGGCCGCCCCGAGCCATTCGCCGGCGCGACCGTTGGCCCAGTGCACGGCACCCTGCCCGTCGCAGACCAGCACGGCCCCGCCGAGGTGCTCGACGATGCCCTGGAACAGGCCCCTCTCGTCGGGCGCGACGGCACGGGGCGCGGGCGAAGGGCTGGGAAGGGTGGCCGCGGGCATGGCCGGGGCAATCTGACAGATCGTCCGCGGCGGAGATGTGACCGCACCGGCGAAACAAGCTGCTGAATCACCGGGGAATAATCAGGGTCTCCCGGACCGTGCGGGCCGCTGGACGACGCCCTTGCGCCGCCGGCCCGCCGGGCCGGCAGGGGGTGTGGCCGTCCGTCCATTGGTCAGCCGCCTCGATCCGCGACACCGCGCAGCCGCGCCGGCACTAAACAGCGGAGGCCACGCACCTCACCGAGGACCCCAGATGGGCGAGAACTCCAATGCCTTTGCCGCCGTGCCGCAGGCACGGCACGCGATGCTGGTCGAGCCCGACCGCGACGAGCTCGCGCGCCAGGACTTCGTGCGCAGCTTCAAGGCCTACATCCAGAGCGGCATCGTGCCGGGGGTGCACGCCACCTACCACGGCGAGGTGAAGCCGGCGTTCGCACGGCGCGAGGGTCGCGAGCCGCGCGATCGCCACGAGATCCGCCAGCTGATGACGCCGCACCCGGTGTTCCGCACCTATGCCTCGATGCAGCGCGTCAGCCAGGAGCTGCTGTGGGACGTGGTGCTCGACTCGGTCGAGCGCGAGCTGCCGGCACTGGTCGAGAAGGCGCGCGCGGCCGCAGCCGGGCGCGGCGGGCGCCCCCTCGGCTCGCTGACGCTCGATCCGGCGCTGCCGCTGCCGAACTACGTCACCGGCGTGGACATCCACTGCATGCCCGGCGGCTACTGCGGCGAGCGGGGCGCCGACGACGTCGGGGTCGGCGCGCTCTACGACCGCGGCGTCTACATCTACGCGCTCGGCATGATGGGGCCCTACAACGACGACATCGGTGGCTCGGCCGCGAAGTTCGTCCGCGACCACTACCCGCAGTTCCGCCCGCGCCGCATCCTCGACATGGGCTGCACGGTCGGCCACAGCACGCTGCCGTTCGTCGACGCCTTCCCGGACGCCGAGGTGCACGCGATCGACGTCGGCGCGCCGCTGCTGCGCTACGCGCACGCACGCGCCGAGTCGCTCGGCCGCAAGGTGCACTTCGCGCAGCAGGACGCCACGCGCACGAACTTCCCCGACGGTCACTTCGACCTCGTCTGCTCGAGCATCCTGTTCCACGAGACCTCCGGCAAGGCGCTGCCTGCGATCGTGCGCGAGTGCCATCGCCTGCTCGCGCCGGGCGGCCTCGCGGTGCACGGCGACCTGCCGCCGTTCTGGGCGATGGACGAGTTCAACCAGTTCATGCTCGACTGCGAGACCTGGTACAACAACGAGCCCTACTGGGGCGCGATGCGCGAGGTCGACCAGGTCGAGGTGGCCGTCGCGGCCGGTTTCCGGCGCGAGGACGTCGAGTTCATGATGGCCCCGTCGGCGTATCGCAGCGCCGCAGGCCACGAGCGCAGCTTCGAGGCCGGCGAGTTCGCGCCGGGCAATGCCTGGCAGGTGCTGGTGACACGCAAATGAACGACACGATCCCCGACGCCGGGGCCCCGGGCGTCAAGCGCACGATCAAGGGCCGTCGCCCGCAGTTCTTCCAGGACCCCGCGATCGACCAGCTGCACGGCATGGTGATGGCGATGGCGACCGAGATGGCCGTGCTCTACGAACGCGTCGACACGATGGAGCGCATCGCGGCCGACAAGGGCGTGATGCTGCGCGAGGAACTCGCGCGCTACCGTCCCGGCGCCGAGGCGCAGGCCGAGCGCGAGGCCTGGCGCCAGCGCTTCCTCGCGAGGCTGTTCTACCTGTATCGTGAAGACCTCGACGATCGGCTGGGCCAGGAGAACGAGGCCCAGTACCAGGGTTTCCTGAAGGACATTTCCTGACCATGCACGCATGCGGCCCCGGGCGGGTGCCGTCGGGCGCCGCCCGGCGCGCCGCAGCGCCCCTGTTCGCCGCGGCCGCGACGACCTTCGTGGCCGCCCTCGTCTCTGCCCCCTCCCTCGGCGCCGGCCGGCTGGCCCCGGTGCCGCCGGTGCTCGCGCAGGCTCCCGCGCCGGCGCGCCCGGCGCCGGCGCCCGCCACGGCGCCGCCGGCTTCCCCGCTGCAGGTGAAGGCCGGGCAGCTGCCGACCAGCCTGCCGTCGCCGAGCGCCGCGCCGAACCCGGTCGTCGAAGCGATCCACGACCGGATCGACGCGCTGCGCACCGACGCCACCGAGGTCGAGGCCGGTGGCGACCGGCTGCGCGCCACGCGCTCGCTGCCCCTGCTCTACCAGATGAACGGCTTCCAGCCGCTGTGGGACTCGCGGCGGCTGCGCTCGCTGGTGGAGCTGCTGCAGGACATCGAGGACGACGGGCTGCGCCCGTCCGACTACCACCTCGCGGCGCTGCAGCGCCTGATCGGCGCCGGCGGCACGCTCGCCCCGCTGGAGCGCGCGACCCTCGACCTGCTCGCGAGCGACGCCTACACGCTGATCCTCTACCACCTCTACTTCGGCAAGGTCGACCCGGTGTCGCTCGATTCCCGCTGGAACTTCGAGCTGCGCGAGATCGGCGAGGCCGACGCCGTGAAGTTCGTCTTCGATGCCATCACCCAGGACCGCGTCCGCGGCAGCGTCGATCGGGTGCGTCCCGACCACTGGATGTACGCCGCGGGCCGCCAGGCACTCGCGGCCTATCGCGGCATCGCGGCGCTCGGCGGCTGGCCGCAGCTGCCCCCGGGACCGACGCTGAAGCCCGGCATGCGCGATGCCCGGGTGCCGCTGCTGCGCGAGCGGCTCGCGACCACCGGCGACCTCGCCGCCATCGCGCTGCCGCCGAACGCAGGCGCGCCGCCGCCGACCTCGCCCGAGCGGGCACGCACGGCGACCAGCGTCGAGGCGACGCCGGATCCGGAGCTCTTCGACGCATCGCTCGAGGCCGCGGTGCGCCACTTCCAGCAGCGTCACCGCATCGGCGTCGACGGCGCGATCGGCCCGGCGACGCTGCGCGAGCTGAACGTGCCGGTGCAGGCGCGGATCGACCAGATCCGCCTGAACCTCGAGCGCGGACGCTGGGTGCTGCACGAGGTGCGCAAGGACGGTGACCTCGTGATCGTCGACATCGCGGGCTTCGGCGTGCGCTTCGTGCGCGACCAGAAGACGATCTGGGAGACGCGCGCGCAGGTGGGCAAGCCCTATCGCCAGACCCCGATCTTCAAGTCGGCGATCGACCACGTGGTGCTGAACCCGACGTGGACCGTGCCGCCGACCATCCTCGACAAGGACATCCTGCCGGCGGTGCGCAAGGACCGCGGCTACCTCGCCCGGCGGGGGCTGCAGGTGATCGACCGCAATGGCCGCCCGGTGCCCTCCTCGTCGATCGACTTCTCGCGCTACAGCGGGCGCAATTTCCCCTACATGATCCGCCAGGCCGCCGGCGACGACAACGCGCTCGGCAAGGTCAAGATCATGTTCCCGAACCCCTACCTCGTGTACCTGCACGACACCCCGAGCCAGTCGCTGTTCGAGGCCGACCTGCGCGCCTTCAGCTCCGGCTGCATCCGCACCGAGCGGCCCTTCGAGCTGGTCGAGCTGCTGCTCGGTGACCCGGCGCGCTGGAACCGCGCGGCGCTCGACGCCGCGGTCGCCACCGGCGTGACCCGCACCGTGCGGCTGCCGAAGCCCGTGCCGGTGCTGATCCTCTACTGGACGGTCGATCGCGACGACGACGGCAGCATCGTTTTCAAGCCCGACCCTTACGGGCGCGACGCGCGCGAGCTGGCGGCGCTCGACCGGCCGTTCGAGGTCGGGCGGCGCGTGGTCCTCTGAGGAAACCCGGCATGTTCGACCTGCACCCGACCCGCATCGCCGAGCTGCTGCAGCTGGTCACCGCGCCCGCGTTCCTGATCGCCGGCATCGGCACCTTCGTCAGCGTGCTGACCGCGCGCCTGGCGCGCGTCGTCGACCGCGCGCGCGACGAGGACGACGACGCGGACGACGACACGCGCGAGCCCAACCCGGCGCGCATCGAGTTCGACCGGCGGATGCGCGAGATGCTCGCGCTGCGCGCGCGGCTGATCAACCGCGCCATCGCGCTCGCCACCGCGAGCGCCATCGCGGTCTGCCTGCTGATCGCGGCGCTGTTCCTCGACAGCCTGACGGCAGTGGACATGTCGTGGATGATCGGCATGCTGTTCGTGGCGACCGTGTTCACGCTGGCCGCGAGCCTGCTCGTGTTCCTGCGCGAGGTGTTCGTCGCGACCTCGATGCTGCGGCGCTCGAATTTCCGTCCGGGGCGTGGCGCGCTGCGCCGCGCCGCCTGACCGCCGGGCGCGAGTTTGCTAGGCTAGCGGCCACAAGAACGGCGCGGCCGTCCCCGGGGGTAACGTGGTCGAAGAACTCAGCCTGGCGCACGGGCTCGTGCGCTACCTGCACATCCTGCTGTTCGTCTACTGGCTCGGCGGCGACGCCGGCGTGTTCTACTCGAGCGGCTTCGTCACCAACCCGAAGCTCACGCGCGACCAGCGCCTCACGGCCTTCAAGATCTTCGTCAACCTCGACATGCTGCCGCGCTACTGCCTGGCGCTGATGCTGACGGTCGGCGGCGTGCTCGCCGAGTTCATCGGCTACGACCACCCGTTGTGGCAGACCATCCTGATCGTCGCGCTCGGCCCCATCTGGGTCTGGGTCGTGCACACCATCCACGTGAAGGAAGGCACCGAGTTCGGCAAGAAGCTCGCCACGCTCGACCGCCAGTTCCGCGTGTTCATGATCGTCGCGATCCTCGCGTCGGTCGCTTACCACTGGACGACCGGCCCGCTGCGCCCCTATCCGTGGCTCGCGGCGAAACTGCTGATCTTCGCCTTCCTGATCTTCTGCGGCTTCATGATCCGCATCAAGATCCCGCCGTTCATCGACGGCTTCCGCACGCTCGCCAGCACCGGCCCGACGCCCGAGAGCGATCGCAAGATGATCGAGGGCATGGGCGCCTGCCGGCCCTACGTGCTGCTGATCTGGGCGGGCGTCGCGATCTCCGCGCTGATCGGCGTGCTGAAGCCCGGGCAGGGCCCGATCGGCTGATCCGGCCGGCGAGCTTCGGAAACTCGCGCCGGCCCGGGACTCGACGGCCGGTAGAATGGCTGCATGAAGCGGGTCCCGCTGATCCTGTTCCTGCTCGCGCTCGGCGGCATCGCGGGGTGGTTCGGCTGGCAGCGCCTGAAGCCGCCGGAGGTCGCGCTGGTCGCGCCGACCCGCGGCCCGGCGGTCGACGCCGTGTACGCGACCGGGCTGGTCGAGCCGTCGCTCGAGATCCGCATCGCGCCCCGCGCCGCGGGCCGCATCGTCGAGCTGCATGCGGACGAGGGCGACAGCGTGCGCGCCGGCCAGCTGCTCGCGCGCCTCGAGGACGCCGACCTGCGCGCCTCGGTCACCGAGCTCGAGTCGAAGGTCGAGTACGCGCGCTCGCAGTTCCGGCGCAACACCGAGCTGCGCCGCGCGGCGCTGATCTCGCAGGATGCGCTAGACCGGGCGCGCACCGACCTCGCGGCCGCCGAGGCGACGCTGCGCCGCGCCCGCGAGCAGGCGGGCTTCATGCGCCTCACCGCGCCCGCGTCCGGGCGCATCATCCGCCGCGACGGTGAGATCGGCGAGTACGTGCCGGTCAACCAGGTGCTGTTCTACATGGCGGGGCCGGCACCGCTGCGCATCACCGCCGACGTCGACGAGGAGGACGTGCCGCGGGTGCAGCGCGGCCAGCGCGTGCTGATCCGCGTCGACGCCTTCCCGGAGCAGGTGTTCGAGGGCACGGTCGGCGAGATCACGCCGCGCGGCGACCCGGTGGCGCGGGCCTACCGCGTGCGCATCGCGCTCGCGGGCGAGCCGCCGCTGCAGATCGGCATGAGCGCCGAGACCAACATCGTGATCGCGCAGCGCGAGCAGGCGCTGCTGCTGCCGGCCGCCGCGGTCGTCGACGGCCACGTCTGGACGGTCGACGCGGGACGCGCACGGCGCCGGCCCGTGACCATCGGCGTGCGCGCGCCGGACAAGGTGGAGATCCGCGGCGGCCTGGCCGCCTCCGACCGCGTGATCGCCGAGCCGCCCGAGGGCCTCGAGGAGGGCAGCCGGGTCGCGGTGAAGGGCGCGCCGTGAGCCTGCACCTCGACATCGCGTTCTCGCACCTGCGCAGCCGCCGCCGCCAGACCGTGGTCTCGCTGCTCGGCGTGGTGCTCGGCGTGGCGTTCTTCCTCGCCGTCTCGGCCCTGATGCGCGGCTCCGAGCTCGACCTGGTCGCGCGCCTGGTCGACACGGCGCCGCACATCACCGTCTACGACGAATACCGCGAGGCGCGCCCGCAGCCCGCGCGGCTGCTCTGGCCCGAGGGTGCGGTCGCGATCCGCGGCGTCAAGCCCAAGGCCGAGCGACGCGGCATCCGCCAGTACCGCCGCAAGCTGCAGACCATCGACGCGATCCGCGGCACCCAGGCCGCGCCGGTGCTGGTCTCGCAGGCGATCTTCAGCTTCGCCGGCCGCGACGAGGCCGTGACGCTCTCCGGCATCGAGCCGGCGCGGATGAAGGGCGTCAGCACGATCGACGAGGACATCGTCGCCGGCAGCCTCGACGCGGTCGACACCAACCCCAACGGCATCATCATCGGGCGCGCGCTCGCGCGGAAGCTCAGCCTGGAGATGGGTGACACCGTGTCGGTGGTCTCGCCCACCGGCAACGTGCGCGCGATGAAGATCGTGGGCCTGTTCGAGACCGGCAACGCCGGCTACGACGAAGGCCAGACCTTCGCGCAGCTGACGCGCGTGCAGGCCCTGATGAACCGCCCGAACGTCGCCAACCTGATCGTGGTGCGGATGCAGGACGCGTACGCGGCGCGCACCGCCGCGGCCTTCATCGAGCGCAGCCTCGGCTACAAGTCGGTGTCCTGGCAGGAGGCGAGCAAGGACCTGCTCGATGCCCTGACGGTCCGCAACGTGATCATGTACACCGTGGTGGGCGCGATCCTGCTGGTCGCCTGCTTCGGCATCTACAACGTCATCTCCACCGTCGTGCTCGAGAAGACCCGCGACATCGCGATCCTGAAGTCCATGGGCTTCCATGCCCGCGACATCCGCCTGATCTTCGTGATCGAGGGCGCGGTGATCGGCATCGGCGGCAGCCTGCTCGGCATGGCGATGGGCAGCGGCATGATGCGCGCCGTCGAGCAGGTGGAGATCAAGCCGCCGGGTTCGACCGAGTCGATCACCCTGCCGATCTACTGGGGCATCGACCAGTTCGCGCTCGCCGCGGCGTTCGCGATCCTCTCGGCGGTGTTCGCGGCCTGGCTGCCGGCGCGCAAGGGCGGGCGCGTGCAACCGGTCGACATCCTGCGGGGCGCCGCGTGAACGCGGCGCCGCCGCCGGAGCGCGCGTCACCCGCCGGCCGCGAGGCACCGCGGTCGAGCGTGCTGGTCGCCGAGAGGCTCACGCGTCGCCTCGAAGGCGAGGTGCCGGTGACCCTGGTCGAGGAGGCCGACGTGCAGATCGGGCGCGGCGAGTTCGTCGTGATCCGCGGCCCCTCGGGCTCGGGCAAGTCGTCGCTGCTCTACCTGCTCGGTCTGCTCGACCGCCCGACCTCGGGACGGCTGCTGCTCGAAGGCGAGGACACCAGTGGCTTCGACGAGGACCGCCTCGCCGACGTGCGCCTCGCCAAGCTCGGCTTCGTGTTCCAGTTCCACTTCCTGCTGAACGAGTTCTCGGCGCTCGACAACGTGATGATGCCGATGCGCCGCCTCGGGCGCCTCGACGCCGACGCGCGCCGCGAGCGCGGCCTGCGGATCCTGCGCGACCTCGGGCTCGCGGGCCACGAGCACAAGCGCCCGAGCCAGCTCTCCGGTGGCCAGCGGCAGCGGGTCGCGATCGCCCGCGCGCTCGCCAACGACCCGGTGATCGTGCTGGCCGACGAGCCGACCGGCGCGCTCGACACCAAGTCGAGCGGCAACGTTCGCGACATCCTGCGCGAGCTCGCCAGCGGCCAGGACCGCAGCATCATCGCGGTCACCCACGACCTGCACTTCGCCAGCGCCGCGGACCGCCAGATCGAGATCGTCGATGGCCGGATCGTGCCGACCGGCACGATGGCGACGCTGGAGGCGGCCGCCGCGGCCGCGAAGGCCGCCGGGACTCAGACCGGCGCGGCGCCGGCGTCGTAGTCGTAGAGGGTACGCAGCTCGGCCATGCCGGCGCCGAGCGCCCTCACCTGCTGCCGCGGATCGTCCGCGAAGTAGGTCAGCGCACGGGCGCGCGACATCACCAGCGCATCGGTCACGCGCCCGAGCCGCGCCTGTTCGTAGCGCCGCAGCGCCTCGTCGGGCGTCGCGGCCGCCGCGGCGGCGCGGCCGATCACCGCCGCGTCCTCGAGCGCCATCACGGCGCCCTGACCGGTGAACGGGGGCATCGCATGCGCGGCGTCGCCGAGCAGCGTGGCGCGGCCGCGCGTCCAGGTGGGCAGCGGGTCGCGGTCGAAGAGGCCCCACTTGAAGAGCTTCCCCGGCGGCACGAGTTCGAGCAGCCGCCGCGAGTGCGGCTCGAAGTCGGCGAACTCGGCCAGCAGTTCCTCGCGCGTCGCGCCGACCGACCAGCCTTCCTCGGTCCAGGCGCTGCGCTGCGCGATCGCGACGATGTTCACCAGTGCGCCGCCGCGCAGCGGATAGCGCATCAGCAGACGGCGCGGCCCGACCGTCATGCAGAGCGGCGGGTCGAGCAGCGCGGGCGGCACCTGCTCGCCCGGCACGAGGCCACGGTAGGCGAGGTAGCCGGTGAAGTTCGGCCGGTCCGGCCCGAACAGCGCCGCACGCGTCACCGAGTGGATGCCGTCGGCCCCGACCAGCCAGTCGGCCGTGGCGCGCGTGCCGTCCCGCAGCTGCAGGCTGACGCCGTCGGGGCGCGACTCGATCGCCGCCACCCCGTTGCCCGTCGCGAGGCAGCCGGGGTCGGCCGCGCGCACCGCCGCGGCGAGCGCGGCGTGCAGGTCGGCGCGGTGCACGTGGTAGAGCGGCAGGCCGTAGCGCTCGCCGGACTGGTCCTGGGCGAGCGTCACCAGCACCTCGCCGGTCGCGTAGTGGCGGATCGCGCCCGCGGGCGGGCGGCTGCCGATGCGCTCGAGCTCGGCGCGCAGGCCGAGCGCCACCAGCGCCTTGCCGGCATTCGGCGTGATGCTGAGCCCCGCACCGACCTCGGCGAGCTCGGCGACCTGCTCGTAGAGGCGCACGCGCTGCCCCGCGCGCAGCAGCGCGAGCGCCGCCGCAAGCCCGCCGATGCCGGCACCGACGACGACGACCTGCGAGCCCTTCATCGCGATACCCGCGGCGCGCGCAGCAGCCCGGCGCCCGGGAACAGCGGCCGGCCGTCCTCGCCGTAGAGGATGTCCTCGATCGCGAACGCGTCGCGCGCCAGCTCGTAGGTCAGCTCCGGCGAGATGCGCTGCCGGAACGCGGCGCTGTCGTAGCTGCACTGCTCGCGTCGCACCCGCGCGCGGTACTGCCCCGGCGCCGCGCCGCGCTCCCAGCGGATCGCGCACTCGATCGGGAAGTTCATCAGCATCCCCGGCTGCAGCGCATTGAGCGCCGCCGGGTCCTGCTCCAGGTTCGCGTAGCCCTGCTTCGGGAAGAACACGTAGGAGCGCATCCGGTTGAAGGCGCGATCGCGCGCACGGTCGAACACGTAGACCTTCTGCTGGAACGGCACCGTCGAGTCGAAGCCGTCGCGCGAGATCTGGTGGTAGAACACCGTGTCGCCGCCGAACTGCGGCGCGACGATCGGTACGATCTTGTGGTAGAGCCGGCCGCCCGGCGCCGGCCCCTCGTAGCGGCCCGGCAGCAGCGCGAGGATCTCGCGGAGCTCGGTCTCGAGCGGGGGCGCCGCATCGGCTGCACCGCGGCCGGCCGCACAGCCGGCGACGGCGCAGGCCAGCACCAGCATCATCGGGAAGGCACGCGCCTGCGCTCGCCGGCGCCCGGTTGCATCGTGGATGGGCATGGGCCGGATTCTAGCGGCCGCGCGCCACGCGCGGAGCGCCACGAGGGGCTCGCCTCGCGCCGACGCCTCGGCTAACGTGCGGCCGTGGACATCGATGCCAGGCGCCGCGCCCTCGCCGGCGCGCTCAAGCCACCCGTGACGGACGCCGCCAAGAAGGCCGCGCCGGTGCGCGTCGAGCGCCAGGTCGCCGGCCGCGGCGGCAAGGGCGTCTCGGTGATCACCGGGCTGCCCCTGCCACCGGCCGAGCTCGAGGCGCTCGCCGCCAGGCTCAAGAAGACCTGCGGCTGCGGCGGGACGGTTCGAAATGGAACGATCGAGATCCAGGGCGACCACCGTGACCGCCTGGTCGATGAGCTGACCCGCCTGGGCTGGTCGGCGAAGCGCTCGGGCGGCTGACGCCTTCGCCCGCCTGCGCCTCGCGCAGCGCGTTGCCGAGGCTGAAGCCGGCGGGCTGGGTCGCCCCGGGCGCCACGCCGCGACCCCCTCGGCCCTGGCCCTGGCCCCCGCCACCGCCGTGGCCGCGACCGCCGCCGTGACCGCGGCCACCCGTTCCGGCGCCACCGTGACCACGACCACCCTGGCCGCGCCCGCCGCCGTGGCCACCGCCACCGCGACGCCCCTCCGCGCGACCGTGTCCCTGGCCCTGGCCGCGGCCCTCGGCGTGGCCGTGACCCCGACCGCCGCCCTGTCCGGCCTGCTCCCGCGGCCCCGGCGCCGCGCCGCCACCGAGCTGCGGCGCGCGCATCGCGACAGGCTTCGGCTCGACGATGCCGAACTGCGGCACCGCGGCGAAGGGCACCGTCGCGCGCATCGTCTTCTCGATGTCGCGCAGCAGCGTGGCCTCGTCGGGCGCCACCAGCGAGACCGCGCGGCCGGTCGAACCGGCGCGCGCCGTGCGGCCGATGCGGTGCACGTAGTCCTCGGGCACGTTCGGCAACTCGTAGTTGACGACCTGCGGCAGTTCCTTGATGTCGAGGCCGCGCGAGGCGACCTCGGTCGCCACCAGCGCGCGGATCCGTCCGGCCTTGAAGTCCTCGAGCGCGCGCACCCGCGCCGACTGGCTCTTGTTGCCGTGGATCGCCGCGGCACTGACGCCGCCGCCCTCGAGCTGCTCGGCGAGGCGGTTCGCGCCGTGCTTGGTGCGCGTGAACACCAGCGCCTGCTGCCACGGACCCTCGTCGGTCGCGCCGTGCTCGAACAGGTGCACCAGGAGGTGGCGCTTCTGCTCCTTCGGTACGCGGTAGGCGAGCTGGTCGACGCGGTCGGCCGTCTTGTTGCGCGGCGTGACCTCGATCGCGACCGGATCCTTCAGGAAGCGCTCGGCGAGCCGGCGGATGTCGTCGGAGTAGGTCGCCGAGAACATCAGGTTCTGCCGCTGCTGCGGCAGCATGCGGATGATCTGCTTGATCGCGTGGATGAAGCCCATGTCGAGCATGCGGTCGGCTTCGTCGCACCTTCGAGAGGTCGCAGAGGTTGCGCTCCGCGAGGTCGATCAGGCGGCCCGGCGTCGCGATCAGCAGGTCGCAGCCGGCGCGCAGCCCGTCGATCTGCGGGCGCTCGCCGACGCCGCCGAAGATCACCAAGGTGCGCAGGTTCTTGTGGGCGCCATAGTCCGCGGCGCTCTCGGCGATCTGCGCCGACAGCTCGCGCGTCGGCGAGAGCACCAGCACGCGCGGTGCCTTGCCCTGGGCGGACCCGAGCTTCTGCAGCAGCGGCAGCACGAAGCTCGCCGTCTTGCCGGTGCCGGTCTGCGCGCCGGCGAGCACGTCGCGGCCGGAGAGCACCGCGGGGATCGCCTGCAGCTGGATGGGGGTCGGCGTGGTGTAGCCCTTGTCGGCCACGGCACGCAGCAGCTCGGGCTCGAGCCCGAGGGATTCGAATGACATCGTTGGGGATTCCTTGGAAAGAACGGGTGCTGGCCCGCGGGGGCCAGATGGACTCGCATCGACGGCGGTGACGCCGTGGCGGTCAGTAGCGAGGGGATTTAGGGTCGAGGTACGGGCGCTGCCGGGGAAGTCCCCCGGGACCTGCGACGCGTCTCCGACACACGGCGCGGGTGCGCTGACTCACGAACAAAGGGGGCGCTGACCGCGCGACCCTGATTTGGTGGCCGTACTATACACGAGATGGATGCTCCCGCACGCGCCGTTCTCAGGATCGAGAACCTCGTCAAGCGCTACCGACCCGATCGCCCTCCCGTGCTCGACGGGCCCTCGCTCGAGCTGCGTGAGGGCGAGTACGTGGCGATCATGGGCGAGTCGGGCGTCGGCAAGTCGACCCTGCTGAACCTGCTCGCGGGCCTGGACCGTCCCGACGCGGGCCGCATCGTGTTCGACGACACCGACGTCGGCGCACTCGACGACGACGCGGCCACGCTGCTGCGCCGTCGCCACATGGGCTTCGTGTTCCAGGCCTTCCACGTGCTGCCCTACCTCACGGTGGCGCAGAACGTCGCGCTGCCGCTGCAGCTGCTCGAAGTGGCGCCGGCGGAGCGCGAGGCGCGCGTCGGGGCGATGCTCGGCGCGGTCGGGCTCGGCGGCTGCGGCCCGCGCCATCCGCGCGAGCTCTCCGGCGGCGAGCTGCAGCGGGTCGCGATCGCACGCGCGCTGGTGCACCGCCCGCGCCTGCTGCTGGCCGACGAGCCCACCGGCAACCTCGACCCGCGCACCGCAGGACAGGTGCTCACGCTGCTGCGCGAGCAGGTGCGGGGCAACGCGGGCGCCGGGATCCTGATCACGCATTCGCTCGCGGCCGCCGAGACCGCGGACCGCATCCTCGTCCTGGACGGGCGGCGGCTCGCGGCGCGGGCGACGGCCGCGCGATGAGCGCCCGGCTCTGGGCCCAGCTCACGCTGGCGCAGTGGCGCGACCAGCCGCTGCGCACCCTGGTGACGCTGCTGGCGATCGCGGTCGGCGTCATGCTCGCCTCGGCGGTCTGGTTCGTGAACTCGGGTGCACTCGCGGAGTTCGGCCAGGCCACGCGCCGCCTGGTCGGCGAGGCCGACCTCGTGGTACGCGGGCCCTCGCGCACCGGCTTCGACGAGTCGCTGTATCCGGCGCTCGCAGCGCTGCCCGGCGTCGAGACCGCGAGCCCGGTGCTCGAGCTGGAAGTCGCGCTCGCCGGCCGGCGCGGGCCGCTGCGCGTGCTCGGCGTCGATCCGTTCCGCGCCGGGCAGATCCAGCCGCTGCTGTTCGGCGAGCTCTCGGGCGACTTCTTCGGCCTGTTCGAGCGCGACGGCGTGTTCCTCAGCGTCGCCGCGGCCGAGGACCTCGGCGTGCGCCCGGGTGGGCGCTTCGAGGTGCTGGTCGGCACCGAGAGCCGCAGCCTGCGCGTGCTCGGGCTGCTGTCGCGCGAGGCCTATCCGCAGCGGCTCGGCATCATGGACATCGCCTCGGCGCAGTGGACGCTCGGGCGGCTCGGCGCGCTCAACCGCATCGACCTGCGGCTCGCCCCGGGGACCGCGCCGGCCGCATTCCGCGAGCGCCTCGCGCGCGTGCTGCCGGCCGGCGTGCAGGCGATCGAGCCCGCGGTGGAGCGCGACCGCGCGGTGTCGGTGACGCGCGCCTATCGCGTCAACCTGAACATGCTGGCGCTGGTGTCGCTGCTGACCGGCGCCTTCCTGGTGTTCTCCACGCAGTCGCTGTCGGTGCTGCGGCGGCGCACCGGGCTCGCGCTGCTGCGGGCGCTCGGCCTCACGCGTGCGCAGCTGCAGCGCGCGCTGTTCGCCGAGGGGCTGCTGCTCGGCGCGCTCGGCTCCCTGCTCGGCGTCGTGGCAGGACACCTCGGCGCCGCCTGGCTGCTGCGCCGCATCGGCGGCGACCTCGGTGGCGGCCAGCTCGCGGTGACCGATGCCGCGCTCGCGCCGCAGCCGCTCGCGGCGCTGGCGTTCTTCGCGATCGGCACGGTGGTCGCGAGTGCCGGGGCCTGGGCACCGGCACGCGATGCCGCGAGCCGCCCGCCGGCGCAGGCGCTGAAGGCCGGCGACGCCGAGCCCTCGCTGGCGCGGCTGCGGGGCGTCGCGCCGGGCCTCGCACTGCTCGCCGTCGGCGCCGCGCTCGCCTTCCTGCCGGCGGTGGGCGGCATCCCGGTGTTCGGCTATCTCGCGGTCGCCGCGCTGCTGTTCGGCGGCGTACTGCTGGTGCCGCGGGTCACCGCCACGCTGCTCGCGCGCGCGCCGCGCACCGGGCGGATCGCGCTCGACGCCGGCCTCGCGCAGCTGCGCGGCGGCATCGGCCAGGTCACCGTCGGCCTCGCGGCCGTCATCGTGAGCTTCAGCCTGATGGTCGCGATGGCGATCATGGTGTTCTCGTTCCGCGAGTCCTTCGTACGCTGGCTCGGCGGCGTGCTGCCGGCCGACGTGCAGCTGCGCGTCGCGCAGGGCAGCGACACCGGCTACCTCGAGCCGGACCGGCAACGCGCGCTCGCGACCCTGCCCGGGATCGAGCGCGTCGAGTTCCGGCGCCTCGTGCCGCTGCTGCTCGACCCGGCGCTGCCTGCGATCACCGTGATCGCGCGCGACTTCGTGCCGGGCTCGGGGCCCGAGGTGCTGCCGCTGGTGCGCGAGGCCCCGGTGGCCGCCGCGCAGCCCGGCGACGCGCGCCTGCCCCGCGCCTGGATCTCCGAGGCGGTCGAGGATCTGTACGGCTGGCGCCCCGGCGATGCGCGCGAGCTGTCGTTCGCCGGCCGCCGCCAGCGCTTCCGCATCGCGGGCGTGTTCCGCGACTACGGGCGCTCGACCGGTGCGATCGTCGTCGACCGCGCCGAGTACGCCCGGCTGAGCGGCGACGCGCGCGCCACCGAGGCGTCGTTCTGGCTCGCGCCCGGCACGCGCGCCGCGGCGGCGATCGCGGCGATCCGCGCACGGCTGCCGGGCGCCGGCAGCGCGGAGCTGCTCGAGTCCACGCAGGTGCGGGAGATCTCGCTGCGGATCTTCGACCGCGCCTTCCTCGTGACCTATGCGCTCGAGGCCGTGGCAGTCGGGATCGGGCTGCTCGGCGTGGCGTTCGCCGCCAGTTCCGGCGCACTCGCGCGCCGCGGCGAGTTCGCGATGCTGCGCCATCTCGGCATGCTGCGGCGACAGGTGCTGGCGATGCTCGCCGGCGAGGGCCTCCTCACCAGCCTGATCGGCGTGCTCTACGGCCTGCTGCTCGGCGGCCTCCTGTCGCTGGTGCTGGTCTACGTGATCAATCGCCAGTCGTTCAACTGGAGCGTCGAACTCGCGGTGCCGGGCACGCAGCTCGCCGCGATCTCGTTCGCCCTGGTGCTCGCCGCGGCACTGACCGCTACCCTCAGCGGCCGCGCCGCGATGAGCGGCGAGACGGTGCGTGCCGTGCGGGAGGACTGGTGAGGCGGCAGCGCAGCGGTGAGGGGCGTGGTCCCGGATTGCGCGGCCTCGGCCGCCGGATCGCGGCCTCGCGCCGCGGGCCGCCGCGCCTCGTGGCACACGGCGCGCTGACGCTCGCGCTGGCGCTGGTGCTGGTGCTGGCGCTGGCCAGCGGTCTCGCGCCCGGCGCGCGCGCCGCGGAAGCCGCTGCAGCGGTGCGGCCGCCGCCGGCCGAGGTGGCGGCGGGCCGCGCGCTCGAGTTCCCGCGCGACCACGGCAGCCACCCGGACTACCGGACCGAGTGGTGGTACGCCACCGGGTGGCTCGCCACCGAGTCCGGCGAGACGCTCGGCTTCCAGGTCACGTTCTTCCGTACCCGGCCGGACGCGGCTGACGTCGCCAACCCGAGCCGGTTCACGCCGTCGCAGATCGTGATCGCGCATGCCGCGATCAGCGACCGGCAGCGCGGTCGCCTGTGGAAGGCGCAGCGCGTCGCACGTGCGGGCTTCGGCCTCGTCGAGGCACGGCAGGGCGACACCGGCGCCCGGCTCGACGGCTGGCGCTTCGTGCGCCGCGGCGCCGCCTACGAGGCCCGGGTCGCAGCCGAGGACTTCGGCTTCGAGCTGTCGCTCGAGCGCAGCCAGCCGCCGATGCTGAACGGGCGCGACGGCTACAGCCAGAAGGGGCCCCAGCCGCGCTCGGCGAGCTACTACTACAGCGTGCCGCAGCTGCGCGTCACCGGCAGCGTCGTGCGCCAGGGACGCAGCGAGCGCGTGACCGGCGACGCGTGGCTGGACCACGAATGGTCGAGCGCCTATCTCGACGCCGAGGCCACCGGCTGGGACTGGATCGGCATCAACCTCGAGGACGGCGGTGCGCTGATGGCGTTCCGGATCCGCGGCCGCGACGGCCGCACACGCTGGGCCGGCGGCACGCTGCGCCGCCCCGACGGCAGCCAGCAGGCGTTCGGGCCGGACGAGGTCACGTTCGAGCCGGGCCGACGCTGGCGCTCGCCGCGCACGGGCGTCGAGTACCCGGTCGAGTTCGTCGTCCGCGCTGGCGGGCTGCGGATCGAGCTCGAGCCGCTGATGGACGACCAGGAGAGCGACACCCGCGGCTCGACGGGCGCGATCTACTGGGAAGGGGCGGTGGAGGCGAAGACCGCCGATCGCGGCATGATCGGGCGCGGCTACCTGGAGCTCACCGGCTACGGCGCGCCGCTGGCGCTGCCCTGAGCCGGCGCCGTCGTGGGCGCCGGGTCCTTGAGGTAAGGCTCGACCTTTCCCTTGAGCTTGATCGTCAGCGGCTGGCCGCGCCGGTCGAGGGTCTTGCCGACGCTGGTGCGGATCCAGCCTTCGGAGATGCAGTACTCCTCCACGTTGGTGCGCTCGGCACCGTTGAAGCGGATGCCGACGCCGCGCGCCAGGAGCTTCTCGTCGTAGAACTTGCTGCGCGGGTCCACGCTCAGGCGGTCGGGCAGGGTATCGCTCATTCAGGTCTCTCCGGTCGAAGCTGCGCAGTCTGCCACGACGCGCCCTCGTGGCCACCGTCGACTGCCGCGACGCGCAAACGCGCGCGGCAACTCATCGCGCCGGAGGCGTGCCCCGGTCGGCCAGCTTGCAGCGCGCGCTGAATGCACCGCTGGTGAAGCCCGTGCGGTCGCTCGCGGCACTGGCCCAGGACATCGCGAGGAGCTCCGACGCGTCGGCTGGATCGCCGGGATCGCCGTCGTAGAGATACAGCCGCAGCAGGTCCTCGAAGTTGCGGCCCGAGCTCGATGGCCACATGCCGCGCAGCAGCTCGAGCGTGAACGTCCGCGCAGCGCCCGGCTGCGGCCGCCACGCGTGCCGGTCCCCGCGGTCGTGCAGGCGCACGCCGTTCAGCACCGAAGCGGCCTCGCCCGGCGGGCGCCAGGTCACGAAGCACTCGAAGTCGCGCGCCTTGTCGAGCCGCCACGCCGTCTGGTCCTCGCGCCCGAACACGATCCTCCCCGACGCGTCGCGACCGGCGAAGTTGATCCACTGCTGGCCCTCGTTCTGGGTGAACTCCCAGGTGAAGTCCATCGGCGCGCCGGTGCGGCGCGAGGTGCCCTTGCACTCGCCCGGCGCAGTGCGGCCGACGAGCTGCCGGCCGTCCAGCCGCCAGAAGATGTCGCAACCCGCAATGCCCGTCGCCGGCTCCAGCTCGGAAGGGGACAGATTTATTTTTCCCGGATCGACGACAGGGCCGTTCCTGTCCGGGAAAAATAAATCCGTCCCCTTTTTCGTGAGGCGGCGGGGGGACATGCGGACGGCGCGGCGCGGCTCGTCGACCGTGAGCGTCCACACCTGCAGCTCGGCCAGGTCGAGCGGTGCGGTCTTGCCGCCGTTGCGGACCTCGAACAGCAGCACGTGCTCACCGACCTCGGGTGCGTCGAGACGGTGGTAGGCGCGATAGATCCGTGAATGCACCTCGATGCCCGGCGTCTTCTGCTCGCGCTCGAAGAACACCTGCGCCGCGTTGTCGTACTCGCCCGGCAGCCAGGCCATCAGGTCGCGCAGCACCACGCGCAGCTCCGGCGCGGAGTCGGTCGCCGTCGCGGGGACGGACACCCCGGCGAGCGCGACGGCAGCCAGCAGCGGCATCGCCGCCAGGCTGCGCGGCGCGCCGGCGCGGAGGCGCAGCCTCACCGGGCCCCCACTCGCGATCAGTCCCGCGGAATCGCCGCCCAGGCCGCGCGCCAGCCCTCGAGCGGCAGTTGCTTGTCGGCCGTGAGGTTGACGGTCTTGCCGAGCGCAGCCGGGTTACCCAGCGCGCCCGCCATGACCAGCCCGACGTCCGCGCGGCACACCGTACCGGGGCCCCGGGACTCCTTGGCCGAGTACAGCGCCAGCGGCTCCTTGCCCTCGGAGCACTCGGGCTGGCCCGGGAAGGGCTTGAGCCCACCGGGACGCACGATGGTGTAGGGCACGCCGGACGCACGCAGGCTGGCCTCGCCTCGCCCCTTCCATTCCAGCACCATGCCGCACATCGCGTTCAACGCCGCCTTGGGATCCGCATCGCCTGCGCCGAGCGACGACATCAGCACCAGTTGCCGGACGCCAGCGGCCTTGGACGCGGCCGCGAGCTTCTCGATGCCCCGGTAATCGACGTCCGCCGGCGAGCCACCCTCGGCGAACGGCTTGCGCGGCACGCAGTTCGCGCCGATGGTCGAGAGCACGTAGTCGGCGCCCTTCAGCCCCGCAGCGAGGCTGGCGGCATTGGTGACGTCACCGGCCACGACCTGGACGCCATCGGGCAGGCCCTTGACGCGGCTCGGGTCCCGCACCATGACGCGCACCTCGTAGCCTTGCGACTTGAGGATCCGCGCCAGCGGCGCACCGCTCTGACCGCCGCCGATCACGACGGCCGTCTTCGGCCCGGCGTCCCGCGTCGTCGCGCAGCCGAGCAGGGTCGCAGAGACCAGGAACAGGGCGAACAGCTTGTGATGACTCATCGAGTTTGGCTCCGGGGAAGATCCTGTCGGCGCGCAGGGTAGACCGGAAGCGCGCGCGCGGGAAGCCCGGCACTGCGTCCGACGGGCCTGCCGCCGGGCCACCACGGAAGATTAGGCGCGTGTCCGAGGCGCTTCTTGCATACGTGTGCAACCGTTTGCATACTCCAGTCGTCGCGGCCGCCCGTCGCGGCGGGTCACCTGAAGAGAGGGGGGTCTCCGAGCATGAGTCGTGCCACGTCGGCAGCCGTCGGCTGCATCGTTGCGCTGGGGTTCGTCGCGCCTCCAGCCCAGGCGCAGGTCCCGCCACAGGATCCGCAGGCCCTCGAGGAAGTGGTCGTCACCGCGCGCAAGCGCGCCGAGAGCCTCCAGGAGATTCCGCTGTCCATCTCGGTGCTGAGCGCCGACATGATCCGCGACCAGGGCGTGGCCCGCATCGACGACATCGCCCGGCTGACGCCCGGCCTCACGTTCGACACCGGCCTCTCGCGGGCGGACACCCGGCCCGCGATCAGGGGCCTGCAGGCCGAGCGAGGCCGGCCGAGCGTCGCGATCCTGCTCGATGGGCAGGACGTGTCCGGCCAGGGGCTCGTGGTGGGGGCGACGTCATCCGTCAACCTCTCGCTCGTCGATCTGGAGCGCATCGAGGTGGTGCGCGGCCCGCAGTCGGTGCTCTACGGACGGTCTGCGTTCGGCGGCGCGATCAACTACATCAGCAAGCGGCCGACGTTCGAGTGGGAGAGCCGCGTCACGGCCGAGGTGGCCGAGGGGAACCTGCGCGACTACCGGCTCGCGGTCAGCGGCCCGGTGATCGAGAACCGGCTGGCGCTGCGCGCCAACGTCGTCTCGCGCAAGTTCGACGGCTTCTACGTGAATCCCGTGACCGGCGAGGACCTCGGCGGCGAGGACACCCTCGGCGGCGCGGTGTCGGCGCTGTTCAAGCCGTCGGACTCGGTCTCGATCTTCGTCCGCTACCAGTACAGCGACGACGAGTTCGCCCAGAGCGCCGCGGTCAACGTGCCGACCAACTCGCGCCTGCCGGTGATCGGCGGGACGTTCTCGGCCTTCCCGGGCGCGCCGGCGTCGCCCTGCCCGGCCAACCTCGCGGGTGTCCCGCCTGCCATCCTGAACGCGTGCACCCGCGGCGTGTTCACCGGCGAGATCGTCGCCGACCGCTCGCAGCTGCAGTTCTCGGCGAGCCCCTTCACCGGGCGGGCCTTCACGGGGCTCGACATCGTGCAGCAGATCGCCTCGGCCGAGGTCGTGTGGCAGTCGGATCTCGGCACGGTGACCTACCAGTTCAGCTGGCGCGACAACGATTCGAGCAACCTCTACGACAACGACTTCTCCGATGCACCGCAGCCGAGCCGGACGGTCCTCTCGCTGAGCTCGGCCGCCGACGGCTACTCGACCGACAGCCACCTGAACCACGAGATCCGCTGGACCCGCGCCTTCGAGCGCGTCGAGATGCTGGTCGGGGCGCAGTGGTTCAGGGAGGACTCGGAGGCGATCGACCTCGGGCAGATCTGGCTGCGCAACCCCAACTCGATATTCGCAGCCCCGATCCCCGGTTTCGCGCCCCTCGGCATCCGGCGCACGCCATCGCCGCGGGCGTTCCCGAATTCCACGACGCGCTCCACCGACTACCGGGGCCTGTTCGCGTCGCTGGGCTGGCAGGCCACGGAAGCGCTGCAGCTCACCTTCGAGGGCCGCTACAACCGCGAGGATGCGGACTACACCGCCTCGGGCTTCACGTCGGACCAGGTCACCTACCTGCAGCTGACGCCGATGTGCCCCCCGGGCCAGCCCGGCCTCGCGTCGTCGTGTGGCCTGCGGGAGTCCATCGAGCAGTCGAAGTTCTCGCCGCGGGTGTCCGCGGACTATGCGTTCGGCCAGGACGTGCATGCCTATGCGAGCTACGCGCGCGGCTTCAAGCCCGGCGGCATCAACGCTGCCGGCGTCACCACCTTCAGCGGTGCCCGCTACTCGGAGGAACTGGTCGACGCCTACGAGATCGGCGTGAAGTCGCGACTGGCGGATGGCCGGGTCCTGCTCAATGCCGCGCTCTTCTACAACGACTACACCGACCAGCAGATCGGCATCCAGCGCCTGGACCCGGTGACGAACCTCGTCGGTCCGTTCACGGTCAACGCGGGCAAGGTGGAAACCCAGGGCCTCGAGCTCGACGCGCGCGTGCGCCTCGGCGAGAGCTGGACCCTGAGCGGCGCCTATGCGCTGACGGACGCGTCCTTCGCGGAGTTCGTGATCGGCACGCTGGCGTCGCCGCAGCAGCGCGCCGAGGCGGGGAACGCGTCCGGGGACTTCTCGGGCAAGGACGTCGCGCGCAATTCCAGGCACGCGGTGAACGTCGCACTGCTGTACCGGTCGGGGACTCCGCTGTTCGACGACGTGCGTTTCGTCGGCGAGCTGATCGGCACCTACCGCTCCAAGCGCTTCACCGACGAGACCAACCTGGCCGTGCTGCCCGCCTACTCCCTCGCCGACCTGCGTCTCGGCCTCGAGTCGCCGCACTGGGGCGCTTCGCTGTACGTCAGCAACCTGTTCGGTGACGACACCATCCGCAACGCGCAACGCTTCGTCGACATCGGGGCGACGGACGTCGCCTTCGTGCCGGTTCGTGCCTACCTCGCCTACCTGCCGCCCGAGCGACAGGCGGGCCTGCGCTTCGAGTACCGGTTCGGGGGCGCAGCCCAGTGAACGGCGTCACGTCGCGCGCCGTCGGCGCCCTGCTGGCCTGCCTGCCGTCCGCGGCAGCCGTCCACGCACAGGGCCAGGACTCGACCCCGGGCCAGCGCAACCTGCTGGTCATGGCGGAGCTGCTTCCGGGCCGGTACGACAACTCCAACCAGCACTACTTCGACATCCGGCGACAGCTCCCCGAGCAGGACCGGCATCGGCGCGTCCATACCGTCATCCAGCGGGTGACGGCCCCTGCCTTCGGCGAGTACGTGTTCCTCTGGTCGGACGAGACCCAGACGCCGAAGGGGCTGCAACGCTCGAGTCGCGTCGTGACGCTCGCGGCGGGCCCGGGCGCCGACGAAGTGACGATGAAGCGCTACTACCGCATGACGCCGGCACCGATCACCGAGGCGGAGCTCGGCACGCTGAAGCCGGCCGACCTGGTGCGCGCCGACGGCTGCGACTACTACTTCAAGCGCCGCGCGGACCACTTCCGCGGCCGGCAGGTCGAGAAGGCCTGCCAGTTCGACTGGCAGGGACAGAAGGTCTACGGCTACAACGAGATGTCGTTGTCGCCGACGAGCCTGTGGACCGAGGATCTCAAGTACCGCGTCGCCACCGGTGAGCGGATCACCGGGCCGGGCTCCGCCGAGCCCTACTGGCAGGAGCGTGCACGGACCTTCCACTGCTACGTGGACGTGCCCGGCGTCGGCGGCGGGCGGGACGTGCCCTACAGGCGCTACGACGACCTCGAGATCCACGACAAGGGCGGCACCGTGACCTTCAGGACCGATGAGCCCGCGGCGCGCGAGGTGTCGCTGCGCCTCGAGTCCGTGACCTGGCACGTGCTCAACGAGGCGAACGGCAACTTCAACCGCGATTCGCTCGTGCTCCATGCCCACGAGCGGATGCCGGACGGCACCATGCGCAACGGCAGCTACGCGTTCACCGATCCCACCGCCACCCGGATCGGCATCAACCTGGGCTGGATGCTCGCGAACTGCGCCCTGGTCAGCCGCAAGGACGCACGGCCGGAGATGTGACGCCGGCCCGTGGGCGTGGGCGCCGGCCGTGAGCGTCGCCGGCGGACCGGGCCTCTGCGGCACGCGCCAGGGCGGCGCGCCTCGCGCCGCTACCCGCCGCGCAAGGCCTCGAGTGCCGCCCAGCGCTCGTAGGCCGCGTCGATCTCGCCGCCGAGCGAAGCCAGGCGCTCGAGCGTGCGCTTCACGGCCTCCTGCGGCCCCGAGTAGAACGCCGGATCACCGGCCTGCGCCTCGAGCGCGGCCTTCTCCGCCTCGAGTGCCTCGATCCTCGCCGGCAGCGCTTCGAACTCGCGCTGGTCCTTGTAGGAGAGCTTGCGCGGCTTCGCGCCAACCGCGGCCGGCTGCGCCGCCGCGGCCGCAGCGTCGGCACCGCGGCCGCCGGCGCCCGCCGCGCCGGCACCAGACGCGCCTCGCGCCACGCCCCCATGCGCGAGGCCACGCGAGGCGACGGGCCTGGCCTCGCGCGCCGCGCGGTGCTGCGCCCAGTCCGACCACCCGCCGACGAACTCTTGCACCCGCCCGTCGCCCTCGAGCACCAGCAGGCTCGTGACCACGTGGTCGAGGAAGGTGCGGTCGTGGCTGACCAGCAGCAGCGTGCCAGGGAAGGCCGCGACCAGTTCCTCGAGCAGTTCGAGCGTATCGATGTCGAGGTCGTTGGTCGGCTCGTCGAGCACCAGCAGGTTCGCCGGCCGGGTGAAGAGACGTGCGAGCAGCAGCCGGTTGCGCTCGCCGCCCGAGAGGGCGCTGGCCGGCGTGTGGTACTGGTCGGGACGGAACAGGAAGTCCCGCAGGTAGCCCGAGACGTGGCGGTTCTCGCCGCCGACGCTGACGAACTCGCGCCCGTCGCCGACGTTGTCGACCACCGACTTGCCGAGGTCGAGCTGCTCGCGCTGCTGGTCGTAGTAGGCGACCTCGAGCCGCGTACCGCGGGTCGCCTTGCCCGCGGTCGGTTCGAGCTCGCCGAGCATCAGCCGGATCAGCGTGCTCTTGCCGGCGCCGTTCGGGCCGACGATGCCGATGCGGTCGCCCCGCTGGACGCGCACCGCGAGGTCGCGTATCACCGTGCGCTCGCCGAACGCCACGCATGCGCCCTCGGCCTCGAACACGAGCTTGCCGGAGGCGCGCGCCTCCTGCAGCGACATGTCGGCCTGGCCGATGCGCTCGCGCCGTTCGCGCCGTTCGCGGCGCATCGCCTGCAGCGCCCGCACCCGACCCTCGTTGCGCGTGCGGCGCGCCTCGACGCCCTTGCGGATCCACACCTCTTCCTGCGCGAGGCGCTTGTCGAACAGCGCGTTCTCCTTGGCTTCGTTCTCGAGCTGCAGCGCCTTCTTCGCCTCGAACGCGTCGTAGTTGCCCGGCCAGGAGCTGAGCCGGCCGCGGTCGAGCTCGACCACCCGGGTGGCGAGGCGGTTGACGAAGGCGCGGTCGTGGCTGACGAACAGCAGCGCGCCGCGGAACGCCAGCATCATCGACTCGAGCCACTCGATCGCCGCGATGTCGAGGTGGTTGGTCGGCTCGTCGAGCAGCAGCACGTCGGGCGCCGTCACCAGCGCGCGCCCGAGCAGCACGCGGCGGCGCCAGCCGCCCGACAGCGACGCGAAGCGCGCCTCGCCGTCGAGCCCGAGCCGCGACATGACCGTCTCGACGCGATGCCCGGTCTCCCAGGACTCGCCGGCATCGGGCGCCAGGCCTCCTGCGACCACGTCGGCGACGCGCGCGTCCGCGACCGCGTCGACGTCCTGCACCAGGAAGGCGACGCGCGCACCCGGGCGCACCCAGACCTCGCCGTCGTCCGGCGGCTGCGCGCGCGCGACCAGGCGCAGCAGCGAGGACTTGCCCTCGCCGTTGCGCCCGACCACGCAGACGCGCTCGCCCTCGTCGACCAGCAGGCCGACGTGGTCGAGCAGTGGGCGCGAGCCGAAGGCGAGCGAGACGTCGTCGAGCCGGATCAGCACGCCTGCCTCGTCACGCGCAGGCGCCGCTCAGAACCAGTCGGCCAGCGAGATGCCGACGCCGATGGTGGTCTGCTTCCAGTTGTAGTCGACCAGGCTCTCGCCATAGCCGCTGAACAGCTGCACGTAGCCGCGCACGCGACGTGCGAGCGGGAAGCTCCAGGTGGCCTCGGCCGAGCCATTGCCGGTGTCGAACGCATAGCGGCCCAGCAGGGAAAGCTGGTGGCGACCGAGCGCGTACGAGGCGACCAGCTCGCCGCGCCCGAGGAAGTCCTGGATGTCGGGATTGTCGTCCTCGCCGCTGCTCTCCTCGATGCGCACCCAGGTGCGCGCCAGCAGCGCGAGGCGGCCGCGCTCCGCGCCCACCTGCGCATACACACGGTTCCAGCTGCGCGAGAGGCCCTGGCCACGGCCGTTGGACTGGTGCACGAGCCCGACGTTCAGCAGCCGCCAGTCCCAGCCGAGCAGGCGCACGTCCGGATGGAACGCCAGCATCAACTCGGGCTCGTAGTTGGTCTCGCGGAACGGCCGCGACAGCTCGCCCGCGTACACCTGCCACTGGCTCTGCTGGGTGTAGCCCGCCCACAGCGAGGCACCAATCTCGTCCTCGAGGTCGGCGAGCTTGAACTTGAAGCTCAGCTGGAACTTCGCCTCCGTCTCCTCCCAGCCGAGCGGGCGCGGCCCCGGAGGCCGGGTCGGCGAACCCGGGCGCTGGTTCATGTCGCTGCTCCAGCTCACCGGCAGGATGTAGGTCGGACGGTGCGGGCGGATGTCGAAGACGGCGTCGTCGACGCCGATGGCCCAGCGGTTGCCGATCGGCGAGGTGCGCGGTGGCAGGCCGGGCTCCTGCTCGAGCGGCGGCTGCGCGTCGCGCGTCGCGCCGGCGGACGCGGCGGCGGTCCCGGCGCCCGGCGCTGCGACGCCGCCGTCGGGCCGGGCAGCATCGGGTGGCAGGGGTGTGACCGGCGCGTCGGCGAGCAGGCCAGAGGGCTCGGTCGGCGGCGGCGGCACCAGCGCGTCGAAGCATGCCAGGCGCTGCGCGGCGTCGGCGAGGCGCGCGCACGTCGCGAGCGCTTCCGGGGCGGGCGCCGCATCCGCCGGGGCGGCGAGCGCGCCGGCGAGTACCAGCAGCAACGACGGCGCGATGCCGGGCACCGGCTCGGTTGCAGGGCGAAGCCGGACGGCCTGTCTCATCGGAGGGTCCTTCGGGAGGGGTCGAGAGCGAGCGCGTACGCTAGCGGAAATTCCGTGCACCCGGTACTCCGCGTCGGGGCGGCGGCCGGGGTTAAAGTACTCCGACCCCGGCTTCGTGGTTCACGTACTCATGCGCCTGAGCGTCCTCGTCCTGCTGACCCTGGTGGTGCTCGGCGCCATCCTCTACGGCATCTGGCGGCGCCGTGGCGATGCGCGACGCGATGCGGCGCTCGACGACGAGCCATCGCCGCCGCAGATCCCGGCCCGGCAGGTGCCACCGCCCACCGCGGTGCGCACGGACCCGCCCGGATCGCAGGCCCTGCTCCCGCCCGCCGCACGACCGGGCGGGCGCCAGGGCCCGGGCGCGTTCCCGGGCACCGTCTCGGGCGAGCCTCCCGAGCCCGGCTTCGCCGACACGCTGGTGCTGAGCGCCTCGGTCGAGGCGGCGCGCACCGCGGCTGCCGGACGCGCCGCGAGCCAGCGCGCGCTGCACGAGCTCGCGCTCGGCATCGCGCCGATCGGCCCCTTCCCGCAGCGCGAGCACGCCCACGTCGTCAATGCCGTGCTGGCGACGCTCGAGGACGCGGCCAGCCAGTCGCGCTACCTGCCGCGCCGGCCGAGCGTCGTGCCACAACTGCTGAAGACGATGAACGACCCGCAGGCCTCGCGCCGCGAGATCTCCGGCATCATCTCGCGCGATCCAGCGCTCGCCACGGACCTGCTGCAGCTCGCCAACTCCGCCTGGTATCGCACCTCGCCGGCGCCGATCGAGAGCATCGATCGCGCGGTCGCGGTGCTCGGCCACGACGGCATCCGCTCGTTGCTCTCGGCGGCGATCGTGCAACCGATGTTCCGCATGCCGCCGGGCCCGTTCCAGCGCTTCCCGCAGGTCGCGTGGGACCATTCGGCCGCCGCGTCGATCGCCAGCGAGTCGCTGGCCGCGCTCGCCGAGAACGACGATCCGTTCGCCGCCCAGCTGCTCGCGCTGCTGGTCGGGGTCGGCGGCATCATCGTGTTCCGCGTGACCCTCGACACCTACGCCAGCGACGGCACGCTGCGCCCGAGCCCCGAGGCGATCGCGATGCTGATCGACCGCCAGGCCGCAGCGGTGGCGCGCCGCATCGCGACGCGCTGGGAGCTGTCGGAGCGGATGATCGGCGCGCTGAACGACCAGAGCGCCGCCGATTCCACCTCGGTGGTGCTGCTCTCGCCGCTAGGCCGCGCGCTGCTGCTCGGCCGGGAGCTCGGCGCGCTCAGCGTGCTCGCCCGCGAGGGCGTGCTGCCCGCGGCCGAGGCGCGCGCCCGCGCGCTGGCCTGCGGCGCACCGCCGCGGCTGGTGGAGCGCATCTGGGTGCGGCTCGCCCAGCCGGCCTGAGGGCCCCCAGGTCCCGACATCCGTAGATGCCGCGATGACGCGCGCCGGGCGGGCGGCTAGGTTGTGCGGCGAGGCCGCCCACTGCGGCCGGACGGGAGATCGCGATGTCGGCCGAGCCCTCCTCGCTCAGAGTCACGCCGTACGAACTGCTCGGTGGAGGCGAGGACGCCGTGCGTCGCATCGTCGACCGGTTCTACGATCGGATGGAGAGCGCGCCGGAGGCTCGCGAGCTGCGGGCGATGCACGCCGCGGACCTCGGCCCGATGCGCGAGCGCCTCGCGTGGTTCCTGACCGGCTGGCTCGGCGGGCCGGCCGTGTATGCGGAGCGCGCCGGCGGCGGCAAGTGCATGAGCACCGCACATGAGCCCTTCGCGATCGACGAGCGCGTGCGCCAGCAGTGGATGTGGTGCATGCGCGGCGCGCTCGACGCCCCCGACGTACCGGCCGGCGTACGCGCGATGGTCGAACCCGCGCTCGAGCGGATGACGGGCTTCCTGCGCAACTGCTGAGCGGCCCGCAGCCCGCGCGCCTCAGGCGCCGTCCGGCGTGATCGCCTCGCCGGAGACCAACAGGCGCACGCGGGGCGCTGCCGGCTCGCCTGCGTCCGTGCCGCGCGTGCCCACATCGGCCGCGGAGGCTCCAGCGCCGAGCACCACGACGACGACGCGCGCCGCCGGCACGCCGCGCGCGACCAGCAGGTCGCGGACCGCCAGCGCCCGCGCCGTCGAGAGCCTCGCACCTGCCGCGCCCGCGCGGCCGGGTTCCGCGCGGCTCTCGAGCCGCAGTCGCAGCGTGGGATGCGCGGCGAGCAGCCGGCAGAGGCGCGCGAGCGTCGCCCGTGCGCCGGCCGCGGGCCGCGAATCGCCGCCGGGGAACAGCGCGCCACCGACTTCCGCGACCAGCCCGCGCGGGGTGTCGCGAGTCGGCAGGATGCCGTTCATCCGGGTGAACAGCGCCTGGCGCGTGCTCGCGGCGGCGTCCTCCGCCGGGCTCGCGCGCAGCAGCGTGCGCAGCGAGGCGTCGTGGCGCGACGCCGGCTCGGCCAGCGCGAGCACCTCGACCTCGGCGCCGATCGCGAGCGGGGACAGGGACGCGACGGCGAGCAGGCCCGCGACCGCGAGCCCGTCGAGCGGCCCGCACGGCCGCGGTCGCAGCCACGGCCATCGCCCTTGCAGGAAACCTCGCGCCACGCGACACCCTGCGGCGCACGTCCGCGCCGCTACCCGCGCGCGAGTATCGGCGAGGCACGCAGGCCGCCGCAAGGACGCAGGCCACGGTTCCGCGGAGCACCCGCGGCGCGTGGCGACGGCGTCGTGACGCGCTCAGCGCGTCGCCGGCGTGATGCCCTCGCCCGACACGATCACCTCGACGCGGCGGTTGCGCGCCCGCCCCTCCGCCGTCGCGTTGTCCGCGACCGGGCTGGCGGGCCCGAGGCCCGCGACCTCGATGCCGGCGGCCGGCACGCCCTGCGCGACCAGGTAGTCGCGCACCGCGATCGCGCGGTCGGTCGAGAGCTTGAGGTTGGTCGCGTCGCTGCCGACGTTGTCGGTGTGGCCCTCGATCTTCAGCCGCAGCGCCGGATAGGCCGAGAGGATGCCGGAGAGGCGCGCGAGGCTCTCGCGCGCGCCTCCCTCGAGCGTCGCGCGTGCGGTCGCGAACAGCACGCCGCCGATCTCGGCCACGAGGCCGCGCGGCGTGTCGCGGGTGGGCAGCACCTGGTTCATCCGCGCGAGCAGCTCGGCCCGCGACCTCGCCGCGGCGCTCTCGGCGTTCTTGGCCCGCTCCGCCTCGGCAGCCGCCAGCGCGCGGGCGCGCTCGGCGTTGCGCGCATTCTCCTCGGCGAGCCGCTGTGCGGCCTCGGCTTCCTTCTGCGCGGCCTCGCGGCGCAGCTCCTCGGCGCGGCGCACCGCCGCGACGCGTGCGTCCTCGCCCGCCTGCACCGCGACGCGCCCCAGCTCCGGCGCGCGCTTGCGCTCGGCCGAGGCCTTGGCGCGCCAGGCCGAGTCCGCAGCCTCGAGCGCCGCCTTCGCGGTCGCGAGCGGCCCGGGCGCGAGCGTCGCGGCGCCCGCCGCCTCGGCGATCGCCACGGCGTACGCGGCCTGCTCGACCTGCACGGGCCGCTTGCTCGCGGGCGCGAGCTTGACCAGGGCCGAGTAGTCGGCGCGATCCGCGAGCGTGGTCACCGGCTGCGTGCGGCCGTTGAACTCGACCGCGACGTTGCGCATGACCACCTGCGTCGAGGGCACGCTCACCAGCGGATGCGGCTCGGCGGTCACGATCATCGCGAGGCCGTTCAGCGGCGTGCTCACCTCGACGTCGGCCTTGCCCGAGGAGGAGAGCTCGAGCACGCCGAGGGGCGTGGCGCGGCCCTCGGGCGTGATCGCCCAGAGCACGTAGACGGTGTAGGGACCGAGCGTGCCGGGCTGCGGCAGGTCGCGGAAGTCCGCCTCGACCTCGGTGCGCGTCGGCTCGGCCGAGACGCGCGCCGTGCCGACCGCCCGCGCCGCGAGCGTGGTGCCGCGGAACTCGAGCTTCGAGCGGGTGCCCGCCTTGTAGAGATAGGCGTCCACGCGGCTCGCGACCTGCTCGCTGATGATCGCCGCATCGCGCTGGATGCCCTGCGACAGCGCGGCGGACGACACCCACGGTGCCACGCCGATCGCGAGGCCCAGGGCGAGCGGCAGGCCGCGCCGCATGGTCGGGATGGATCGGGTCATCGCGCGGGTCCCTCTGCGGCCGCGTGCGGCCGGCCGTCGTTTGTGGAAGTATCCGCGAGCCCTGCGCGCCGCCGCAATCGCGATCGGCGCCGTCGCGCCGCGACGTGGTCCCGGCGCCGGGCAGTCCGTGGCCGGGAGGTTCGTCATGTCCGTCTCACGTCCGCTCGCCCTGCTGTCGGGATGGCTCGCGGCGATCCCGCTCGCCGCAGCCGCCGGGCGCGCTGCGCCGCCGCCGGACGCTCCGGTCGTCCGCACGGCACTCGGGGAGGCGCGCGGGCTGCGCCGGGCCGACGGCAGCCTCGCCTGGTACCACCTGCCCTACGCGGCGCCGCCGGTCGGCGAGCGGCGCTGGCGACCGCCCGCGCCCGCGTCCGCGTGGCGTGGCGTGCGCGATGCGCGGCAGCCCGGCGTCGGCTGCATGCAGGACGCCCGCAATGGCAGCCTGCCGACCGCTGCCGGCGTCAGCGAGGACTGCCTCTACCTCAACGTGTTCACCCGCGACGCGCGGCCGGCTGCGCGCCGGCCCGTGATGGTCTGGATCCACGGCGGGTTCTTCCGCGTCGGCAGTGGCGCCGACCCGGCCTTCGACGGCGCCGCGCTGACGCGCGAGGGCGTCGTGCTCGTGACGATCAACTACCGGCTCGACCGCTTCGGCCGCTTCGCGCACCCGGCGCTGTCGGCGGCGCAGCGCGACGAGCCCCTCGGCAACTACGCGCTGATGGACCAGGTCGCCGCGCTGCGCTGGGTCCGGCAGAACATCGCACGCTTCGGCGGCGACCCGCGCAACGTCACGATCTTCGGCTGCTCGGCCGGCGGCGTCTCGGTCGACTTCCTGATGGCCGCACCCGAGGCGCGCGGCCTGTTCCAGCGCGCGATCGCGCAGAGCGGCAGCATCGTGCCGGAAGGGGAGCGGCGCCTGCGAGAGCCCACGGCGCGCTTCCCGTCGTCCCTCGAGCAGGACGGCCTCGAGGTCGCCAGGCACTTCGGCATTGCCGAGGATGCGCGCACGGCCGAGCGGCTGCGCGCGCTCACTCCCGCGCAGCTGCTGTCCTATCCGCAGAAGGATTCCTCGATGAACCCCGTGGTCGACGGCCGGCTGGTCCCCGAGGACCCGGCGCGCGCGTTCGCGGCCGGCCGCCAGGCCCCGGTGCCGTTCATGTCGGGCGCGACCAGCTGGGAGGCGAGCCTGATCCGGCCGTTCCAGCTGCCCTTCCCGGCGGTGCTCGTCGGCATGCCGCGCGCCGACGTCGAGGCCGCCTATGGCATCGCCGACGAGCAGCAGTTGAAGGAGGCCTACTTCGGCGACAGCGTGTTCTTCGTCTCGGCCTGGTGGCTCGCCGGCCAGATGGGCCGCGTCGGGCAGCCGGGCTTCCTGTACCGCTACGCGTATGTCGACGAGGCCCAGCGTGGCCGCAATCCCGGCGCCTACCACTGCTCCGACACGCCGCGGACCTTCGGCACCGAGTGGCGGGGCGAGCCGGCCTCGCCCCGCGACCGCGAGACCGGCGACCTGCTGCGCCGCTACTGGACGCAGTTCGCGAAGGCCGGCGACCCGAATGCGCCCGGCCTGCCGCCATGGCCGCGCCATGAGGTCGACGCGCCCGCCGTGCTGGAAATCGGGGAGTCCGTCGCCGCGCGTCGCAACCCGGACCCTGAACGCATGGCGCTGCAGCGCCGGCGTTTCGCCACACCCTGACGGGCCGGCCGCCGGCTGCCCGGCGCGACCTCAGTCGAGGGTGGACCGGACGACCTTGCCGTCCTTGACGATCACGCGCAGCGAGCGCTGCGGGTCCTCGAGGACGCGGATGTCCTCGAGCGGATTGCCGTCGACCACGAGCAGGTCCGCCCAGGCCCCCGGCTCGATCACGCCGAGCTGCCCACCGGCGTAGGGATTGCGCGCGCCCGACAGCGCCAGCAGCTCGCCGTTGATCGAGGTCGCCTGCCGCAGGATCTCGAGCGACGTGAACCACGGCAGCCGCGCGCCGAACTCGCGCGACTCCCAGTCGAAGACCCGAGAGCCTCCGAAGACGTCCGTGCCGAAGGCGATCTTGACCCCGTGCTTCTTCGCGAGCTTCATCATCCGGTCGAGGCCGGCCGAGACCATCCGCGACTTCTCGCGCTGCGCGAGCTGCGCCGCGGTCGGCGGCGGGCCCGCGGCCGACGGGGCGCCGCCGGCGAACACGCCGCCGAAGACGTAGGCCTGCGGCGAGAGGAACACGCCGCGCTCGGCGATCAGCTTCATCGTCGCCTCGTCGACCAGGTGCGCATGCTCGATGCTGCGCACGCCCGCTTCCACCGAGCGGCGGATCGCCGCGGGGGTGTAGGCATGCACCGCGACATAGGTGCCCCAGTCGGCGGCGGCCTGCACCGCGGCGCCCAACTCCTGCTCGAAGTACTGCACGCTGTCGATCGGGTCGTAAAGGGACGAGATGCCGCCGCCCGCGGCGAGCTTGATTTGCGACGCCCCGGCCCGCAGCTGCTCGCGCACTGCGGCCGCCACCTCGTCCGGCCCGTCGGCGATCAGCCCGTAGCCGAGCCGCTCGGTGACGTCGAGCTCGCCGGTCCAGCGCCGTGGCGTGCCGCTGCGCCCGCGGAAGTCGCCGTGCCCGCTGGTCTGGCTGACCATCGCGCCCGAGGGGAAGATCCGCGGCCCCTCGATCACGCCTTCGTCTATCGCCTGCTTCAGCCCGAACGAGGGCCCGGCCATGTCGCGGATCGTCGTGAAGCCGCGCAGCAGCATGCGTCGCGCCTCGACCGTGCTGCGCGACGCGACGTAGTTCGGGTCGTTGTCTCGCAGCTGCGCGATCGGCACCGCGATCGTCGGGTGGACGTGTGCGTCGATGAGGCCGGGGATCACGATGCGGTTGCCGGCATCGATGACGCGCGGGGCGCCCGTCGCGGCGCCGGGCGTGGCCGCCACGACGGGCGCCCCGATGCCCCCCGCCGTGCGGATCTCGACGACCTTGCCGGCCGCGATCAAGATCTCGGCGTTCTCGCGCAGCTGGGCGCTGCGGCCATCGAAGACCCGTGCGCGCGCGATCACGAGGTCCGGCTCCGCGGCGACGGCCGCGGTGGTCACGGCGCACCCGCCGGTCGCGAGCGCGAGCGCGGTGCATCCCAACGAGTGCGCCAGGCGACGCGCTCTCCGCAACGGACGTCGAACCAGCACGGCTTCCTCCCCGGGGCGCCTCGCGCGTCGCGGGCCCGGTCAGGCGGGAATCGCGAGCCGCGACCCGGGCAGCATGCGATCGGCCGACGGACGCCCGCGGGTGCGCTTCAAAGCACCTCGAACAGCCCGGCGGCGCCCATGCCGCCGCCGACGCACATCGTCACCACGACGTACTTCGCGCCGACCCGCTTGCCGGCGAGCAGCGCATGGCCGACGAGGCGCTGGCCGCTCATGCCGTAAGGATGGCCGATCGCGATCGCGCCGCCGTCGACGTTGAGCCGCTCGTCGGGGATGCCGAGCGTGTCGCGGCAGTAGATCACCTGCACCGCGAACGCCTCGTTGAGCTCCCAGAGGCCGATGTCGTCGACCGTCATCCCGGCGCGCTTCAGCAGCTTCGGCACCGCGAACACCGGGCCGATGCCCATCTCGTCGGGCTCGCAGCCGGCGACCGCGAAGCCGCGGTAGACGCCGAGCGGCGCGAGCCTGCGCCGCGCGGCCTCGGCGGCGCTCATCACCACGCAGGCGCCGGCGCCGTCGGAGAACTGGCTGGCGTTGCCCGCGGCCACCGTGCCGCCGGGCTGCGCGGGCTTGATCTTCGCGATCGCCTCGACCGTCGTACCCTCGCGCAGGCCCTCGTCGCGATCCAGCACCACCTGCTTCGTGTAGAGGCGGTTGGTGTCCTTCTCGATGCCCGCCTTGGTCACCGGGATCGGCGCGATCTCGGCGGTGAAGTGCCCGGCGAGCTGCGCGGCGCAGGCGCGCTGCTGGCTGCGCGCGCCGTACTCGTCCTGGCGCTCGCGGCCGATCGAGTAGCGCGCCGCGACGGTCTCGGCGGTGCGCAGCATCGGCCAGTAGATCTCGGGCTTGAGCGCCTCGAGCTTGGGGTCGATGAACATGTGCTGGTTCATCTCCTGCTGCACGCAGGAGATCGACTCGAGGCCGCCGGCGACGTAGATGTCGCCCTCCCCCGCCTGGATGCGCTGCGCCGCCATCGCGATGGTCTGCAGGCCCGAGGAACAGAAGCGGTTCACGGTCACGCCCGGCACGGTGGCCGGGCAGCCCGCCATGATCGCGGCCTGGCGAGCGACGTTCCAGCCGGTCGCGCCCTCGGGGTTCGCGCAGCCCATCAGCACGTCCTCGACCGCCGCCGGCTCGACGCCGGCGCGCTCGAGCGCAGCCTTCACCACGTGCCCGCCCATCGTGGCGCCGTGGGTCATGTTGAGCGCGCCCTTCCAGCTCTTGGCGAGCGGGGTGCGCGCCGTGGAGACGATGACCGCGTCGTCGTTGCGTCGGCTCATGCGGCACCTCCGTTGAACGAGCCGCCCTCGGCGGCGAGCCTGGCGAGCAGCGGCGCCGGCGTCCAGAACCCCGGGATGTCCCTGGGGTTCGACGCGAGCTTCCGGATGCGCCGCGCCACCTCGTAGAGGCCGACGCTGTCGGCGTACTGCATCGGGCCACCGCGCCAGACCGGGAAGCCGTAGCCGGTGAGGTAGACGAGATCGATGTCGGAGGCGCGCTGCGCGATCCGCTCCTCGAGGATCCGCGCGCCCTCGTTGACCAGCGAGTACACCAGCCGGTCGACGATCTCCTCCTTCGGGATCCGGCGCGTGGCCGTGCCCGCCGCGGCGCGCTCGTCGGCCACCAGCTTCTCCACGACCGGCGACGGATGCGCGTTGCGGTCACCCGGGCGGTAGTCGTACCAGCCGGCGCCGCTCTTCTGGCCGTTGCGTCCCATCTCGACCAGCTTGTCGGCGATCACCGCCCTGGCCTTCAGCTTGCCTTCCGCGTACTGGCGCTGGCGGATGTGGTAGCTGATGTCGTTGCCGGCGAGGTCGCTCATCCGGAACGGGCCCATCGCGAAGCCGAAGCCCTCGATCGCCGCGTCGATCTCCTGCGGGCTCGCGCCCTCGTCGAGCATCTGCAGCGACTGCGCGAAGTACTGGTTGATCATCCGGTTGCCGATGAAGCCGTCGCAGACGCCCGAGACCACCGCGGTCTTGCGGATCGCCTTGGCGAGCGCCATCGCGGTCGCGAGCACCTCGGGCGCCGTCTTCGCGCCGCGCACCACCTCGAGCAGCTTCATCACGTTGGCCGGGCTGAAGAAGTGCAGCCCGACGACGTCCTGCGGACGCTGCGTGAACGCGGCGATCCGGTCGACGTCGAGCGTCGAGGTGTTGGTCGCGAGGATCGCGCCCGGCTTCATCGTGGCATCGAGCTGGCGGAACACCTTCTCCTTGACGCCCATGTCCTCGAACACCGCCTCGATCACGAGGTCGGCGCCGCCGATGTCGGCGTAGGCCAGCGTGGGCTTCAGCAGCGCCATCCGCGACTCGGCCTTGGCCTGGTCCATGCGGCCCTTCTTCACCTGGCCGAGGTAGACGTCGCGCACGCGACCGACGCCGCGGTCGAGCGCCTCCTGCGCCACCTCCAGCATGAAGGTCGGGATGCCGGCGTTGAGGAAGTTGACCGCGATGCCCGCGCCCATGGTGCCGCCGCCGATGATCGCGACCGACTTCACCTCGCGCACCGGCGTCTTCGAGGGCAGGCCGTCGACGCGCTGCGCCGCACGCTCGGCGAAGAAGATGTGGCGCAGCGCCTTCGACACCGGCGAGGCCATCAGCGGCTCGAACAGGCGCCGCTCCTCCGCCATGCCCGCGTCGAACGGCAGCCTGGCCGCCGCCTGCACCGCGTCGATGATCGCGAGCGGCGCCGGGTATTCCTTGAACGCCGCGCGCACGCTGTTGCGCGCGAACTGCAGCAGCGCCTCGAGGTTCGGCTCCCGCACCTTCCGGTCTCGCGCGCGCGGCAGCGGCTTCGAGGCATCGGCGCGCCGCGCCGCCACCACCTCGGCGGCGAAGGCCACTGCCGCCACGCGCAGGTCCGTCTCGACCAGCCGGTCGATGAGCGGCGACTTCGCGAACAGCGTCGCCGGCAGCGGCTCGCCCGAGAGCATCACGTTGAGCGCGCCCTCGACGCCGAGCAGCCGCGGCAGGCGCTGCGTGCCGCCTGCGCCCGGGATGATGCCGAGCTTGACCTCGGGCAGCCCGAGCTTCGCGCCCGCGTGCACCACCCGGTAGTGGCAGGCCATCGCGAGCTCGAGCCCACCGCCGAGCGCGACGCCCTCGACCGCAGCCACGACCGGCTTGGGCGAGTCGTCGAGCACCGCCATCACGTCGAGGATGTGCGGCTCGCGCCACATGCCGCTGCCGCTGAACTCCTTGATGTCGGCGCCCGCGCAGAAGGTGCCGTTGGCGCCGATGAGCACCAGCGCCGCGGCCGCCTCGTCGGCGATGGCGCGCTCGATCGCGGCGATCAGCTCGATGCGCAGTGCATGGCTCAGGCTGTTGACGGGCGGCAGCTGGAACGCCAGCACGGCGACGCCGTCGCTGACGGAGTACTCGACGTGTCCCATCGCTTCACCTCGGTGGATCGGTCGATTCTGGCACGGGTGCGGCAGTGCAGCAAAGTCAGCGGGCGCCGACGTCGAGCATCGCCGTGACCCGGCGCACTCCGGGCTCGCCGGGCAGCGGTGCGATCGCGAAGCCGAGGCCGCGTGCCAGCGCGAGCATCCCGGCGTTCTCCGCGAGCACCCGGCCGTGGATCGACTCGAGGCCGCCGCGGCGCGCTGCCGCGAGCAGTCGCCCCAGCAGGTGCCTGCCGAGGCCGCGGCGTTGCCACGCGTCGGCCACCGCGATCGCGAACTCGGCACTGCGGCCCGTCGAGTCGACGACGTAGCGCGCGACCGCCACCTGCTCCTCGCGGCCCTGGCCGTCGCGCCCGAGCGCGACCAGTGCCAGCTCGCGCGCCGGATCGACGTGGGTGAAGCGCTCGACCTGCTGCGGCGCGAGCTCGCGCAGCGCGTTCATGAACCGCAGGCGACGCGAACGCGGCGAGAGCCGCCGCACGAACTCCGCCTCGAGGGGCGCATCCTCGGGACGGATGGGACGGATCCAGAGCGTCGTGCCATCGGACGCCGTCCACGGTCCCGCGAGCTCGCGCGCATCGGGCGGTACGTAGGTCAAGGCCGACACTGCCTCACGGTTGATCGCTCCCACGCGCACGGCGCAACCCACTTACATTGTGCAACGGTACTGTGGGGAGGACCGATGGAGCCAGCCGCCTGCACCGCCGTCATCGTGGCGATGCTCTCCTGCTCAGGCGACGCGGACGCCGGCGCGCGCCGGCGCCTCGCAGCGGCGCAGACGGTGGAGCGCGCCGCGCCCCTCGCCGGCGCCGGAGACGGCAACGGCAATGGCGGCGGCGGCGAGACGCGCGCGCCAGCCGGCCGCGCCCGCTACTACGGGCTGCTGCGCGCCCGCGACCTGACGTTCTTCAGCCTGCCCCATCTCGACATGCGCCCTGCACATGCGGTTGCGGTCGGCCCGGGCGGCTGGGGCCTCGAGGCGCAGGCGGGCTACCAGAACACCTGGTCGCTGAGCCGCGAGGTGGAGCGCTACCTGGTCGGCCTGCCCGGCCGGCGCGAGCTCGGGCCGCAGGAGCTCGCCGCCATCCTGGCACTGCCGGGCGAGAACTACCTGATCGACGCCGAGATCGGGCTGCTCGACGTGACGGCGCACTACAAGCTGAGCGGCCACTGGGGGGTCTACGCGATCGCGAGCGCCGTCAGCTTCAGCGGCGGTGTCGGCGACGGGACCATCGAGCGCTTCCACGACCGCTTCGGCTTCAGCAGCTTCGGTCGCAAGGCGCTGTCGCGCAGCCGCGTGAACGTGGTGCTCGACCTGCGCGACGCGCAGCGCGTGTCGCTCGGGTCACCGACGCGGGGCGGCATGCTCGACCCGACGATCGGGCTGCGCTACAGCGGCCTGCGGCTGCCGGAGCGCTGGAACCTGGTGCTGGAGGCGGCCGTCAAGCTGCCGGTGAACGGCCGGCGCGAGTTCCTGTCGACCGGCGACGCCGAACCCGGGCTGCAGGCCACCCTGCAGTACTTCGGCGACCGGCACGCGCTCTATGCCGCGGTCTCGGCGGTGCGCTACGGCGCGGACGACATCCTGCCCGGCAACTCGCGCCGCACGGTGCCGACCGCGGTGCTCGGCGTCGAGTACCGCTGGAGCGAGCGCACCCACTGGCTGCTGCAGGCCTACGCCAGCCGGCCGTGGCGCTCCCGCCGCGAGACGGACCTCACCGATCTGACGCGGACCAAGTACCAGGCGAGCCTCGGCGTGTATCGTGCGTTCGGGAGTACCCTGCTGTCGTTCGCGGTCACCGAGAACTTGCAGAACCTCAACAACACGCCGGACATCGGGCTGCAGCTCGGGCTCGCCTGGGTGCCGACGCTGCGGGATTGAGCGTGCGCACGCTGCCGCGCGCCTGGCCCCTGCTGGCGGTGTCCGCGCTGCTGCCCGGCATGCCGCCGGCTGCGCACGCGCAGTCCGGCACCGAGCGCTTCGGCCCATCGGTGCTCAGCACCGCCGAGATACGCGAGGAAGCGGCGCGCCGCCCGCCGCCGCTCGACTTCGGGCAGCGGCTCGACCGCACCCACGACTGGCTGTACGTGAACGCGCAGCGGCTGGTCGAGGACACCGACCGGCGCTTCGCGCCCCCGGACGCCGAGCTGCTGGCGGTGCCGGCGACGCCGTTTCGCCTCGGCGTGATCACCCAGACGATCGACCGGCCGGACGGCGTGAAGTTCGGGCTCGACCTGAACCTCGACGTGTCGCTGAACCTGCCGAACATCGAGCGCCGGCTACGGTTGTTCGTCACCTCCGACGACGTCGCCGAGTCGCCGGACCTGTCGGACGATCGCGGCGAAGTGCGCGCCGGCCTGCGCTTCAGCCCCTACGGGAACTTCGACTTCGACGTCGGCGTGCGGGCCGACGTGCCGCCGATCGCGTTCGCGTCGCTGCGCTGGGCGAAGTACCAGCCAATCGGCCTCTGGGACGTGTTCCCGTTCGCCAAGCTGTTCGCCGAGACCGGCGAGGGCGTCGGCGCCTCGGGCGGCTTCACCGTCGACCGGCGCGTCGGCCGCGCGACGATCCTGCGCAGCTCGACCTTCGCCAAGTGGCGCAACGACCGCGATGCCACGGAGTGGACCCAGGCCTTCCTGGTGGCGCGCGCCGGCGAGCTGCTGCTGCCCGAGCGCTACGGCCGCCTGGTGCGCAACCTCGACTTCGCCCGCGGCTACGGCCTGCAGCTGCTCGCGACCGGCGAGCGCCGCAACCGCGTCGAGTACTACGAGGCGGCGGTGTTCTTCAAGCGCCCGCTGCGGCAGCGCTGGCTCTATGGATACATCGAGCCGCTGGTGCGCTGGGACCGCCGCTACGGCTGGGACGCCGATCCCGGCATCCGCATCGGCTTCGACGCGCTGTTCTGGGACCTTTCGCGCAGCATGCCCGCGACCGCCGTCGAACCCATCCTGCTGCGCCCGGCCGATGACCGGCCCGACCCGGAAGCCGAGGACGAGCCCGGGCCACCGCGGCCGCGCTGAGCGCCTCAGGCCCCCTGCAGCCCGCCGGTGATCACGATGCGCATCGCCTGCTCGACCGTCAGGTCGGTCGCCTCGATCTGGTCCCGCGGCAGGTAGACCGTGTAGCCGCCGATCTGGTAGCTCATCGGCAAGTACACCGCGACCAGCTCGCCGCCACCGCGCTCGAGGCCGGGGACGACGGCGCTCTCCTGCGTCACGAAGCCGATCACGCGCCCTGGCCCGAACCGCACCATCACCACCCGCTCGAGCTCGCGCTTGCGGTCCTTGGTGTTGACGAGCGCCGTGAGGTCGCGGATCGACGCATATACGGTCTTGACCACCGGCACGCGCAGCAGCAGCGACTCGCCGAGCCCGAGCACGCGGCGCACGAGGTAGGCGTTGACCAGCAGGCCCACGACCAGCAGCAGCAGGAAGCCCGCCACCAGGCCCATGCCGGGCCGGTACACACCCGGCGGCAGCAGCCATTTCAGCGGCCCCGAGAGCAGCGTCTCGGTGGTGATGCCGAGCCAGTAGACGACGTAGATCGTCAGCCCGATCGGCAGGATCGCAACCAGGCCTTTGAGCAGCACGCGGCCGAGCCGCTTCAGGGGCGTGTTCATCGACCGGCATCATAGCGGACGCCCCGCGGCACACGGGCCGGATGGCCCCGCGCAGCCGCGGGCCGCAGCTCGCGCCCGACCGGCGCGCCTGCCGGCCAGGCGCGCCGGCTCAGCCCTGAGGCAGCGCCGAGTCGTGCGCAGCGGCCCCCGGCAGGCGACGCGGCAGCGCGCCCTGCGACAGCGTCCCTTCGGCGCGGCTGCGGCGCAGCTGCTCGCCGAGGTCGAAGAGGTTGAGCCGCGACGCCGCGACGTGCTTGAACACGCCCTCGAGCTCGCCCTGGGCATGGCGCAGCATGAAGTCGCCGAGCACGCGCACCGCCGAGTCGCGCTGGTTGTTGCGCGGGTCGGACTGCTCGATCGCCTCGACCAGTTCCAGGGCCTTCGTCTGGCCGGCCTGCATCTCGCGCAGCAGGCCCGCGTCGGCCACGGCCCCCTCGACGGCGCGCACGAACGCGTCCTCGAGGGCGAGGTACTCGCGGGTCCGCCGGCAGACCTCGATCGCGACCTCGTCCTTGTGGCGCCGAGCCTCCAGGTCGTCGGCGTGCGAGACGTCCCAGTACTCGGCGACCACGCCGTCCACGGCCGCCAGGTCGACCTTCAAGAGGCTGACGGCATCGACCGGCTCGCCGCCGGGCTGCTGGACGTCGGTCTCGGGCCAGGGCATCGCGCCACCTCGTTCGCGTCAGGTGCATCCATGGTCCACGCGCGCCACGTCGACGCTAACCCCCTGCGCGGCAGTGTGTGGCGTCGGCGCCGGCCTACGGCGCGGCACGGCCCGACACGGCGAGGCGGCCGCCGGCGTCGCGGCGCGTCACGAAGCGTGCGGCGTCCCGCGCGAAGCACGGCGGCTGCAGCGTCGTGAAGTCGCCGTCGGCACGCATCCGCTCGACGAAGCCGAGCACCTTGCGCCCGTCGCTGAACGCCAGCACGAAGCGGTCGTCGCGCCGCGCGACGTCGCTGCGACGGCCGAGCTCCCAGGGGAAGCCGAGCAACTCGGCGGCGCGCGCATCCGAGGTCCCGGGACCGAGCACGCAGGCGCGCGTCCAGTTCGCGGGACCCACCTGGGCCAGGTCGAGCGTCGGCGTGCTGCCCTGGCGCAGTTGGTGGTCGAGCTGGGCGCCGATGAAGGCGTCCGACTGCGAGCAGGCCGCGAGCCCGAGCCCGAGCCCGAGGGCGAGGGCCGAGGCGAGAGCGAGCGCGGTGTACCGGCCCGCACCCGCGGGCGGGCGGCCGGACGGCCGCTGACCCGGCAGCGCACGATTCTCCTGTCTGCCAGGACCGTCCCCGCGGCCCCTGCACGGTCCCGGTCCGGCGCCCGATGACTTCATCCCCACCCCTCTGTATGCTCACGTGTGCAAAATCGCCTTCGGCGGCCGCCCCGACAGCCGCGCCGTACCCGGCCACGCTGCCTTGCCCGGTCTGCGGCCGGTGGCCTGCCGGTGGCTGAAACCACGGTAAACCCCGACGCCACGCCCCGAGGCCCGCAGGGTATCTTGGCCAGCGTCGCCGAGGCGAACACGGTTCCACAGGAGCGTCCCATGCCCGCACCCCGCATCCACCCCATGATGCCGCTCAGCACCCACGACGAGACCTCCGAGCAGGGCTTCGTGGTCGCGCTGAAGACCTTCCTCTACACGCAGATGGACCCCGCGCTGCGCCAGATGACCCTCGGCATCGCCCGGGAACTCGAGGCCGGCGGGCAGAAGCCGACGCTGCAGCAGTTGCGCAAGCGCCTCGAAGACAAGCAGCTCTACCAGAACTGGATCTCCTCGACGCGCGCCGCGCAGGAGATGATGTGGCAGTCCGCGGTCGACTGCGTCGACCGCCAGCGCGCCGAACTGGAGGCGCTCGAGCGCAGCGCCCCGCCGATCGGCTCGCTGCGCGTCGACCCGGACTTCGAGGTGCCGCGCTACATCGCCGCCGGCGACATCCACATGATGCCGGGCGGCTACCACTACGATCCGAAGGGCGACGAGCAGAGCATTCGCCAGGGCGCGGTGTTCGACAAGGCCGCCTCGCTCTACAGCCTCGGCCGCCAGGGCGGGCAGATGAACGACATGCGCGGCAACACCGTGATCGCGCACCTGTACGAGATCTACCCCGATCTCGACCCGAGGCAGATCCTGGAGATGGGCTGCACGGTCGGCAACAGCCTGGTCGCGGTCAAGCGCGCCTTCCCGCAGGCGGACTGCACCGGACTCGACGTCGGCGCGAGCCTGCTGCGCTATGCGCGGGCGCGCGCCGCGCACCTCGGCGTGCCGCTGAACTTCGTGCAGGGCAACGCCGAGCAGACCGACTTCCCGGACGAGAGCTTCGACCTCGTCTACTCGAGCGCGATGCTGCACGAGACCAGCCACAAGGCGCTGCCGCGGATCATGGCCGAGTGCTTCCGGGTACTGAAGCCGGGCGGCGTGATGATCCACCTCGAGGTGCCGTTCCGCGCCGACATGGCCGACGCCTTCGACCTGGTGCGCGCCGACTACGAGACGCGCTACAACAACGAGCCGTTCTGGCTCGGCGCGACCGAGGCCGACTACGCGGCGCTCGCGCAGAAGGCCGGCTTCACCGACATCCACGCCGGCTTCAACGACGCGGCCATGGGCCCGCCGTCGCGCGACAAGGTGCAGGGCATGTTCGGCCAGCCCAACAAGGGCGGCTACAAGTCCTGGTACATCGCCTCCGCCCGGAAGCCCCGCCGATGAGCGCCACGGTCCGTGCCGCCCCGACCGGGGATCGCCGCTACCGCATCCACAAGACCCGCATCGAGGTGCCGGGCGTCGACCCTCGCGTCGACACGCTGCTCGGCATGGTGATGCAGCTGATGTCCGAGGTCTCGGTGCTGCGCGAGCGCGTCGACGCGCACGAGCGGCTCGCCGCGGCGCAGCAGGCGCCGACGCCCGACGCGGTGGACGACTACGTGCCCGACGAGGCGGCGTCCAGGGCGCGCGCCGCGGTGCGGCAGCGCATGATCGAGAAGGTCTGCCGCCCGCTGCTGGCGGCCGACGAGGCTGCCGAGGCGAAGCAGAAAGCCAACGGCCAGGATCGCGACGCGTGACGTCGGCCTCGCGGCCCGTGGGCGCAGCGCGGCTCGCCGGCGCGGCGCTGCTCGTGATCGCGGCGATGCTCCCGTTGCCCGAGGCCGCCGCGCAGGGCAAGGCCTCGAAGCCCGGCACGGTCTTCAAGGACTGCCCGGACTGCCCCGAAATGGTGGTGATCCCGCCCGGGAAGTTCATGATGGGCGTCGACGGCGGCGAGAAGGATCGCTACGAAGGCCCAGTGCATCAGGTGTCGATCGGCTATCCGTTCGCCGCCGGTCGCTTCGAGCTCACCAACGGGCAGTACCGCAGGTTCGTCGAGGCCACCGGACACGAGACCGCCGGCACCGGCTGCAACGTGTTCTTCGGCGATCGCGTCGAGGCGGTGGCCGGCAGCAGCTGGGCAGACCCCAGCTACGGTCGCCCGATCCGCGACGACGAACCGGTCGCCTGCATCCGCTGGAGCGACGCCAAGTCCTATGTGTCGTGGCTCGCGGGGAAGACCGGCAAGAAGTACCGGTTGCTCACCGAAGCCGAGTGGGAGTACGTCGCGCGTGCCGGCACCACCGGCCTCCACACCTGGGGCGACGACGCCTCGGCGGCCTGCCGGCAGGCCAACATCCACGACAAGAGTGCCGAGAAGGTTGCGGCCGACAAGGGCATCAAGCTGCCCTACTCGCCTGCACCGTGCGACGACGGCTACCCGGACGTCGCCCCGGTCGGGAAGTTCGCGGCGAACGCCTTCGGTCTGCACGACACGATCGGCAACGTCTGGGAGTGGGTCGAGGACTGCTACGAGATGCCCTACCCTGCCAGGCCCGTCGACGGCTCCCCCCAGCTCGCGAAGGGCTGCGATCGCCGCGGTTCGCGCGGCGGCTCCTGGCGCACCGACTTCCACCGCCAGCGCCCTGCCTTCCGCGGCCGCGACCCCGAGGCCCTCACCAGCCAGATCTTCGGCACCCGCATCGCCCGCGACCTCGACTAAAGGGGACAGATTTATTTTCCCGTCCGCGGGCGAGCGCCCCCGGCAAGCGCTTGCTCCATCGACAGGCGCGTGAGGCAGGCTTAGCCTGCATCCATGGCCGACCCGGCGCGCATCGACGTCTGGCTGTTCAACGCCCGCTTCTACAAGTCGCGGAGCCTCGCGGCCGACGCGGTGCAGGGCGGCCTCGTGCACCTCAACGGCACGCGCGTGAAGCCGGCGCGCGCGGTCAAGCCCGGCGACATGGTGAGCTTCCGCCGCGGCAGCGTCGACTTCGAGTGCGAAGTGCTGTCGCTGCCGCCGCGACGTGGGCCTGCGCTCGAGGCCCAGGCCTGCTACCGCGAGTCGGAGGCGAGCACGGCGCGGCGCGAGAAGCACGCCGAGAACATGCGCATCGCCGCGGCGTCCGGCGCGGGCCCGGGCCACCGCCCCACCCGCCAGGAACGCGCCGAGCTACGGCGCCTCCGGGGCCGCCACTGAGGTCGCGGGCAAGCATCGAACCCAGGCTCGGCGATCGAGCCGACCCGCTTCCGAGAATAGATCCGAAAATAAATCCGTCCCCTTTTAGTGGCGGATGACGATCTTGCCGAGGTGGGTGCCGGTGGCGAGGTAGTCGAGCGCGGCGCGGGCCTGGTCGAAGGGGAAGACCTTGTCGATCTTCGGCTTGACGCCGTTGCCATCGACGGCGCGCAGCAGGTCCTCGAGCATGCGGCGGCTGCCGGAGGTGATGCCCTTGAGCACCACGTTCTTGGCGATCATGGGGAAGAGGGTCGGGCCGCCCGCGGGCGGGCCCTCCAGGCCGCCGAGCCAGCCGACGCGCGCGTTCGGTGCGCAGCAGGCGAGCGACTGCGACAGCGTGCCGAGGCCGACGGTCTCGACCACGATGTCGGCACCGCGGCCGCCGGTCGCGGCCAGCACGGCCTCGTGCCACGCGGGCGTGGTCCGGTAGTTGACCGTGATGTCGGCGCCGAGCTCCCGGCAGGCCGCGAGCTTGGTGTCGCTGGAAGAGGTGATCGCCACGGTCGCGCCGCCCATCTTGGCGATCTGCAGCGCGAGGATCGCGACGCCACCGGTGCCGAGGGTGAGCACCACGTCGCCGGACTTCATCCGGCCGAAAGGCTCGAGCACCGCCCAGGCGGTGATGCCGGCCGCGCCGAGCGCCGCAGCCTCTTCGTAGCCCATCTTCGCCGGCAGCTTGACCAGCGCCGCGGCCGGCAGCAGCACCTGTTCCTGCAGCCAGCCGTCGATCGAGTTGCCGACGTCGCCGGCGAACACCGACGGGTCGTAGTCGCCGTCGACCCAGGGCGTGAAGTGCGGCGCGGTGACCCGGTCGCCGACCTTGACGCGCGTGACGCCCGCGCCCACCGCGACCACCTCGCCCGCGCCGTCGGCCACCGGCACGCGCGTCGGCGGCTTCGGCCCGCCATAGCGCCCGCCCATCACCATCAGGTCGCGGTGGTTCAGCGCCGAAGCCTTGACCGCGATCCGCACCTCACCCGGGCCGGGCTCGGGCACCGGGCCCACCACGAGCTTCAGGGAGTCGAGGCCCTTCTGGTCGCCGACCTGGTACTTGCGCATCTTCATGCCTGCCTCGTATTGCGGGGACGGGGACGCCGCGACGGGCGCGGCGCAAACGGCGGCAGGCACGCCCGATGCCGCGACCAGCGTGGCCGGGGCCGTGGCGGCCGCCAGCGCGGCCACCAGCGCCTCGCGCCGGGCGGGGTCGAAGGTCACCATGCCTGCCTCCGGGGACTTGGGCCGCCGGCGCGACGCGCACGGCGGCCCCCCGGGTCGAAGCTTACAGCCGGACGGCGAAGTTCAGGCGATAGAAGCGCGGCGCGCCCGTCCAGACCCCGGCATACGGGCCGATGTAGGTGCCGCCCTCGAAGTACTCCTCGTCGGCGCAGTTGGTGCACGCTGCGCTGATCTCGTACTTGTCGTCGTTCCAGCGGTAGCCGACGGAGGCGTTGATGATCGTGAACGGCCCGGTCACGCCGACGCCCGGCGCGAGCAGCGGCGTCGTGAACGCGAGGTTCGCCGGCGTCACGCGGTACTCCTCCGTGTGGAACACGTCGCCGTTGACGAGCAGCGTGCCGGCCGCGAGCGGGTAGTCGACCGAGAAGCCCGCCTTGACCTGCAGCTCGGGCGCCCGCTGCAGCTCCGGCGCGAGGTTCGCCGGCCGCGCACCCTCGTAGGAGGTGTCGAGCCAGCCGAGGTTCGCGAACAGGTCCAGCCAGCTGGTCGCGCGCCAGGTGAGCTCCGACTCCACGCCCTCGATGGTGGCGTCGGCGGTCTGCACCGTGAACACGCCGGCGATGGTCAGCGTGTTGAAGAGGTCGCTGTAGTCCATCGAGAACACCGAGGTGTTCCACCGCACCTTGCCACCCGCGAGCGTCGCCTTGAGGCCCGCCTCGATCGACTCGACGTTCTCCGGGTTGAAGTTGATGTACTGGTTGACGTTGAACGCGCGGCCGGTCCAGCCGCCGGAGCGGAAGCCCTCGGTGTAGGAGGCATAGGCGAACAGGTCGTCGCTGACCTGCCAGTTGATGCCGAACTTCGGCGTGTTGTCGCTGAACGAGCGCCGCGGAGAGATGTTCTGGCCGGCGGCCTGCCGGGCGAGCAGCGAGGCGGTGTTCCAGTTGAACAAGGGACCCGCGATGCTGCTGGTCTGGGTGATGTCGAGCTCGCGGTCCTCGGAGGTGTAGCGCGTCGCCGCCAGCAGGGTCACCGGCCCGATCGTCCACTCGAGCTGGCCGAAGGCCGCATAGCTCTCGACGTCGACGTCGAAATCCTTGGTGAAGCGGCTCTGCGCCGCCGTCGGCGCGGTGCGCGTCAGGTCGGTCATGAACACTTCCGACGACTCGTCGAAGTAGTACAGGCCGCCGACCACGCGCAGGTTCTCGCCGACGTCGGCCGAGAACTGGAACTCCTGGCTGACCTGCTCCGACTGCTGGTTCTGCAGCAGGGTGTAGAGCGAGACCGGCTGGTCGGAAAGCTCGATGTTCAGGTCCTGCTGGGTGTCGCGCCAGCCGGTGATCGAGTTCAGGGTGATCGTGTCGGAGATCTCCCAGGACATGTTCAGCGTCACGCCACCGGTCTCGCCGACGCCGCGGCTCTCGTTGCCCGCGACCGCACGCCGCAGGTCCGTGCTCGCCGGGCGCAGCACGCCGCCGATGTCGGCGGCGTAGTTGCCGTTGGTCACGTCGCGGCTGTAGTCGACCGCGAGGTTGATGTCGATGTTGTCCGACGGCAGCGCCCGCAGCGCGATGCGCCCGCCGTTGTAGTCGAGGTCGTTGACGTCGCGGTTCAGCGTGGTGTTGCGGATGTAGCCGTCGCCCTGCTGCGTCAGGAAGTTGGCGCGCACGAACACCTTGTCGGTGATCGGCGTGTTGCCCGAGAGCTTCACGTCCCAGCGGCTGTAGTTGCCGTAGGAGCCGCGCACCGCGAACTCGGGCTCGGCCGACGGCTTCTTGGTGACGATCTTGATCGCGCCGCCGTTGGTGTTGCGGCCGTAGAGCGTGCCCTGCGGGCCGCGCAGCACCTCGATGCGCTCGATGTCGGCGAGGTTGAAGTTGTTGACGCGACGCTGGTGTCCGCGGTGGCGAGGTTCTCGGTGGTGCCGACGCCGCGCATGAAGAAGGTCGTCGCGGTCGACTGGCCGACGTTGCTGTTGCCGGTGAGGTTCGGCACGTTGAACACGATCTGCTTGGTGTCGACGATCTGCCGCCGCTCGATGTCGGTGGGGTCGATCGCGGTGACCGAGACCGGCACCGTCTGGATGTTCTCGTCGCGGCGCTGGGCGCTGACGGTGACTTCCTCGAGGACCATGCTGTCGGCCGGCTGCTGTGCCTGCGCAACACCCATCAGGGCCGAGGCGACTGCGGCAGAGACGGCGAGGTTGAGCCCATTCGGGCGCAAGGTGTGGCGGGAATCTGACATGGCGGAGCCTCCGGTGCTGAGCAGGTAGCGCACACTGTCCAAGCTGCCTCCGCTTGTCAATCAATCCTGATATAAAGCTCTACCGTCTCGATATCAGGATTTTACTGACGTGTCCGACGCCGCGCTCTCCGTTGCCCGGATCGCCGCGCTGCTCGAGCTGTTCGAGCGCGAGCGCCGGCCGCTGACCAGCCAGGAAATCGCGCAGTACCTCGACATCCCGCGATCGAGCCTCGGCACGCTGCTCAAGGCGCTGGTCGGCCTGCGCTGGCTGGCGGCCGACCGGCGCCGCGCCACGTATTTCCCCGGCGCGCGGCTCGCACGGCTCACCGGCTGGCTGCAGGGCGAGGCGCTGATCGACGGCCGGCTGCGCGACGGCGTGCTGCGGCTCTGCAAGCAGACCGGCGAGACCGTGAGCCTGAGCGCGGTCGGCGACCTCGACCTCGAGGTGATCCTGGTCGATTCGCAGGACGTCGGCGTGCAGCTGGTCGTGCAGCCCGGCCGGCGCATGCCGCTGTGGACCTCGGCCGTCGGCACGGCCCATCTCGCGACGCTGCCCGACGCCACCGTGCGCTCGATGCACGCGCGCGCCCAGCGGCGCGCCGGGCGCGGTGGCCAGGGTGACCCGCCGGCCCTCACCGAGGTGCTGCGCCGCGTCCGTGCGACGCGCGATGCGGGCGGCATCACCTTCGCCAGCGCAGCGGTGGTCGACGGCGTGGCGGCGGTGGCCGTCGGCCTGCCGGCGGATCTCGGCCCCCGGCCGATGGTGCTGAGCATCGGCGGCCCCAGCAAGCGCATCGTGGCCGCGCGCGCCGCGATCGAGCAGGCGCTGAAACAGGCGCTCGCCGCGCTGGCCGCGTAGCCGCGCTAGCGAAACTCCGCGAGCAGCCGGTCGCGATCCTGGTCCAGCGCAGGCGCCGGACGCGCCGCGGTCGGCGCCGCATGCCCGGAGATGCGCACCGGGCTGCCGGCCACCTTGATGCCCGCGGCCTCGACCAGCATGCCGCGCCAGGCGAGCTGCGGATCGGTGAGCAGGTCCGCCATCGTGCGCACCGGGCCGCAGGGCACGCCGGCGGCGGCGAGCGCCGCGTCCCAGTGCGCCGTCGGCTGCAGCGCCGTGACCGCCTCGATCGCGGCCTTCAGCGCCGCGTGGTTCGCAACGCGCAGCGCCATCGTCGCGAAGCGCGGGTCTTCGCGCAGCGGCTCGAGGCCCAGCACCTGCAGCGTGCCGCGCCACTGGGGCTCCGTGACCGCGCCGATCACGATCCAGCCATCGGTGGTGCGGAACGCGTCCGACGGCGCCACGGTCGGGAAGCGCGCGCCGATCCGCTGCGGCGGGTCGCCGAGCTGCGTGCGCGCCAGCGCGTGCTCGAGCATCGCGACCTGGCAGTCGAGCATCGCGATGTCGACGAAACGCCCGGGCGTGCCCGGCGCGCCGCGCTGCTCGGCGAGCGCCGCGAGGATGCCGACCGCGGCGAACAGCCCCGTCGCGATGTCGACGATGGAGGTGCCGACCCGCGCCGGCCCCTGGCCCTCGTTGCCGGTGAGGCTCATCACGCCGCTCATCGCCTGGATGATCAGGTCGTAGGCCGTGCGCGTCGCATAGGGGCCGTCCTGCCCGAATCCCGAGATGCTCGCGTGCACCAGCCGCGGCCAGCGTGCCGCGATCGTCTCGCGCGGATAGCCGAGCCGCGCAAGCACCCCCGGCCGATAGTTGTCGAGCAGCACGTCGGCGCCGTCGACCAGCCGCTCGAAGGCCGCGCGATCGTCGGGCTGGCGCAGGTCGAGCGCGAGGCTCTCCTTGCCGCGGTTGAACGCCGCGAAATACGCCGACTCACCGCCCGAGAACGGCGCGAAGCCGCGCGAGTCGTCGCCCGCGCCGGGCGGCTCCACTTTGATCACGCGTGCGCCGAGGTCGGCGAGCACCATCGAGCAATAGGGACCGGACAGCACGCGGCTGAGGTCGACGACGGTGACGCCGTGCAGCGGCGCGCTCACAGGTAACCCATCCGCCGCGCCTCGTGCGCCAGCCGGTCGCGATGGTCCGGGTGCGCGATCGCGATCAGCGCCGTGGCGCGCTCGCGCAGGCTGCTGCCGCGCAGCTCGGCGACGCCCCACTCGGTCACCACCTTGTCCACGGTGTTCTTCAGCGTCGTCACGATCGTGCCGGGCGCGAGGCTCGGCACGATCTTCGACACGCGGCCCTCGTCGGCGGTCGAGCGGCAGACGACGAAGGCCTGCCCGCCCTCCGAATACATCGCGCCGCGGGCGAAGTCCGCCTGCCCGCCCGACGACGACCAGTAGCGCCCTGCGATCGTCTCCGATGCGCACTGTCCCACGAGGTCCACCTCCACGGTCGCGTTGATCGACACGAAGCCCGGCTCGCTTGCGATCCGCCGCGGGTCGTTCACGTAGGTGGCCGGCCACAGCTCGACCGCCGGGTTGTCGGCGATGAAGTCGTAGAGCCGCTGCGTGCCGAGCGCGAAGGTGCCGATGGTCTTGGTGCGATTGTTGCGCTTGCGCGCGCCCGTGACCACGCCCGACTCGACCAGCCCGATCACGCCGTCCGACAGCAGCTCGGTGTGGATGCCGAGCGCGCGATGGTTCTCGAGGGCGGCGAGGATCGCATTCGGGATCGCGCCGATGCCGGCCTGGATCGTCGCACCGTCCGGGATGCGCTCGGCCACCAGCGCCGCGATGCGCCGGTCGATCGCCGACGGCTCGACCGGCGGCACCTCGACGAGCGGGGTGTCGCTGCGGACCCAGCCGGCCACCTGCGAGAGGTGCAGCTGGTTGCGGCCGAAGGTGCGCGGCATCCGCGCGTTCGCCTCGACGAAGAAGCGCGCACGACCGATGAAGCTCGCCACGTAGTCGGCGCCGGTGCCGAGCGAGAAGTAGCCGTGCCGGTCGGGCGGCGACACCGCGGCGATCACCAGCGGATCCTTGCAGCGATGGCGCAGCAGCGGATAGACCTCGCTGAAGTGGTTCGGCACCAGGTCCAGCTCGCCCGCCGCGAAGCGCGGCCGCGTCACGTGCGAGAGGAAGTAGGACACGTGCCGCAGCCGGTCGCCGAACGCGGCGTGCAGGTAGGGCCGGTCGCGCAGCGCGTGCATCTGGTGCACGCGCACCCCGTCGAGGCGGTCGGCGTTGCGCTCGAGGGCATCGAGCAGCGCCACTGGCTCGCCGTTGGCGATGGGGACGATCAGGTCGGCGCCGGGGCCGACGTGGTCCAGCAGCGCGTCGGGGACGGTGGGTTCGATCAGGGTGGGCATGCGCGGGATCGTCGCACTAGCGTGCCGCGACTTCCTTCTGCAGCACGTCGACCAGCAGTTCGACGTAGTACTCCGGCTTGCTCGCCTTGGCGGCCGCGAGGAACCCGGCCAGTTCCTCCTTGTCCTGCTTCACCGCGCAACCCTTGAAGCGACCGTCGAGCACGTACTTCGGGAAGCCCACCTGCCCCGCGAGGCGACCGTAGATCGCCGACTCGCGGATCAGTTCGCCCGCGCGACACGGATCCTTCGGCGCCTGGTAGGCGCCGTCGAGGTAGAGATAGCCGGTGACGAACAGCGACTGCGGGTACTTCAGGCTCGCCGACTTCTCGATGTAGGGCAGCGCCTCGCCGACCCGGCCCGAATAGGTGAGCACGCGCGCCAGCAGGTAGAGCAGGCGCGGATTGCCCGGGTCCTTCTTCAGGTCCGCCTCGCAGGCCCGGATCGCCGCCGGCAGGTCCATCTGTGGCCGCTCGAGGCCCGGCGTCACCTTGAACGGGTCGTCGTCGTGCGAGGCGCGCCGGTCGCAGTCGGTGACGGCCTGCGAATACGGGGAAGGATCGAAGGTCTTCGCCTCGCTGGCGAAGGCCGGGCCGCAGGCAAACACGAGGACCAGCGCAATCGAGGCACGTAGCGTCATGGGAACTCCTGCCGTGATGGGTCGACGATTCATTTCCAGCCCTGCACCCAGGTCGTGCCGTCGGCGAGCTCGCGCCAGGCGAGGCGCTGCACCCGCTTCGAGTGCACGGCCTCGAGCTCGACGAACTCGACGGCGCCGCCCTCGAGCTCGGGCTCGACGACGCGGGTCACCAGGAAATGCTTTTCCTTGCGGCGCGGCGCCACCGCGGTCCACTTGCTGTGCAGCAGCTTCTTCGGGCTGAGGCGCGTGCGCGCCGGCGCGCTCATCGCACCGGGCTCGCGGGCTGGCTGATTTCCATCCGCAGGCCATCCGGGTCGCGCACGACCATCGAGGTCAGCCCGCCGCCGGCCGCAAACGGCGGCGCGAGGATCTCCGCGCCGATCGCCGCGAGCCGCGCGTGCACGGCCTCGATGCCGTCCGTGGTCATGACGAGGATCGGCGTGCCGACCATCGTCTCGCCCCGGGTGGCGTCGCGCAGCCGCGGCAGCAAGCGGTCGTGCACCTGGGCGAACCCGAGCGTGCCGCCGTCGATGCGCCCCGTCGACAGCGTGTTGTCCATCGTCATGCGGATGAAGGTCAGTCGCGCCCCGGGGTCGAGCCCGAACACCGACAGCGAAGCCGCGTCGCTGACTTCCGCGCGCCGGTCCTCGCGGAAGCCGAGTGCCTCATAGAAGCGCTTCGTCTTGCCGAGGTCGGCGACCAGCGTGGTGAGCCGTCGGGCGACGGCCTTCGAGCCCGGCGCAACCGTCGCCGGATCGGTGTCCGTCACCGGCGCGGGAACCTGGACCGGCTCCGCCGCCGGCACCGCCGCCGGCGCCGCCGCCCGCGTCGCCATCGTCGCCAGAGCCGCAACGAGCATCACCGCCGTGGCGACCGCTCGCCGGGAGCGGCGCAGGAGAGCGCCTGAGGTTCGCATTCCCATCTCCACACCTCATGCAGGCCGCACGGGCGACGCCGCCGCGTCGCCGACCACCGTCGTCCAGCGCCGCACCGTCCAGCGCAGCACGAGCCCCGCGCGCACGTAGGGATCCTGCGCGACGAAACGCTCGGCCACCGCGGCCGACTCGCCGCGGAACAGCAGCACCGCGCCATCCACCGGATCGGCGTAGGCGCCGCCGAGCACGAGCTCGCCGCGCGCCTGCGCCTCCCAGGCGAGCCGCAGGTGCGCGTCGCGGAACTCGGCGCGGCGCGTCACGTAGTCCGGCACGACCTCGTAGAAGAGCAGGAAGTGGCCCAAGCGCAAGTGCTCCGATGTCGGCGTCGCGGTCCTGGCGATTCCGATCATAGAGGACCGGCTCGCGGCACGCCGCACTGACGGCGGCCGCTGTGAGACCATGGCGTTGCATGCAGACGCCCGACCGACACGCCGACGCCGCCCTCCCCACGAGCATGGGCGGCCCGCCGGCCCCGCGCGGCATCGACATCCCGCCGTTCTACGCCGGCGAGATCGGTCGCCAGGCCGTCGCGCTGCAGCGCGCCGGCCGCCGCATCATCGCGATGCACTTCGGCCAGCCGACGCTCGGGCCGCCGCCGGCGGTGCATGCCGCCGCGCATCGCGCGATCGACGCCGGTCCGCACGGCTACGTCGAATCGCCCGAGCTGCGCGAGCGCATCGCGCGCCACTATCTCGAGACCTACGACGTGCGGGTGCCGACCTCGCGCATCCTGCTGACGGCGGGCGCGAGCGCCGGGCTGGTCGCCACGTTCACGACCCTGTTCGCCGCTGGCGATCGCGTCGGCCTCGCCCGCCCCGGCTATCCGGCCTATCGCAATTCCCTGGCCGCGCTCGGTCGCGTGCCGGTGGAGATCGACTGCGGCGCCGACCGCGCGTTCCGCCTCGACCCCGACCTGGTCGCCGGCATGCCGGGCCCGCTGCACGGCCTGGTCGTGGCGAGCCCCGGCAACCCGACCGGTGCGATGCTCTCCGCCGGCCAGCTCGCCGCGGTCGCGGCGGCCTGCCGCGCGCGCGGCACGCAGCTGGTGTCCGACGAGATCTACCACGGCATCGGCTATGGCGAGCCCGCCGCCACCGCGCTCGCCTGCGAACCGCGCGCGATCGTGATCAACAGCTTCTCGAAGCTCTACCGCATGCCCGGCTGGCGTCTCGGCTGGCTGGTGGCGCCCGAGGACTGCGTCGCGCGCCTCAGCGCGCACCTGATCAATTTCTTCCTGACGCCGCCCTCCGCCGCCCAGCAGGCCGCGCTCGCGGCCTTCGACGACCCGGCGGACCTGCGCGCCGCCGTCGACGGCTACGCACGCAACCGCGCCCTGCTGCTCGCCGAGCTGCCCGGCATGGGCCTGGGCGGCATCGCCCCGCCCGACGGCGCGTTCTATCTCTACCTCGACGTGGGCCACCTGACGAACGACAGCCTCGCGTTCTGCCGCGAGCTGCTCGAGGCCACCGGCATCGCCCTGGCACCCGGCATCGATTTCGACCCGCGCGACGGGCATCGCTTCGTGCGCCTGTCGTTCGCGGTGTCGAACGAGGAAGTGGCCCGGGCGCTGGAGCTGCTGCGGCCCTGGCTGCGAGCGCGCGCGGCCCATGCCGCCCGCTGACGCGACTCCCGGCGCCACTAGTCGAGCGCGTCGAACGCCTCGTGATAGCGGGCGAGTCCCGGTGCCGACGCGAGCCCACCGGGCCGCAGTTCCAGCGCCATGAACGACTCCTCCGTGCCCGGCCAACGACACCGCAGGCCAAACTCGCGCGCCGGCCGGAAACCGAAACGGCGGTAGTAGGCGGGATCGCCCAGCAGCACGAGGCCGGCCACGCCGCGCAGGCGCGACCGCTCCAGGGCGCCCCACATCAGGGCCGCACCGATGCCGCGTCGCTGGAAGGCAGGCAGCACCGCGAGCGGGGCGACACCCAGCACCTCGGCGGGTTCACCCGCACCGACGGCACCCGCTTCGATCGCGACGGGCGACAACACGACGTGTCCGACCACCCACCCGTCCACCCGCGCCACCCTCGAGAAGACGCAAGCGCCGGCAACGCGCAGTGCGGCGACCAATTGCGCCTCGGCGGCGCCCCCAAAGGCCTCGCGGTGCAGCGCCTCGATGGCCGGTGCATCCTGGTCGGTGGCGTCGACGACCACGGGTGCATCGGCGACTCCGGCGGCACCGACGTCGATGTTCCAGGACGGACCGCGGGTCATGCGCGGATCATCGCACGTGCGGTACGCAGGGATCGACGCCGCCAGACTTGCTCCTATAATCGGCCATGACCGACGACACCCCCGAAGCAGAAGCCCCGGCCTCGCGGAGCAAGGCGCCGCTGATCGCCGGCATCGTCGTGCTCGCCGGCCTCGGCTTCGCCGCCTGGCAATGGCTGCTGCCCGAGGCACCGCCCGAGGTCTCGAAGCCGCCCGTCGCGGCACCCGCCACGCTGCCGCCGCCGCCACCCGAGCCGGCCATCGCCAACCCGCTCGAGCTGCCGCCCGACGCACCCGCCGCACCCACGGCCGCCGATCTCGAGAGCGCACTGACCGCCCTCGCCGGCGCGGACACGGTGCAGTCGCTGTTCCGCCTGCAGGACCTGCCGCGGCGCATCGTCACCACCATCGACAACCTCGGCCGTGCGCAGGCGAGCTCCAGCCTGTGGCCGGTGAAACCGCCGGCGGGCAAGTTCACCACCGAGCGCAGCGGCGACGCCGAAGTGATCGCGACCGCGAACGACGCGCGCTACGCCCGGCACGTCGCCGCGCTCGAGGCGATCGACACGGCGGCCGCGGCGCAGGCCTACCGCCGCGTGTACCCGGTGCTGCAGCAGTCCTACGAAGACCTCGGCTACCCGGGCAAGTATTTCAACGATCGCCTGGTCACCGTGATCGACCTGCTGCTCGCCACGCCCGAGCCGCCGGGCGCGCTGCGCCTGCGGCTGCCGGAGTTCGGCGCCGACCTGAAGCCCGAACGCCCCTGGGTGCTCTATGAATTCGAAGACCCGGCGCTGCAGCAGCTGTCGGCCGGCCAGCGCATCCTGTTGCGGATGGGGCCCGACAACCTGCGGCGCGTGAAGGCGAAGCTGCGCGAGATCCGCGCCGCCGTCGCGACCCGGCCCGCGAGCTAGGCCGCCCCGGCGTCCGAGGCCGGCCGGCCGCTAGGGCGCCGGGGGGTTGTCGTAGCTCGGCACCGCCGGCTCGCCGTCGCGGCCGAGGCGCCGCTTCGCGGTTTCGAGACGCCCGGTGGCCGGCAGGTGCTCGCCGGCGCGCGCGAGGCCGCGGCGCGGCATGTTGCCGTAGACCGCCTCGTACTGCCCCGCCTGCACCATGTAGGTCTCGTGCCAGATGCCGACGCTGCCGTCGCTCCCGACCGCGCGGTTGAAGCGCTTCCAGGCCTCGAGGTGCGTGGCCGCCGGTGAACGCGCGAACTGCTCGAGCTGCTCGAACGAACGCCAGTACTGCACCAGCGCCACGCCGCGCCAGTAGAAGAACGTCTCGGCATGCAGCAGGCCCATCTCCCGCTGCGTGAACAGCTGACGCAGCATCGGCCCCATGGCACTCGCGACCGGCAGCCAGCGATGCACGGCCCACAGCCGGTTCACGCGCATGCCGATGATGAACACGACGAACGGCCCGTCGACCTGCGCGGTGTAGCGCCCACGAAAAAGCAGACTCATGTCGACTTGGCCTTCGACTTCGCGCTGGGCACGGACTTGGACTTGGACTTGGGCTTGGGCTTGGACCTGGGCTTGGGTTTGGGTTTGGGCTTGGGCTTGGGCTTGCCTTTCGCCACGGCGCCGGCCTTCGGTTTCTGCGCCGGCAGCTCGCGCGCCGTGATGCGGATCAGCTGCGCCACCTCCTGCGGCGATTCCAGCGCGTCGTCGACCAGGAAATACATCGACGCGCCCGGAAAGGGCGGTGCCTCGGTGACGCTGCCGAGGAACGCGCGCCCGCCCGCAGTCGGCTTGACGAACAGCTGGTTGTCGCAGACCAGGGCGACCACCCGGTCGTCGAGATAGACGGCGTATTCGCCGAACATCCGCCGATACGACACCGCGCCAGCGCCCGCGAGCTGTTCGCGCACGTACTCGATGAAATCCGCCTTGGTCGCCATGCCTGCTCCTTCACTTCGCCGCCCGGAAGCGCGAGCGGGACGGGCCGCCCGGCCGTCCAGGGCGGCACCGCTGCCGGCAGTCTGCGTCAGGCCAGCGCCTTCTCGAACAGCGCCATCATCCGCGCCCAGGCCTTCTCGGCCTGCGCCGCGTCGTAGACCGCCGCGTCCGGCGGGCACCAGCCATGCTTGGTGCCGGCATAGACCTCGATCTCGGCAGGCAG